>NZ_JAHPJF010000045.1:0-4634 GCF_020515815.1 Pseudomonas sp. AF03-9 | reverse complement strand
TCCCGTCACCTCGGTTTTCCTGACACACCGCGGCAGACCGTTTTAGGGCGGCTTCGCCACCCAGCGCGGGGCAAGCCCGCTCACTACAGTTAGTCGCGGGCCCAGCGCTGGCGCCAGATCTGCTGCTCGTTCTTGGTCTGGAAGGTCCAGGCCACAAAGCGGCTTTGCTTTTGCCCCTGGGACATCTCCACTACCTGGCTTTCCAGCACCCCGGCTTTTTTCAGCGCGGTCTCGATGGCAGGCAGGTTCGACGCCTTTGACACCAGGGTGCTGAACCACAACACCTTGTGGGCAAAATGCGCACTCTCGGCGATCAACTGCGTCACAAAACGCGCTTCGCCGCCTTCACACCACAATTCGGCCGATTGGCCACCGAAATTCAGTACCGGCAACTTGCGCTTGGGATCGGCCTTGCCCAGGGCGCGCCATTTACGCTCGCTGCCCTTGGTGGCTTCGTCCATGGACGCGTGGAACGGCGGGTTGCACATGGTCAGGTCAAAACGCTCACCCGGCTCCAGCAAGCCCAGCAGGATCTGCTTGGGGTTGGGTTGCTGGCGCAGTTGGATGACCTTGCTCAAGTCGTTGGACTGCACGATGGCCTTGGCGGCGGCCACGGCGGTAGGGTCGACCTCCGAGCCAAGGAAGGTCCAGCGGTACTCCATGTAGCCAATCAGCGGATAGACGCAGTTGGCGCCCATGCCGATGTCCAGCACCTTGATGATCGAGCCGCGCGGGACCTTGCCGTCGTTGTTGCTGGCCAACAGGTCGGCGAGGAAGTGCACGTAGTCCGCACGCCCCGGCACCGGCGGGCACAGGTAATCGGCCGGGATGTCCCAATGCTGGATGCCATAGAAGGATTTGAGCAGCGCCCGGTTGAACACCCGCACCGCATCCGGGCTGGCGAAGTCGATGCTCTCTTTGCCATACGGATTGATGATCACGAATTTCGCCAGTTCCGGCGTGGTCTTGATCAGCGCCGGGAAGTCGTAACGGCCTGTGTGGCGGTTGCGCGGGTGCAGGGTAGCCTCTTTGCGCGGCGCGACGGGCTTGGCCGTGGCGGCGGTTTTAGGCTTCTTGCGTGCAGGCTTGGGTGTGCTGGGGGCGGTCATGATGATTCTGGTGTTGGCTCAAAGTGACGGGCATTGTCACACATTCTCAGGGTGAACTCGGTTAAATGTGGGAGCGGGCTTGCTCGCGAATGCGGTACATCAGAAACAGATGCAGTGCCTGACACACTGCATTCGCGAGCAAGCCCGCTCCCACATCGATTGGGTTTTCAGGCCAAAAAAAAGAGGCCCGAAGGCCTCTTTTCTACATGGAATCCACCTTACAGGCTGGAAATCCGCGCATGTTGCTCCGCCAGCTTGCCCAGGGCCTGTTCAGCCTCGGCCAACTTGGCGCGTTCTTTGTCGATCACTTCGGCCGGTGCCTTGTCGACGAACGCCGCGTTGGACAGCTTGCCGCCCACACGCTGCACTTCGCCTTGCAGGCGCGCAATTTCCTTGTCGAGTCGAGCCAGTTCCGCGTCCTTGTCGATCAGGCCAGCCATCGGCACCAGCACTTCCATCTCGCCGACCAGTGCGGTGGCGGACAGCGGCGCTTCGGCGTCGGTAGCCAATACCGTGATCGACTCCAGCTTCGCCAGCTTCTTGAGCAGCGCATCGTTTTCGGCGAGACGACGCTGGTCTTCGGCACTGGCGTTCTTCACAAACACCGCCAATGGCTTGCCCGGCCCGATGTTCATCTCGGCGCGGATGTTGCGCGTGCCGAGCATCAGGGTCTTGAGCCATTCGATATCGCTTTCGGCCGCCTCATCGATGCGCGCTTCGTTGGCCACCGGCCAAGGTTGCAGCATGATGGTCTTGCCTTCGATACCGGCCAGCGGCGCGAGGCGCTGCCAGATTTCTTCGGTGATGAACGGCATGAACGGATGCGCCAGGCGCAGGGCCACTTCCAGCACGCGCACCAGGGTGCGACGGGTGCCACGCTGACGTTCGATCGGCGCGTTTTCGTCCCACAGCACAGGCTTGGACAGTTCCAGGTACCAGTCGCAGTACTGGTTCCAGATGAACTCGTACAAGGCTTGTGCGGCCAGGTCGAAACGGAACTGGTCGAGTTGGCGGGTCACTTCGGCTTCGGTGCGCTGCAATTGCGAGATGATCCAGCGATCCGCCAGGGACAGTTCGACGGCTTCGCCGTTCTGGCCGCAGTCTTCGCCTTTGTCCAGCACGTAGCGCGCGGCGTTCCAGATCTTGTTGCAGAAGTTGCGATAGCCTTCGACGCGGCCCATGTCGAACTTGATGTCGCGACCGGTGGACGCCAGCGAGCAGAAGGTGAAGCGCAGGGCGTCGGTGCCATAGCTGGCGATGCCGTCGGCGAACTCGTCGCGGGTCTGCTTCTCGATCTTCTTCGCCAGTTTCGGCTGCATCAGGCCCGAGGTACGTTTTTGTACCAGGGTTTCCAGGTCGATACCGTCGATGATGTCCAACGGGTCCAGGACGTTGCCCTTGGACTTGGACATCTTCTGGCCCTGGCCGTCACGCACCAGGCCGTGCACGTACACGGTCTTGAACGGAACCTGTGGCGTGCCGTCCTCGTTCTTCACCAGGTGCATGGTCAGCATGATCATCCGGGCGACCCAGAAGAAAATGATGTCGAAGCCGGTGACCAGCACGTCGGTGGAGTGGAATTTCTTCAGGAATTCGGTCTGTTGCGGCCAGCCCAGGGTGGAGAACGTCCACAGGCCCGAGCTGAACCAGGTGTCCAGCACGTCGTTGTCCTGTTGCAGCGCAACGTCGGCACCGAGGTTGTGCTTGGCACGCACTTCGGCTTCGTCGCGGCCTACATAGACCTTGCCCGACTCGTCGTACCAGGCCGGAATACGGTGGCCCCACCACAGTTGACGGCTGATGCACCAATCCTGGATGTCGCGCATCCACGAGAAGTACATGTTTTCGTACTGTTTCGGCACGAACTGGATGCGGCCATCTTCCACGGCAGCAATCGCAGGCTCGGCCAACGGCTTGGTGGACACGTACCACTGGTCGGTCAGCCACGGCTCGATGATGGTGCCGGAGCGGTCGCCCTTCGGCACTTTCAGGCCGTGGTCGTCAACGCTGACCAGCAGGCCGGCAGCGTCGAAGGCGGCAACGATCTGCTTGCGCGCTTCGAAACGGTCGAGACCGGCGTATTCGGCCGGGATCTTGCCGTCGATGCTGTCGTTCAACGTGCCATCCAGGTTGAACACCTGGCAGGCCGGCAATACGGCGGCGTTTTTGTCGAAGATGTTCAGCAGCGGCAGGTTGTGGCGCTTGCCGACTTCGTAGTCGTTGAAATCGTGGGCCGGGGTGATTTTCACACAGCCGGTGCCGAATTCCGGGTCGCAGTAGTCGTCCGCGATGATCGGGATGCGGCGGCCAACCAGCGGCAGCTCGACGAACTTGCCGATCAGTGCCTGGTAGCGCTCATCGTTCGGGTTAACGGCCACGGCGGCGTCGCCGAGCATGGTTTCCGGACGGGTGGTGGCGACGATCAGGTAGTCGTTGCCCTCGGCGGTCTTGGCACCGTCAGCCAGGGGGTACTTGAGGTTCCACAGGAAGCCTTTTTCGTCGTGGTTTTCCACTTCGAGGTCGGAAATCGCCGTGTGCAGCTTGGTGTCCCAGTTGACCAGGCGTTTGCCGCGGTAGATCAGGCCGTCTTCATGCAGGCGCACAAAGGCTTCTTTCACGGCTTCCGACAGGCCGTCGTCCATGGTGAAGCGCTCGCGGCTCCAGTCTACGGACGAACCCAGGCGACGGATCTGACGGCTGATGTTGCCGCCGGACTGGTCTTTCCATTCCCAGACTTTTTCCAGGAATTTCTCGCGCCCCAGGTCGTGACGGCTCTGGCCGGTGGCTTCGAGTTGGCGTTCCACCAGCATCTGCGTGGCGATACCGGCGTGGTCGGTGCCCGGCTGCCACAGGGTGTTGCGGCCCTGCATGCGGCGGAAACGGATCAACGCATCCATGATCGCATTGTTGAAGCCATGGCCCATGTGCAGGCTGCCAGTGACGTTCGGTGGCGGGATCATGATGGTGTAGGAATCGCCCGCGCCTTGCGGGGCGAAATAATTCTCGGATTCCCAGGTGTTGTACCAGGAAGTTTCGATAGCGTGCGGCTGGTAGGTCTTATCCATGCGCGGCGGGACCCTAGTTGGCATTTATTCAGGAAAGCCGGCAAGTATAACGAGGATGAGCCGTTGCGCGTAGAGCGAGGTGACGGGGCGAAGTAGAAAGTTGGTTCGCCCCGTAGGTAGCACGAACGCAGAAATGGTCTAGATGACCCTCAGTGTATAGGTAGCCCAACCGGAGACAGGCTGGTTTGCCGTGTTGTATTCGGCAAACTGGATCAAGGCGTTGCCTTGTGCGTCGGGCTGTAGCGGTGGATTGAGTGTCAAGCTCCAATTACCCGACGCATCTGCCTGTGCCTGGCCATGAAAGATGCTGCCGCTGGCGTTATAGAACCAGATGGTTGAGTAGGGCGTTGCTATGCCTTGCAGGTAAGGATTGTAGGCACTGACTGTGGTCGAACTGGTCAACACGGGAGCGCTTCCTGGCGGGCGGGGCGTAGTGCCTGGGATAGTGCCGCCTCCCCCG
>NZ_JAHPJF010000044.1:0-5583 GCF_020515815.1 Pseudomonas sp. AF03-9 | reverse complement strand
GGAATTTAATCTTGACGATGACCTACTCTCACATGGGGAAACCCCACACTACCATCGGCGATGCATCGTTTCACTGCTGAGTTCGGGATGGGATCAGGTGGTTCCAATGCTCTATGGTCGTCAAGAAATTCGGGTACTGATTCGTGGCTTATGCCTCGCTTCAGCAAATTGGGTATGTGATAGCTTTCGGTGTTTTGTGAGCGTCGAACTTTCGGTTCATTTCGTCTTCACACACCGCAATCTGGCCTTTCGACGCAAATTGCTTGGGTGTTATATGGTCAAGCCTCACGGGCAATTAGTATTGGTTAGCTCAACGCCTCACAGCGCTTACACACCCAACCTATCAACGTCGTAGTCTTCGACGGCCCTTCAGGGAACTCAAGGTTCCAGTGAGATCTCATCTTGAGGCTAGTTTCCCGCTTAGATGCTTTCAGCGGTTATCTATTCCGAACATAGCTACCCGGCAATGCCACTGGCGTGACAACCGGAACACCAGAGGTTCGTCCACTCCGGTCCTCTCGTACTAGGAGCAGCCCCTCTCAAATCTCAAACGTCCACGGCAGATAGGGACCGAACTGTCTCACGACGTTCTAAACCCAGCTCGCGTACCACTTTAAATGGCGAACAGCCATACCCTTGGGACCGGCTTCAGCCCCAGGATGTGATGAGCCGACATCGAGGTGCCAAACACCGCCGTCGATATGAACTCTTGGGCGGTATCAGCCTGTTATCCCCGGAGTACCTTTTATCCGTTGAGCGATGGCCCTTCCATACAGAACCACCGGATCACTAAGACCTACTTTCGTACCTGCTCGACGTGTCTGTCTCGCAGTCAAGCGCGCTTTTGCCTTTATACTCTACGACCGATTTCCGACCGGTCTGAGCGCACCTTCGTACTCCTCCGTTACTCTTTAGGAGGAGACCGCCCCAGTCAAACTACCCACCATACACTGTCCTCGATCCGGATAACGGACCTGAGTTAGAACCTCAAAGTTGCCAGGGTGGTATTTCAAGGATGGCTCCACGCGAACTGGCGTCCACGCTTCAAAGCCTCCCACCTATCCTACACAAGCAAATTCAAAGTCCAGTGCAAAGCTATAGTAAAGGTTCACGGGGTCTTTCCGTCTAGCCGCGGATACACTGCATCTTCACAGCGATTTCAATTTCACTGAGTCTCGGGTGGAGACAGCGCCGCCATCGTTACGCCATTCGTGCAGGTCGGAACTTACCCGACAAGGAATTTCGCTACCTTAGGACCGTTATAGTTACGGCCGCCGTTTACCGGGGCTTCGATCAAGAGCTTCGCGTTAGCTAACCCCATCAATTAACCTTCCGGCACCGGGCAGGCGTCACACCCTATACGTCCACTTTCGTGTTTGCAGAGTGCTGTGTTTTTAATAAACAGTCGCAGCGGCCTGGTATCTTCGACCGGCATGAGCTTACGGAGCAAGTCCTTCACCCTCACCGGCGCACCTTCTCCCGAAGTTACGGTGCCATTTTGCCTAGTTCCTTCACCCGAGTTCTCTCAAGCGCCTTGGTATTCTCTACCCAACCACCTGTGTCGGTTTGGGGTACGGTTCCTGGTTACCTGAAGCTTAGAAGCTTTTCTTGGAAGCATGGCATCAACCACTTCGTTAACTAAAAGTTAACTCGTCATCAGCTCTCGGCCTTAAGATCCCGGATTTACCTAAGATCTCAGCCTACCACCTTAAACTTGGACAACCAACGCCAAGCTGGCCTAGCCTTCTCCGTCCCTCCATCGCAATAACCAGAAGTACAGGAATATTAACCTGTTTTCCATCGACTACGCTTTTCAGCCTCGCCTTAGGGACCGACTAACCCTGCGTCGATTAACGTTGCGCAGGAAACCTTGGTCTTTCGGCGTGGGTGTTTTTCACACCCATTGTCGTTACTCATGTCAGCATTCGCACTTCTGATACCTCCAGCAAGCTTCTCAACTCACCTTCACAGGCTTACAGAACGCTCCTCTACCGCATCACTTACGTGATACCCGTAGCTTCGGTGTATGGTTTGAGCCCCGTTACATCTTCCGCGCAGGCCGACTCGACTAGTGAGCTATTACGCTTTCTTTAAAGGGTGGCTGCTTCTAAGCCAACCTCCTAGCTGTCTAAGCCTTCCCACATCGTTTCCCACTTAACCATAACTTTGGGACCTTAGCTGACGGTCTGGGTTGTTTCCCTTTTCACGACGGACGTTAGCACCCGCCGTGTGTCTCCCATGCTCGGCACTTGTAGGTATTCGGAGTTTGCATCGGTTTGGTAAGTCGGGATGACCCCCTAGCCGAAACAGTGCTCTACCCCCTACAGTGATACATGAGGCGCTACCTAAATAGCTTTCGAGGAGAACCAGCTATCTCCGAGCTTGATTAGCCTTTCACTCCGATCCACAGGTCATCCGCTAACTTTTCAACGGTAGTCGGTTCGGTCCTCCAGTTAGTGTTACCCAACCTTCAACCTGCCCATGGATAGATCGCCCGGTTTCGGGTCTATTCCCAGCGACTAGACGCCCTATTAAGACTCGCTTTCGCTACGCCTCCCCTATTCGGTTAAGCTCGCCACTGAAAATAAGTCGCTGACCCATTATACAAAAGGTACGCAGTCACAGAACAAAGTCTGCTCCCACTGCTTGTACGCATACGGTTTCAGGATCTATTTCACTCCCCTCTCCGGGGTTCTTTTCGCCTTTCCCTCACGGTACTAGTTCACTATCGGTCAGTCAGTAGTATTTAGCCTTGGAGGATGGTCCCCCCATATTCAGACAAAGTTTCTCGTGCTCCGTCCTACTCGATTTCATGACTAAGAGATTTTCGCGTACAGGGCTATCACCCACTATGGCCGCACTTTCCAGAGCGTTCCGCTAATCTCAAAGCCACTTAAGGGCTAGTCCCCGTTCGCTCGCCACTACTAAGGGAATCTCGGTTGATTTCTTTTCCTCAGGGTACTTAGATGTTTCAGTTCCCCTGGTTCGCTTCTTGCACCTATGTATTCAGTACAAGATAACCATCTTATGATGGCTGGGTTCCCCCATTCAGACATCTCCGGATCAAAGTCTGTTTGCCGACTCCCCGAAGCTTTTCGCAGGCTACCACGTCTTTCATCGCCTCTGACTGCCAAGGCATCCACCGTATGCGCTTCTTCACTTGACCATATAACCCCAAGCAATCTGGTTATACTGTGAAGACAACATTCGCCGAAAATTCGAATTTCTCAATTAAGAGAACTCACAAATTTTACCTTAGCCTGATCCGTTACCAGTGAAAGTAACGTTCAGTCTATCTTTCTATCACATACCCAAATTTTTAAAGAACGATCTAATCAAAGACTAGAAATCAACATTCACCATCGTCACGATGGAATGCTCATTTCTAAGCTTTCAACAAACAGAAGCAGTAGTGGTGGAGCCAAACGGGATCGAACCGTTGACCTCCTGCGTGCAAGGCAGGCGCTCTCCCAGCTGAGCTATGGCCCCGTATTTCTACAGGCGTTTCCCACACAAAATTGGTGGGTCTGGGCAGATTCGAACTGCCGACCTCACCCTTATCAGGGGTGCGCTCTAACCAACTGAGCTACAGACCCAATTTCGGGCTGCTTCTTTATCGTCTTCTTCAATGAATCAAGCAATTCGTGTGGGAACTTATGGAGCAGCTGATGTCGTCGATTAAGGAGGTGATCCAGCCGCAGGTTCCCCTACGGCTACCTTGTTACGACTTCACCCCAGTCATGAATCACACCGTGGTAACCGTCCTCCCGAAGGTTAGACTAGCTACTTCTGGTGCAACCCACTCCCATGGTGTGACGGGCGGTGTGTACAAGGCCCGGGAACGTATTCACCGCGACATTCTGATTCGCGATTACTAGCGATTCCGACTTCACGCAGTCGAGTTGCAGACTGCGATCCGGACTACGATCGGTTTTATGGGATTAGCTCCACCTCGCGGCTTGGCAACCCTCTGTACCGACCATTGTAGCACGTGTGTAGCCCAGGCCGTAAGGGCCATGATGACTTGACGTCATCCCCACCTTCCTCCGGTTTGTCACCGGCAGTCTCCTTAGAGTGCCCACCATTACGTGCTGGTAACTAAGGACAAGGGTTGCGCTCGTTACGGGACTTAACCCAACATCTCACGACACGAGCTGACGACAGCCATGCAGCACCTGTCTCAATGTTCCCGAAGGCACCAATCCATCTCTGGAAAGTTCATTGGATGTCAAGGCCTGGTAAGGTTCTTCGCGTTGCTTCGAATTAAACCACATGCTCCACCGCTTGTGCGGGCCCCCGTCAATTCATTTGAGTTTTAACCTTGCGGCCGTACTCCCCAGGCGGTCAACTTAATGCGTTAGCTGCGCCACTAAAAGCTCAAGGCTTCCAACGGCTAGTTGACATCGTTTACGGCGTGGACTACCAGGGTATCTAATCCTGTTTGCTCCCCACGCTTTCGCACCTCAGTGTCAGTATTAGTCCAGGTGGTCGCCTTCGCCACTGGTGTTCCTTCCTATATCTACGCATTTCACCGCTACACAGGAAATTCCACCACCCTCTACCATACTCTAGTCAGTCAGTTTTGAATGCAGTTCCCAGGTTGAGCCCGGGGATTTCACATCCAACTTAACAAACCACCTACGCGCGCTTTACGCCCAGTAATTCCGATTAACGCTTGCACCCTCTGTATTACCGCGGCTGCTGGCACAGAGTTAGCCGGTGCTTATTCTGTCGGTAACGTCAAAACAGATACGTATTAGGTAACTGCCCTTCCTCCCAACTTAAAGTGCTTTACAATCCGAAGACCTTCTTCACACACGCGGCATGGCTGGATCAGGCTTTCGCCCATTGTCCAATATTCCCCACTGCTGCCTCCCGTAGGAGTCTGGACCGTGTCTCAGTTCCAGTGTGACTGATCATCCTCTCAGACCAGTTACGGATCGTCGCCTTGGTGAGCCATTACCCCACCAACTAGCTAATCCGACCTAGGCTCATCTGATAGCGCAAGGCCCGAAGGTCCCCTGCTTTCTCCCGTAGGACGTATGCGGTATTAGCGTCCGTTTCCGAACGTTATCCCCCACTACCAGGCAGATTCCTAGGCATTACTCACCCGTCCGCCGCTCTCAAGAGAAGCAAGCTTCTCTCTACCGCTCGACTTGCATGTGTTAGGCCTGCCGCCAGCGTTCAATCTGAGCCATGATCAAACTCTTCAGTTCAAACATCTTTGGGTTTTTAAGAAACCCTAAACTTGGCTCAGCAATCGTTGGTTACATCTTTGATTTCTCGCGGAGTAACTTGTGATGCTGATAATCTTGTTGACTATCAGTCTGACTCCACAAGCACCCACACGAATTGCTTGATTCAGTTGTTAAAGAGCGGTTGGTTAAGATCTTTCGTCTCAACCGAGGCGCGCATTCTACAGCAGCCTCATTTGCTGTCAAGTGATTATTTTCAGAAGCTTTCGAAGATTTCTTCAACAACTTCAACCACTTGCGCTTACGATCTCTCGTTAGCGGGAGGCGAATTCTACAGCGTTACACGCTGCTGTCAACACCTCTTTTTCAACTTCCTGAGCGCTTCGAT
>NZ_JAHPJF010000043.1:0-5624 GCF_020515815.1 Pseudomonas sp. AF03-9 | reverse complement strand
AACCATCACGTGGGGTTTCTTCGTCGGTCGCAGTGAACGTACCGGCGACGGTGCCCGCAGTGGCGGAGTTCTCTTCGATGGTGGCAGGAGCAACCTCGATTACCGGCACGTCGTTATGCAGGTTAACGGTCGGCTGGCCTTCGCCATTCGAGGAAGCACCCGCTGGATCGGTGACGGTCAGGTCGATCTTCGGCAGCTGGTTGCCAGCGTTAACGAAGTCCGCACCCTTCTGGGTCAGCACGACGTTGTTGCCGGAGATAGCGTAGTAGCCATCAGCGTTGCTGGTGCCGGTGAAGGAGATGGTCAAACCATCACGTGGGGTTTCTTCGTCGGTCGCGGTGAAAGTACCGGCGACGGTGCCTGCAGTAGCCGAGTTCTCTTCGATGGTGGCAGGAGCAACCTCGATTACCGGTACATCGTTATGCAGGTTAACAGTCGGCTGGCCTTCGCCATTCGAGGAAGCGCCCGCTGGGTCGGTGACGGTCAGGTCAATCTTCGGCAACTGGTTGCCAGCGTTAACGAAGTCCGCGCCTTTTTGGGTCAGCACGACGTTATTGCCGGAGATAGCGTAGTAGCCATCAGCGTTGCTGGTGCCGGTGAAGGAGATGGTCAAACCATCACGTGGGGTTTCTTCGTCGGTCGCAGTGAAAGTACCGGCGACGGTACCCGCAGTAGCCGAGTTCTCTTCGATGGTGGCAGGAGCAACCTCGATTACCGGCACATCGTTGTGCAGGTTAACGGTCGGTTGGCCTTCGCCATTCGAAGAAGCGCCCGCTGGGTCGGTGACGGTCAGGTCGATCTTCGGCAACTGGTTGCCAGCATTAACGAAGTCAGCACCTTTCTGGGTCAGGACCACGTTGTTGCCAACGATGCTGTAGTAGCCGTCGACGTTGCTGTTGCCCGTGAAGGAGATGGTCAGGCCATCACGTGGCGTCTCTTCGTCGGTCGCAGTGAACGTACCGGCGACGGTGCCCGCAGTGGCGGAGTTCTCTTCAATGGTGGCAGGAGCAACCTCGATTACCGGCACATCGTTGTGCAGGTTAACAGTCGGCTGGCCTTCGCCATTCGAATGCGCGCCCGATGGATCGGTAACAGTCAGATCAATCTTCGGCAGCTGGTTGCCAGCGTTAACGAAGTCCGCACCTTTCTGGGTCAGCACAACGTTATTGCCGGAGATAGCGTAGTAGCCATCAGCGTTGCTGGTGCCAGTGAAGGAGATAGTCAAACCATCACGCGGCGTCTCTTCGTCGGTCGCAGTGAACGTACCAGCAACGGTACCCGCAGTAGCCGAGTTCTCTTCCAGAGTATTGGCAACAACCTCAATCACCGGCACGTCGTTGACCAACGTCACATCCGGTGTGGCCGCGTCGTGCGAGCTGCCTTTATCGGCATCGGTCACGGTCAGGTCAATCGCAGGCAGCTTGTTACCGGCGTTGACGAAGTTCGCGCCCGCCAGGGTCAGTACCACGGCATTGCCAACGAGGGTGTAGTAGCCATCCTTGTTGCTGTCGCCAGTGAAGGTGACTTTCAGCTGGGCAACCGGGGTTTCAACATCGCTGACGGTGAAGGTACCGGCAACGGTGCCTTCCGCCACCTGGCCTTCCACCAGGTCATTGGCGACCACTTCGATGACGGGTAGGTCGTTGACCGAAATCACATTGATCGGCAGCGTGATCGACTCGGACTTAGGCGCCGCATCACCATCCTGCGCGGTGGCGGTCACGGTCAGGTTCACCAGACCGTAGGCGTTTGGCACCGGGTTGTAGACCAGTGTGGCCTTGCTCCAGTCGCTGATGTCGACGCTTTGGTTGCCGGCTGACGCGGTAAAGGTGTGGCCCGCGCCATCGGAAATGGTCGCGCCTTGCGGAATGCCGCTGATTTCCAGCTTGAGCGTCTCGGAGCCATCCTTATCGGTGGCGTAGGCGTCAATTGCGGACAACTTGATCGCGTGGTCTTCCAGGCCGGTGTTCAGCACCTGGGTCACGCTGATGTTGTCCATCACACCGCCAAGGGAGTTGTTGGCTTGGCCGGCCGGGGCCTTGAATTCGAGTTTGGCGTCACCGTCGACAGTCACCGGCACCACGAAGGTGTAGGTCTTCATGCCAACGACGGTGGTGTCCAGGGTGCCGACTTTGACGCCGCCCCAGAACACATCGATGACCGAGTTGTTCTCGGCGCCGGCACGCGGCGAGTAGTCGACCGAGATGGAGTACGCGGTACCGCTTTCAGCCTTGATGATGGTGTACAGGCTGGAGTCGTCGCCAGCGTTTTTCTCAAGCTCGATGACCTGGCTGTTGCCCGGGGTCTCTACGCCGTAGATGCTGCTCTGGCCGATTTCGACTTTGCCGTCGCTGTTGCCGGTCAACCACTGGGTGGTCGGCGCGGTGCCGGCTGCGTTGTTGGCATCGCCAACGGCAACCGTGCCCCACGAACCGTTGAGGTTCGCGCTGTCGAAGTTGATCGCGCTGACAACGCCGCCACCGAGCAGGCCCAGGTGTGGGGTGTCGGTGACCGGCGCGATGGTCACTGGAGCAGTGGTGACATCGCTGGCTTTACCGGCATTGTCGACCGCCGTGAAGGTCAGCGAGGTGCTGCCACTCCAGTCGGCGGTTGGGGAGAAGTAGACCGACGCCTTGCCGTCAGCGCCCGCAGGCACCGAATCGCCGACCTTCAGTTCGGTGGTCAGGCTGGCGTCGCTGTACAGCTTGCCGTTTTCCGGCAAGGCGGTAATGACGAAGTTGGCAACGGTACCGTCCACATCGGCGCCGCTGAGTACGATCGTGGCCGCGTGGTCTTCGTCCGCGCCTGCCGAGATGGCGGTTGCAGTCGGTGCGTCGTTGAACAGCTCGACGGTGACCTTGCCCGTGGCGGTGCTGGTTTCTGGCGGCTCACGGTCGAGGTTGCCGCCACCGTTATCGGTGACAGCGATGGACACAGTGCGATCAGTGCCGGCCGGGTTGTTGCCCGGGGCCTGGAAGGTGATCGCTTCAACCAGCTTGATGAAGTCGGCGGCGCTGCTGCCAGCCGGCGAGCTGCTGGTCAGGGTGTAGACGATCTTGCCATCGGCGGCGCTGCCGCTTTCGGTGATGGTGATACCGGCAACCGCGAGGGCCTTGAGCACGTCGGCGCTGCTGAGCAGGTCGCCGGACACCAGGTGATCAACGGTGACCACCACTTTGCTGAAGGTCTTGTTGTCGACGTCGGTGATGCTCAGGTTTTCAACCAGGGCCACTGCGCCTTTTTGCTCGACAAATTTGCTGCTGTCGAAGCCGATCACCGGCGCGTCGTTGACCGGAACCACGTAGATCACGGAGGTCGCCGGTGCCGAATCCGCCTGGCCGTCGTTCACGGTGATGGTCAGGTTGCGGTTGGCCGGGCTTGGGTCTTCGCTTTCGCTGGCGAAGTGCACCGAGCGCAGGACTTCCTGGTATTCAGCCTTGGTGGCTTCACCGGACAGGGTCAGCACGCCGGTGGTCTTGTCGTAGCTGACGGTGATTTTGGTGTTGCTGACATCCGCGATCAGCACGTCGTCGGCCAAGTGGTTGACCAGCGTGACCTTGGCGCTTTGCAGGGTGCTGTTGTCGACGTCGGTGATGGTCAGGTGCGCCGCGACATAGCCGCCTGGCTTGCCTTCGATGTAGGTGTCGCCGAACGCGTTGGTCGAATCGTTGCCCAGTACTGGCGCGTCGTTGACCGCCGTGACCACAACGCTGATTTTGCCGGTGGTGACTTCTTCAACGCCGGTGCTCAGCTCTTTGGCCGTGGCTTTCACGGTCAGGTCGAAGCTGGCCGTCGAGTCCTTGAACGGTGTAACCGTCAGGGTGCTCAGGTTCCAGGTGCTCACGTCGTACAGCGTGTTTGCGCCGGTCGAAATGATGCTGTGGCCAGTGGTGCCGTCGGTGATCACGGTGCCTTCCGGCAAGCCGCTGATTTCCACCTTGTGGGATTCCGAACCGTCGTTGTCGACAAACGTGGCGGTGATCGGCGCGAGCTTGATCGCGGTGTCTTCCAGGCCGTGGTTGTAGACGTTGCCGGTGTAATAGCCTTCGCCATTCACCACGTGGCTGTCGCCCAGCACCATGCCGGCGGCTTCCAGCGCGGCTGCGCTGGTGTAGGTCTGCAGGCCGCTGTTGCCCAGCGACGTCGACGGGCCGTTGTTGATCGACACGTTGACGTCGTAGTTGCCCGGGCCGTTCTGGTTGTAGTGGTAGACGTCGAGGGTGTAGTAGCCCGACTCGGTCGGCGTGTACGACGACCCGTTGATCCCGCTGCCTTGGCTCCAGGTCTCGGAAGCGACCAGCTTGCCGCCCACGGTGATTGCCAGACTGTCGTCGGCCGTACCCGTGAAGGTGTAGCTCTTGCCGGCTTCCAGGTAGACCAGGCCGGACACTTTGGTCGCGGTGCCTTCGGCCACATTGCCGTTGCTCACGTTGCTGGTCACGCCAGTGGACGCGGCGCTGTCAGCGGTCTGGCCGTTGATGACCTTGATCAGGGTGTTGGAGTCGGTCACGCCTTGACCATTGGTGCCCAACGCGCCCGGCAGGTTGCTGCCGGTCCAGGTTTGAATGGTCAGGCCGGTTGGTACCTGGCCGATGTTCAAGATCGGCACATCCGTCACCGGGTGAATATCCACGGTGATGGTTTTGGTGTCGCTGTAGGAGTTGCCGTCGGTGGCCTGGAACTTCAGCTCGGTGTAGTCACCTTGCTTGTTGCCCACGCCGGTACCGCCGAAGCTGTTGTCGCCGGACTCGTTCTCTGCCGGGGTGTAGCGCACGTTGTGGCCGTCGAAATCAGCCTGGGTGAAGACCTTGCCCGACGAGGTGTCGCTTTTCAGGTCGGCGGTGGTGAGCTTGACCCACTCGCCGTCGACTTTGTATTCGATGGAACCGGCCGGCAGGCTGGTGAACACCACGCCTGGGCTGGTGGAGTCTTCATCCTGGACACCGAAAGTCGACCAGGTCAGTTCGATCGGGGTGTCTTCGTTGCCTTCGATATGGTTGTCGATGGCGGTTGGGGTGTCGTCGACCAGGGTCACCGTCGGCTGGCCGGTGCCGTTGGAGTGGAGGCCTTCTGGGTCGGTGACGGTCAGGTCGATTTTTGGCAGTTGGTTGCCGGCGTTAACGAAGTCCGCGCCCTTTTGGGTCAGCACGACGTTGTTGCCTACGATGCTGTAGTAGCCGTCGACATTGCTGTTGCCGGTGAAGGAGATGGTCAGGCCATCACGCGGGGTTTCTTCGTCGGTTGCGGTGAAGGTACCGGCGACGGTACCGGCGCTGGCGGTGTCCTCAACAATGGTGCTGGCCGCAATTTCGATGACCGGTACATCGTTGTGCAGGTTGACGCTCGGTTGGTCGGAACCCGTGGAGTTCGCGCCCTGAGGGTCGGTAACGGTCAGGTCGATCTTCGGCAGTTGGTTGCCGGCGTTAACGAAGTCGGCGCCTTTTTGGGTCAGGACGACGTCGTTGCCAACGATGGTGTAGTAGCCGTCGGCGTTGCTGTTGCCAGTGAAGGAGATGGTCAGGCCATCACGTGGGGTTTCTTCGTCGGTCGCGGTGAAGGTACCGGCCACGGTGCCCGCAGTGGCGGAGTTTTCTTCCAGGGTGTTAGCGACCACTTCGATCACC
>NZ_JAHPJF010000042.1:0-7137 GCF_020515815.1 Pseudomonas sp. AF03-9 | reverse complement strand
CGGTCTGTCAATTGCAGATGTGTTGTCTGGTCCACCGCATTCGCGAGCAAGCCCGCTCCCACATTCACAGTGTTTCAACACAAAAATCCTACAAGATTTGCCAAAAATACCCGTCACGCCGTTAGTCGCCACACCCCTCGATGCATTAAAGTAGACGCCCCAGCCCGGCGCTCGTGTCATGACGCCCAGGGCGCACCTCTCCAGGAACCGTCATCGATGGAACATCGTGAAGCGCTGCTCGCGCTGCGAACCTTTCTTTCTACGCAGATTCTCGGCCAGGAAAAACTCATCGATCGTCTGTTGATCGCCCTGCTCGCCGACGGCCACATGCTGGTCGAAGGCGCGCCGGGGCTGGCCAAGACCAAGGCCATCAAAGAGTTGGCCGAAGGCATCGAGGCGCAGTTCCATCGCATCCAGTTCACCCCCGACCTGTTGCCCGCCGACATCACCGGCACCGAGATCTATCGCCCGGAAACCGGCAGCTTCGTGTTCCAGCAAGGCCCGATCTTCCACAACCTGGTGCTGGCGGACGAAATCAACCGGGCCCCGGCCAAGGTGCAATCGGCCTTGCTTGAGGCCATGGCCGAGCGCCAGGTCAGCGTCGGGCGCAGCACCTACGAACTGTCGCCACTGTTCCTGGTGATGGCCACGCAAAACCCCATCGAGCAGGAAGGCACCTACCCATTGCCCGAAGCCCAGCTCGACCGCTTCCTGATGCATGTGAAAATCGGTTTCCCGGACGCCACCGTGGAACGGCGCATCCTGCAACAGGCCCGTGGCGAAGCGCTCAATGGCGAAACCAAACCCGAGCGTCGTGTCAGCCAGCAAGCCATCTTCGCCGCCCGCAAGGAAATCCTCGGCCTGTACATGGCCGATGCGGTGGAGGAATACCTGGTGCAACTGGTCATGGCCACGCGCACCCCGGCCAAGTTCGACCCGGAGATGGCCGAGTGGATCGCCTACGGCGCCAGCCCGCGGGGCTCAATTGCCCTCGACCGCTGCGCCCGCGCCCATGCGTGGCTGGCCGGTCGCGACTTTGTCAGCCCGGAGGATATTCAGGCGGTGCTGTTCGACGTGCTGCGCCATCGCATCATTCTGTCGTTCGAAGCCGAAGCCGCCGGCATTGACCAGGACCGCGTGGTGCAACGCATTCTCGACGTCGTTGCCGTCGCTTGAGCCCCATGAACGCAGGCGATGGCATCCGCGTCACCCTCAGCGAATTGATCGAGATGCGCCATCGCGTGCGCGAAGTGCAGCTGTTTTCCACGCCGAGCCAGCGCAGCCCGCTGATCGGCCTGCATCACTCCAAGTTGCGCGGGCGCGGTGTCGACTTCGACCAGGTGCGCGTGTACCAGGCCGGCGATGACGTACGCACCATCGACTGGCGCGTGACTGCACGCACCCAGGAGCCGCACACCAAGCTGTTCCATGAAGAACGCGAACGGCCGATCTTCATCATGGTCGAGCAAAGCTGCCGGCTGTTTTTCGGTTCGGGGCAGATGTTCAAGTCGGTGCTCGCGGCCCAGGCTGCGAGCCTGATCGGCTGGGCGGCGCTGGGCCACAACGACCGTGTCGGCGGGTTGGTATTCGGTGACAACGAGCACTACGAAATCAAACCGCGGCGCAGCAAGCAAAGCCTGCTGCAACTGCTCAACCGCCTGGTGCGGGTCAACCAGAGCCTGAACACCGAAAGCCACCCGGAAGCCGACGCCCTCGGCATGGCCCTGCGTCGTGGCCGCGAAGTACTGCGCCCGGGCAGCCTGGTGATCGTGATCTGCGATGAGCGCGCCCTGACCGAAGGCGCCGAGCAACAGCTGAGCCTTTTGGCGCGCCATTGCGACCTGCTGCTACTGCCGATTTCCGACCCGCTCGACCACGCCCTGCCCGCCGCCGGGCTGCTGCGTTTCGCCCAACGCGGCGCGCTGCTGGAACTCGACACGCTCAACTACGACCTGCGCCAGGCCTACAAGGCCCAGGCCGAAGCGCGCATTGCACGCTGGGAACTGCTCGCGCAAAAACTGCGGGTGCTGCTGATGCCGTTGAGCACCCAGAGCGAAATGGTCGAGCAACTGCGCGAATACCTCAACCCGCAACGCCCGGTTAAAAAACAATGAGCAGCCTTGACCAACTGCAACCGCTGATCGCCCCTCCGGCCATCGGTTTCTGGCCGCCGGCACCGGGCTGGTGGCTGTTGCTGCTGCTCATCCCGTTGCTCGGCTGGGGCCTGTGGTCACTGCGCCGCTTCCTACCGACACGACGCCCGGTGGCCCGCGCCGAACAACCACTGGACCCACTGCGCATCGCCGCCCTGGCGGAACTCGCGCTGATGCCCAAGCCCTACGACGGCGCCCCTGCCGGCGCCTGGCTGCAACAACTCAACGGTCTGCTCAAGCGCCTGTGCCGCAACGACTACCCCTACAGCCAGAGCCACACCCTCAACGGCCGCAAATGGCTGGCATTCCTCGACAACCGCTGCCCCGCCGCCGGCCTGACGCGCTGGATGGTGCTGGTGGAAGGCGCCTACAAGCCCGAATGCAAACTCGACGACAAGGCCATCGCCGGCCTGACCCAAGCCGTCGACACCTGGATTCGCAAACATGTTTGAGTTCGCCTGGCCGTGGATCTTAGCCCTGTTGCCATTACCCTGGCTGATGCGCCTGGTGCTGCCGGTCGCCGACAGCGGTGAGCCGGCCTTGAAGGTCAGCTACCTCAACGACCTCGAAAGCCTCGCCCGCCGCCGCGCCCGCTCAAACCTGCCGGGCTGGCGCCAGCAAGCACCATTCGTTTTCCTGTGGCTGTTGCTGCTCAGTGCCGCCGCGCGCCCGGAATGGCTCGGCGAACCGCTGCCGATTGCCGCCAGTGGCCGCGACTTGCTGGTGGCGGTAGACGTGTCCGGCTCCATGGATTTCCCCGACATGCACTGGCAGGACGACGACATCAGTCGCCTGAGCCTGGTCAAGCACCTGCTCGGCGATTTCCTCGAGGCGCGCGAAGGCGACCGTGTCGGCCTGATCCTGTTCGGCAGCCAGGCCTACCTGCAAGCGCCGCTGACCTTCGACCGCCGCACCGTACGCACCTGGCTGGATGAAGCACGCATCGGCATCGCCGGCAAGAACACCGCGATTGGCGACGCCATCGGCCTGGCCCTCAAGCGCCTGCGCCAACGCCCGGCGCAAAGCCGCGTGCTGATCCTGGTCACCGACGGCGCCAACAACGCCGGGCAGATCGACCCACTGACCGCCGCGCGCCTGGCCGCCGAAGAAGGGGTGAAAATCTACCCGATCGGCATCGGTGCCGACCCTGAGCAGACCGGTTCCCTGGGTATCCTTGGCGTCAACCCGAGCCTGGACCTTGACGAGCCCGCGCTCAAAGCGATTGCCGAGGCCACGGGTGGCCAGTATTTCCGCGCGCGCGATGGCGAAGAGCTGCAAGCCATCAAGCAGACCCTCGACAAACTCGAACCCGTCGAACAGCAACCGACCCAGGCCCGCCCGGCTCTGGCGCTGTACAGCGCGCCCCTCGGCCTGGCCCTGGTGCTGAGCATGCTGCTGGTGATCCAGGAACGCTGGCCGAACAACGCGCTGCAACGGCTGTTCGACAAACTGTCGAGCAAGGGCCGCTTCCTGCAACAGCGCCCTGAATGGCGCCAACGCCTCAAACGCCTGCGTTTACGGAGGCGTCGATGATCGACCTGTGGCCGCACTGGTTCCGCCCCTGGTGGCTGTTGCTGCTGCCGTTGCTCGGCTGGCTGCTGTGGCAACTGTGGCACCGGCAAAAACGCGCGGGGCGCTGGCAGATGATCTTGCCGCCGGCCTTCCATGCCGTGTTGCTCAGCGGCGGCAACGGCCGCGAAAGCAAAGCGCCGTGGGTGGTGCTCGGCATCGCCTGGCTGCTGGCCGTGCTGGCGTTGCTGGGCCCGAGTTGGCAGCGGGTTGAACAATCCAGCCAGAAGCCATCCGACCCGTTGGTGGTATTGCTGGAACTCACTCCGGAAATGCTCGCCACCGACAGCCCGCCCAACCGCCTGGAGCAGGCACGGCGCAAGCTCTACGATTTGTTGCAGGCACGCACCGACGCACAGACCGCCATCGTCGTCTACGCCGGTAGCGCCCACACCCTGGTGCCGCTGTCGGACGACCTCGCCACCAGCCGCAACCTGCTGGAAGCGCTGCGCCCCTCGATCATGCCCGAGCCCGGCCACCGCGCCGACCTGGCGGTCGAGAAAGCCCTGTTCCTGCTCAAACAAGGCGGGCTGGGCCAGGGACGCCTGCTGTTGATCGGCTCGTCGCTGTCCAAACAGGAACGCCAGGGCATTCGCCTGCTGCTGCAAGGTGCCCAGACCCCGAGCCTGTCGATCCTCGGCATCGGCAGCCGTGAAGGCACGCCCGTGACCCAGGAAAGCGGCGAGTTTCTCAAGGACGAACAAGGCGCGATTCTGGTACCACGTCTCGACAGCCCCACACTCAAGGCCTTTGCCAGTGAGATGGGCGGCCGCTACCGTGCCGCGCGCCTGGATGACAAGGACCTGCGCCAACTCGGCGTGCTCGACCCGCCCCAGGCCCTGCGCGACGACGGCCAGCGCCTGCACCTCGACACCTGGGCCGACCAGGGTTACTGGCTGCTCCTGCCGCTGTTGCTGCTGGCGGCCTGCGCCGGGCGCCGCGGCTGGCTGTTCTGCCTGCCGTTGCTGCTGTTGACCGCGCCCCAGCCCAGCTATGCCTTTGAATTACAGGACCTGTGGCTGCGCCCCGACCAGCAAGGCCAATACCTGCTGAAGAAAAAACGCCCGGCCGAAGCCGCCGAGCACTTCCAGGACTCGCAATGGCAGGGTTTGGCGCTGTATGAAGCGGGCAACTACGCCGAGGCCATCAAGCGTTTCGCCGAAGGCAATGACGCCTACTCCCACTACAATCGTGGTAATGCCCTGGCCAAGTCCGGCGCACTGGAAGCCGCCATCGATGCCTATGAACAGGCGCTGGAAGCCCAGCCCGACCTGCAACCGGCGTTGAAAAACAAAGCACTGGTGGAAGCCTTGATGCAGGAACAGGCCGAACCCGAGCCGGAGAAACCGGCAGAAAACCAGGATGACGAAACCCGCCAACCCGGCCAAACTGCGCAGCCGGGTGCCAGCGGGCAAAATGCCACAGGTGACGAACAGACGTCCCAGGGCCAGGGCGAGGCCGGCACCGGCGAGACCCAGGCCGGGGCCACACCCCCCACCGGAGGCAACGAAGTGCCGGGCAGCGAACTGGGGGATGAACAAACCACCACCCCGCCGCTGCGCCCCAACGACGCCAGCCTTGACGGTGAACACCGCCAGGCTCTGGAACAATGGCTGCGGGAGATCCCGGACAACCCCGGTGAACTGCTGCGCCGCAAATTCTGGTACGAACAGCAACAACATCAGGACAAGACTCGATGAGCCGCCGCACCACCCTACTGCTTCTGCTCACGTTATCGGCAGGCCACGCCCAGGCGGCGAACCTGGTCGCCAGCGTCGACCGCAGCCGCCTCAACTCCGGGGAAACGGTCGAGCTGACGGTGGAATCGAGCGACGTCACCCAGTTCGGCAAGCCCGACCTGTCGCCGCTGGAGGCACAGTTCGAAGTCAGCGGCACGCGCCAGCTCAACCAACTCACCACCCTCGGCGGCGACAACCACGCGACCACGCGCTGGATCATCACCCTGCTGCCCAAGGAAAACGGCACGGTGATCATCCCGCCGCTGCAAGTGGGCGAATACTCGACCCAACCCATCAGCCTGCAAGTGGTGGAGACCGCCAGCCAGAACACCAGCGCCGAACTGGCACCGGTGTTCGTCGAAGCCAACCTCGACCAAACCACGGTGTACGTCCAGGCCCAGGCGCTGTTGACGGTGCGGGTGTACCACTCGGTGTCGCTGTATGACGACAGCAGCCTCACGCCATTGCAAATCGCCGACGCCCGCGTCGAGCAACTGGGCGAGTCGCGCACCTACGAAAAGGTCATCAACAGCATCCGCCACGGCGTGATCGAAACCCGCTACGCGATCTACCCGCAGCACAGTGGCACGCTGGACATTCCGGCGCAGACCTTCAGTGCGACGCTGGTGGAGTCGCGCCCGCCCCAGGAAAACACCCTGCAAGGCACCAAGCCCGGCAAGCTGATCCACGTCAGCTCGGCGCCGCTGCCATTGACGGTCAAGCCCAAGCCCGAACTCTACCCCGCCGACGCGCCCTGGCTGCCCGCGCGCAGCCTGACCCTGAGCGAAAGCTGGAACCCCGAGCCTGAGCATGTGCAGGTTGGCGATTCCCTGACCCGCAGTCTCATCGTCAAGGCCGAAGGCCTCTCCAGCGCGCAACTGCCGGCGCTGCCCAGCACCGACATCAACGGCCTGCGCCGTTACCCGGACCAACCGGTGCTCGGCAACCAGACCAGCGACCGCGGCCTGATCGGCAGCCGCGAAGACCGCGAGGCCCTGGTGCCCAACCGCGTCGGCCCGTTGGAACTGCCGGCGGTAGACGTGGTGTGGTGGAACACCCACGAAGACCACCTTGAACATACCAGCCTGCCGGCGCGCACCCTGCAAGTGGCCAATAACCCAAGCCTGGTGGTGGACCCCCCCGCCACGCCGACCATCATCACCGCACCGGACGACAGTCGCTTGTGGCTGTGGCAACTGAGCACGCTGATCCTGGCCTGCACCACCCTGCTCGGCTTTGGCCTGTGGTGGCGCGCACGTCGCCAGCCCGCCGTGCTGCGCGCCGCGCAAACCGGCCCGAGCCCACGTACGCTGCTCGACGACCTCAAGCGCGCCACCCAGGCCAACGACCCCCAGGCCACCCGCCAGGCCCTCGACGCCTGGGCGCGCCAGCAACCGGAAACCCTGGCCGAGATGGCCGCCCGGTTTGTACCACTGTCCGACGCCCTCGACGGCCTCAACGGCGCGCTCTACAGCGAAAGCGGCCAATACTGGCTGGGCGAAGAACTGTGGCGCGCGGTCAAGGCCATCCCCATGGCCGAACGCGAGCTGGACCCTGCGACGGACACCACCAGCTTGCCGCCGCTCTACCCCAAATAACCAGGGCCGGCCTGAGACCACACAATTAACCTCTGGGAGATTCTATGGCTGAGGGCAACCCCTCCACCAACAGTCCCG
>NZ_JAHPJF010000041.1:0-9281 GCF_020515815.1 Pseudomonas sp. AF03-9 | reverse complement strand
GCGAAAGCGGTGGTTCAGCCAACACCTCCACCAGCAGTGCCACCGCCTTCGCAGCCTCGCTAGGGCTCGACAGCTCCCACAGGGGATTGGCAGTGCCTAGGCGATCTCCAGCCGAACACTCACTCCCCATCAACACCAATCACCTGTGGGAGCGGGCTTGCCCGCGAAAGCGGCGGTTCAGCCAACACCTCTATCAACAGTGCCACCGCCTTCGCAGCCTCGCTAAAGCTCGACAGCTCCCACAGGGGACTAGCAGTGCCTAGGCGATCTCCAGCCGAACACTTACTCCCCATCAACACCAATCACCTGTGGGAGCGGGCTTGCCCGCGAAAGCGGCGGTTCAGCCAACACCTCTATCAACAGTGCCACCGCTTTCGCAGCCTCGCTAGGGCTCGACAGCTCCCACAGGGGACTAGCAGTGCCTGGGCGATCTTCAGCCGAACACTCACTATCCATCAACACCGATCAACTGTGGGAGCGGGCTTGCCCGCGAAAGCGGTGTTTCAGCCAACACCTCTACCAACAGTGCCGCCGCCTTCGCAGCCTCGCTAAAGCTCGACACAGGGAATTTCGGTTTCTTCCATTGGTTTCGGGTTGCGGTGATACGCCACACCTCGGAAAAAACCGGCTTGATTCTGGTCAAGGGCCACTGGCCATCCTCGCCTCTACCATCGGTCCCATCTTCAGCACGCCGCCGTAAGGGACCCCATGATCCGTTCCACGCACCTGACGCTTCACTGGCTGATCATGGCGGTGCTGCTGATGTTTTTGCCCAACGCCCAAGCCGAGCCCGCGCAGCAACGCATCGATCACACCTTCCCCCAACACGACGCAGTCTCGGCCGCCGAAGGCCCGTTCAAGGTGCGTACCATCAGCCAGGGCGGCCAGCCCGTCGGCTATGTGTTCCAGACCCTGGATGTGCTGAATATCCCGGCCTACTCGGGCAAACCGATCAACACCCAGGTGATCCTCGACACCGCCGGGATCATCCGCGATGCCTATGTGTTGGAGCACCACGAACCGATCCTGCTGATCGGCATCCCCGAGGCCAAGCTGCATGAGTTCACCGGCCACTATGCGGGTGTGGACGTGCGCCAACGGGTGGTGGTTGGCCGCTCCAGTGACCTCAAGGCGGTCACCGTGGACGCGATTGCCGGTGCGACGGTGACGGCCATGGTGGTCAATGAGGTGGTGATGCGCGCTGCCCATGAAGTCGCGGTGGCCCTCAAGCTCATCGACGGCAAGGCCGCCGCCAAGCAGAAAGCCGCGCTGATCCGCACTGATGAGTTCACCCCTGCGAGCTGGGCGCAGTTGACCGGCAACGGTGCGATCCGCCGCCTGCACCTGACCCGTGGCCAGGTCGACGTCGCCTTCAAGGACACCGCTGCCGAAGCCAGCGGTGCCGCCGACGACACCTTCATCGATCTCTACGTGGCCGACATCAATCCGCCGAGCATCGGCCGCAACCTGCTGGGCGAGGCGCACTACACAGACCTGATGCGGCGCCTCAAACCCGGTGAGCAGGCGATTGCCGTGCTCGGGCGCGGGCTGTTTTCGTTCAAGGGCTCGGGCTATGTGCGCGGCGGGATTTTCGACCGGGTGCAGTTGCGCCAATTCGGCAATGTCATCAGCTTTCGCGACCTCGACCACCAGCGCATCGATGACGCCTACGCCGATGGCATGCCGGCGTTTGACGAGATGTCGGTGTTTATCGTGCGCCCGCAAGCGGCCTTCGACCCCGGTTCGCCGTGGACCCTGGAACTCTTGGTACGCCGCCAGACCGGCCCGGTCAGCGGCACCTTCAGCAGTTTCGAATTGCCTTACCAGATGCCCGAACAGTACCTGGAACGCCCGGCGCCCAGCGCCGAGGAGCAGGTGGCGATCGATGAAGCCAATCGCCCGCTGTGGCTGAGCATCTGGTATCAGAAGCAAACCCAGGTGCTGGTACTCGGCGCCGCGCTGGTACTGCTCACGGCGATTCTGTTCCTGCAAGACAGCCTGGCCCGCCGCCCACGCCTGTTGCATTGGCTGCGCCGGGGCTACCTGGTGTTTACCGTGGTTTTTATCGGTTGGTATGCGTTGGGGCAGTTGTCGGTGGTGAATGTGCTGACCTTTGTGCATGCGCTGTTCGAAGGGTTCCGCTGGGAGCTGTTCCTCACCGACCCGCTGATCTTCATGCTCTGGGTGTTCACCGCTGCGAGCATTCTGCTGTGGGGACGTGGCGTGTTCTGCGGCTGGCTGTGCCCGTTCGGCGCGTTGCAGGAACTGCTCAATGAAGCCGCGCGTTTGCTCAAGATCCGCCAGTTCGAATTGCCGTTCGCCGTGCATGAGCGGTTGTGGGCGATCAAGTACCTGATCCTGCTGGTGCTGTTCGGCATTTCCCTGGAGTCCATGGCCACCGCCGAGCGCTTCGCCGAAGTCGAACCGTTCAAGACCGCCATCACCCTGCATTTCGACCGCCAGTGGTGGTTCGTGCTCTACGCCGTGGCGCTGCTGGTGATCAATCTGTTCACCCGCAAAGTCTACTGCCGCTACGTCTGCCCACTGGGAGCGGCGCTGGCGATCCCGAGCAAGTTCCGCCTGTTCGACTGGCTCAAGCGTCGCGCCGAATGCGGCAACCCGTGCCAGCTGTGCGCCAAGGAATGCGAGATCCAGGCGATCCATCCCGACGGCCATATCAACCCCAACGAATGCCACTACTGCCTCGATTGCCAGATGACCTGGCACAACGATCACAAGTGCCCGCCGCTGATCAACAAGCGCAAGAAGCGCAACAAGGCGGCGCAGCAGATTCCCGTGGTGCAGATAAATCCCAACGCTTGAAGGAGCAACCCATGAACGACACAGACGAAAAGCACGACGGCCTGACCCGGCGCGGTTTCCTCGGCAGCGGTGCGGTGACCGGCGCGGTCTTGGCCGGGGCTTCGGCCCTTGGCGGCACGGTGTTTACCCGTGAATCCTTTGCGGCGGCGGCCAAGGACGCCAAGGCGAAAATCCATGTGGAACCGGGCCAGCTCGACGACTATTACGGCTTCTGGAGCGGCGGCCACCAGGGCGAAGTGCGCGTGCTCGGCATTCCGTCGATGCGCGAGCTGATGCGTATCCCGGTGTTCAATATCGACGCCGCCACCGGCTGGGGGCTGACCAACGAAAGCAAGCGCGTCCTGGGGGAGGGCGCCAAGTACCCGAACGGCGATTGCCATCACCCGCACCTGTCCACCACCGACGGCAAGTACGACGGCAAATACCTGTTTATCAACGACAAGGCCAACACCCGGGTCGCACGCATCCGCCTGGACATCATGAAGTGCGACAAGATCCTCACCGTGCCCAATGCCCAGGCCATCCACGGCCTGCGCCTGCAAAAGGTACCGTACACCAAGTACGTGTTCTGCAACGCCGAGTTCATCATTCCGCACCCCAATGACGGCAAGAATTTCGACCTGCAGGATCGCAACAGCTTCACCATGTTCAACGCCATCGACGCCGAGAAAATGGAGATGGCCTTCCAGGTCATCGTCGACGGCAACCTCGACAACGCCGACATGGACTACACCGGCAAATACGCAGCCGCTACCTGCTACAACTCGGAAAAGGCCACTGACCTGGCCGGCATGATGCGCAACGAGCGCGACTGGGTGGTGGTGTTCAACATCCCGCGCATCGAGGCGGCGATCAAGGCCGGCAAGTTCATCAGCGTCGACGGCGCCAAGGTGCCGGTGGTGGATGGGCGCAAATCGCTGGACGGCAAGGACAGCGAATTCACCCGCTATATCCCGGTGCCGAAAAACCCCCATGGCTGCAACACCTCGCCGGACGGCAAGTACTTCATCGCCAACGGCAAGCTGTCGCCCACCTGCACCATCATCGCCATCGACAAGCTCGACGACCTGTTCAACGGCAAGATCAGCGACCCGCGCGGCGTGGTGGTGGGTGAGCCGGAACTGGGCCTGGGCCCGTTGCACACCACCTACGACGGGCGCGGCAACGCTTACACCACGTTGTTTATCGACAGCCAGGTGGTCAAGTGGGACATCGCCAAGGCGATCCGCGCCTACGGTGGCGAGAAGGTCGACTACATCAAGCAGAAACTCGACGTGCACTACCAGCCCGGTCACAACCACGCCTCGCTCACCGAAACCCGCGACGCCGATGGCCAGTGGCTGATGGTGCTGAGCAAGTTCTCCAAGGACCGCTTCCTGCCCACCGGCCCACTGCACCCGGAGAACGACCAGTTGATCGACATCTCCGGCGAGGAGATGAAACTGGTCCACGACGGCCCGGCCTTTGCCGAACCCCACGACTGCGTGATGGCGCGGCGTGACCAGATCAACCCGAAAAAGATCTGGGAACGCAACGACCCGTTTTTCGCCGAGACCGTGGCACTGGCCAAAAAGGACGGCATCAACCTGGAAACCGACAGCAAGGTGATCCGCGACGGCAACAAGGTGCGCGTGTACATGACCTCCATGGCCCCGGCCTATGGGCTCTCGGAGTTCACGGTCAAGCAGGGCAATGAAGTCACGGTGACCATCACCAATATCGACATGATCGAGGACGTGACCCACGGTTTTGTGATGGTCAACCACGGCGTGAGCATGGAGATCAGCCCGCAGCAGACTTCGTCGATCACCTTTATCGCCGACAAGCCGGGGCTGCATTGGTACTACTGCAGCTGGTTCTGCCATGCACTGCATATGGAGATGGTGGGGCGCATGAAAGTCGAGCCTGCCTGAACGCAGAGCACCACCACTGGGCCAATCCAGGCGCGTGGGTTGTGTGGGAGCGGGCTTGCTCCCACACAAGCCTTGCTCCCACACCGGGTCGTCTTTCATTCATGGGGTATCGCCGTGGCTCGATCACTTCTCGTCTTGCTGGCGCTGGGATTGTTTTCGGCCCAGGCGGCCGCCGCTGTGCGGCCACTCACCGACTTGCCGCTGCAACCCGACGGCGAACAGCACTGGCGCCTGCCCGCAGGCGAATACCGTGGCTCGTTCAGCATCGACCAGCCGATGCAACTCACCTGCGCCCCCGACGCCATCTTCCAGGCCGAAGGACAGGGCAACGGCCTGATCATCAGCGCCCCTGACGTCAGCGTGCAGGGCTGCACTTTCCTCGACTGGGGCCGCGACCTCACCGCGATGAACGCCGCGGTCTTCATCCAGCCCCAGGCCCAGCGCACACAACTGCGCGGCAACTACCTGCAAGGTCCAGGCTTTGGCATCTGGGTCGACGGCACCGCCGACGTGAGCCTGATCGACAACCGCATCCAGGGCGACCCGCTGCTGCGTTCCCAGGACCGAGGCAACGGCATCCACTTGTACGCGGTGCACGGTGCTCGGGTCATTGGCAACCAAGTGCGCGAGGCCCGCGACGGTATCTACATCGACACCTCCAACGGCAACCTGCTGCAAGGCAACACCCTCGAAGACCTGCGTTACGGCATCCACTACATGTTCGCCAACGACAACCAGGTACTCGGCAACACCACCCGCCGCACCCGCACCGGCTATGCGCTGATGCAAAGCCGCAAGCTCACGGTGATCGGCAACCGCTCCGAGCAGGACCAGAACTACGGGATCCTGATGAACTACATCACCTATTCCACCTTGCAGGACAACCTCGTCAGCGACGTGCGCGACGGTTCCACCGGCGACAGTATGATCACCGGCGGCGAAGGCAAGGCGCTGTTTATCTATAACTCGCTGTTCAACCGCATCGAACACAACCGCTTCGAGCGCAGCGCCGTGGGCATTCACCTCACGGCCGGCTCGGAAGACAACCGCATCGCCGGCAACGCCTTTATCGGCAACCGCCGCCAGGTCAAGTACGTGGCCACACGCTTGCAGGAATGGTCGGCCGACGGCCGTGGCAATTTCTGGAGCGACTACCTGGGCTGGGACCGCAACGGCGATGGCCTCGGCGATGTGGTCTACGAGCCCAACGACAACGTCGACCGCCTGCTGTGGTTGTACCCCCAGGTGCGCCTGTTGATGAACAGTCCTGGCATTGAGCTGCTGCGTTGGGTGCAACGTGCGTTTCCGGTGATGAAGTCGCCCGGGGTGATGGACAGCCACCCCTTGATGCAAGCCCCCAACCACAAGGAACCTGCATGATGAACGTCGTCGAGATCGAAGGCGTCACCCAGCGTTATGGGCGCACGGCGGTGCTGCACGATTTGAACCTGAGCCTGGCTCCCGGCGAAGTGCTGGGCCTGTTCGGGCATAACGGCGCGGGCAAGACCACCGCGATGAAACTGGTGCTGGGCTTATTGCAGCCCGGCGCGGGGCAGGTGCGGGTCTTCGGCCGTGCGCCGAGCGATCCCCGGGTGCGGCGCATGCTCGGCTATCTGCCGGAAAACGTGACCTTCTATGCGCAGTTGAGCGGCCTCGAAACCTTGCGTCATTTCGCTCGGCTCAAGGGCGCGCCGCTGCATCAGGTCGACCGCCTGCTGCACGACGTCGGCCTGGGCGCAGCGGCCGAGCGGCGGGTCAAGACCTACTCCAAAGGCATGCGCCAGCGCCTTGGGCTGGCCCAGGCGCTGCTGGGTGAACCCCGCCTGTTGCTGCTCGACGAACCCACCGTCGGCCTTGATCCGGTCGCCACCCAGGACCTGTACGGTTTGCTCGACCGCCTGCGCGAGGGCGGTACTAGCATCATCCTGTGCTCCCACGTGTTGCCGGGCGTGGAGGCGCATATCAACCGCGCCGCGATCCTCACCCAAGGCCGTCTGCTCGCACTGGGCAGTCTCGCGCAACTGCGTGCCGAGGCCGGGTTGCCGACGCTGATCCGCAGCCGTGGCCTGCAACGCCCGGACATGTTGCAACAGCGCTGGAGCGCCGCCGGGCATGTCACCCAGACCTGGGGCCCAGGTGGCCTGCAAGTGGCGGCGCACGCGAACGACAAGATGGACCTGCTGCGCCAGTTGCTGGTGCTGGACAGCCCCAGCGATGTGGAGCTTTTGCCGCCGTCCCTGGAGGACATCTATCGCCACTACCTCAACAGCGGGGAGGTCGCCTTATGAACGCAGTCTGGAACCTGGCCCGCAAAGAGTTTGGCGACGGCCTGCGCAACCGCTGGTTGTTGGCGATCAGCCTGTTGTTCGCAGTATTGGCCATCGGTATCGCCTGGCTTGGCGCGGCCGCCGCCGGGCAATTGGGCTTCACGTCGATCCCGGCGACCATCGCCAGCCTGGCCAGCCTGGCGACTTTCCTGATGCCGCTGATCGCGTTGTTGCTGGCCTACGACGCCATTGTCGGCGAAGACGAAAGCGGCACCTTGTTGCTGCTGCTCACTTACCCGCTGGGACGCGGGCAGATCCTGTTGGGCAAGTTTGTCGGGCATGGGCTGATCCTGGCCCTGGCCACCGTGATCGGCTTTGGTTGCGCGATGTTCGCCATTGCGCTGTTGGTGGATGACGTTGAACTGGGCCTGCTGCTCTGGGCGTTCGGCCGCTTCATGCTGACCTCGACATTGCTGGGCTGGGGTTTTCTCGGCCTGGCCTACGCGCTGAGCAGCCTCTGCGCAGAAAAATCCACCGCCGCCGGCCTGGCGCTTGGCGTGTGGTTCTTCTTTGTGCTGGTGTTCGACCTCGGTTTGCTCGCCTTGCTGGTGCTGAGCAAAGGTCAATTCAACCCCCAGGGCTTGCCGTGGTTGCTGCTGTTCAACCCCACCGATGTGTATCGGCTGATCAACCTCGCGGGCTTCGACACGGGGACTGCATCGGTCGGGGTCATGGCCCTGGGCAGCGACCTCGATGTGCCGGCGCCAGTGTTATGGGCATGCCTGCTGGCGTGGGTCGGCGTACCGCTGGCGCTGGCCTATGGCTTGTTCAAACGGCGCGCGGCCTGAAGAATTCTTATGACGGCTGGAGTCACGTTTATGGGTGTAAATACACGGGTAATGGCGGCGCTGTTGGCCGGCCTGTTGCTGGCGGCGTGCGACAAGGCGCCAGAGTCGAGCTTCACCGATGCACCGGTGGCGTTTCATCCCAATGATGAGTGTCATGTGTGCGGCATGGTCATCAGCGAATTCCCCGGGCCCAAGGGCCAGGTGGTGGAGCGCGACGGGGTGAAGAAGTTCTGCTCCACCGCCGAAATGCTCGGCTGGTGGTTGCAGCCGGAAAACCATCACGACACCGCCAAGCTGTATGTGCATGACATGGGGCGCAGCCATTGGGATGCACCGGACGACACGCAGCTGATCGATGCGCGCACTGCGTTTTATGTGATCGGCACCGGGCTCAAGGGCGCGATGGGGGTGGTGCTGGCGTCGTTCGCCGATGAGGCCAAGGCGCAAAAGGTCGCGGCGGATACGGGTGGGCGCGTGCTGCGGTTTGCCGAAATTGACCTGGCGCTGTTGCAGCAACCGGCAGGCGTGACCCACAGCGGGCACTGAGTCAGCCTGCCTGGTAGCCCATCAGCTGTTCTTCGCACAGGATCCGGATGGTGCGCCGCTGCACCTCGATCAAGCCACTTTCGACCAGCCGGTGCAGGATCCTTGAAAAGGTCTCCGGCTGGATCCCCAGCTTCGATGCCACCAGGCGCTTGGGCACTTGCAGCACCACCTCACCGCTGACGGCATTGCGCTCCTGGAACAGGAAATTGATCACTCGGCGACTGGCGTTGGCCAGGGTCAGGGTGTCGATGTCTTGCAAGCGCTGGTGCAGGTGGATGCTCATGCTGCCGAGGATCGCCAGGCAGATCTGCGGCTGGTCCTCCAGGGCACGGCGGTAGTGCTGGCCTTCGATGCTGACCAACACGCTGTCTTTAAGCGCGGTGGCGCTGACCGGGTAGGCCTTGGCTTGGGTGAACAGCAGCGCCTCGGCAAAGGTTTGGCCAGGTTGGATGACTTCCACCAGGTGCTCCTGGCCTTCGCCCGTGACGCGGTGCAGTTTGATCTGGCCGCTGACCAGCAGGAAGAAACGCTCGGCGGGGTCGCCCTGATGCACGAGCGGCGTGTGGCCGGGCAGGCGCTTGAGGTTGGCCAGGGTGCAGACGTCCTGGAAGGTTTTTTCCGGTAGCCGGCTGAACAGGTGGTGTCGGCGCAGGGTCAGTACGATTTGGGGGTGGGTGAGCATGGGTTGGGGCCTCCGCGGGTGATCAGGGTAGGGCGCCTTGGGGGAATGCGGCTATGCCTCTGAAGGAGTACCTCTGGGGCTTGAGTCCATATCCGTTGCTGCGGTCACCCATCACCTCTACCAACAGTGCCGCCGCCTTCGCAGCCTCGCTAAAGCTCGACAGCTCCCACAGGGGATTGGCGGTGTGAGAGGGATCTCCAGC
>NZ_JAHPJF010000040.1:0-11608 GCF_020515815.1 Pseudomonas sp. AF03-9 | reverse complement strand
GCTTGCTCGCGAATGCGGTGAATCAGTCTGCATATTCAGTGACTGACACACTGCTTTCGCGAGCAAGCCCGCTCCCACACAAGCCCGCTCTCATATTTAGAACTGTGTTGGCTCAGACATCCGTGGTTTGCTCTGTTGAGTACATCCACCGCAACAACGAATGTCGTCCACTGATCCCCAGCTTGATCGACGCGCGCTTGAGGTAGCTCTCAATCGTGTTGACCTTCAACGCCAACTGCTCGGCCAACTCCGGTGCGGTACGCCCGGCCAGCAGGCCAACGCACACTTCCAGTTCACGTTTGGACAGGGTCAGCCCCGATTGCACCAGGCGCTCTTCGATGCGTCGGCGCAGGGTTTCGAGGCCTTGGTTTTGCGGCGCCGTCCCATCGTTGTCCAGGCGGCACGGCTGGATCGCGGCGATGTGCTTTTCCACCATGGGCAGCAGCAGGGTGGAAAAGTCCTGCAGCATGCTGCGCTCCTGGGCGGAGAAGTTGGCCGACTGGTGCGAGCGGTACACCGAGAGCACGTAGCGCACGTCGTCCTTGTGACGGGTGAGGTGCAGTTGCGCGGCCGGTTGTTCTTCGCCCATGGTCGCCACCGAATCGGTGTAGACCGGGCTGATGGTGCGATGGGTGTGGCCGTCGGAGCTCGCTCGCAATTGGCTGATATGGGTGGCGTCCACTGCCAGTTGGGTGAGGATCAGGTCATGCAGCATGCGTGGGAAATGGCGACTGCCGGTGCTGGCGATGACCTTGCCTATATGTGGGAACAGGTGTGAGTTCATCTGCTTCGTCCATGAGTTTCGAGTGCAGGTATTCAGCCATGACGCGGCGGGAATCAACGAATGCTAGTGCGAATACCCCACAGTGAGAGCGTTTCCCGCCGAGACGTATGCTAGTACAGCCTGGCGCCGGGAAGGGGATCCAATCCGGATTAATCCAGATTAAAACCGCATAACGGTAGTCGGACCCTTCCGACCACCGTTAAGGAAACGAGCTACGGTTTATTTCAGCGCATGCTCAACCGTTGCCGTATGACGCGGCGCAGCCCGCGTGCATTTGGCCAGGGCCTGCTGCACATCCGCCAGTAGGTCGGCGATGTCTTCCAGGCCCACCGATAAACGCACCAGACCTTCGCTGATGCCGTGGTGTGCACGCTGTTCCGGGGTGTAGGTGGAATGGGTCATGCTGGCCGGGTGTTGGGCCAGTGATTCGGCGTCGCCCAGGCTGACCGCACGGGTGAACAGCTTGAGTGCATTCATGAAGCGCCGACCGCTGTCGATGCCGCCCTTGAGTTCGAAGGCGATCATGCCGCCGGACAGTTTCATCTGGCGCTGCGCCAACTCGTACTGTGGGAAGGATCGCAACCCTGGGTAAGTCACCCACTGCACGGCCGGGTGGGCGTCCAGGGCTTCGGCGACGGCCTGGGCGTTGGCGCAATGACGGTCCATGCGCAGGGCCAGGGTCTTGAGGCCGCGCATCAGCAGCGCCGCATCCTGCGGTGACATCACTGCGCCGGTCAGGTCCTTGAGCCCTTGCAAGCGGATGCGTTGCGCCAGGGCGAGGCTGCTTACGGCGATACCGGCGGTGATGTCGCCGTGCCCGCTGAGGTACTTGGTGGCCGAATGCACCACCACATCCGCGCCCAGTTCCAGCGGCCTTTGCAGATAGGGCGTGCAGTAGGTGTTATCGACCACCACGGTGATATTCGGTTGCGTATGGGCGAGGGCGGCCACGGCGGCGATGTCCACCAGTTGCAGGGTGGGGTTGGCCGGGGTTTCGCAATAAATCATGCGCGTGGCGGGGGTGATTGCGGCGCGCACGGCGGCGAGATCGGTGAGGTCGACATGGCGCACCTTGATGCCGAATTCGCCGATGCCGTGGTGCAACAGCGCAAAGGTGCAACCGTACAGAGTCTGGCTGACGAGCACTTCATCGCCGGGGCGCAGTAGGGTCCAGAACGTGGCGGCAATCGCGCCCATGCCGGAACTGAACGCCACGGCGGCCTCGCCGTTTTCCAGGGTGGCCATGCGCGCTTCGAGCAACGCCAGTGTGGGGTTGGAAATGCGCGTATAGAAGTGGCCGTTGGCTTCACCGGCAAAACACGCAGCCCCGTATTCGGCGGTAGGAAAGGCGAAGGTGGCGGACAGATAGATCGGCGGCACGAGCGCGCCGTGGTGGTCCTTGGGGTCATAACCGTGGTGGATGGCGCGGGTCGAAAAGCCGAATGCATTGTGTTTATTGTTCATGTCGGGCGCTCCTTATTTCCTACAATGCTATGCTCATAACCGCAGATGAACGTTGCAAAGTTTGCTGCCAAAACGCCGCCTCAAGGCATGAAAAACCGATAAAAATAAGGAATAGGGGCACATTATGCCTGTGAGTCTGGATCGCACCGACAAAGCCCTGTTAAACGCGCTGCAAGGTAACGCCCGCCTCACCGTGGCCGAGTTGGCCGAGCGTGTTTCCCTGACCACTTCGCCGTGCTGGCGGCGGGTGCGCAACCTGGAGGAGAGCGGGGTGATCAGCGGCTACCAGGCGATCCTCTCGCCCAAAGCGCTGGGCTATGGGGTGACGGCGTTCGTGAGCATCATGATGGAGAGCCATACCCAGGAAATCGCCCGTGCATTCGAGCAGCGGCTGCTGGCGATCCCGGAGATCGTCGCGTGTCATAACGTCTCGGGGCGCTATGACTTTTTGCTGGAAGTGGTGGCCAAGGACCTTGAGTCGTTTGGCGAATTTGCACGGGAAGTGTTGCAGACGCTGCCGTGTGTCAAAGAGATCTATTCGAGCTTTTCCTACAAATCGGTGCGGCCGTTGCGGGTGATTCCCTTGCCCCAATAACGCACATACCAACCCCGTATCGAGGCGATAGGGCGGGGCAGCTTAAGCTAATTCTAAAAAGTTATTTATTGAGGTTTTTTAAGATCATTTAGATTGGTTGCTCCCACCATAGACGTTCATGGAGTGAGCCGCCGATGTCCCAGCTTCAGTCAATCACCGCCTTGCCGTTGCTCGACTTGTCGCAGCTCGACGCAGGCCCGCAGCAGCGTCAGCAGTTCCTCGATGAGCTGCGGTTTGCAGCGCGGCATATCGGTTTTTTCTACCTCACCGGCCATGGCATCGACGCGGCGCTGCTGGCCGAGGTGCAGCAGCAGGCGCGGGCATTTTTTGCCTTGCCCGAGGCCGACAAACTCGCCGTCGGCATGCTCAACTCGCCACATTTTCGCGGCTACAACCGTGCCGCCTCGGAGATCACCCGTGGCCAGCCGGACCTGCGCGAACAGTTCGATGTCGGTGCCGAGCGCGAGCCCTTGAGCGTGGCGCAACACCCGGCCGCTTGGGCCCGGCTGCAAGGCCCCAATCAATGGCCGGCGGCGTTGCCTGAGCTCAAACCACTGGTGCTCGGCTGGCAGCAGGCGATGACCCAGATGGCCTTGCGCCTGTTGCGTGCCTTCGCCCAGGCCCTGTCCCTGCCGGAAAACGCCTTTGACGCGCTGTACGGCGACAAACCCAACGAACACATCAAGCTGATCCGCTACCCCGGCCGCCATGCACAGCAAAGTCGCCAAGGCGTCGGCGCGCACAAAGACTCGGGGTTCCTCAGCTTCCTGCTGCAAGACCAGCAAGCCGGCTTGCAGGTGGAAGTGGAAGAGGGCCGTTGGATCGACGCGTCGCCGCGCCCCGACACCCTGGTGGTGAACATCGGCGAATTGCTCGAACTGGCAAGCAACGGCTACCTGCGTGCCACCGTGCACCGGGTGGTCTCGCCGCCGCTGGGCAGCGAGCGTTTGTCCCTGGCGTTTTTCCTCGGCGCGCAACTGGACGCGGTGGTGCCGGTGTACCAGTTGGCGCCCGAACTGCTGCGCGACGCCCATGGCCCCGAAAGCGACCCGCGTAACCCGTTGCTGCGCGACGTCGGTTGGAACTACCTCAAAGGCCGCCTGCGCTCGCACCCCGACGTCGCCCAACGTTTTTATACCGATGCCACGCTGCCCCAAGCACTGTCCGCCTGATCAGGAGATCACCCCATGTTGAAAAAAACCGCGCTTTCCCTGGCAGTGTTGCTCGCTTCATTCAGCGTGTCGGCCGCCGATGCCTTGCGTGTTGCCGCCGACCCGATTCCCCATGCGCAGATCCTCGAATATGTGCAGAAACTCGACCCGGGCCTGAACCTCAAGATCATCGAGATTCCCAGCGGCGTGAACTCCAACGAGCTGCTCGCCCACGGTGATGTGGACGCCAATTACTTCCAGCACTTGCCGTACCTCAATTCCCAGGAGCAGGCGCTCGGCCAGAAATTCAGCGTCGCGGCCACTGTGCATATCGAGCCGTTGGGCATTTATTCGCGGCGTCACAACAGCTTCGCTCAAGTGCCGGACAAGGGCACCGTCGCCGTGCCGAACAACGTCACCAACCTCAGCCGCGCGCTGTACCTGCTGCAAGCCAATGGCCTGATCAAGCTCAAACCGGGTTTCAACGATGCGGCCAAGGACCAGGCCACGCCGAAAGACATCGCCGAGAACCCCAAGCACCTGAAGATCCTGGAGATCGAATCACCGCAAATCCCCCGTGCGCTGGACGATGTGGACCTGGCGGTGATCAACGGCAACTTCGCCCTTGAAGCCGGCCTGGAACCGGCCAAGGACGCGCTGGGCCTGGAAGCGGCCAAGGGCAACCCCTACGCCAACATCCTGGTGACTACGCCGAAACTGGCCAAAGACCCGCGCATCGAGCAGTTGGCCAAGGACTTGCGTTCGCCCCAGGTGGCCAAGTTCATTACCGAGAAATACGCCGGTTCGGTGATCCCGGTGGCGGCCGAATGATCGTTGTCGACGGCGTCAGCAAAACCTACGCCGACGGCCAGCCGGCGGCGCTGGATAACGTGTCGTTGCAGATTGCCGACGGTTCGATCTTCGGTATCGTCGGGCGCAGCGGCGCGGGCAAGAGTACCTTGCTGCGTTGCCTGAACCTGCTGGAACGGCCGAGCGCCGGGCGCATCCTGATGGATGGCCAGGACCTCACCCAACTCACGGGCAAGGCGCTGCGTGCGCAACGCCAGCGCATCGGCATGATCTTCCAGGGCTTCAACCTGCTGCATTCGCGCAACGTCGCGGATAACGTCGCGGTGCCGCTGGAGATCGGCAATGTGCCCAAGCCCGAGCGCGCGGCGCGGGTCGCCGAGTTGTTGGCGTTGGTGGGTTTGAGCGACAAGGCCCAGGCGTTTCCTTCGCAGCTCTCCGGCGGGCAGAAACAGCGCGTCGGCATTGCCCGCGCATTGGCGGCGCGCCCGGCGTATCTGTTGTCGGACGAGGCCACCAGCGCCCTGGACCCGGAAACCACCGCATCGATCCTTGAGTTGCTGCGTGACATCAATCGGCAACTTGGCGTGACCATCGTGCTCATTACCCATGAGCTGGAGGTGGTCAAGGCGATCTGCGACAGCGCGGTGTCCCTGGCCGATGGCCGCGTCGTGGAAAGCGGCACGCTGCTGCAACTGCAGGCCGACCCCGCGTCGCGCCTTGGTCGTTCGCTGGCGCCGAGCCTGCAAGTGGCGAGGGCGGTATGAAGACCGATTGGAATGACATCCTGCAATTGCTGCTCAATGCCACCGGCGAAACCCTGTACATGGTGCTATTGGCCGGGTTGTTTACCTTGTTGATCGGCCTGCCCCTGGGCGTATTGCTGTTTATCAGCCGTCGCGATGGCCTGCTGCCGTTGCCGCGCCTCAATCGTGCGCTGGGCGCGGTGATCAACCTCGGGCGCTCGTTGCCGTTCGTGGTGATGCTGATTGCGTTGATCCCGCTGACACGGCTGATCGTCGGCACGACCTTGGGCAGCACGGCGGCGGTGGTGCCTATCACTATTGGGGCCTTTCCGTTTTTTGCACGCATCGTCGAAACCGCGTTGGACGAAGTGGACAAGGGCCGCATCGAAGCCATCGTGGCCATGGGGGGTGACATCCGCCATGTGATTTTCAAGGTGTTATTGCCCGAAGCCTTGCCGGCGCTGGTGGCCGGCGTGACGTTGACCCTGGTGATGCTGATCGGTTTTTCGTCGATGGCCGGGGTGATCGGCGGCGGCGGGCTGGGGGACTTGGCGATTCGCTACGGTTATCAGCGCTTCAACAACCAGATCATGGTGGTCACGGTGGTTGTGCTGGTGCTGCTGGTGCAGGGCGTGCAAAGCCTGGGGGACCGCTGCGTGCGCTCACTGGCCCATCGTCGCTGAGCCGTCACTGATGCGCCGGTGAAGCCTTGAGCAGCAAGGCCTCGAATACCTGCTGCGCCTGGGGTTCATCGCTGTGGGCCACGTTGAAGCGCATCGAGTCGCGGCGCGTGGGGTCGTAACCGAACAAGGTGCCTGGCGCCAGCACCATGCCCTGTTTCAACGCGTCCTGGGCCAGCAGTTCGCCGTTGACGCCCGGTGGCAGGTGCGCCCAGATAAACATCCCGCCTTCATACGGCGTCGGCAGTTCGCAACCGCAGCGCTTGAGCCATTGCTCGACCCGCGCACCGGCCTCGATCAAGCGTTGTTGCATGCGCTTGCGATGCTTGGCGTAACTGCCTTCGCTGAGCATGCGGTACACCACCTGCTCGAACAGTTCGGACGTTACGCCGCCGCTCATCAACTTCATATTGGTCAGGTTGGCCGCCAGTTGCGGCGCCGCCACCACATAGCTGACGCGCGTGTTGGCGCTGAGGATCTTGGAAAACCCCGACAGGTAGGTGACCTGCTCCAGCCCGGCCAGTGCGGCCAGGCGCGGTGGCGGGTTGGGATGCAGGTCGCCGTAGAGATCATCCTCGACGATATGGCAGTGGTACTGCCGGGTCAGTTGCAACAGCCGGAACGCCTGGCTCGGGCTGAAGGAGTGGCCGGTGGGGTTGTGCAGCACGCTGGTGGTCAGGTACAGGCTGGGGCGGTGTTCGGCCAGCAGCTGTTCGAGGGCGCTGAAGTCGAAGCCGTCGGGGCGCCGTTCGATTGTCAGCACCTTGACCCCATGCAGGGCCAGGTTGGCGTGGAAGTTGAAGTAGCACGGCGCGTCCAGCAGCACCGTGTCGCCAGGGCGTGCGAGCAGGCGCATGAGCATGTCCAGGCCTTGCACAGTGTTGGGCGTGGTGATGATTTGCTCCACCGGCACCGACACGCCTTCACCGTGGAGCTTTTGCTGCAAGGCCTGGCGCAACGGTAACAGCCCGGCCGGGGTGCCCATCCCGGCGATGCGCAACGCCGGTGCACGCACCACGCTGCGCAGGGTCTGGCGGATGGCCTCGGTGTCCAGCCAGGCTTCTGGCAAGTGGCCGCCGCCGGGGCGCAGTTCGCCATAGACCGTAGCCAGGGGACGGCGCAGCACGCTGAGCAGGTCCTGGGGCAGCAACTCGACCCAGGTCGACGAGGCGGGGCGGGTGCTGTCCACCGCGACGAAATAGCCACGGCCTTGACGGGAGGTCAGCAGGTTGCGTCCGCGCAGGCGATCGAGCGCTTCATTGAGGGTGAACTTGCTGACGCCCAGGGTCTGGCTCAGCTCGCGCACCGACGGCAACGGGCTGCCCGGTGCCCATTCACCGTTCGCGATAGCCTGGCTGAACGTCTCGACGATCTGTTGCACTTTGGGCGTGCCCGGCACAAAAGCGATGGCGGATACCAACATGCAGCTTCCTTATCTTTGCTGGTGATTTTACCGGTAAAGTCCGGGCGGATTAGGCCTGACTTTACCTGCCCTGCGCAACGCCGCTTGCCTAGACTGCAAGCCTTCTCCTCCAGGGCTGACCGCCATGACCAGCGCATTGACGCTTTCTTCGTTTGTCTATTTCCTGCTGTTTTGCGCGACCCTGACCTTCAGTCCCGGCCCCATGACCCTGCTGCTGTTGAGCCTGGGCCTGCGCGACGGCCTGCGCCGATCACTCCCGGCGCAGCTTGGCGCCAGCGTGTCGTACCTGATTTCGATCCTGATCTTTGCCGTGGGCTTTTCGGAACTGATCAAGGGCAACGTGGCGATTACCCAGGGCATCCAGTTGGTCGGCGTGGCCTATATCCTGTACCTGGCGTACAAACAGTGGACCAGCAGTGGCGTGTCGCTGGATAAGGCCGGCGCCGTGGAAGGTGCCCGCAGTCTGTTCGGCAAGGGCCTGCTGACCGGGTTTTCCAACCCCAAGGCGATCATCATGTTCAGCGCCGTATTCCCACAGTTTGCCGGGGCAGGGGAGCACAGTTCGGCGTCGGACATCGCCATCCTCGGGCTGACCTTCCTGTTGCTGCAATTTGCCAGTGGCTGCCTGTATTGCTACTTCGGGCAGCGCATCAAGCATGTCCTCGAAAACCCCAAGCGGCGTGTGTTGCTGCAACGGGTCACCGCCGTGGTGCTGCTGGGCGTCGCATTGATGCTGGCGCGGGGCTTTTCCCACTGAGTGCGGCGAGTTTATAAGGGGTAGTGGCGATTTGCCGTTACCCTGTTAGACTCCGAGCAATACCTCAGGATTGCACCTCACCATGGCAGCCGTCGGAGGAAAGGGACTTCCGCTCGCTTCGCGCTTGTATAAATCCCGCACCCTGGGGCTGACGCTCGGCTTTGTGTGCGTGGCGTTTGCGATGTACCCCCTGGACCCGCACCCGTGGGTATGGGCGCTGATGCTGGTAAACGCCTTCGTCTGGCCGCACCTGGCGTTTCTGCTCTCGCGACGTGCCGAGCATGCCCTGGGCAGCGAACGCCGCAACTTGCTTATCGACTCCTTTTGCGGCGGGTTCTGGGTCGGTGCCATGCATTTCAACCCGCTGCCAGCGGTGACCAGCCTGTCAATGATGACCATGAACAATGTCGCCATCGGCGGCGCACGCTTCATGCTGGCTGGCTGGGCCGCCCAAGGCCTCGGCATCGGCACAGCGCTGCTGCTATTCACCCCGGCGTTCATCGGCGTGACGACCCAGGCCCAACTCTACGCCTGCTTGCCGCTGCTGATGCTCTACCCCATGGCACTGGGCTGGATCTGCTACCGCCAGGCCGCCACCCTGGCCCGGCACAAACGCGAACTGCTGGCCCTGAGCCGTACCGACAGCCTGTCCGGTCTGCTCAACCACGGCGCCTGGAAAGACCAGCTGGAAATCGAATTCCAACGCTGCCGCCGCAACCAGACCGGCGGCGCCATTGCGCTGATCGACATCGACCACTTCAAGACCATCAACGACACCTACGGCCACGTTACCGGCGACATCGTCCTGCGCCAACTGAGCAAAGTCCTGCGCCAGAACCTGCGCGCCACTGACCTGGCGGGGCGCTACGGCGGCGACGAATTCTGCGTGATCCTGCCAGGCATGCCCCTCAACCTTGCGACGGAAGTGATGGACGCCTTGCGTGATCGGTTCAACGCGCTGGCCTATGCGCAGGACCCGACATTGCGGGCCAGCTTGAGCATTGGCTTGGCGCCGTACCAATCGACGCACGCGGATTCAATCAGTTGGCTGAGTGATGCTGACCTGGCGTTGTACGAAGCCAAGAGCAGCGGGCGTAATCGCGTCAGCTCAGTACAAGTAAGTTGGTTGCGGTCCCTGTAGTGAGCGAGCTTGCTCGCGCCAGGCTGCGAAGCAGCCCCAACAAGCACGACCCGGACCTGATTGAAAAACGCGTTGCCTGGGGTGGGGCCGCTGCGCGGCCCGGCGCGAGCAAGCTCGCTCACTACAGGGTTTGGTGGTTTTACCAGGTTGATGGGTCTTCTTTGCTGGCTTTTTGGAGGTCATCTTTCCAGACTTTGTTGGCGAGTCGGTAGATGTCGGCGAAGAAGCCTCGGGGGTCGGCTATTTCGGTTTCGTCCCAGGCCATTGTTTCGTACTTGTCGTGATCGCTTTCGAATTCTTTGGCGAAGTCAAAATTTGGATCATTCAGTGCATCCCTGAGTGCGGACATCAATACAAATCGGTGCCTGTAAGAGAGGTACATAAGGTCGCGAAGCACAAAGGAAATTATTATTTTTTCTCTGTCTTCTTCATTGTTTGGGTCGTACTTCCATAGCTCCCTGCCGATTGTATTTTCAAGGTCGTATATCGATAAGGCTCCTAAAACGTGGGAGATATTTGGGATGTAAGGCGCATCCATAAATGGGCACTTCAGCATTGCATCCTCACTTCGGAAAAGCTGTAAATGGTCGGGTTTGGTTGTTTCTATCAAATCGGATCTCTGCTTTGTCCATATTTTCCACGTACGTTGGGTTGTTTATATTTCTATTGTTAGGTTTGTAGCCTCTTCCTGCACCAGGTAGTTCGACCACTACCACGGGGTTACCGCGCGCATCAAAACCTGTTGGTGATATTGAGCCATCCTTCATTCTTCCCATTGCCTTGTTTATAGCGTGAAGCTGCATTTTCCAAGTTTTAAATTGTGAGCTTGAGCTGATCCGTTCGAGTTCGCCAGTGGTTGGGTTTGTACCGTCGATAGAACGTTGTCTCAATGCGTGATCTGGTATGTCTGGACTATGTTTTTCTGCTGTGTGCATGTTGTAATTCGTCTCAAATTTCAGAACTCTTTTCTTTGCATTTTTTTCTGTTAGTTCATCTATTTTCGCCCGTCGCTCAGTTCGCGTCAGCTGAGGTAAAGCGGGCTCACCTTCATTAACGTTAGGCTTGGGAGCGGCAACGGAAGCATTGGGCTTACAGTTGTCACCAGGGCAATTGCTCAACCCTAACGGATCCACCCACCCCGTAGGATTGGGCACATACCGATACCCATTGATCCCACCCGCCAGCTTCACCGGGTCCGGCGTCAGATAACGCCCAATATCCGGATTGTAGTAGCGATGCCGGTTGTAGTGCAGCCCGCTTTCCGCGTCGAAATATTGGCCCTGGAAACGCAGCGGATTATCGATTATTCCCACATCGAGACGGGCTATTTCACCGTAGGCACGGTAGTGCGCAGACCAGACGATTTCGCCATCGGGGTTTGTCAGTTCCTGGGGGGTTCCAAGGTGATCCAGTTGGTAGTGGTAGGGTTTGGTGTCGTTGGGACCGAAGCCTTCCAGCGGTGCCAGCGGGCGAAAGCTGTCCGGTTCGTAGAGGTAGCTGCGATGCCGTTCCGCGTGGTGTTCGGCGATCAGTTTGTCGCCTTGCCAGAAGAACTCCGTTGTCATGCCTTCAACGGTTTTGCTGATGCGCCGGCCAAAGGGGTCGTAGCGGTAGCTGGCGCTTGGCCCGTTGGCGGTGATGACGCTGATTAACCGATGCTGACAGTCGTAGCGGTACTCGGTGACAAGCTGCTGACCCTTGCCGCGACGCTCACGGATCAGGTTGCCGGCCGGCTCGTGTACGAAACGTTCCTGGCGGTCCTGGGAATGGTCGGCTCGGGTGAGGCGATTGAGAGGGTCGTAGCTGTAGTGATGTTCGCCTTTGCAGGTGTCGAGAACGCGGTTCAGGTTGCCGGATTTGTCGTAGTCGTACTGCCGCCGGTAGAGGTGGTTTTGCTGTTGGGTGACAGTGTGGGCATGCAGCCGTTGCTGATCCGCCAGTACCGCATGCCCACCTACGTCAATGATTACCACGGCTACCTGATCGAGGCCGCTGCCGGGTTACTGGACAACGCCAGCCCGGAAGAGCGTATTCGCCTGGAGGCGGAGGAAGAGACGGGG
>NZ_JAHPJF010000039.1:0-11850 GCF_020515815.1 Pseudomonas sp. AF03-9 | reverse complement strand
CGCGCCGGGTGGCGAAGCCGCCCCAACCAGGCCGCTGCGGTGTTCCAGCAAGACCGAGGTGCCTGGGTTTGGGGCGGCTGCGCCGCCCAGCGCGGGCAAGCCCGCTCACTACCGTGTTATTGGAAGAGTACTTTGGCGACGTCAGCGAAGCGCTTGGCGAAGTGCACCGTCATGCCTTCCTTGAGGTACTCCGGCAACTCCTCAAAGCTGCCACGGTTCGGCTCCGGCAAAATCAGTTCATGAATCTTCTGGCGCCGAGCCGCAATCACCTTCTCACGCACGCCGCCAATCGGTAGTACGTGCCCGGTCAACGTCAGCTCGCCAGTCATGGCCACGCCTTTTTTCGGCGGCTGGTTGCGCGCCAGCGACAGCAATGCACTGGCCATGGTCACGCCGGCGCTCGGGCCGTCTTTTGGCGTGGCGCCTTCCGGCACGTGCAAGTGCACGAAGGCTTCGTCGAAGAAATTCGGATCACCGCCAAACGACTTCAGGTTCGAGCTGATGTAGCTGTAGGCGATTTCGGCGGACTCCTTCATCACTTCACCCAACTGCCCGGTGAGCTTGAAGCCGCGATTGAGCGTATGGATGCGCGTCGCCTCGATCGGCAATGTGGCGCCGCCCATGCTGGTCCAGGCCAGGCCGGTGATCACCCCGGTGCCGGACAGTACCTGCTCATTGCGGAACACCGGTATCCCCAGGGAGCGTTCCAGGTCCTTGGTGCCGATCTTGATCACCGAGTCCGGCTCATCCAGCAGCTTGACCACCGCCTTGCGCACCAGTTTGCCCAGCTGTTTCTCCAACTGGCGCACCCCGGCTTCGCGGGCGTAACCGTCGATCAAGGCGCGCAGGGCGCCGTCGCTGATGGTCAGGCTGTTTTTCGCCACGCCGGCTTTTTCCAGCTGTTTGGGCCACAGGTGGCGCTTGGCGATGGCGACCTTTTCTTCGGTGATATAGCCCGACAGGCGAATCACTTCCATGCGGTCCAGCAGCGGGCCGGGGATCGAGTCGAGGGTGTTGGCGGTGCACACGAACAGCACTTTGGACAGGTCCAGGCGCAGGTCCAGGTAGTGGTCGAGAAATTCGATGTTCTGTTCCGGGTCGAGCGTTTCCAGCAAGGCCGACGCCGGGTCGCCCTGGAAGCTCTGGCCCATCTTGTCGATCTCGTCGAGCATGATCACCGGGTTCATCACCTCCACATCCTTGAGTGCCTGCACCAGCTTGCCGGGCAGGGCGCCGATGTAGGTGCGGCGGTGGCCCTTGATCTCGGCTTCGTCGCGCATGCCGCCGACGCTGAAGCGGTAGAACGGCCGCCCTAGGGATTCGGCGATGGATTTACCCACGCTGGTCTTGCCCACACCCGGCGGGCCTACCAACAGCACGATGGAGCCGGCGACTTCACCTTTATAGGCACCCACCGCGAGGAATTCGAGGATGCGGCTCTTGATGTCATCCAGGCCGGCATGGTGTTTGTCCAGCACCTTGCGTGCGTGTTTCAGGTCGAGCTTGTCCTTGCCGTATACGCCCCACGGCACCGCAGTGGCCCAGTCCAGGTAGTTGCGCGTGACCGCGTATTCCGGCGAGCCGGTTTCCAGGATCGACAGTTTGTTCAGTTCTTCATCGATGCGTTTCTGCGCCTGGGGCGGCAGCACCTTGCCTTCTAGGCGTTGCTCGAATTGTTCGACGTCGGCGCTGCGATCGTCCTTGGTCAAACCCAACTCCTGCTGGATGACCTTGAGTTGTTCCTTGAGGAAAAACTCGCGCTGGTGCTCACCGATATTGCGGTTCACCTCGGCGGAAATTTCCTTTTGCAGGCGTGCGACTTCCACCTCTTTGCGTAGCATCGGCAACACTTTCTCCATGCGCTTGAGCATGGGCACGCAGTCCAGCACTTCCTGCAACTCGTTACCGGTGGCCGAAGTCAGCGCGGCGGCGAAGTCGGTAAGCGGCGACGGGTCGTTGGGGCTGAAGCGGTTGAGGTAGTTCTTCAACTCTTCGCTGTACAGCGGGTTGAGCGGCAGCAGTTCCTTGATCGCATTGATCAGCGCCATGCCGTAGGCCTTGACCTCGTCGGTCGGCTCGGACGGCTGGTGCGGGTACTCCACTTCCACCAGGTACGGCGGACGATGGTGCTTGAGCCAGGTCTTGATGCGCACACGGGTCAGGCCTTGGGCGACAAATTGCAGCTTGCCGTTCTCACGGCTGGCGTGGTGTACCTTCACCAGGGTGCCGTACAGCGGCAGGCTGGAGGTGTCGAAATGGCGCGGGTCTTCCGGCGGCGTGTCCATGAAGAACAGGGCGAGGTTGTGGTGGTCGGATTTGCTCACCAACTCCAGGGTCTCGGCCCACGGCTCTTCGTTGACAATCACCGGCAGCACTTGCGCCGGGAAGAACGGGCGGTTGTGGATCGGGATGATATAGACCTTGTCCGGCAGGTTCTGCCCAGGCAGCGCCAGGCCGGTGTTGGACGAAGGGGATTGCGCGTTTTCGGGATCGGCGTAGTCGTTTAGATCGTATTCGGGGAATTCTTGCTGGTCGCTCATGGGGCACCTGCGTCATTAAGTATGCAGGTTAGATGGGGCGGGGTTGCGGTGGTTTCAATGGTGGGGGCGAGATAGCAACATATTGCACAGTATTTCTGCCCTGTGGGAGCAGGCAAGCCAGCTCCCACAGTTTAAATTGCGTTTAGTCAGCTGATTTTGTGCAGGTAGGAGGGCAGGGGTTGCTCTGGTAGCACCGACAACACCTTGAGGCGCTGCAACATCCGCTGCCTGGCGCGCTGAAGATGCTCGCGCAGGTTGAGCGCCGCCGCATCAAACGCGCCATGCAACAACAACTCCAGAATCAACCGATGTTCGGCCAACATCGCCGGGTCCGCGCCGATGCCCAGCAACCGGTAAAAAATCCGGCTGATGATCATCGGGCTCTGCCCCTGGCGGATCAGTGCGGCGATCTTGCGGTTCTGCAAGCCGGCCAGGCAGCGTTGATGCAGATCCTCTTCGATCTGTTCGATGGCTTGCAGGCTGCATTGCGGGCTTTCCTGCGCATCCAGCACCCGCTGCAACATCGCTTCCAGTGTCTCGCGATCCAGCCCCGGTGCGCTTTGGCGCAAGGCTTCGGGCTCCAGGCACGCGCGCAGTTCGTAGTCTTCGGTGACTTCCCGCGCGGTCAACGGCCCGGCCAGCCACTGGGAGTAAGGCTCTTTTTCCACCAGGCCACGGTCGCGCAAACGCATCAGTGCCTCACGTACCACCGCACGGCTGACGCCGTAATGGTCAGCCGCGGCTTGTTCGTCCAGGCGGTAATGGCCGAAGGCAATGCAGGTGGACAACGCCGCGCCGATTTCCTCGACGATGCGTTCGCCCAGCGGCCGCGTGTCCACCAGCTCATCTTCACCGTTCAGGCCCAGGTGCGCATGGCTCAAGGGCAGGCGCAACGGCTCCAGCGCCAGGCCCTCGGGGTTGATCAGATAACCCCGGCCGTTGAAGCGGCAGATCAAGCCTTCGTCATGCAGCAGGTCCAATGCCTTGCGCACCGGCACGCGGCTGGTGCCGAACAGTTCGGCCAGCGGCGCTTCCAGTAACACCAGGCCATGGCGGGCCGTGCCGTTGACGATCGCGTCACGCAACACCTGGTGAATCATCGCGTAACGGGAGGCCGAGGCGGACGCTGCTTTCATTGCTTTCCCTGGGGCATGTAGGACGGTGGCCGGGGATTCTCTCATAACTTGCGCCTGTCACCCTGCGCCACGGCGATGGCACTTTTTTGGGGCCTTGAATGTAGGGATGTTACTTTTCTGCACCAAAATGTACTTATTAATAAAAGATACATTATTTCATTGAAGGCGCTATTCGGCGTTCCAGCAAGATTTTTTTCCGCCAAGCGAAAGCATCTATCCCGCAGCTCTGGGCGAAATTCCCTACTTGCACGATGCGTCCCGGACGCAGACTGGCACGAAAGCTGCCTTTGTAAAATGTACATTTTATTAATATGTACGTTTTAGAGGGTCATCTTGATGTCAGACGCCACGTCCATGGCCGAGGATTTCGCCAGCGGTCGCAACGACCCGGTGCAGGTGCTCGAGCAAGCACTGATGCACGCGAACATGGCCCCCAGCGTATTTATCTCGGTGAGCGCCGAGCGTGCCCGGCGTGAGGCCCAAGCCTCTGCCGCACGGTGGCGGGCCGGTCAGCCATTGAGCGTGTTCGACGGCGTGCCATTGGCCTGGAAAGACCTGTTCGACGTGGCCGGCAGCGTCACCACCGCCGGTGCCGCCTACCGGCGCAACGCTCCCGCCGCCGCGCTTGATGCGCCCTGTGTCGGCCTGTTGTGCCGCGCCGGGATGGTCAGCGTGGGCAAGACCAACCTCAGCGAACTGGCCTATTCCGGGCTGGGCCTCAACCCGCATTTCGGTACGCCGCACAACCCGAGCAGCAGCGATCAAGCCCGCATTCCCGGCGGTTCTTCATCGGGTTCGGCGGTCGCCGTCGCGGCCGGGATCGTGCCGATTGCCATGGGCACCGACACCGCCGGTTCGATCCGCATTCCCGCCGCGTTGAATGGCCTGGTGGGCTACCGCAGCAGCAGCCGACGCTACAGTCGCGACGGCGTATTCCCGTTGTCACGCACCCTCGACAGCCTCGGGCCACTGACCCGCAGCGTGCGCGATGCGCTGGCCATCGACGATCTGCTCCACGGCCGCCGCCAGACCCACAGCGCCCGCAGCCTCAAGGGCCTGCGCCTGGTGCTGGCGCAACAGGACGCCGAACCCGCGGTGCGCAACAACCTGCTGCACGCCGTGCAGCGACTCAAAGCCGCCGGTGCGCTGATCGAAGAACGTGAATGCCAGGCGTTCCAGGCCACCTTGCAGCTGATCCGGGATCACGGCTGGCTGGGCTCCTTCGAAGCCTTCGCCCTGCACGAAGCGTTGCTCGACAGCCCCGACGCCGCGCACCTCGACCCCCGCGTACGGCGCCGCCTCGAAGCTGCCCGCGGCTTGCCCGCCAGCCAATTGCTGCACCTGACCGAAGCCCGCCGTCGCCTGCAACAGCAACTGGCCGACGACCTCGACGGCGCCCTCCTGATCACCCCGACCGTCGCCCACGTCGCGCCGCCCCTGGCACCGCTGGAAGCCGACGACGACCTGTTCATCCAAACCAACCTCGCCACCCTGCGCCTGACCATGCCCGGCAGTTTCCTGGACATGCCCGGCGTGACCCTGCCCAGCGGCCGCGATGCCCTGGGCCTGCCCACCGGGCTGCTGCTCAGCGCCCCGACGGGGGAAGACGCGCGCTTGTTGCGCGCGGCGTTGTCCGTCGAATCCGTACTGACTATTTAAGGAGACACACCATGGCTAAAGACATCCTTTGTGCATTTGGCGTCGACGTTGACGCCGTCGCCGGCTGGCTCGGTTCCTACGGCGGTGAAGACTCGCCGGACGACATTTCCCGTGGTCTGTTCGCCGGAGAAATCGGCGCGCCACGCCTGCTCAAACTGTTCGAACGCTACGGCCTTCGCACCACCTGGTTTATCCCCGGTCACTCGATGGAAACCTTCCCCGAGCAGATGAAGGCCGTGGCCGACGCCGGCCACGAAATCGGCGTGCACGGCTACAGCCACGAAAACCCCATCGCCATGACTGCCGAGCAGGAAGAAATCGTCCTCGATAAATCCATCGAACTGATCACCCAAGTCACCGGCAAACGCCCCACTGGCTACGTCGCCCCGTGGTGGGAGTTCAGCAAGGTCACCAACGAGCTGCTGCTGAAAAAAGGCATCAAGTACGACCACAGCCTGATGCACAACGACTTCCATCCCTACTACGTGCGCAAGGGCGACAGCTGGACCAAGATCGACTACAGCCAGCACCCCGACACCTGGATGAAGCCCCTGGTGCGCGGCGAGGAAACCGACCTGGTGGAGATCCCGGCCAACTGGTACCTCGACGACCTGCCGCCGATGATGTTCATCAAGAAAGCCCCCAACAGCCACGGCTTCGTCAACCCGCGTCACCTCGAAGAAATGTGGCGCGACCAGTTCGACTGGGTCTACCGCGAACACGAACACGCGGTGTTCACCATGACCATCCACCCCGACGTGTCCGGCCGCCCGCAAGTGCTGCTGATGCTCGAGCGCCTGATCGAACACATCCAGAGCCATGCCGGCGTGCGCTTCGTCACCTTTGACGAAATCGCCGACGACTTCATCCGCCGCCAACCCCGTACCTGACCCCCTGAGGCGCGACCCATGTCCATCTATAACAAGCTTGACCTGACTGGCTGGAAACCCCGGCAACTGACCTCCAAGGAAGTGCGCTTCGCGACCTGGATCGCGTTTTTCGCCTGGGTGTTTGCGGTGTATGACTTCATCCTCTTCGGCACCTTGCTGCCGGAAATCGGCCGGCACTTCGGCTGGGGGGAAGTGGAGCAAGCGCAAATCGCGACCTGGGTCGCGGTGGGCACGGCGGTGGTGGCGTTTGCTATTGGGCCGGTGGTCGACAAGTTGGGCCGGCGCAAAGGCATTATCTTCACCGTGGCGGGTTCCGCGCTGTGTTCGGCGCTGACTGCGATCGGTGGTGCGTGGGGCAAGTCGCCGCTGATACTGATCCGTTCGTTGGGCGGCCTGGGCTATGCCGAGGAAACCGTCAACGCCACCTACCTGAGCGAGCTGTACGGCGCCTCGGAAGATCCGCGCCTGACCAAGCGCCGTGGCTTCATCTACAGCCTGGTGCAAGGCGGCTGGCCGGTCGGTGCGTTGATCGCCGCCGGTTTGACCGCACTGTTGCTGCCGATCATCGGCTGGCAGGGTTGCTTTATCTTTGCCGCGATCCCGGCCATCGTCATCGCGATCATGGCGCGCAAGCTCAAGGAGAGCCCGCAGTTCCAGATCCACGAACGCATCAGCCAACTGCGCAAAAGCGGCGCGGTGACTGAAGCGCAAAACGTCGCCGTCACCTACGGCGTGGACTACGACGAACACGGCAAGGCCGGCCTCAAGGCCGCGTTCCGTGGCCCGGCCCGTCGTGCCACCCTGGTGATCGGTGCCGCGCTGTTGCTCAACTGGGCCGCGATCCAGGTGTTCAGCGTGCTGGGTACGTCGGTGATTGTCAGCGTGCACCACATCTCGTTCGAAAACTCGCTGATCATCCTCGTGCTCTCGAACCTGGTGGGTTACTGCGGTTACCTCAGCCACGGTTGGATGGGCGACAAGATCGGCCGTCGCAACGTCATCGGCCTGGGCTGGATGCTCGGCGGGCTGTCGTTCGCCGGCATGCTGTTCGGCCCGAGCAACATGGCGATGGTGGTCGGGCTGTACAGCCTGGGCCTGTTCTTCCTGATCGGCCCGTACTCGGCGGCACTGTTTTTTATCAGCGAGAGTTTCCCCACCAGCATCCGCGCCACCGGCGGCGCGATCATCCATGCCATGGGCCCGATTGGTGCCGTGGTCGCAGGTTTCGGCGCGACCCAAGTGCTGGCCGCCGGCAGCGACTGGCAAACCGCCGCGCTGTGGTTCGGTGCGGTGCCGTGCTTCCTGTCCGGTGTGTTGATGTTTGCCGCGCGCCATGTGCGTCCGGAAACCGTTCAGTAAGGAGTTTTTGATGAACCGTAAAGTTGCCTTGATTACCGGTGCCGCCAGCGGCATCGGCCAAGCCCTCGCCGTGGCCTATGCGCGGGTCGGTGTGGCGGTGGTCGGCGGGTATTACCCGGCCGATCCCCATGACCCGCAAACCACCGTAGCCCTGGTGCAACAAGCCGGTGGCGAGTGCCTGATGTTGCCGCTGGACGTGGGCGATACCGCCTCGGTCGACGCTCTGGCCGCGCAAGCCGTGGAGCACTTCGGTCGCCTCGATTACGCGGTGGCCAACGCGGGTTTGCTGCGCCGCGCACCGCTGCTGGAAATGACCGATGCGCTGTGGGACGAGATGCTCAATGTCGACCTGACGGGGGTGATGCGCACTTTCCGCGCCGCAGTCCGGCACATGGGCGAAGGCGGTGCGCTGGTGGCGATTTCGTCGATTGCTGGCGGCGTGTACGGCTGGCAGGAACACAGCCATTACGCCGCAGCCAAGGCCGGCGTGCCGGGGCTGTGCCGCTCGCTGGCGGTGGAGTTGGCAGCCCAGGGCATTCGTTGCAATGCGGTGATTCCGGGGTTGATCGAGACGCCGCAGTCGTTGGACGCGAAGAACTCCCTGGGGCCCGAAGGCCTGGCGAAAGCCGCGCGGGCGATCCCGCTGGGGCGGGTAGGGCGGGCGGATGAAGTGGCGTCGCTGGTGCAGTTCTTGACCAGTGAGGCGTCGAGCTACCTGACCGGGCAAAGCATCGTCATCGACGGCGGCCTGACCGTACGCTGGCCAGACTGAATGTACTGGGTCCAAATGTGGGAGCGGGCTTGCTCGCGAAAGCGGTGGTTCAGATAAATCAACTGTGACTGACACACCGCATTCGCGAGCAAGCCCGCTCCCACACGGGATCTGTGTGAGCTTAAGGGGATTTGTATATGCAGCAACTCATTAACCGCCGTGCCGTGATCACCGGCGCCGGCAGCGGCATCGGTGCTGCCATCGCCCGCGCCTATGCCATCGAAGGCGCACGCCTGGTGCTGGCCGACCGCAACGCGGCGAGCCTCGCCGAAACCGCGATCACCTGCCGCAACCTCGGCGCCGAAGTGGTCGAATGCCTGGCCGACGTCGGCACCGTCGAAGGTGCCCAGGCCAGCGTCGACAAGTGCGTCGAACAGTTTGGCGGCATCGACATCCTGGTCAACAACGCCGGCATGCTCACCCAGGCGCGTTGTGTCGACCTGACCATCGAGATGTGGAACGACATGCTGCGCGTCGACCTTACCAGCGTGTTTGTCGCCAGCCAGCGTGCCTTGCCGCACATGCTCGCGCAGCGTTGGGGGCGGATCATCAACGTCGCCTCGCAACTGGGCATCAAGGGCGGTGCCGAGCTGACCCACTATGCGGCCGCCAAGGCCGGGGTGATCGGCTTTACCAAGTCCCTGGCGCTGGAAGTGGCCAAGGACAACGTGTTGGTCAACACCATCGCCCCTGGCCCGATTGAAACGCCGCTGGTGGGCGGCATCAGCGACGACTGGAAGCGCGCCAAGGCCAAGGAACTGCCCCAGGGCCGCTTCGGCCTGGCCGACGAAGTCGCGCCCACCGCGGTGCTGCTGGCCAGCGAGCCGGGCGGCAACCTGTTTGTCGGCCAGACCCTCGGCCCGAACTCCGGCGACGTCATGCCATGAGCGAGGTGTAGCCATGTGCGGACTCTGCGGGCTGCTCGGCGAAGACCTGCACTGGAGCGACCCCCTGGGCGACGAGTTGCCCAGGCGCCGCGAGCGCCTGCGCCGGATCGCGGCGATCAACCAGGTGCTGGCGGTGTTCCGGCTCAAGGTCGAAGACTTCCAGGGCGCCTCGTACCTGTTGCTCGGCGCCACGGGCAAGCAGGAACTGGCCAGCGGCCTGGATCAACTGTGGCAGGCTGCCGAAACCATGCTCGGCCGTGCGCTGGACCCGCTCGATCCAAAATTGCTCGACCATCTTGAACACTAAACCCGCCCGCTGTGGCGAGGGAAACGACCATGAGTATCGCGCTGAACGTCATCACCGGTTTCCTCGGCAGCGGCAAGACCACCTTGCTCAAGCGCCTGCTGCAAGGTGAAAGCCTTGGCGACACCGCGCTGCTGATCAATGAATTCGGCGATGTCGGCATCGACCATCTGCTAGTCGAAGCAGTCGCGCCGGACACGGTGCTGCTGCCCAGCGGCTGCGTGTGCTGTTCGATTCGCGGCGAGTTGAAAGACGCGCTGCTGGGCCTGCTGCAACGCCGCGAACGTGGTGAAATCCCGGCGTTCAAGCGGGTGATCCTGGAGACCACCGGCCTGGCCGATCCAGCGCCGATCCTGGCCACTTTGAACAATGACGTGCAACTGCGCGGGCGTTTTCATATCGGCCTGGTGATCACCTTGGTCGACGCCAGCCACGCCGCGCTGCAAGAGCGCCTGCACCCGGAATGGCTGGCCCAGGTCGCGGCGGCGGATCGCTTGCTGCTGAGCAAGACCGATGTGGCCGGTGACAGTGGCCCACTGCGCGCGCACTTGCAGGCGCTGAATGCCGGCACGCCCATCCTCAACACCCACGAGATCCACAGCGGCGACCAATTGCTGCTCGGCGAAGGCCTGCGCAGTGCCGAGCCCGCCGTAGAGGTCGGCCGCTGGCAACTGCACCAACCCGTCAGCGCCACCCACGGCGCCGCGCAGGTGTGCTGCCTGACCTTCGAGCAGCCGTTGGATTGGGTCGGTTTCGGGGTGTGGCTGTCGATGCTGTTAAGATGCCATGGCGAACGAATCCTCCGGGTCAAAGGACTGCTCAACGTGAACGCCAGCCACGCCCCCATCGTCATTCATGGCGTGCAGCACTGCCTGCATGCCCCGGTGCATTTGCCTGCCTGGCCGGGCGACGAGCGCCAGTCGCGCCTGGTGTTTATCCTGCGCGGCCTCGACCCGGCGCTGCTGCGCCGTTCCTTTGAAGTGTTCTCGCGGCGGTTCGCCCAATGATCACCTTGCGGGTGCTCGGCACCTCCGTGACCTTGCTGGAATGCCTGCGCGTGCGCGCCGAGCAGGAACTGGGCATTCGCCTGGTCTATCAGGTGCACGACGTCGAACAGGCCCAGCGCATCGCGGTGATGCAGCCCGACAGCTACGACCTGTACGACCAGTGGTTCCACAACGTCGACTTCGTGTGGCCGGCGCGGGCGATCCAGCCCATCGACACGCGGCGCATCGCGCTGTGGCACGAAATCAACGACCTGCCCAAGCGCGGCCGGCTGTCGCCGGATGACCGCCTCGGCAGCGGCAGCGTGCCCAGTGAGCGCCTGTTCGTGCAGCACGACGGCAGCCTCGGCAGCACCGTCACCGAACGCATCAGCATGCTGCCCCTGACCCACAACGCCGACAGTTTCGCCTACCGCCCCGAACGGCTGCCCGAAGGCTTTTGCCACCGCAACGAAAGCTGGGGCTGGCTGCTCGACCCGGCCTGGAGCGCACGCACCGCGCTGCAAAGCGACGCGGCCATCGGCGCACTGGACGCGGCATTGGCGGTGCAGGGCGCGGGTCTGGCACAGTTCAAGGACATCGGCAACATGAGCATCGAAGAGATCGACGTGCTCGCCACTATCCTGGTGCGCAAACAGAAGGAAGGCCACTTCGCCGCGTTCTGGTCGGACGACGAAGAGGCTGCCCAACTGATGCTCAGCCCAAGTATCGACATCCAGAGCCTATGGTCACCGACCCTGATGCGCCTGCACCGCGCCGGGGTGAAATACCGCCTAGCGGTACCGCGCGAGGGCTATCGCGCCTGGTTCGGCGGCCTGTCGTTGTCACGGCATGCCCGGGGCCCGGTGCTGGATGCGGCCTACGCCTACCTCAATTGGTGGCTGTCCGGCTGGCCCGGCGCAGTGATGGCGCGCCAGGGTTACTACATCGGCAACCCGGCCCGCAGTCGTGATCACCTGAGCAGCGCTGAGTGGGATTACTGGTACGCCGGCCAACCGGCCCGGGAAGAATTGCTCGGCAGCGATGGCCTGCCGCTGATCGACATCGGTGAAGTGCGCGATGGCGGCTCCTACGAGCAGCGCATGGGGCATATCGCGGTGTGGAACTCGGTGATGGACGAGCACAACTACTTGGTGCGGCGCTGGGGCGACTTCATGCGCGCCCGCACCCTGTGACCTCATGCGCGCCCGCACCTGTAGTGAGCGGGCTTGTCCCGCGCTGGGTGGCGAAGCCGCCCTAAACCCTGACACCTCGATCTTGCTGAAACACCGCGGCGGACTATTTGGGGCGGCTGCGCCA
>NZ_JAHPJF010000038.1:0-16834 GCF_020515815.1 Pseudomonas sp. AF03-9 | reverse complement strand
AACCCGTAATTTACACTTCCGCCCGCGAGGAAAACCTGGACTATGGCATTTGGCGCAGCCACGCCTTGTAGCAGTGGCTGGCGGGAGTTGATGGTCGTTGAACTAACGAGTACGGGAGCGCTGCCGGAGGGTAAAGAGGGCATGACGTTTCTCCAATGGGAGGTTTTCGTTAACTTTCCACGAATAACCTTCCACGAGATCCCGCATCTTTATCTACTGTCATAAATGACAGTTTTGACCAGCGGTGCCGCTAGTGCGCTCCTAGATGACACGCATGTGGCAAGGAGATGGAGAGAGGCTGGCAACAATCAACAGCTGTTTGTCTTCATGACTGGTACTGGCTGAGCAACCGCTCCATCCGCGCATCCAGCCGGCGCTTGATCTCGGTTTCGATATGCGGGGCGAAGTCGTCGATGACGTCTTGCATGATCAGTTGCGCGGCGGCGCGCAGTTCGTTGTCCAGGTGCAGCAGCAGGGCGTCCTGGCCTTTTTCGGCGGGGGCGGGCTCGACAGCAACGGCAACCGGCTCCGGCGCAGCGGGCTTGGCGCCGACCATATCGAACAACAGCGGAATCTGTACCTCTGCATCGACCGAGTCGGTCAGCAGTGGCGGTTGCAGGCCGTCGTCACCGAGCAACTGGCGGATCGACTCCAGGTCGTCCAGCAGGTGGTCGTCTTTTTTTACCGAGTTGGGAGTGTCCATCATTTACTCAAAGTCGTTGTAGCCGGTGATCCTGCAAAGGATAGCCCTGTTCGCGATAGAAACGGAAACTCTCCCGCGCCGCCTGACGAATAGCCGGGTCTTCCACCACCACCTCTGCCACGCGGGCAAACGCCTTGGCGAACGGCGGCACTTTCAGGTCCAGGTTGACCAGCAGGTCATGGTGATCGCCGCAGTTGTCGCCCAAGCCCAGGACCACCAGGCTTTCGGGTTCTGACTCGGCGGGGCCGTGGGGCACGAAGCTTTCGCCCTTGAAACTCCACAGGCGGGCATCCAGCTCGTCGCGTTGGGCCGCATCGCTGCAATGCAGGTAGATGCGGTGACCCATGCGCCAGGCTTTTTCAGTGAGTTTGCAGGCAAAGTCCAGGCGCGCGAGCGGGTCGGCGCTGGGCAATATATAGAAGTCGACTTGGGTCATTGTGGTTCCTGGAACGCGAGGCGGCTATCTGAAAGCCGCCCCGGCGTTCTCATTTTCAGGCCTTGGCGCGATCCAGCAGGTACTGGGTCAGCAGTGGAACCGGACGGCCAGTGGCGCCCTTGTCCTTGCCGCCGCTGGTCCAGGCCGTGCCGGCGATGTCCAGGTGCGCCCAGTTGAAGTTCTTGGCAAAGCGCGACAGGAAGCAGGCTGCGGTAATGGTGCCGGCTTTCGGGCCGCCGATGTTGGCGATGTCGGCGAACGGGCTGTCCAGCTGTTCCTGGTACTCATCGAACAGCGGCAGTTGCCAGGCGCGGTCGTCGGCGGCCTTGCCGGCGCTGAGCAGTTGTTCGATCAACTCGTCGTTGTTGCCCAACAGGCCCGAGGTGTGGGAGCCCAGAGCGACGATGCACGCGCCGGTCAGGGTGGCGATGTCGATCACGGCTTGCGGCTTGAAGCGCTCGGCGTAGGTCAGGGCATCGCACAGCACCAGGCGGCCTTCGGCGTCGGTGTTGAGGATCTCGACGGTCTGGCCGCTCATGGTGGTGACGATGTCGCCCGGACGCGCCGCGCCGCCACTTGGCATGTTCTCGGCGCAGGCCAGGATGCACACCAGGTTGATCGGCAGCTTGAGCTCCAGCACCGCACGCAGGGTGCCGAACACGCTGGCGGCGCCGCCCATGTCGTACTTCATCTCATCCATGCCGGCGCCTGGCTTGAGGCTGATGCCGCCGGTGTCGAAGGTGATGCCTTTGCCGACCAGGGCGTAAGGTTTGTCGGCCTTTTTGCCGCCGTTGTATTGCATCACGATCAGGCGTGGCGGCTGGTCGCTGCCCTGGCCCACGGCATAGAACGAGCCCATGCCCAGTTCCTTGATCTTCTTCTCATCCAGGACTTCGACTTTCAGGCCCTTGAATTCCTTGCCCAGCGCCTTGGCCTGTTCGCCGAGAAAGGTTGGGTGGCAGATGTTCGGCGGCAGGTTGCCCAGGTCGCGGGTGAACGACATGCCGTTGGCGATTGCGGTGGCGTGGGTCACGGCGCGCTGCACTTCAGCCTGGGCGGCCTTGATGGTCAGCAGGGTGATCTTCTTCAGGGCGCGGGGTTCGGCCTTGGTGCTCTTGAACTGGTCGAAGATATAGCCGCCGTCCACCAGGCTTTCGGCCAGCAGGCGGGTCTTGCCGTAGCTGTCGCGGCCCTTGACCACCACTTCATCCAGCGCCAGCGTGGCATCACCGCCGCCCAGGCCTTTAAGGGTGGTGAGGATGCCGCTGATGATCTTGCGGAACGGACGGTCGCCCAGCTCGGCGTCCTTGCCCACGCCCACCAGCAGTACGCGGTCGGCTTTCAGGTTTGGCAGGCTTTGCAGCAGCAGGCTCTGGCCGACTTTGCCCGCCAGGTCGCCGCGCTTGAGGATCGCGCTGATGGCGCCGCCGCTCAGTTCGTCGACTTGCTTGGCAGCGACGCCGAGCTTGCGGCCTTCGCCGATGGCGACCACGAGGGTGGCGGTTTTCAACGTTTCGGGGCTAACGCTTTTTACAACCAATTCCATTTTCGGGTCCCTTATAAAGGTCAAAGAGCCGGGCGTCTGTACGCCGGCTTTAAAGCTTGGCGGCTGTATAAACCGCCCGCGACAAAGGCCGCAGTTTGAACCTCGGCGGCGGAGCCTGACAACCCTTGGTGTAAGCTTTGTCCACGTGGTTGAGCATGCTCCGTGACAGGCGCGGCCAATCACAGGATAATGCGCCATCTTTTTAGCCGGCCTGTGCAAACGGGTCGACTGGTATGCTTGCTTGTTTGGCCGCCTTAGCCTGACAACCCTGGAGTGTCTGGTTTGATCGTCTTCCGTTATCTGTCCCGCGAAGTCCTGTTGACCCTGAGTGCCGTGAGCGCGGTGTTGCTGGTCATCATCATGAGTGGTCGTTTCGTCAAATACCTCGCCCAGGCCGCCTCTGGCGCGCTGGATCCGGGCTCGCTGTTCCTGATCATGGGCTTTCGCCTGCCGGGGTTCCTGCAACTGATCCTGCCGCTGGGCCTGTTCCTCGGGATCCTGCTGGCGTACGGTCGCCTGTATCTCGAAAGTGAAATGACCGTGCTTTCGGCCACCGGCATGAGCCAGCAACGCCTGCTGGGCATGACCATGATCCCGGCCGCCGGTGTCGCGCTGATCGTCGCCTGGCTGAGCCTGAGCCTGGCCCCCCAGGGCGCCATGCAGTTCCAGCTGGTGCTGAACAAGCAGGACGCGATGACCGAGTTCGACACCCTCGAACCGGGCCGCTTCCAGGCACTCAGCGACGGCACCCGCGTGACCTACACCGAAACCATGACCGAAAACCGTGCCAACCTCGGCGGCGTATTCATCTCCGAGAAGCGCCTGGGCCAGGACAAGAAAGACCGCGGTATTTCCGTGCTGGTGGCCGACTCAGGCCGCCAGGAAGTGCGCCCCGATGGCAGCCGCTATCTGATCCTGGAAAACGGCTATCGCTATGACGGCAGCCCCGGCATGGCCGATTACCGTGCGATCAAGTACGACACCTACGGCGTGCTGCTGGCCCGTCCGGACGTCAGCGACGAAGTTACCGACCGTGACGCCATCCCCACCACGGAACTGCTCGGCAGCAAGGAACTGCGTTCCATTGCCGAGCTGCAATGGCGCATCTCCCTGCCGCTGCTGGTGTTTATCGTGACCTTGATGGCAGTGCCGCTGTCGCGCGTCAACCCGCGCCAGGGCCGATTCCTCAAGCTGTTGCCGGCGATCCTGCTGTACATGGCGTACCTGACCATCCTGATTTCCGCCCGTGGTTCCCTGGAGAAGGGCAAGCTGTCGCCGACCCTGGGCCTGTGGTGGGTGCATGGGATCTTCCTGGTGATCGGCCTGGCGCTGCTCTACTGGGAACCTATCCGTCTGAAAATGTTGAGCCGTCGTGGCCAGAAGGAGTTGGCTCGTGGCTAAGCTCGATCGCTACATTGGTAGCAGCGTACTGATCGCCATCCTGGCGGTATTGGGCATCATCCTTGGGTTGGCGTCGTTGTTCGCCTTTATCGATGAAGTCGGCAACGTCAGCGACACCTATACCGTATGGGACGTGATGAGCTACGTGGCCCTCACCGCGCCGCGCCGCCTCTACGACATGATGCCGATGGCCGCGCTGATCGGTTGCCTGATCGGCCTGGGCAGCCTGGCCAGCAACAGCGAACTGACTATCATGCGTGCCGCCGGGGTGTCCATCGGTCGTATTGTCTGGGCGGTGATGAAGCCGATGCTGCTGCTGATGCTGTGCAGCGTGCTGATCGGTGAATACGTTGCGCCGCCGGCCGAAACCACGGCCCAGGCCAACCGCGCCCTGGCCCAGGGGTCGGGCGACGCACAAAGCTCCAAGCATGGCCTGTGGCACCGCCAGGGTGACGAGTTCATCCACATCAACGCGGTGCAGCCCGGTGGCCTGTTGATTGGTGTGACACGTTATACCTTTGACAAGGAACGCCATCTGCTGATGTCGAGCTTTGCCAAGCGCGCGCAGTACAACGCCGAGAAATGGCAGCTGAGCGATGTCACCACCACGCATTTCCGCAATGCAGGGCAAGGTACCAAGGCCAGTACTGAAGTGATCAATGTGCCGGCCGAGGAGTGGGACATCGCCCTCAAGCCGGAACTGCTCAATACCGTAGTGATGATCCCCGAAAGCCTGCCGATCTCCGGGCTTTGGGGTTACATCCACTACTTGAAGGACCAAGGCCTGAACAACGGCCGCTACTGGCTGGCATTCTGGGTCAAGGTGCTGCAGCCGGTGGTCACTGCCGCGCTGGTGTTGATGGCGATCTCGTTCATCTTCGGCCCGCTGCGCTCCGTGACCCTTGGCCAGCGCGTCTTTACCGGCGTGCTGGTGGGCTTTACCTTCCGCATCGCCCAGGACCTGCTCGGCCCTTCGAGCCTGGTGTTCGGTTTCTCGCCGCTGTTTGCGGTGCTGGTGCCCACTGGTATCTGCGCCCTGGCCGGGTTCTGGCTATTGCGCCGGGCTGGTTGATAGAGCGCTTATGATCAAAACATGCCCCGGTCGAGAGATCGGGGCATTTTTGTTCTGGTCAGCAAAGATGACGTCTGGCCTGAGCATCAGGTACAATTCCCGGCTATTTTTCAGCGGGCAATCTGCCTGCAGCCTTTTTGAGTGTTGATCCGTGAGTGATTTGAGTCATATCCGCAATTTCTCCATCATCGCCCACATTGACCATGGCAAGTCGACGCTGGCCGACCGGTTCATCCAAATGTGCGGTGGCCTTGCCGAGCGTGAAATGGAAGCCCAGGTCCTGGACTCCATGGACCTCGAGCGTGAACGCGGCATCACCATCAAGGCCCATAGCGTTACCCTGTACTACACCGCAAAAGACGGTATCAAGTACCAGCTGAACTTCATTGACACCCCCGGCCACGTTGACTTCACCTACGAAGTCAGCCGCTCGCTGGCCGCCTGCGAAGGCGCCTTGCTGGTGGTGGACGCCGGCCAGGGCGTTGAAGCCCAGTCCGTTGCCAACTGCTACACCGCGATCGAGCAAGGCCTGGAAGTGATGCCGGTGCTGAACAAGATCGACCTGCCGCAGGCCGATCCGGACCGCGTCAAGGAAGAAATCGAAAAAATCATCGGCATTGACGCCACCGACGCCGTCGAGTGCAGCGCCAAGACCGGCCTGGGCGTCGACGAAGTGCTCGAGCGCCTGGTCAAGACCATTCCCGCGCCGACCGGCAACTACGAGGATCCGCTGCAAGCGTTGATCATCGACTCCTGGTTCGACAACTACCTGGGCGTTGTGTCCCTGGTCCGCGTGCGCCACGGCCGCGTGAAGAAGGGCGACAAGATCCTGGTCAAATCCACCGGCAAGATCCACCTGGTGGACAGCGTTGGTGTGTTCAACCCCAAGCACACGGCGACCACCGATCTGAAAGCCGGTGAAGTAGGCTTCATCATTGCCGGTATCAAGGACATTCACGGGGCCCCGGTGGGTGACACCCTGACCTTGAGCTCGACGCCGGACGTTGACGTGCTGCCCGGCTTCAAGCGCATCCAGCCGCAGGTTTACGCCGGCCTGTTCCCGGTCAGCTCCGATGACTTCGAAGATTTCCGCGAAGCCCTGCAAAAGCTGACCCTCAACGACTCGTCGTTGCAGTACACCCCGGAAAGCTCCGACGCCCTGGGCTTCGGCTTCCGTTGCGGGTTCCTGGGCATGCTGCACATGGAGATCATCCAGGAGCGCCTGGAGCGCGAATACGACCTGGACCTGATCACCACCGCGCCAACGGTTATTTTTGAGCTGGCGCTGAAAACCGGTGAAACGATTTACGTCGACAACCCGTCCAAGCTCCCAGACCTGTCTTCCATCGAAGACATGCGCGAGCCGATTGTGCGCGCCAATATCCTGGTGCCGCAGGAACACCTGGGCAACGTCATCACCCTGTGTATCGAAAAGCGTGGCGTGCAGCACGACATGCTGTTCCTCGGTACCCAGGTCCAAGTGACCTATGATTTGCCGATGAACGAAGTGGTCCTGGACTTCTTCGACCGTCTCAAATCCACCAGTCGCGGCTATGCTTCGCTGGATTACCATTTCGATCGTTATCAATCGGCTAATCTGGTGAAACTGGATGTGCTGATCAACGGCGACAAGGTCGATGCCCTGGCACTCATCGTGCACAAGGACAACGCGCACTACAAAGGTCGCCAGTTGACCGAGAAGATGAAAGAACTGATTCCGCGCCAGATGTTCGACGTCGCGATCCAGGCCGCCATTGGCGGGCAGATCATTGCGCGGACCTCCGTCAAGGCTCTCAGAAAGAACGTACTGGCCAAATGCTACGGCGGTGACGTAAGCCGTAAGCGCAAGCTGCTTGAGAAGCAAAAGGCCGGTAAAAAACGCATGAAGCAAGTGGGCAACGTGGAAATTCCACAAGAAGCCTTCCTTGCGGTGCTCAGGTTGGATAGTTAGGTCCTATGTCACTAAATTTCCCGCTGTTGCTGGTCATCGCCGTTGCCGTCTGTGGTCTTCTGGCATTGCTCGATCTGGTGTTCTTCGCCCCGCGTCGGCGGGCGGCTATCGCATCCTATCAGGGCAGCGTCAGCCAGCCCGATGCGGTGGTGGTCGAGAAGCTGAACAAAGAGCCTTTGCTGGTTGAATACGGCAAGTCGTTCTTCCCGGTACTGTTCATCGTGCTGGTGCTGCGCTCGTTCCTGGTGGAGCCGTTCCAGATCCCTTCGGGGTCGATGAAGCCTACCCTGGATGTTGGCGACTTCATCCTGGTGAACAAGTTTGCCTACGGCATCCGCCTGCCGGTGATCGACAAGAAGGTCATTGAAGTCGGCGACCCGCAGCGCGGCGATGTGATGGTGTTCCGCTTCCCGAGCGACCCGAACGTCAACTACATCAAGCGTGTGATCGGCCTGCCGGGCGACGTGATCCGCTACACCGGCGACAAGCGCCTGTTCATCAACGGTGAGTCGGTGGCTGAAAAGCTGATCGGCTCCGAGCCGAACTCCCTGGGCAGCGCCGAGCTGTACCAAGAGAAACTCGGCGCGGTGGAGCACCAGATCCGCAAGGAAATGTCGCGCTACCGCCAGCCTGATGGCGAGTGGAAAGTGCCGGCCGGGCACTACTTCATGATGGGCGACAACCGTGATAACTCCAATGACAGCCGTTATTGGAACGATCCCAACATTCCCAAGGACATGCTGGGCATGGTTCCCGACGAGAACATCGTCGGCAAGGCCTTCGCGGTCTGGATGAGCTGGCCGGAGTCCAAACTCAGCCACCTGCCGAACTTCTCGCGAGTCGGGCTGATCAAGTAATACAGGCGGCGCTGTGAACACAGCGCCGAATGCTTTTCTGGGGCTTGGACAAATGTCCGGCCTCATGCAGCACCAACCAGGATTTGAATTTGAACACTGCGTCAATCGTCGATGGCCGCCGGTGCCACCACACAGATATGGGTAAACCGTGACCGTTTCTCTAGCACGTCTCGAGCGCCAGCTCGGCTACACCTTCAAGGACCAGGAATTGATGGTCCTTGCCCTCACACACCGCAGCTTTGCAGGGCGTAACAACGAACGCCTGGAATTCCTCGGTGATGCCATCCTCAATTTCGTCGCCGGTGAAGCGCTGTTCGAGCGTTTCCCCCAAGCCCGTGAAGGCCAGTTGTCGCGCCTGCGTGCGCGCCTGGTGAAGGGCGAGACCCTGGCCGTGCTGGCCCGCGGTTTCGGCCTTGGCGAGTACCTGCGCCTGGGCTCCGGCGAGTTGAAGAGCGGCGGTTTCCGCCGTGAGTCGATCCTGGCCGACGCTCTTGAAGCGCTGATCGGTGCGATCTATCTCGACGCCGGCATGGAAGCGGCCAAGGAGCGCGTCACCGCCTGGCTGACCTCCGAGATCGAGAGCCTGACGCTGGTCGACACCAACAAAGATCCCAAGACCCGCCTGCAGGAATTCCTGCAATCGCGCGGTTGCGAACTGCCACGCTATGAAGTGGTGGACATCCAGGGTGAGCCCCATTGCCGCGTGTTCTTCGTGGAATGTGAAATCACCTTACTGAACGAAAAAAGCCGAGGTCAGGGTGTGAGCCGTCGTATTGCCGAACAGGTAGCGGCCGCTGCAGCACTGATTGCCCTGGGCGTGGAGAATGGCCATGACTGATTCAACCGCAACACGCTGTGGCTATGTTGCCATCGTCGGCCGCCCGAACGTGGGCAAGTCCACGCTGCTGAACCATATCCTCGGCCAGAAGCTCGCGATCACCTCGCGCAAGCCGCAGACCACCCGCCACAACATGCTGGGCATCAAGACCGAAGGCACCGTGCAAGCGGTCTACGTCGATACCCCGGGCATGCACAAAGGCGGCGAGAAAGCCCTCAACCGCTACATGAACAAGACCGCTTCGGCGGCGTTGAAAGACGTCGACGTGGTGATCTTCGTGGTTGACCGCACCAAGTGGACCGACGAAGACCAGATGGTCCTCGAACGTGTGCAGTACGTCACCGGCCCGTTGATCGTCGCGCTGAACAAGACCGACCGCATCGAAGACAAAGCCGAGCTGATGCCGCACCTGAGCTGGTTGCAGGAACAACTGCCGAATGCCCAGATCATCCCGATCTCGGCCCAGCACGGTCACAACCTCGAAGCCCTGGAGCGCGTGATCGCCGAGCACCTGCCGGAGAACGAGCACTTCTTCCCGGAAGACCAGATCACCGACCGCAGCAGCCGTTTCCTGGCCGCCGAGCTGGTGCGCGAGAAAATCATGCGCCAGATGGGCGCCGAACTGCCGTACCAGATCACCGTCGAAATCGAAGAGTTCAAGCAGCAGGGCAAGACCTTGCACATCCATGCGCTGATTCTCGTCGAGCGTGATGGCCAGAAGAAAATCATCATTGGCGACAAGGGCGAGCGCATCAAGCGCATCGGTACCGAAGCGCGCAAGGACATGGAATTGCTGTTCGATTCCAAGATCATGCTCAACCTGTGGGTGAAGGTGAAAGGCGGCTGGTCCGACGACGAACGCGCACTGCGCTCCCTGGGCTACGGCGACCTGTAAGAACACCGCAGGACTAAAAATGTGGGAGCGGGCTTGCTCGCGAATGCGGTGGATCAGTCACTGATAAGTCGACTGGCACACCGCATTCGCGAGCAAGCCCGCTCCCACATTCGGTTTGTGTAGTTTTCAACAATGCATTCCAGCAATGAGACCCCATGTCCCAATCCCTCAGCCAACCCGCCTACGTCCTGCACAGCCGCGCCTACCGCGAGACCAGCGCTCTGGTGGACTTCCTCACGCCCCAAGGCCGCCTGCGTGCAGTGTTGCGCAGCGCGCGGGGCAAGGCGGGCACGCAGGCAAGGCCGTTCGTGGCGTTGGACGTGGAGTTTCGCGGCAAGGGCGAGCTGAAAAACGTTGGCCGCTTGGAAAGCGTCGGCACCTCTGCCTGGCTCAATGGCGAAGCGCTGTTCAGCGGCCTTTACCTCAACGAATTGCTGATTCGCCTGCTCCCTGCCGAAGACCCCCATCCGGCTGTCTTCGATCACTACGCCGCCACTTTGCTCGCCCTCGCCGAAGGTCGCCCGTTGGAGCCCTTGCTGCGTGCCTTCGAATGGCGCCTGCTCGACGACCTCGGCTACGGCTTCGAACTGGCCAACGACCTGCACGGCGAGCCCATCGCCGCCGACGGCATGTACCGCCTGCAAGTCGACGCCGGCCTGGAGCGCGTCTACCTGCTGCAACCCGGCCTGTTCGAGGGCACCGAGTTGCTGGCCATGAGCGAAGCCGACTGGAGCGCCCCTGGTGCCTTGTCCGCCGCCAAGCGTCTGATGCGCCAAGCGTTGGCCGTGCATCTGGGCGGCCGGCCGCTGGTCAGTCGCGAGTTGTTTCGAAAGCCCTGACAACCCCGTGTATGCTGTGCGGCGTTTCTTTCCCTTTTCAGGAGCGCTTCCGTGACCACCAGCAATCGCATTCTTCTTGGCGTCAACATCGACCACGTCGCTACCCTGCGCCAGGCCCGGGGCACCCGTTACCCTGACCCGGTCAAGGCTGCGCTGGACGCCGAAGAAGCGGGCGCCGACGGCATCACCGTGCACCTGCGCGAAGACCGTCGCCATATCCAGGAGCGCGACGTGTTGCTGCTCAAGGACGTGCTGCAAACCCGCATGAACTTTGAAATGGGCGTCACCGAAGAAATGATGGCGTTCGCCGAACGCATCCGCCCGGCGCACATCTGCCTGGTCCCGGAAACGCGCCAGGAACTCACCACCGAAGGCGGCCTCGACGTTGCCGGCCAGGAGGCGCGGATCAAGGCGGCGGTGGATCGTCTGTCGCAGATCGGCAGCGAAGTCTCGTTGTTCATCGATGCCGACGAGCGCCAGATCGAAGCCTCGCGCCGCGTCGGTGCGCCGGCCATCGAGCTGCACACCGGCCGTTATGCCGATGCCACCACGCCGACCGAAGTGGCTGACGAACTGCAGCGCATCATCGACGGTGTTGCCGTTGGCCTGCGCGAAGGTTTGATCGTCAATGCCGGCCACGGCCTGCACTACCACAACGTTGAAGCCGTGGCGGCGATCAAGGGTATCAACGAGCTGAACATCGGCCATGCGCTGGTGGCGCATGCGTTGTTCGTCGGCTTCAAAGGCGCCGTGGCCGAGATGAAAGCCCTGATCCTGGCTGCCGCCAAGGCCTGAACCAACACAGTCTAAAAACCACTGAAGATCAAAAAAATGTGGGAGCGGGCTTGCTCGCTCCCACACAAGCCCACACCCACAGTTGATCTTTGGCGTGTCCAGAATTCAGCCATGCGGCAATGCGAAGCCTTACTGTTTAGGTCATGCAGGTGTATCGTATCTGCCCTTTGCAGGCCCTGTGCCCGCGGCCGATACGTGAGGTTGTTGTGTCCCGATCCTTTTCCCGTCGACAAATCCTGGGTGGTCTCGCAGGCCTGGCCGTAGTGGGCGTCGGTGCTGGTGGCGCCTACCGCTACTGGCTGGGAAAGGTCGCCGAGGCCGAAGCGGGCCACGATTACGAGCTGATCGCCGCGCCGTTGGACGTGGAACTGGTGCCGGGCCACAAGACCGAGGCCTGGGCGTTCGGCCCGTCGGCGCCGGGTACCGAGTTGCGCGTACGCCAGGGCGAATGGCTGCGGGTGCGCTTTATCAACCACCTGCCGGTCGCCACCACCATTCATTGGCACGGCATCCGCCTGCCGCTGGAAATGGACGGCGTGCCCTACGTCTCCCAGTTGCCGGTCTTGCCTGGTGAGTACTTCGACTACAAATTCCGTGTGCCCGACGCCGGCAGCTACTGGTATCACCCCCATGTGAACAGCAGCGAAGAACTCGGCCGTGGCCTGGTCGGCCCGCTGATCATTGAAGAGCGCGAGCCCACCGGGTTCAAACACGAACGCACCTTGAGCCTGAAAAGCTGGCACGTGGACGAAGAGGGCGCCTTCGTCGCTTTCAGCGTACCCCGTGAGGCCGCGCGTGGCGGTACTGCCGGGCGGTTATCGACGATCAACGGCGTGTCCCAGGCGGTGATCGACTTGCCCGCCGGGCAGATCACCCGCGTGCGCTTGCTCAACCTCGACAACACCCTGACTTATCGCATCAACATCCCTGACGTCGAAGCGCAGATCTACGCGCTGGACGGCAACCCCATCGAGCCGCGCCCGCTGGGCAAGGAATACTGGCTGGGCCCGGGCATGCGCATCTGCCTGGCGATCAAGGCACCGCCGGCCGGCGAAGAGTTGTCGATCCGCAACGGCCCGGTGCGCCTGGGCACGTTCCGCTCGGTCGCCAACAGCGATGCGCCGACGGACTGGCCAGCGGCATTGCCCGCCAACCCGATTGCCGAGCCGGACCTGGCCAACGCCGAGAAGCTCAACTTCAATTTCGAGTGGGTCGGCACCGTTTCCGTCGACGATGGTCGGCCGCCCAGCCTGTGGCAAATCAATGGTCAGGCCTGGGACATCACTGACAAGACCTGCGCCGACCGGCCCATCGCCAAGCTGGAGAAGGGCAAGAGCTACATCTTCGAATTGAAGAACATGACCCAGTACCAGCACCCGATCCACCTGCACGGCATGAGCTTCAAGGTGATCGCCTCGAACCGCCACAAGGTGATCCCGTACTTCACCGACACTTACCTGTTGGGCAAGAACGAACGCGCCCGCGTGGCGCTGGTGGCAGATAACCCGGGGGTATGGATGTTTCATTGCCACGTGATCGATCACATGGAAACCGGCCTGATGGCCGCCATCGAGGTGGCGTGATGCGCCAGTTCCGCCCCACCGCGATCATCGACCGCAGCCGCGACCAGGACTTCATGCGCGAAGCCCTGGCCCTCGCTGCCCAGGGCGCAGCCTTGGGTGAAGTGCCGGTAGGCGCGGTGCTGGTCCAGGACGGCGAAATCATCGGCCGTGGCTTCAATTGCCCGATCAGCGGCAACGACCCCAGCGCCCACGCCGAAATGGTCGCTATCCGCAATGCCGCGCAGGCCATCAGCAACTATCGGCTGGTGGGCAGCACGCTGTACGTGACGTTGGAACCGTGCAGCATGTGCGCCGGTTTGATCGTGCATTCGCGGGTGGCGCGGGTGGTGTACGGCGCGCTGGAGCCGAAGGCGGGGATTGTGCAGAGCCAGGGGCAGTTTTTTACCCAGGGGTTTCTCAATCACAAAGTGCTGTTTGAAGGCGGGGTGTTGGCCGAGGAGTGCGGTACCGTCCTCAGCGAATTCTTCAAGGCCCGAAGGGCCAAACCACAATCCAACTAACACCGCAGACCAATGTGGGAGCAGGCAAGCCAGCTCCCACAGTTTTGATCTCTATTTATTCAGTGAAACCGCACGCTTACTTGCGAGCGATGATGACGGCCCGCATCGGCGCCGGCAGCCCTTCGATGGTCTTGCTGTGATCCCCGGGATCAAGGAAGTCGCTCAGCGACTGATACTTCATCCACTCCGTCCCCCGCTGTTCCTCCACCGTGGTCACGCTCACGTCCACACAGCGCACATCACTGAACCCGGCGCGCCGCAGCCACAGCATCAGCGCCGGTACAGAGGGCAGGAACCACACGTTGCGCATCTGCGCGTAGCGGTCTTCCGGCACCAGTACTTGTTGCTGATCGCCTTCCACCACCAGGGTTTCCAGGACCAGTTCGCCGCCCTTGACCAGGGTGTCTTTCAGCGCCAGCAGATGCTCGATCGGTGAACGCCGGTGATAGAACACGCCCATGGAAAACACCGTGTCGAAGCCTTCCAGGTTCGCCGGCAGGTCTTCGAACGGGAACGGCAGGTGCCAGGCCTTCGGTTCCGACAGGTAACGCTGCACCGCCTGGAACTGGCAGAAGAACAGCCAGTTCGGGTCGACGCCAATCACACTGTCCGCCCCGGCGCCGAGCATGCGCCACATGTAGTAGCCATTGCCGCAGCCCACATCAAGGATTCGCTTGCCCTTGAGGTTCAAATGCGGGGCTACCCGCGACCACTTCCAGTCTGAACGCCATTCGGTGTCCACATGCACGCCGAACAGGTTGAACGGGCCTTTGCGCCACGGGCTCAGGCCCATCAACGCGGTGCGCATTTGTGCGCGGGTTTCGTCGTCGCAATCGGTGTCGAGGGTCAGGCCATTGAGCAAGTCCACCTCGCTTGGCTGGATCTTTGGCAAGGCGTCCAACGCACTCTGCCAACGTTCCAGGTCGCCATGACCCTTTTCCATCTTGCTATCGAGTTGTGCTTGCAGGCCCTGGGCCCACACAGCCAGGGGAGTGCCGACCAGATGGCGGGCGAGGGGGGACAGATCAATCATGGCAAGGCAATCAACGAGGCAAAGTTAAGACACTGGAACCACGGCACGACTTTCGAGAAACCGGCCGCCAGCAGGCGTTCGCGGTGTTCTTCGAGGCTGTCGGGCTTCATGACGTTTTCGATGGCGCTGCGCTTCTGGGCGATTTCCAGTTCGCTGTAGCCGTTGGCGCGTTTGAACGCGATATGCAGGTCGGTGAGCAGTTCATGTTCTTCAACATCGTTGAAGCGCAGCTTTTCCGACAGGATCAGCGCCCCACCCGGCAGCAGCGACTGGCGGATGCGCGAGAGTAGCGCCAGGCGTTCTTCGGGGGCGATGAACTGCAGGGTGAAGTTCAGCGCCACCACCGAGGCCGGTTGAAATTGCAGCGCGAGAATATCGCCTTCGACCACCTCGACCGGCAGCAACTCCTGGAACATCGAGTCCTGGCCATTGAGGTACTCGCGGCAACGCTCGACCATCGCCGCCGAGTTATCCACCGCGATCACCCGGCAGCCGTCGGTGCGCACGTGGCGGCGCAGGGCCTGGGTCACCGCGCCGAGGGATGAACCGAGGTCGTAGAGCACGCTATTGGGCTGGGCAAACTGCGCCGCGAGCACGCCGAGGTTTTCGACGATGGTCGGGTAACCGGGCACCGAGCGCTTGATCATGTCCGGGAACACCCGCACCACATCCTCGTTAAAGGCGAAGTCCGGCACCTGGGTCAGGGGCTGGGCGAATAGGCGATCGGGTTGTTTGCTCACGGTTGTTCCGGCATTGATGGGGGGAAGGCCGGCATTTTAGCCAAGTTGACAGCGGGATGCATGGTTGATCGGACCGTTAGTCAGGCAAGGCGGGCGACCTGTTAATTCTGACAGTAGACGGCTTATTTGCGAGTGCCTAAGTTCGGGGGAGTCTGATATTCCCTGAGGATGCAATCATGAGCCTGAAACTGACCGTCACTGACAAGAAGTTGAAAGCGCTGCTGGCAAAGATCAACAAGGACAAGAAAATCGACGCCACTGAATTTCTCGATCTGAGAAAACAGGCGGATGACGAAATTGCCAAAAGCGCGTTGCTGCCCGTACGCGACAACCTGCGGATTATTTCCAATGCCGCCGACATCTTGTCCGACGCCATGAAGATCCTGTACCTGGAATTGCGTCGCCTCGACTACGGCGTGCCCGACAAGGACCCTGTCAAGAACGCCAAGAAAGAGGCGGAAAAGGCCGCGCTTAAAAAGGCCGTCGAATTTCAGTTGGCCTATGCCATCGAAAGTTATCGGTTCACGCTCGACAAGTTGTGAGGTACTCGGTCGAACGCCGACGCGGTGATCCCCCACTGGCCCAGCCAGTACGAGACGATCAACACATACGGCGCCGCCTCAAACGCCACCACAAAGCGGTTGATGCCGATCAGCGTGTCGGAAAACACAAACGACACCGCGCCCGCCGCTGCCAGTAACGCCGAGCGCTTGGGCACGTCGCTGCCCAGGCGTGCCAACGCTCGCCAGAGCATGGCGCTGATCACCGTTGCGTAAACCACCACGGGGATCAGCAAGTCGCCGAGGCCGTGTGAGATCAGGATGCTCAGCAGCACAGCCCCCACGCCCAGGGCCAATACCAACGGCAACAGCGCCAAGCGGCGGCAGTCGCTCAAGTACGCTTTGAGATACGCCAGGTGCGCGAACAAAAACGCGCCGAGGCCGAAGATAAACAAGTCGCCCGGCCACGCGAGCAGCACATCGCCCACCAGGGAGAAAATCAGCCCCAGGCTGATCCAGCGTCGATAGTCGGTGGGCGGCGCATCATGCAGCCAGCCCAGCAGCGCCAATACCGGCAGCGGTTTGACCAGCAGGCACAACAACGTCGCGTGGGTGCTCAGGCCGTAGATAAAGGTGCCGGCGCCCATCAACGCAAGAATCAGCCATGGCATATCAGTTCACCGTGATGGCGCAGTCGAAGGTCTCGGCGGGTTCGGCTTCGGGTTCCCAGGGTTGCTGGGAGGTCAGGCGCAAACGCCCCTGGCCGGCGGCGAAGGCCTGGAAGCGCCAGGTGGATTGCCCGCCGCCGCCGATCACCCCGGATTCACTGCTGCTGTAGACCTCGGGGCTCAACGCGCGCAGTACACCGCCAGCGGAATCCTGGATGGCCCAGCGATAGCCTGTGGTGGGGTTGCTCGGCAGGGTCAGGATCAGGTTCTGCCCGGTCTTGAGCTGGAGCGGGCAGGCGCTTTGCTTGTCCACGCTGACGTTTTGCTTGGGAGCACTGGCGCAGGCGGCCAGCAGAGCAAGGCTCAAGGGGAGAAGCAGGCGGGCAGCAGTCATGAAGCCTCCGTTGATTGACGACGAAGGGCGAGCATAACCGAAGATGAGACAAGGTGTGACAAGGCGAAAGTGACATAAACCAT
>NZ_JAHPJF010000037.1:0-17175 GCF_020515815.1 Pseudomonas sp. AF03-9 | reverse complement strand
CTCTTCGGCCTGCTTGACCAGAAAGCCGATCTTCACTTCTTCAGCGGCCAGTAACAGCCCACTCAAGCTCATGGCCGAGACCGCTACGGCGGCGGCGCACAGGGAACGGATACCACGACGACGATTCATAGGGTGACTCCTTGTTGTTGTTTTTAGGTAGAACGGTTCTTGTGGCGCGGGCGCTTGCTCCCTGGCCACAGTTCAGGCTCGCTCGTTATCCGGCGAAACGCGTGCAAGGCTTTCCGGGTACATCCACTTCCATTGCCAGCACGGCACCGTCCAACGGGTGATCCAAAGGGCTGGCGGCACTGGTGATATACAGGGTGGTAAGGTCCGGCCCACCGAACACACAACTGGTGGGACGGCTGACAGGCAGTTCAATGATGCGGTCCACCTCCCCATCTGGCGCGATACGCAGCAGGCAACTGCCATCCCAGCGCGCATTCCACAGGTAGCCTTCAACGTCCATCGCCGAGCCGTCCGGCACGCCACGTGCGTGGGCGCCGAACCACGCCTGCGCGGGGTCGAGCTGGCCGTCCGGCCGGATTGCAAACTGGTACAGCGTGCGGTCCATGCTGTCGCCGAAGTGCACCAGGCTGGCATCCTCGTTCCACAGCAGGGTGTTGGGGATGCCCAAGCCGCCGAGCAACGGCGTGACCTGCGCATCGGCATCGATACGAAACAGGCCGCCGGAACGGCGCGTAATCGGCAGGTCTTCACCCTGTTCGCCGATGTTGTTCTGCATGGTGCCCAGCCACAGGCGCCCCCGGGCATCGCAGCGCGCCTCATTGCTGCGGTTGCCCGGCTGCGGGTCGGCGACGCACAACAACGTCAGGGCTTCGGTGACCAGATCCAGGCGATACACACCACTGCTCAACGTCACCAACGCATCGCCGCGCTCACACGGGATGAACGCCGAGACATGCTCGGGCAACTGCCACACCTGCAACTGCCCGCCCATCAGGCGCAGCGCCTGCTTGCCGGCGATATTGACCCAGTACAGCGCCTGGGTGGGCACGTCCCAGAACGGACTCTCCCCCAGTTGCGCACGGTGTGCGGTAACGGCGTGAAACGACATGTTGCCTCCTGGATTGTTGTTGTTCTCAGGTCTGCGTCTTACAGCGGGTCACGCGATGGCGTGCCATCCACCAACCGCTGGATACGCAACGGGTTGGCGTTTTTCAACGCGTCAGGCAGCAGGCTATCAGGGTAGTTCTGGAAGCACACGGGGCGCAGGAAGCGGTCGATGGCCAGGGTGCCGACCGAGGTGCCACGGGCGTCGGACGTTGCCGGGTACGGGCCGCCATGTACCATCGAGTCGCAGACTTCGACGCCGGTGGGGTAACCGTTGAGCAGGATGCGCCCGACTTTCTGTTCCAGCAGCGGCGTGAGTTCGGCGAACTGTTGCAGGTCATTCGGCTCGCCGATGAGGGTCGCGGTGAGCTGACCATGCAGGCCGTGCAAAGCGGCACTGAGCTGAGCCTGATCAGCCACTTCGACAAACACCGTGGTGGGGCCGAAGACTTCTTCCTGCAACACTTCATCGCCGTCGATCAACAGGCGCACATCAGCCTTGAACAGCTGCGGCTGCGCCTGATTGCCCGCCTGCGGGTTGCCCGCCAGATGCTCAATGCCGGGGTGTGCGAGGAGTTTTTCCAGGCCCTTGCCATAACTGCCCAGGGTGCCGGCGTTGAGCATGGTTTGTACCGGTTGATCGCCGATCAATTGCGCCACTTGTTGGGTGAACGCGGTGAAGGCTGGCGAGGCGATGCCGATCACCAAGCCAGGGTTGGTGCAGAACTGGCCGCAGCCCTGCACCACCGAGGCGGTCAGGTCGCGGGCGATGCTTTCGGCGCGGGCTTTGAGCGCCTCGGGCAGCACGAGCACCGGGTTGATGCTCGACATCTCGGCAAACACCGGGATCGGTTGCGGCCGCGCCGCCGCCATGTCGCACAACGCACGCCCGCCCTTGAGCGAGCCGGTAAAGCCCACGGCCTGGATCGCCGGGTGCTTGACCAGCGCCTCGCCGACGCCCGCGCCAAAGATCATGTTGAACACACCGGCCGGCATGCCGGTGGCTTCGGCGGCGCGGATAATCGCGTCCGCCACGCGCTCGGCGGTCGCCATGTGCCCGCTGTGGGCCTTGAACACCACCGGGCAGCCTGCGGCCAGCGCAGCCGCGGTATCACCGCCGGCCGTGGAAAACGCCAGGGGAAAGTTGCTCGCACCAAACACGGCGACCGGGCCCAGGCCAATGCGGTATTGACGCAGGTCCGGGCGCGGCAGTGGCTGGCGCTCCGGCAACGCCTTGTCGATGCGTGCGCCGTAGAAATCACCGCGCCGCAGCACACTGGCGAACAGGCGCATCTGGCCGCTGGTGCGCCCGCGCTCGCCTTTGATGCGGGCAGCGGGCAGCGCGGTTTCGCGGCAGACCAGCTCGACAAAATCATCGCCCAACGCATCCAGCTCATCGGCGATCGCATCGAGGAACTGCGCACGCCGCGCCGCGCTCAATCCACGGTAGGCCGGGTAGGCCTGCGCGGCGGCCTTGGCGGCGGCGTCAACTTCCTGCGCGGTGGCCTGGTAAAAATCCTGGGGCAAGGCTTCGCCGGTGCTGGCGTCGACGCTCTTGAGTGTGACGCTGCCGTTGGCGCTGCGCTGGCCGCCGATGTAGTTGTGGCCGAGAAACTGGGACATGAGGGGCTCCTTAAAGGGTGAGGACGTGGCCGGGTTCGAATGCCGCATCGCTGCTGCCGACGCTATTGACCAACGGCGCGCCGAATTCGGCCTGGCTGATCTCGAACACATCCCCCGGTTGGGTACGTATACCGTCGGCGAATGACAACGTGGCGGTGCCGAAGAAGTGGACGTGCACATCGCCCGGTGTGAGGAACTGGCGGTACTTGAAGTGGTGGTATTCGAGGTTTTCCAGGCTGTGGCACATGTTGGCCTCGCCGCTGAGGAACTCGTTCTGCCAGATCACTTCACCGTTGCGCAGGATGCGACTGCTGCCCGACAAATGCGCGGGCAGCTCGCCGATGCGCAGCTCGGGGCCGTAGCTGCAACTGCGCAGTTTGGAATGGGCCAGGTACAGGTAGTTCTTGCGCTCCATCACGTGGTCGGAGAACTCGTTGCCCACCGCGAAGCCGACGCGGTAAGGCCGGCTGTCCGGGCCGATGACGTAGAGGCCGCCGATTTCCGGCTCTTCACCGGCGTCTTCGGCAAAGGGTGGCACCGGGAACGCGGCGCCGGGGCGCACGACAATGCTGCCGTCACCCTTGTAGAACCACTCCGGTTGCACACCCGCCTGGCCGGCCGCGGGTTTGCCGCCCTCCACGCCCCATTTGAAGATGCGCATGGTGTCGGTCAGGGCGGTGTCGTCACCGGCCTGGTGCATCTTGTCGCGGGCCGAGGCGCTGCCCAGGTGGGTCAGGCCGGTGCCGCTGATAAGCATGTGAGCGGGGTCGGGGTGATCCAGCGGTGGCAGGATTTTCAGCGCGGCGAGCAATGCCGCGTAATCGTGGCTGGCGCCCAGGCCCAGGCTGTTCACGTGTTGCGCCAGGCCGACGCCGGCTTCGATGGCGGCCAGGGCCAATTCCCGCACGCTGCGGGCGCCCTGCACTTCGCGCAATTGCGCGCCCTGCACCACGCCGACCCGACGCTCACTGTTGTGCACTTCAAACTGAACTAAACGCATGCCTTTTCTCCTTGAATCAAGTACGTGTGGCGCCACGGGCGCTGGCGGCAAATTGGTCGGCGGGCAGCACGTGCTTGCGTTCCAGCAGGCGGTAGACCACGCCGGTCAGCAGCAGGCCGAACACCATCACAGCGGACAGGAAGTACAGGCCCGAAGCGAGGTTGCCGGTGTATTCCTTGAGCGCACCGATCACGAACGGGCCGATATAGCCGCCGAGGTTGCCCACCGAGTTGATCAACGCAATGCCCGCCGCCGCGCTGGCCCCCGCAAAGAAGCGCCCCGGCAAGGTCCAGAACACTGCCGTGCAGGAAAACATCGCGAATGCCGCCAGGCACAGCGCGGCCATTTGCAGCACCGGCACACTGAGCGAGGCACTGAAGAACAACCCGATGGCACCCAGTACGTAGAGCACCGCAAGGTGGCCGTAGCGGTCGTTCAAGCGGTCGGAACTGCGCGGGATAATCAGCAGGCCGATAATGCCGAAGAGGTAAGGCACGGCGGAGATGAAACCCGTGGTGAGGTCGCTGCCGCCGAACTGCTTGATCAGAGTCGGCAGCCACAGGCCCAGCCCGTAGATGCTCAGGGTCACCGGCAGGTAGAACAGCGCCAGCAGCAACACGCGTTTGTCTTTCAAGGCATGCAGCGGGTTGCCGTGGCGGGTCTGGCCGTAGGTTTGCAGGTCTTTGTTCAATTCACCGGTAAGCCAGGCCTTCTCGTCGGCGCTCATCCAGCTGACCTGCTTGGGCCCGTCCGGCAGGAAGCGCAGCACCGGCCAGGTCAACAGGATCGCCGGGGTGCCGATGACGATGAACAGCCACTGCCAGCCGTGCAGGCCGAGGATGCCGTCCATGCCCAGCAAACCACCGGACACCGGGCCGGTGATCATCATTGCGATGGGCTGGGAGAGGATGAACAACCCGAGGATCTTGCCGCGATGGCGCACCGGGAACCACTGGGTGATGTAGTACAGAACGCCAGGGAAGAACCCCGCCTCCGCCGCGCCGAGCAGAAAGCGCATCACATAGAAGCTGTGCGGGCCCTGCACAAAGGCCATGCCGATGGTGATCGTGCCCCAGGTGATCATGATCCGCGCAAACCAGCGCCGTGCGCCGAAGCGGTCGAGCATCAGGTTGCTGGGGATCTCGAACAGGAAGTAGCCAATAAAGAACAGCCCCGCGCCCAGGCCATAGGCGGCGTCGCCGATGCCGACGTCGGCGCCCATGTGCAACTTGGCGAAGCCCACGGCGGAACGGTCCACGTAGGCGATCAGGTACAGCAGGATCAGGAAGGGAATCAGTTTCAGCGTGATGCGCCGAATAAGCCGCAGTTCCTGGCTCATGGGTCGATCTCCGGATTGTTGTTTTTATAGAAGCTCGGGGGACGCCTCTCGCGAAAATCCGCCAGGGTCATACCTCAGTTGAGAAAGACTATATAGTAGGACTATTTGCAAAACAACTCTTCCAAAGCAGCGATTTTGCGCTTATGTTTAAGCACGCATAGAACATATAGTCATACAATAAGAGAATCGATCATGTCTGATAAAAAGCCCGGCCTACGCTCCGCCCAGTGGTTTGGTACTGCCGACAAGAACGGCTTCATGTACCGCAGCTGGATGAAGAACCAGGGCATTGCCGACCATCAGTTCCATGGCAAACCGATCATCGGCATCTGTAATACGTGGTCGGAGTTGACCCCGTGCAACGCGCATTTCCGCCAGATCGCCGAGCACGTCAAACGCGGCGTGATCGAGGCCGGTGGCTTCCCGGTGGAATTCCCGGTGTTCTCCAATGGCGAATCCAACCTGCGCCCTACCGCCATGCTCACGCGCAACCTGGCGAGCATGGACGTGGAGGAAGCGATTCGCGGCAACCCGATTGACGGCGTGGTGCTGCTGACCGGCTGCGACAAGACCACCCCCGCCCTGCTGATGGGCGCCGCCAGTTGCGACGTGCCAGCCATCGTGGTCACCGGCGGGCCAATGCTCAACGGCAAGCACAAGGGCCAGGACATCGGTTCGGGCACAGTGGTCTGGCAGCTCAGCGAACAGGTCAAGGCCGGCACGATTACCCTGGACGATTTCCTCGCGGCCGAGGGCGGCATGTCGCGTTCGGCGGGCACCTGCAACACCATGGGCACCGCCTCGACCATGGCCTGCATGGCCGAGGCGCTGGGTACTTCCCTGCCCCACAACGCGGCGATTCCGGCGGTGGATGCGCGACGTTATGTGTTGGCGCACATGTCTGGCATGCGTGCGGTGGAGATGGTGCGTGAAGATTTGAAGCTGTCGAAGATCCTCACCAAAGAGGCGTTTGAAAACGCGATCCGTGTGAACGCGGCCATCGGCGGTTCGACCAACGCGGTGATTCACCTCAAAGCCATCGCCGGGCGCATCGGCGTCGAACTCGACCTGGACGACTGGACCCGCATGGGCCGCGGCATGCCGACCATCGTCGACTTGCAGCCGTCGGGGCGCTTCCTGATGGAAGAGTTCTACTACGCCGGCGGCCTGCCCGCCGTGTTGCGCCGCCTCGGTGAAGCCAACCTGATCCCGCATCCGAATGCGCTGACCGTGAACGGCAAGTCCCTCGGCGAGAACACCAAGGACTCACCGATCTACGGCAGGGATGAAGTGATCCGCACCCTCGACAACCCGATCCGCGCCGACGGCGGCATTTGCGTCTTGCGCGGCAACCTGGCGCCGCTGGGTGCGGTGCTCAAGCCGTCGGCCGCCAGCCCGGAACTGATGCAGCATCGCGGCCGTGCGGTGGTGTTCGAGAACTTCGACATGTACAAGGCACGGATCAACGACCCGGAACTGGACGTGGATGCCAACTCGATTCTGGTCATGAAGAACTGCGGGCCGAAGGGGTACCCGGGCATGGCCGAGGTGGGCAACATGGGCTTGCCGGCCAAGCTGCTGGCCCAGGGCGTGACGGACATGGTGCGGATTTCCGACGCGCGCATGAGCGGCACCGCGTACGGCACCGTGGTCTTGCACGTGGCGCCGGAAGCGGCGGCTGGCGGGCCGTTGGCCACGGTGCAGGAAGGTGACTGGATCGAGCTGGACTGCGCCAACGGCCGCCTGCACCTGGACATCCCCGACGCCGAACTGGCGGCGCGCATGGCCGATCTTGCACCGCCGCAGAAGCTGATCGTCGGCGGCTATCGCCAGCTGTACATCGACCATGTGCTGCAGGCGGACCAGGGTTGCGACTTTGACTTCCTGGTGGGCTGCCGAGGGGCGGAAGTCCCCCGGCATTCCCACTAATTGGGATGCTATGATGCGGCGTCTTTAAGCCAGAGCCTCCCCGTCGTTATGGATCACCAGCCGCCCAAGCCGCGCAAGAGCATGCATGCCCAGATCGTTCAGGACTTGGGCATGCACATCGTTTCCGGGCGCTTCAAGCCCGAAGAAAAGCTGCCCCTGGAGGCCACGCTCTGCGAGGAGTACAAGGTCAGCCGCTCGGTGTTGCGCGAGGCGACGCGGGTGCTCAGCGCCAAGGGCCTGGTGTATTCCAAGCCACGGGTCGGCGCGGTGGTACGGCCACGCTTGAAATGGCACCTGCTCGACCCGGACGTGCTGTCCTGGTTGATGCAGTCCACGCCCCACAGCGAATTCTTCAACACCCTGGCCGGTGTGCGGCGCATCCTCGAACCGGAAATCGCCGCCATGGCCGCGACCACGGCTACCGACGAAGACATCGCCACCATCGAAAAAGCCTACCTGGGCATGGAAACCGCGAAGACCCACGAGGAGCTGCTACAGGCCGACCTGGACTTCCACCGCGCCATCGCCGACGCCACGCGCAACGACCTGCTGGCCTACATGTGCAACATGCTGTCGTTGCCGCTGCGCGAATCGATCAACATCACCAACCGCCGCCCCGACATCCAGGGCCTGAGCCTGCCCCGGCACAAGGCGATCCTTACCGCGATCCAGAACCGCGACGCACTGGGTGCGCGGCATGCCTCTCTGGTGCAACTGGACGACACACGCGTAGCACTGGACACCGTCATGAACGTCCTCACCCCCCTGTAGTGAGCGGGCTTGCCCGCGCTGGGTGGCGAAGCCGCCCCAAACGGTGCGCCGCGGTGTTTCAGAAAAACCGGGGGGGCTGGATTTGGGGCGGCTTCGCCGCCCGGCGCGGGGCAAGCCCGCTCACTACGGGGTTTGGTGCAAGCGGTAGGTGTTGAGGACGGTGTCGGCGCCGTAATCCTGCTGGCTCCAGATCACCCGGTCGCTTTTGCCCTCAAACCCGCGCACGCCCATGTAGCCGTCCAACGCCAGGCGTTTCCAGGACTGGCCCCAGTCCTGGGAATAGAACACCGCGTCGGCCGAGATGTTCGCCTCACTCCACCAATACAGCCAACGCGGCGGACGGTGGCCGCTGTAGGTGTTGACCAGCAGGCTGTTGCGTCCTACCCAAAGCCCGAACGCCCGGGTCTTGGCGGGCAGTGGGGAGAACACGTTGGGTAACTCGCCCAGGGGTTTCCAGGCCAGGCTGCCCGTGTCCAGTTCGGCGACCAGCGTGCGACCGCTGGAGCCCTGGTCGATCAGCCCGATCACACGACCGGCGCCGTTGTCGGCCAGTTCGGAGATATACAGGCCGTTGTCCCGCTGCAGGTTCTCCACTTGCCACTGCCCAGCCACGCGTTGCACCTGCACACGGGTGGTGACGCTGAACGCCAGGTTATCGCTCTTGCCATCGGGATGGCTGGCCCAATAACGCTGGGACACCCAGATAAACGCACGCTGCGGGCTGACTTGCAGGACGTGGGTGAGTTGGTCGACCGAGTCGCGCCACTCCTGGATGTCCGGATGCTGGCTGCGCACGTAGTCGGCGGTCACTGCCAGCGGCTCTGTCACCGTGATCGGCGTGCTGTGGGCACCGCCATCGGCGGAGTAAAACACCCCGGACAGCGGCTCGATGTCGTCGGCCCAGCGCCAGGCCCAGACCTCGTCCTTGCCGTAGAAGTACGGCGTGATCGTGGTGGCCGCACCGCTCACGTCAGGGAAAAACCCGTCGCGCAGCCACGCCCAGCTTTTGCCCTGGTCATCGCTGCGAAACACCACGTTCTGGGCGCCCCCATCGTCGGCCCGATAAATGTCCGTCAACAGCACAACCCTTGCACCGTCTGCACTCGTCACCAGGCACGCCGTGCCACTGACCTGTGCTACCGGCTTGAACACGCCGTCAGCATCCAGGCGCGCGATTACGCTGGTTTGGGACGTGTCCCGTGGTTTGCCGGCAACCAACCCATTCAGGTCGATGCGCTCGCCCGACGGCGCCAGCTGTTCATATTCATTTTCCACACGCCCCACCAGCCACGTGCCCTGGGCGGTCACCACCACCCCGGTGCAGTCCTTGGCGACCGCCCGTGGCCGCACGCCGGGCAAGGTGCCGAGGGTCTGTTGAGCGGGGCTGGCGCCGCCGATTTGCTGGGTGGCGCTGATGAGAATCCAGCAGTACCAGAGCGCCAGGATGACCACCAGCGTGAAAAGCACACGGGCTATCAGGGTTGAACGAGGCATGAGATGTCCATATCCGGGAAAATGGACATGCTTTTCTCATCGAATGGGGGTGGACGTAAATGCTTATCGGCGGGGATTTGTCAGGGGTGTGACGCGGCTTGCAATTGGCTGCAAGCCGCGCGGGGTTTTACAGGGTGTAGGCAATGCCGACCTGGACGGTGCGGGGGGCACCGGGGTAGGCGTAGAAGTTGCCGAATGCACCTTCTTCATAGTCGCGGTTGAACAGGTTTTTCACGTCGAGGTTGAGGCGTACCTTTTCGTTGACTTTGTAGTAACCAAGCAGGTCCACCACGGTGTAGGCCTCCATTGCGAACGGTGTGTTGGAAGTCAGGCCCGCACGCTCATCGACGTATTTGGCGCCCGCCCCCAAGCCAAGGCCCTTGAGGCTACCATCCTGGAACTCGTACACGTTCAGCAGGCTGAAGCTATTGCGCGGGATATTGGCTAGGCGTGAACCGGTGCGGATCGTGTTGTCCTTGGTCACTTCGGCGTCCACGTAGGCATAACCGCCGATGACACGCCATTGCGGCGTGAGGTTGCCCGCCACATTAAGATCGAAACCACGGCTGCGCACCTGGCCCGCTGCGACCTTGTAGTTCGAATCCGCAGGGTCGGTGGTAAGCACGTTTTTCTTGTCGATCTGGTAGATCGCTGCGTCAACGCTCAACTGACGATCAAGCGCTGCCCATTTGACGCCCATTTCATAGGATTTACCCTTCTCCGGATCGAACCCAGTCCCCTGAAGCGACGCCCCGGTATTCGGTTTGAACGAGCGCGCCGCGTCGGCATAAATCGCCAAGGTGTCCGTGAGGTCGTAGGTGACGCCAACACGCGGGGTCACGGCGTTATGGCTGGTGTTCCAAGGAGCAACCTTGGCCACATAGCTGCGGTACTCATGTTCAAAGCGTTCGAAACGTGCACCTGCCAATACTTTCAGGCGTTCGGTGAGGGCCACTTGATCTTGGACGAACGCTCCGTAGGTCTTTAAGTTTTCCGTGTCGTGGGTCGGCGTGCTGGTCAGTGCAGGGCGCGGTTTGCCGTAGACCGGGTTGAAAATGTCGCTGGTGTAAGGCGCGCTGGAACGCTGGATAATCGACTTGTAGTCGTAGTCTTCAAGCTCAACGCCAGTCAGCAAAGTGTGCTCAAACCCACCCATGGAGAAGTGCCCGGTGAGGTTGACTTGGGTATCCTTGTCAGTCCACTCCAGCTTACGGTAGTTGAAGTTGCGGTTAAGGGTGTGACCATCGGCAGCCAAGCTGTTGGCCTCAATAGCATTGCCCTGCAACGTCCCATCCAACCACTGGAATCCACCGCCCAAGGTCCAGTTCTCATTCAGCAGATGCTCAAAGCGCAACTGCGCCATGCTGTTGTCGTTGTGCAGCTTGCCCACATCCTTGTCGCCCCAGAACGTATCGCGGGACGCGGTGCCTTTTTGATTGGCGAAGCGCGTCAGGCCACGGTCCAGCGGGTGGTTGTTGCGCATGAAGTCGCCTTCGAAGATCACCTTGGTGTCGTCGCTGGCCTGCCAGGTGATCACTGGCGTCACGCCGTAGCGCTCGGTTTCCACATGATCACGAAAGGTCTCGCCGCCCTCGCCCACCACGTTCAGGCGATAGGCCAGGCGGCCTTCGTCATCCAGCGGCCCAGAGGCGTCGAGGGTGCCGCGCTTCATGCCTTGGTCATTCAGTTGGCTGCCCAGGGTCACGGTGCGCTCGGGCAGTGGTTGCTTGGACACCACATTGAAGGTGCCGCCTGGGTCGCCACGGCCGTACAGCATAGTGGCCGGGCCGCGCAGTACTTCGAGGCGTTCGATGGTGTTGGCGTCCGGCATGTTCGGGTAGCCACGGTTGATCGGGAACCCGTTGCGGTAGAACTCGCCGGTGGTGAAACCGCGCACAGTGAAGGTAGTGAGGCCCTGGCCGCCGAAGTTGTTGGCACGCCCGACGCCGCCGGCGTAGTCCAGCGCGTCTTGCAGGCGGGTGGCGCCGATGTCTTCGACGGCATCCTTGGTCACTACGCTGATGGATTGCGGGGTTTCATGGATCGAGGTGTCGGTGCGCGTCGCACTGGCGGAACGTGTGGCGAGGTATCCCTTTACCGGGCCTTGGGCGGTCTCGTAGTCCGCGGTGCCGGTGATGGAGGTGGCTTGCAACTCCACGCTGGCTTTGTCGGTCGGGGCGACTTCTGCCCAGGTGAAGGGGGAAAACGCCTGAAGCACACAAATGGAAACCAGGGTACGACGCATGAATGATGAACCTAGTGAATGAGCCAAATGGAGCGGCATAGCTGCCAGATTTTCGCGGCGCGATGCTATACCAACCGCAGACCAATTGATATGCGTTCTCATTCACTATTTTTCGGGTAACCACTTTGTATCGGCTTGACGCGAAGCAACGGTGGGAGGGAGCAAGCCCCCTTCCACCGTTGGATTTTTTCCAGCCTTGGCGTTATCGCCAATCAGCGATAGCGCTCCAACCAATGCGCGTAAGGCGCCGGCAAGGTCCACGACGCCTTCTCCACGCCCAGTTCCTTGGCCGCAAAGTACGCCCAATGCGGATCAGCCAAATGGGCACGGCCGACCGAAACCAGGTCCAGATGCCCGGCCTGCAAGGCTTCTTCCGCCAGATGCGGCGTGCCAAACCCCCACGCCGAAGTCACCGGGATACCGGCTTCGCGGCGCACGCGCTCGGCAATCGGACCCATGAATGCCGGGCCCCACGGGATATGGGTGTCCGGGATGGTAAAGCCGACGCTGACGCTCAACAGGTCCAGGCCACCGGCCTTGAAACGACGGGCCAGTTCGATGGATTCGGTGAGGGTCTGCTCGTCACGGCCGTCGTATTCGAGCACACCGAAACGCGCGGTCAGCGGCAGGTTTTCCGGCCAGACTTCGCGCACGGCGGCCAGGGTTTCCAGAAGGAAGCGGCTGCGGTTGTCAAAGCTGCCACCGTAGGCGTCGGTGCGCTGGTTGGAGTGTTCGGAGAAGAAACTCTGGCCCAGGTAGCCGTGGGCGAAGTGCAGCTCGATCCATTCAAAACCGGCGTCGCGGGCACGGCGGGCGGCGTCGACGAAGTCCTGGCGTACGCGGGCGATGTCGTCCAGGGTCATGGCGCGAGGCACTTGTGGCAGGTTGGCACCAAAGGCAATCGCCGACGGCGCGATGGTTTCCCATGCGCGGGCGTCGGAAGCGGGCATATGGTCATCGCCTTCCCACGGGCGGTTGGCACTGGCCTTGCGCCCGGCGTGGCCGATCTGGATGCCCGGCACCGAGCCGGCAGCCTTGATCGCCTTGACCATCGGCACAAACGCGGCCGCATGGGCATCGCTCCAGATCCCCGCGCAACCCGGGGTGATACGGCCTTCCGGCGCCACGGCGGTGGCCTCGACCACCACCAGCCCTGCCCCACCACGGGCCATGCTGGCCAGGTGCACGTGGTGCCAGTCGTTGACGATGCCGTCATCGGCCATGTACTGGCACATCGGCGGGATGGCGATGCGGTTGCGTAGGGTGACGTCTTTGAGTTTGAACGGTTCGAACAAGGCGGCCATGGGACGACTCCAGCAAGGGGGTGGTTGATTCGATAGTTCGATGGTAATCGAACTATGGTATTCAGCGATAGCCCCCTGTTATGATTCGTTTCATGCGAGCCTTCAAACACCCCCTTGTCCAAGACCTCACCCTCGAACGCGTGCTCTACGCGCTGAGCGACCCGGTGCGCCTGGAAATCGTGCGTTGCCTGGCCGGTGTTGCCGAAGCCAGCTGTGGCGAACTGGATGGCGGGCGGCCCAAGTCGAGCATGTCCCACCACTTTCGTGTGTTGCGCGAGGCCGGGCTGGTGCAGACGCGCAATGTGGGGACCACGCACATGAACTCATTGCGCGGCGATGAGCTGGAAACCCGCTTCCCGGGCTTGCTCGCCAGCATCCTCGCCCAGCAATAAGAAACGTTTCAGCAGCGAACCTTTCCCCCCTACCCCGCGTCCGAGCTAAGGCACTGTTGCCCACCGCTCGTCGCGAGGTCGTCGTTTGAAAGCCGCCATCATCAAGAAATACCGCCTGATCATCAAAACCATGGGCTACGTCGGTTGGGCCCTGTTCTGGCTGTTGCTGTGGGACGTCGCCGTCACCGTGGACTTCATGCTGTTCCTCACCTACAAGATCAACCTGCCGCTGATGCCCTTGACCCTGCTCGGCTCGGCGCTGGTGGTGCTGATCAGTTTTCGCAACAGCAGCGCCTATAACCGTTGGTGGGAAGCGCGCACGCTGTGGGGGGCGATGGTCAATAATTCGCGCAGCTTTGCGCGCCAGGTGCTGACGCTGCTGGATGACCCGGACGACGAAGTGAACCCGGTCAAGGCCACCCTGCTGCGTCGGCATGTGGCCTATGTGAATTGCCTGGCCGCGCACCTCAAGGGCCAGCCGTGCCCTGACGAGGTCCGTGCGTTTATCCCCGCCGATGAGTTTGCCCGCAGCGGCGCCACCAACAATTTTGCCAACGACATCCTTACCGGTTCGGCGACGTTGCTCGCCAGGGAGTACAAGGCCGGCCACCTCGACAGCATCCGCCTGGCGCGGCTGGAATCGACCCTGGTGGACCTGTCCAACGCCCAGGGCGGCATGGAGCGCATCGCCAACACCCCACTGCCCTACCCCTACGTGTACTTCCCGCGCCTATTCATCTCACTGTTCTGCCTGATCGTGCCGGTGGGCCTGGTGGAATCCCTCGGCTGGTTCACCCCGCTGGCCTCCACGGTGGTGGGCTTCATGCTGCTGGCCATCGAGCGTATCGGCACCGACCTGCAAAGCCCGTTCTACTCCAGCGAACACCAGATCCAGATGGACACCATCTGCGAAACCATTGAAAAAAACCTGCAATCGATGCAGCGCGATGCACTGGGTGGCGAGCGTATCGGCTAAACGCTGCCCAAAGCCTAAAGTGCGTGCCCTGCTGGTCGATATATGGGGGGTACGCATGGGCAATCCCCCCTAAAAACAACACATGCGACGCTCTTCGCTGCTTTTCTCCGCCTTGCCAACTCTAATAAGTACCCTGCGGGAGATGTCATGAATATCAAACACAAGCTGACCTGGGCGTTTGCGACCATCGCATGCGTGCCGGTGATCCTGGTGGCCGTGCTGGTGGTACTGAACCTGCGGGATGCGGCCGTGGCCAACTTCCTCGACAGCAGTAGCCGCGAGATCCGCCAGATCGACAATGGCATGAAGCAATTCTTCGACGGCATCAGCCAGAACGTTGAATATGTGGCCAAGGACCCGCGCGTTGTCGCGGCCAAAGACCTCAAGAGCTACGCCGGTGCCGACGCCGCGCAAATCCCCCTGACCCAAACGAATAAAGAGCTGCTGGCGATTTTCGACCAGTTCGCCAAAAGCCATCCCAGCACCGCCTACCTGTCCCTCGGCCTCGCCGACGGCGGTTACGCCAGCTACCCCGACGACACCAAGCTGAACAACTACGACCCACGCGTGCGCCCTTGGTATAAAGCCGCCATCGCCGCACCGGGCACTACCGTGCGTACCGGAGCGTACTACTGGGCGCCGGACGATGTGGTGCTGATCGGCACCGTGCACACCGTTGCCGACGCCACCGGCAACATCCTCGGCGTGGTTGGCCTGGACGTGTCGCTCAAGCAACTCACCGAACTGGTGCGCAACATCAAACTGGGCGACAGCGGTTACCTGATGCTGGTGGAAGGCAACGGCAACGTGCTGGTAGACCCCAGCGATGCCAAGCACAACTTCAAGCCCCTGGCCGACCTCGGCCCGCAATACGCCGAACTGGCCAAGCGCACTGACGGCGCGACCCAGATCGAGATCGACGGCGTGCCTTACATGGTCAACGTGGTCAGCTCCAAAGACCTGGGCTGGCGCTTCATCGGCCTGATCAAGCGCGACGAGGTGATGGCCGGCGCCTCCAGCCTGACCTGGCTGATCGCCGCCATCGCCGCCGCGCTGGCCGTGGTGTTCGCCCTCGTCGGTGCGAGTTTCGCCAGCATGATCGTGCGGCCGATCCGCGGCGTGGCCGATGGCCTGCAGGAAATCGCCGAAGGTGAAGGCGACCTGACGCGCAAACTCAGCGTGCAAGGCAAGGACGAAACCGCGACCCTGGCCGGCTGGTTCAACCAGTTCCTCGGCGCGATTGCGCAGTTGGTGCAGCGTATCGGCAGTGCGTCCAACGACCTGCAAAGCGCCGCCGCCGACACCAGCGACGTCGCCAACAACATGAACCAGGCCGCCGGCCGCCAGCGCGAAGCCGTGGAACTGGTCAGCACCGCGTTCAACGAGATGGTCGCCACTTCCAACGAAGTCGCACGCTCGTGCAGCGCCGCCGCCACCAGTGCCGATGAGGGCTACCGCGACGTACACAACGGCCAGCAGCACATCGGCGAAGCCACCGGCAGCGTACTCAAGCTCAGCGAAGACCTGCAAAAGTCGACCCAGACCATGCAGTTGCTGGAGCAGGACAGCCAGAACATCAACACCATCCTCGACACTATCCGTTCGATTGCCGAACAGACCAACCTGCTCGCGCTCAACGCCGCCATCGAAGCCGCGCGCGCCGGCGACCAAGGTCGCGGCTTTGCGGTGGTGGCCGACGAAGTGCGCGCCCTCGCCCGCCGCACCGCCGATTCCACCGGCGAGATCGACAGCCTGCTGGGCAACCTCGCCCGGCGCACCCAGGAAGTCACCTTGCAGATGCAGGGCAGCCTGCTGGTTTCGCAGACCAGCGTGGATCGCATCCAGCAGGCCCGCGACAGCTTTGACAAGATCCTGGGCTCGGTGGACTCGATCCGCGACCAGAACACCCAGATCGCTACCGCCGCCGAAGAACAGCACCAGGTGGCCGAAGAGATCAACCGGCACATCGCGCAGATCCATGCCGATGCGCAACTGGTTGAAGGCTTCGCCCACTCGGCGCAGGCCGGTTCAGGCCGGCTTACGGATATTTCGGGGCAGCTCAAGGGGTTGGTGGGCCGGTTCAAATACTAGATAACCTCAGCCTGGGTTCGCCTGCAGGGAGCAGGCGAACGCTGCGTGTATTCGCTACTATGTGCACCAGCCCCCAGACCGACCCGGAACGCCAATGCCCAACCCCAAGGACACTGCTGCCGACAGCAGCACCCCGATGATTCCCGAGCAGCGTCGCGAGCAAATCCTGCGGCAGTTGCGCAAGCATCAGGTGATGAGCGTGCACCAGCTGATGGAGATGTTCGACTGCTCGCACATGACCGTGCGCCGCGACATCGCGCTGCTGGAGCAGGAAGGCCGGGCCTATTCGGTCACCGGAGGGGTGCGTATCGCCAGCCAGTTGCACAGCGAGCCGAGCCATCAGTCCAAGGCCGTCGTGGAACTGCCGCAGAAACAGGCCATGGCGCGCCTGGCCGCACGTTTGCTGCACGCGGACATGACGGTGTACCTGGATGCGGGCACCAGCACCCTGGAGATCGTGCCCTATATCAAGGCGCTGTCGGGGATGACGGTGGTGACCAACGACTTCGGCATTGTGCAGGCCTTGATGGATGCGCAGCAGGTGACCGTCATCCACACCGGCGGGCAGCTGGACCATGACAACCATTCTTCGGTCGGCGGGCTGGCGGTGGCGACCTTGCGTCAGGTGGTCACCGACATCGCCTTCATGTCTACCAGCTCCTGGGACCTGCACCGTGGCATCACCACCCCCTCGGCGCTGAAGGTCGAGGTCAAGCAAGTGGCCATGCAATCGGCGGCGCAGGTGGTGCTGGTGGCAAGCAGTTCCAAGTACGGCACCTTCAGCATGTACCGGATTGCCGGGTTGGAACCGTTCGACGTGATCATCAGCGACGACGCCCTCGCCCCGGCGGCGGCGGACGGCATCCGCAAGCGCGGCATCGAGCTGATGCTGCCAACCCAACCAAACTGATAAAACCCGTAGTGAGCGGGCTTGCCC
>NZ_JAHPJF010000036.1:0-20271 GCF_020515815.1 Pseudomonas sp. AF03-9 | reverse complement strand
GTTGATCTTTATCATCCAAAAGAGATCAGTCCCGCGCCAACGCCTCAATCGGGTCCAGCCGCGCCACATTCCTCGCCGGCACAAACCCGAACACAATCCCGATCAACGTCGAACAGGCAAACGCTGTGACAATCGAGCCCAAGGCGTACGACAGCAGCGAAATCACCGCGATCAACGACAGCAGCGACGCCAGGGAGCGCGGTTCGTGCGCGATCAACTGATCCCACAACACGTCGTCCAGTGCCTCGTCATCGCCGAGGATAATCAGGTCGCCTTCTTCCAGTTGCAGACGGATCGCATGGGTGGAAATCGCTGCCAATAATTCGCTGAACTGCATGGGAGGTAACCTGCCTGATACGTCACGGCTGAGGAGAAAGTCCCTTTTCAGCTGCCGCTTGGCTCGGGTGGTGCCGGTTAAAAAATGCGGACGCCGCCGCACGCCTGGAGGGGCGTCCGGTAGGGCTGCAAAACTAAGGGATTTGACCGATGGGGGGGGTGACATGGGAAGCGCGGACAAGTCGTATTCGGGCTGCGGCGCGGGTTATTCCTGCGCCCGTGCGGGCTCCTCACACGCGCCCACCTGTGGCACAAGTTGAATGTCCACGCGCCGATTGGCGCTGCGCCCGGCCTCGGTTTGGTTGCTGGCAATCGGTTGGCTGGCGGCCAGCCCCTGCACGGCAAAGCAGCTGTCGGCGAGGTCGCCCATGCGTTGCATCCAATCGCGCACGGCGCTGGCGCGGGCGTGGGACAGGGCCAGGTTGTGCTCGACGGTGCCACTCGCATCGGTGTGCCCGGCGATGACGATCAGCCAGCCCGGCTGGGCCTTGATGCCCACCAAGGCGTTGATCAGGACTTTGGTCGAACCGGGCTTGAGGGTTGAACTGCCGGGGTCGAACAGCGCCAGGCTGTCCAGCCGGATCGGCTCGGGCAGGGACGGCTTGTCACTGTCTGCCCCGCTGAGCCACAGCCCGGTGACCATGGCCGTCGCCAGCACCCCGGCGCCCAGCCACAACCCCCGGCGCGGCTTGCGCATTGGCAGGGCTGGCGGCGGCAGGATCACCAAGGGGGCTGGCCACGCCGGGGCCATTGCGCTTGGCAGCCGTTGCGGCTCCAAGCGCTGGCTCAACTGGCCGACCTGCTGGCGTAGCGACTCCAACGTCAATAACGGCCCGCCAAGCAGCGGCAGCAGACGTGCCTGCAAACGCGCCAATTCAACGTCCAACTGCAGCAGCACGCTCACGCTTGGCGACACCCCAGCGAGGCTGCGCACCAACCGTTGCAGTTGCTCGCACAACCACTCCAGCAAGGTCTGGCGCACCATCACCATCGGCGGCCACAAGCGCGACCACTCGCCCACCAACGCCGTGAGCAGCACCACGCCCTGGACGATGCCCTTCAGTCCGTGGCGCTGGCCACGAGCCAAGGTGTAGAAACACGCGCTGTTGAGCTCCACGCCATTGCTCTGGAACAGCGCCAGACAGCCCTGCTCCACCCTCGCCCAGTCCACATCCGGGCGGGCAGGATGGCCGAGCTTGGCCATCTCGGCGTGCACGGCGGTGAATTCGGCCAGGTGCCGCGGGTCGCCACCGACCTGGATATGCATTTCAAACACTGCGCTCATGGGGTGCTCCTTATCGCTCTGGGGCGGCGCCCGGTTTCAACGCCCGCAGCGTGACGTCGCCCGTGGGTGCCAGGGTGGTGCCTACGCTCACGCGCTGCCCATCCTTCAATTGCAGCTCCAGGGCGTACTCAAGGTGCCCGGGCAGCGCCTGGGGCAACAGCTCGATAGCGATTGCCGCCAGGCGCGGTTCGTAAGTGAGCAAGGTGTCGCCCATGATCCCGATCAGGCTGTGGGCTGTGGCGGGCAGGCCTTGCAGGATCAGGCCCATGTCCGGCAGGCCGTAGTCGGGCAAATGGCTGAGGGCACCGGCGCGACTGTTGAGGATGCGCTGCAGGTTGTCCAGGACTGACAGGGTGTGCTGGTGTGCTTCGCTCACCTGATGCAGCGGCAACTCACCGGCAAAGTTCTGCAGCAGCAATTCGTACAACGACGGGTTGGATTCGCCCATGGTTCAGTCCTTTGCCAACGGACGCAGGTGCAAGCGGTTGTCTCCCAACTCGATGACCCGCACCCGGTCGGGGTCCAGTTCATCGCGAGCCAAGGTCAAGCGCCAGCTGTTGGCGCGGGTATCCGGGCTGCGGAACAAGGCCGCCACGCTGACGAACCGCGCGTCCTTGTGCAGGGGCACACTCAGCGGTGCGCCCTCCTCGGGTTTCACCACCAGGGTGTGTTTGTCCAGCAATGCGCCGGCCAGCAGTTGCTCGTCATCGCCCAGCAAGCCTTCGTAGGTCGCCCGCGCTACAGCGGTGTCGTCACGCAACTGGTACACGCGCACCAGGGTCGGCAGCGACAGCGCATTCATGTCGGCGGTGTCGGTATTCAGGGCTGCGCGCGCGCTGAAATCCAGGTGCAGGGTTTTCACCTGCTTGTAGAAAATCGCCTGGGCGGCGGACGCCGTGCCGTCCGCCACGGTCTGGGCCAGGCCACACCCGGCGAGGGGCAGCGCCAGCATCACAAGGCTAAAAAGGGTACGCGACATGCTGTGTCTCCCGGTTACAAGGGTTTATCGACAGGCCTTGATAGCGGCCCAGGTTGATCGTCAGGCGTTGCTGCGGTTGGGCGTCGCCGCCGGGCACCAACACGGCGGTCATGCCCAAGCGCAGCGGCGCGCGACCCAGTACTGGCGTCGGCAGGCTGCGCAGCGGCAGGGTCAATTGCAGCTTCGCGGTGCAGCGCCACCCCAGGTAGACGCGCAGGAGCACCAGCAGATCGCTGTGCAACTGCCCGCCGGGCAGCCAGTCGCGGGCTTGCTGTGGGTCTTCGGTATACAGCGCCAGGCGCAGTTGGCTGCTGGCATCACGGGCAACCGGCCCCAACGGTGCCTGTTGTGCCAGGCGCATCGGGCGCCACGTGCACAGGCGCGCTGGCTGCGCGAGCACGATGTACTGCGGCCAATGCGCGGTGACTTGCGCCAGGGTGTTGGGGGCCAGCAACTTGACCAATGCGCCGATGCCTTCGGCATTGCGCGTGGGCAGACGCATCACGCTGAGCAAGGCCAGAAAACGCGAAATCGGCGTACCGATCTGCGCGGCGGTGCCCGGAATGCCCAGGCCGACCAAGCCCAGCAGGCACTGCGAAGTGGCATCGGCGCCGCCCGCTTCAAACGTGGCCGGGTAGGAGTACTTGCGCCAGATCCGATAGAACTGGGTGAAGATCCGGTGGTTGAAAATATCCAGGAAGGCTTGCAGCGCTTCATGCCCTTCACGGCGTTGCGCGATGTCATCCAGGTAGGCGCTGGGCAGGGGCGAATCCACCCCGTATAACCCGAGCAAACGGGTGCGTACCGTGGCCGGGCGCTCGGGGTGCTCGCCCGCGCTTTCAATCGCCCGCAGTTCGCCCCCCGGAAACCCCATGCCGGGGTCGGGCCGAAAGCGCACGACGTCATCGCCCGGGTGCGCAGTGCTGCCCAAGGGCGGGTGGCCGGGCAACACCTGTTCCAGCAGTTGGCAGAAGCGATACAGGTTGGCCTCGGCCACCGGCGCTGCCATGGCCTCCAGTAAACCGCTGGCGGTCAGCCGGGAATACGCTGATTGTGGTTCTCGTTCCATCGCAGGCACTTTCCAGTCGGTTGCAGGACCAGCGTGAGCTGGGTGTACAGATGCACATCAGCGTAGAGACCGCTCTGGGCGATTTCCGGCGCGTCTTCAAAATCCTGCACCAGATGGTCTTTGCTGATGTCCAGCAGCTCGATACGCACGTTTTGGCGGAAATCCGTCTGGTCGATCAGCGATTTCACCCCACGCCAGGTCGACTCGACGCGCTGGAAGTCCGGGTGGTGCATGATCGCATCCAGTTGACGGCTTATCTGCCGATCCAACGAGGCGATATGCTCATCCAACAGCACCTTGTCCAGGCGTTCGACCTTATGGGCTGACTGTTTCAATAACTGCAGGAACACATTGACCGCGGCGGTAACCCGCTCATCAGCAGACACATCGGAAAGTGCCTCGGTATTTTGAAACACCTCGAGCCCGCCTAACTCCGCCACGGGACTCAAGTTAATTTTGCTGAACAGTGTGGCGTAGACTCCACTGTTGTTTTCCGACAGTACGGTGCTGCCATGGGATTGCGAACCGGATTGTTCTACGGACATGCTCAAAACTCCTTTTTCAAATCCATGGACATCAATTAGTTTTAGGCGCCAACGCGGCCAATTCGGTACGAAGTTCAGCGCTTAACGCGTCGTCCTTGAGAATGCGCTCCAACTCATGTCGGAAGGTCGCGTTATCCAGCAAGTTGGATTTGAGATCGCGCAACAGATTGCGCATGGCCAGAAGTGCACGTAACTGCGGGACTTGCCGCGCAACCTGCTCCGGTTCGAAATCCTTCAGGCGTTGGAAGCTCAACTCGACAGTGGTGTCGCATGCGTCATCCGGCAAGGTGTTTTCCACCACCAGTTTCAGCCCCGGCGAGAACTCGCCGAGAACACTGTCAAAGTTGTTTTTATTGATATTGATCTTGCCCCGCTCCGAGAGTGGGCGTTGTTCCTTGCCGTTACTGTAGTCCCCCATCACCATTAACTTCAGGGGCAACTCGACTTTTTTCTGGGCGCCGCCGGTATGCAAGTCCAGTTTGATATTGACCCGCGCCTTGGGCACTTCATTCTGAAAACTATCTAGCGTCATAACTTCATCCCTTGCTGTATGGCAAAACAATAACCGGCCATCACTGGCGCGCTCTGTCGCCGCAAGAATGAAGTATCCCAGACATTTTTTACCAGCCCCCGAACTATGCGCGGGAACTTTCCACAAAGCTTTGAGGATGCATCCTACAAACCGCACAGATAAACTCTATTTCAACTTTTTATTTATTCATAAACAAAAAAATATGAAACGGCTGTCAGAAGAAGAGTAAATCCAGGGAAAACCCAAAACAAACCGATGAGGCAAGACCTATACAGACAGAGTGTTCCTAGCGTTAGAAATCACAACGCCTACAAACGCGAGAAAACCCAAGGCGAGGCATTCGATGAGAAGAACGCTTAAAAAGCGAGGCACGACTCACACCGCAACCGGCACATTAGCGTCCGGCTGCGGTCGGTTGAAATCGTAATAGTTGTAATAGGGTAAGTCGGGATCAGGCCTCCCGACTTTTCACCTTCAGATGCCGCGCGTACCAGGGCCGCTTTGGCACCCGCTTGAACAATCCCTTCAGCGCGTCATATTCTGCACCGAAAGTAATGCGCAATGCCAGCTTCATGGTCTCCGGGTCCATCTCCATCGACCGCCCCATCTGCAACCCCGGTGTGGTGCTGCAGCCGTGGGTGTCCGGGCCCAGCCAAGGGTCGCCGACTTCTACCCAACGCCCCTGGGCAAACCACGCCACGCCGTTGACCTCAAGCCGGCTGACCTCACCCGGATTGAAGCGCTCATGGGCACGGAACCAGTCCTCGATACGGTCATCGATCCAGCCATGAAAATGCCAGAACACCGGGTTTACATGGGATGAGAACGGGTCGCCCAGAAAGTCGTTTTCCGCGGCATACCACCGCGCGGCGAAGTCCGAGGGATCGCGGGCGAAGGGCACCGGGCCACCGTTGGAGGGGTCGCGAGGCACGGAGGCCCAGCGCATGTGCAGCCAGTCGTGCAGCCCCAATTCCATCTCGGAACCGAGCTGGCCCAGGGTCAACTTGGCCAGGTAGCGCGGGTCGCGGTATTGGGACTCCCACACTTGAAAGTTGCTGTGGTAAGTCTCGGCCGCCTTGATGTCGCTGACCCACTGGGTGTAGTCAGGGTCATCCGGCGCCGACCAGGTGGGCGGCAAGGCAAAGCCATCGTGGTTGTCGAAGTAACGCACGAAACCCAGCCGATCACGCTCCAGTGCAGGCTGCGGTGCGGGGAATTCGGGCCACGAAGGCAAGTCTTGCATCGAACGCGCGGTGCCGAGCATATGGCGATGCATGAAGAAGAAATCGATCCCCGAACCGTTGCGGTCCTTGTGTTTGCCGCGCGCATCGCGCTCCTGGCCGCGGGGGCCGGGTTGCCAACCGATGCCGCGCAGGGCATCGCGTTTTTCTTCGGAGAGTTTGTGCCATTGGTCACGGGTCGCGTGCCAGAGCTGGTGGAATAACCGGTGTTCGGCGCTGATCAGCCAGGCCAGCAGGGTCGGATTGAGGCCGATGCGCTCGCGGGCTTCGGGAAACAGTTGCTTGTGCGCGATAAACCGGTTGTCGCGTTCGGTCAAGGCCAGGGGACGATCGAGGTTGAGAATCTGCCCACTGAGGGTGCCGCTGCCGGCGTTGCCAAACACGCCCCAGACTTCGTCGAGGGTCATTTTGAATTCGTAGGCGGGCACGCCACCGGGCGCGTCGCGGTCGATCAGGCGCCAGTAGAGCGTGGCGCCCTCCCCCGGCAGCAGGTCGCCGAGGACACGGTAACGCGGTTCGCCGGTGGCGCGCAGGTTGGCTGCGGTGTCGAGGTAGCCACGCAGGCCACGACCCCGTGGGGCGATGTCGAGCAACAGTTCCAGGCCCTGCAGCGGCAGGCCTTTGAGACCCGCGTCGCGACCTTCCAGGCGCAGGCTCCAAACACCGCGCAGGCTGTTCGCCAGGTGCTGGCCGGCAGTGTCGGCCAAGTCCACCGTGGCTTCGCCGGGAGTGATCGGGAATTCTTCTTCACGCGTCAGCTCGCGATGGGCATAGAAGGCCGCTGGCACAGCCGCGCCGGTCAGCGCCAGGCCTGCGATGAACCCACGTCGAGAGATCGTCATTGTCTACCTTAGGAAACGGCTTAATCAGAGCTAGAACGTTTGCAGGCCGGGGAAATTTACCGCACTTGGCGCACCGCCTAAATTTCTGCGTCCAGCGCTCGTTCTTCCCTGATAGCAAAGGCCTCAACTGACTGAGATGGCAATGACAAAACCACGTTCGAAAAAGGCGCTGTATATCGGCCTGCCACTGGCACTGGCCATCGGCGCCGCAGCCGGTTTCCTGGCCTGGGATCACTGGTTCAGGGGCAATGCGGGTTACCCGCTGGCAGTGATCAAGCAGGCCAATGAAATGCAGGATCGCCTGTTGTCGTTCGACAGCCATATCACCGTGCCCCTGGATTTTGGCGGTGTCGGCAGCGAGGCCGACAAGGACGGCAGCGGCCAGTTCGACCTGGCCAAGGCTGCCCGCGGACGCTTGTCGGGAGCGGCGCTGACGATTTTCGGCTGGCCGGAGATCTGGAACGGCGCCAACGCCCCGCACAAACCCACCGACGGTTTTGTCGAAGAAGCGCGCCACGAGCAGGAGGTGCGCTACAAAATCATCTCCGGCATGGTCCGCGACTTTCCCAACCAAGTGGGCATTGCCTACACCCCGGACGATTTCCGGCGCCTGCATGGCGAAGGTAAATTCGCGATCTTTATCAGCATGCTCAACGCCTACCCCCTGGGCAATGACCTGAATCAGCTGGACCTGTGGGCCGCACGTGGCATGCGCATGTTCGGCTTCAGCTATATCGGCAACAACGCGTGGTCCGACTCATCGCGCCCACTGCCGTTTTTCAATGACTCCACCGACGCCCTCGAAGGCCTGTCGCCGATTGGCCAGCAAGCCGTGCACCGCCTCAACGACCTGGGGGTGATCATCGACGTGTCGCAGATGTCGACCAAGGCGCTGGAGCAGGTGGCACAGCTGAGCCGCACGCCAATGGTCGCGTCCCACTCGGCGCCGCGAGCGTCGGTGGATATCGCGCGCAACCTCAGCGACAAGGAACTGCAACTGATCAAGAACAGCGGCGGCGTGGTGCAAGTCGTCGGGTTCTCGGCGTACCTGCGACCGCTGAGCCAGCCGACCCAGGACAAGCTCAACAGCCTGCGCGCACGTTTTGATCTGCCACCGCTGCCAAACCTCGCCATGGCGCTGATGCCCGGCGACGCAATCATCGCCGCCTGGCCCGAGCAGAAATTCGGCCAGTACGCCCAGGGCCTGTACGGCATTCTTGAGGAAGAACCCAAGGCCAGCCTCAAGGATTGGGGCGACGCCATCGACTACACGGTACGCAAGATCGGCATTGATCACGTCGGCATCTCGTCGGACTTCAACGACGGCGGCGGCATCGACGGCTGGGAGAACGTCGGCGAGGTGCGCAACGTCACCGCCGAGCTGATCCAGCGCGGCTACTCCGAAGCTGACATTGCCAAGCTGTGGGGTGGCAACTTCCTGCGCGTGTGGGACCAGGTACAAAAAGCCGCCAAGCCCTTGGCCAATCGCTAATCACCTAGAAGCACGTCCATGACCGACCGCCGTACATTTCTCAAGCAGGCCGGGCTATTCGCCGCCAGCCTGCCGCTGCTGCCCGAGGCGCTGGCCGTCACTGCCGCGCCTGCGGCAAAACATCCATGGACGGATCTCAAGCAACTGTTCAACCAAGACCCGAACTACCTGCACTTCTCCAACTTCCTCGTGGCGTCACACCCCAAACCGGTGCGCGACGCCATCGAGCGCTACCGCCTGCAGATCGACCGCAACCCCGGCCTGGCGATGGACTGGGGCCTGGAAGAAACCTGGAAGCGCGAAGGCCAGGTGCGCGAATGGGCCGGTCGTTATTTGCAGGCCGCACCCGCGCAGATCGCCCTTACCGGCAGCACGTCCGAGGGCCTGGCGATGATCTATGGCGGCATCCAGCTGCGCGCCGACCAAGAGATCCTCACCACCGTGCACGAGCATTACGCGACCCAGAACGTGCTGGATTTTCGCGTGCGCAAGCAAGGCACCCAGGTGCGCCGGTTCAAGCTGTTCGAGCACGCCAACCGCCTCTCGGCGGACGAAGTGCTCGGCAATATCCAGCGCAATATCCGCCCCAATACCCGCGTGCTGGGCATGACCTGGGTGCAGTCCGGCAGCGGCGTGAAGCTGCCCATCGGCGAGATCGGCCAATTGGTGACTGAACACAACCGCCACCGCGACGACCACGACCGCATTCTCTACGTGGTCGATGGCGTGCATGGCTTTGGCGTGGAAAACCTCGACTTCCCGGACATGCACTGCGACTTCTTTATCGCCGGCACCCACAAATGGATGTTCGGCCCGCGCGGTACCGGACTGGTCTGCGCCCGCGAGAGCGAAAACAAGTACATCACGCCGATGGTGCCGACCTTTTCCGAAGACACCAACTTCGCCACCACCATGACCCCTGGTGGCTTCCACGCATTCGAACACCGCTGGGCGGCGGATGAAGCCTTCAAGCTGCACCTGCAACTGGGCAAGGCGCAGGTGCAGGCGCGTATCCATGCGCTCAATACCGAGCTTAAAGACCAACTGTTGAGCCACCCGCAGATCGAACTGGTCACGCCGCGCAGCGCCGAACTGTCGGCTGGCTTCACCTTCTTCCGGGTCAAGGGCCAGGGCAGCAGCGACATCGCCGACTACATGGTGAAACAGCGTGTTGTCATCGATGCGGTGGACCGCGATGCCGGTCCGGTGATCCGCACCGCGCCCGGGCTGCTCAATTCCTCCGACGAGATCCAGCGTTTCATGGCCCTGCTGAGCCCACGGCTGTGACGTGCATTTTTCCTTTTGACCAGAGGCCCTCATGATGCGATCCCGATTCAACCCCCTGGCCGCCCTGACCCTGGCGGCCGCCTGCGGCGCCCTGCTGCCAGGCCTGGCCCAGGCTGCCACGCCGCAGCCGGGCAAAGTGTTCAAGGACTGCAAGGACTGCCCGGAAATGGTGGTGCTGCCCGCGGGCACGTTCACCATGGGCACGCCCGAGGATGAAGTCGGCCGCGAGCCTGACGAAGGCCCGATGCACACTGTGACCTTCGCCAAGCCCTTCGCCATGAGCCGCTTCCACATCACCGCCAGCGAGTGGGACAGCTACGTGCGCCAGACCGGGGTAAAAATCGCTGACGGCGACACCCGCCCCGGCCGCGAATGCATCGCCAGCAAACCGCGCTACCCGCAGGGCCCACGCCAACCGGCGGTATGCATGGACATGGACGACATCCAGAGGTACGTGAGCTGGCTGTCGAAAAAGACCGGCCAGCAGTACCACATGGTCAGCGAAGCCCAACGCGAATACGCCGCGCGGGCCGGCACCAAGGGGCCCTTCCCGTTCCCGTTTGACGAGGGCAAGGGTTACAGCATCGCCGGGCACGCCAACACCTACGGCCCGGCGGATGGCTACAGCTATTCCTCGCCGGTGGGCAGCTACGCGCCGAATGGGTTTGGCATGTATGACATGCACGGCAATGTCTACGAGCGGGTTGCCGACTGCTACCACGAGAACTACGCAGGTGCGCCGTCCGATGGCAGCGCCTGGACGGAACAGACCTGCGAGGCCTACGTCATTCGTGGCAATGACTGGGGCGAGGCGCCCGTGTTTTCGCGCTCGGGCAACCGTAACAATATCTACCCGCAGACGCGGGGGGACTGGATTGGTTTTCGGGTAGTGCGCGAACTTTGAAGCACTGAAGATTCAAATGTGTGCAGGCTTGTTTGGGAGCGGGCTTGCTCGCAAAAGCGGTGTGTCAGTCACTATTTCCGGTGACTGACACACCGCTTTCGCGAGCAAGCCCGCTCCCACATTTTGAACTGTGCCCGCTTCAGATTTTTGCCAACAGCTCCAACCCTTCATGCAACGCCGGGAAGAGGCTGTTGTTGAAGTTGTTCCAACGCAGCTCAAGGATGGTGTCCTCAGGCGAAATCTCGGTCTTCAAGACGTCGTGAAACACCTCCCCCGAATCAATGCCGTTATCCACGTAATGAAACGATGCGCCGGTCAGGTACAGCGGCTCCGACGGTGTGGTGGCCTTTGTCGCCCAATCCGTCACCGTCAGCCCGCGCGCGCCGTACAACGCATTCCACGTGGCATACGCGCCGCGGCGCTCGTACGGCGATTCGATACGGGTAATACCGGGGTGAATGTTCATGATGCGCCGCGCAAATGGCGCACCCGGTCGCACCAGCTCATCCAGGATCACCAGCAAGCCATCGAGCACCACGATGTCAGCCTTCAATTCCACCAGCGTGTCATGCAAGCGACGTTCGAAATCCTGCTTGCCGGCGATGTGTTCGGCGCTGCCCCGTGGCAAGCGGCGATAGGTGGACGGCACACTCAACAGCAAGTCATTGACCAGCCGGCCCTGCACCCGCAGGTCCGCCGGGTACAGCCACTGGCGGCCAGGCTGGTAGGCAAAGCCGTAGTCCTTGACCAGTTGCTGGTCCCGCGGGTTCTGTTCGTCATCGTCGTACACCACGCCCACCAGGTTGTAGGCCTCGCCCAGCGGGGTGTCGTTCAACGAACCCACCAGAAACTCCAGCACCGATTTCATGTAGCGCTCGTGGTCCTTGTAGGCCACCGGCTGCCCGGCCTTGTCGGCGGCAGCATTTCTCAGGGACCACACGTACACCAGATTCTTCTTCGACATTGTTTCGCTCTCGCTGGATGGACTGCGCGCTGCGTGTTTACGCGTGCGCCTACATCACAAGAACGAACCAGCCCGGCGCCAATTTATCTGCCGCCGGCACCACCGGGCACATCGCGCTAAATACTCGCCACCACGCTTCGTTTGTCATGGGTAAGGGTCTGTGTGCCCAGCCCCTCTATTCACTCTCCGGGAAGTATTTATGACCGACCCCAAGCGCGGCGCCTTCAATGGTCTGCTCGCATTGCTCAGACCTTTTCGTACCCTGGTGACGGTGTCCGTCGCCCTGGGCATGGCAGGCGGCCTGGCCATCACCTTTTTGCTGGCCACCATCAACAACGCCCTGCACTCCTCCACCGGCATGACCCAAGGTGTGGTACTGACCTTTGCCGCGCTGTGCGTGCTGGCCCTGACCAGTTCGATCGTGTCCGACATCGGCACCAACTATGTCGGCCAACGCATCATCGCCGCGTTGCGCAAGGAACTGGGCGAGAAAGTGCTGTCGGCGCCGATCGAACAGATCGAGCGTTACCGCTCCCACCGCCTGATCCCGGTACTGACCCACGACGTCGACACCATCAGCGATTTCTCCTTTGCCTTCACCCCGCTGGCCATCGCCACCACCGTGACCCTGGGTTGCCTGGGCTACCTGGCGTACCTGTCGGTGCCGATGTTCCTGCTGATGATCGTCGCCATCGCCATCGGTTGCAGCGTGCAGTTCATCGCCGGCGCCAAGGGCATTCGTGGCTTTGACGAGGCCCGTGACCTCGAAGACGAACTGCAACGCTACTATTCGGCAATCGCCTCGGGCGCCAAGGAGCTGCGCATCCACCGGCCACGGCGCTATCGCATGAACACCCATCGCATCCAGGAAACCGCCGACCAGATCAGCGACATCCAGGTGCGCTCGGTGAACATCTATATCGTCGCCAAGACCTTCGGCTCGATGCTGTTCTTCGTAGTCATCGGCCTGGCCCTGGCGATGCAGGCCTACAGCCCCAATCCGGACCCGGCGGTGATCACCGGTTTCGTACTGGTGCTGCTGTACATGAAAGGCCCGCTGGAGCACGTGGTGGGTTACCTGCCGATCATCGGCAAGGCGCGTATCGCGTTTGCGCGCATCAGCGAACTGGCCGAGCGGTTCTCATCCCCCGAGCCGCACTTGTTGATGGACGCCAGCGAGGCGCCCCACCCGGTGGTCACCAGCCTGGAATTACGCGGCGTGAGCTACAGCCCGCCGCCGGTGGAAGGCAGCCAGCCGTTCCACCTTGGGCCGATCAACCTGAGCATCAAGCAGGGCGACATCGTGTTTATCGTCGGCGAAAACGGCTGCGGCAAGACCACCCTGATCAAGCTGTTGCTGGGCCTGTACCCACCCCAGTCCGGAGAAATCCGCCTCAACGGCGAAACCGTCACCGACCCGGTGCGCGATGACTATCGCCAGTTGTTCACCACCGTATTTGCCGACTATTACCTGTTCGATGACCTGGTACAGGGCAGCGCCACGCAGTCGCTGGACAGCGCGACCAAGTACCTCGAGCGCCTGGAGATTGCGCACAAGGTCAGCGTCAAGGACGGCGTGTTCAGCACCACCGACCTGTCCACCGGCCAGCGCAAGCGCCTGGCCCTGGTCAACGCCTGGCTCGAAGAGCGCCCGGTGCTGGTGTTCGACGAATGGGCCGCCGACCAGGACCCGGTCTTTCGCAAGATTTTCTATACCGAGCTGCTGCCGGACCTCAAGCGCCTGGGCAAGACCATCATCGTGATCAGCCACGACGACCGCTATTTCGACATCGCCGACCAATTAGTGCGCCTGCGCGCGGGCAAGGTCGTGCACGAATTGGAACCGGCATGAAAAAAACTTTCCGGTTTTTTCAAGTAGTAACGTCTCACTAGTGGTAATGAGAACCAGACTCAATAAACATCTATAATCTGCCCACTAAAACATAGAAGAGAAAGTATTCATGTCAGTACGACTCGGTCTGAGCCCCCTGAGCAAAGCGCTATCGATGCGACGGGCACTGAACTTCAACCTGTTGCCCGGCGCGCTGGCGCTGGCCGTGTCGCTGCCGATTGCCGGCTATGTACAGGCACAGGAACTTGAGATCGACGTGCCGGCCCAGTCCCTGGGTAGCGCACTGCAAGCGTTCGGCCGCCAGTCCAACCTGCAAGTGCTGTACAGCCCGACGGATGTGGAAGGCAAGCGCAGCAACGCCGTCAAAGGCAAATTCGACCCGGACCGCGCCCTCAGCACCCTGCTCAAAGGCACCGGCGTCGGGTATGGCCTGCAAGGCAACACCATCAGTATCAGCAGCCACGCAGGTTCCGGCCTGGAACTGGGCGCGACCCAAGTGACGGCCAACCAACTCGGCACGGTGACCGAAGGCACCGGTTCCTACACCCCGGGCACCATCGCCACCGCCACGCGCCTGGTGCTGACGCCACGGGAAACGCCGCAATCGATCTCGGTGGTCACGCGCCAGGCCATGGATGACTTCGGCCTGAACTCGATTGACGACGTGATGCGCCACACCCCCGGCATTACCGTGTCGACCTATGACAGTGAGCGTACCAACTATTTCTCGCGCGGCTTTTCCATCAATACCTTCCAATACGACGGTATTCCAACCCTGCGCGACGCCCAATACTCGGCAGGCCAGACGCTGACCGACATGGCCATCTATGACCGCATAGAAGTGCTCAAGGGCGCTACCGGTTTGTTGACCGGGGCTGGCGGTGTAGGCGGCACGCTCAATTTGATCCGCAAGAAGCCGACGTCCGAGTTCCAAGGTAGCGTCGAATTGGGCGCCGGGTCTTGGGACAACTACCGCTCCCAGATCGACGTAAGCGGCCCGCTGACTGAAACTGGAAATATTCGTGGTCGAGCGGTTGCGTCATATCAAGACAAGCACTCGTTCCTCGACCACTACTCGCGCAAGACCAGTGTTTTCTACGGGATTCTTGAGGCCGACCTGGACGAGGACACCCTGCTGACCGTAGGCGCCGACTACCAGGACAGCGACCCGAAAGGTTCCAGTTGGACCGGCAGCCGCATGATCTTCGACGCAGAAGGCAAAGAGCTGGACTTGCCACGCTCGTTCAACAACGGCCCGAAATGGGGTTCGTGGGCGCAGTACAGCCGTACAGCCTTCGCCACTCTGGAACATAGCTTCGCCAATGGCTGGGTCGCCAAAGGCCAATACAACCACCAGATCAACGGCTACCATGCACCGCTAGGCGCCCTCTCTCAGGACTCCGGCAACCAGAGCTCGCTGTTTGCAAAAAAACACACTGGCGAAACCACCGGAGACAGCCTTGACGCCTACGCCACGGGGCCTTTTGAACTGTTTGGTCGTGAGCACGAGTTGGTGGTGGGCCAATCCATTTCGACCAGCAAATGGACGGGCAAGAGCTACAACGCCGTCTTTGCTCCCGGCACCAACTCTGCTGACTTCTATAACTGGGACGGCGACATTCCGGAGCCAGAGTGGGTTCAATATCGCAAACTCGACCAGAGCACTCGCCAGACCGGCACTTACCTCACCAGCCGCTTCAGCCTGACCGACGAAATGCACCTGCTGCTCGGCGCGCGCCTGGCCAACTACGAAGTCACCGGCACCAGCAAGTCCAAGGAGAGCGGTAAAGTCGTGCCTTATGCCGGCCTGACATACGACCTCAACGATAACTTTACCGCCTACACCAGCTTCACTGAGATCTTCCAGCCGCAGACCGACTACTTCGACCGCGAAGACAAAATGCTTGAGCCGGACGAAGGTAAGAACTACGAGATCGGCCTCAAGGGTGAATTCTTCAATGGACGTTTGAATTCCAGCCTCGCGTATTTCGAAGTCCACGAAGAAAACCGTCCGGAACTCGACAGCGAGCACAACTCAGTTCCCGGCAACGATACGGCCTACTACGGCATCAAATCCAAGACCAAGGGCTACGAAGCAGAAATCTCCGGCGAAATCGCCACCGGCTGGCAGTTGCAGGCGGGCTACACCCACAAGGTTGCCCGCGACGACAGCGGCGTGAAGGTTTCCACCTGGGAACCGGAAGACCAGGTCAACTTCTACACCACCTACAAACTCACCGGCCCGCTGGACAAGCTCACCATCGGCGGTGGCGCACGCTGGCAGAGCGAAGGTTGGAAGTCGATCCGCAACTCCGGCCTGCGCCGCTCCGAAGTCCTCACCCAAGACCCGTACTGGCTGGTGGACCTGATGGCGCGCTACCAGATCACCAAGAACCTGTCGGCTACCCTCAACGTCAACAACGTGTTCGACAAGAACTACTACACCAACATCGGTTTCTATGACTCCGCCTACCCTGGCGACCCGCGCAACATGATGGTCACCACCCGCTACAACTTCTAAACCCGGCGCCAAAACAAAAGCCCCGCATCGCGAGATACGGGGCTTTTTTTGTCACCCTGAAATTGCAATCCGTAGTGAGCGGGCTTGCCCGCGCTGGGGGGCGAAGCCGCCCCAACCCCAGGCACCTGGGTCTGTCTGAAACACCGCGCAGGACCGTTTTGGGGCGGCTTCGCCACCCAGCGCGGGGCAAGCCCGCTCACTACAGGGATGGTTTATGCCAGGGCCGCCACCAGGCTTTTGATGAACTCAGCGTTATCAACAATCCGATGGTGAGTCGTGTCGATCACCACCGAGCGCTCGATCCCCGCCTGCCCAATCACCTCGCGCAAACCACTTTCGATCAGCGCCTGGTGCATCCCCGCCTCGCTACGTGCCGCCCACCAGCAACTGACCGGCGCCTTGATTGCGCGGAAGTCGGTGGCCTGCAAACGCTCATCGAGGATCTGCTTGATCGCCCACGAACGCTCGGTTTCACCGCCACTTTGCAGTTCGGCCTTGAGCGCCTGGAAGCTGGCGCCCAGCGTCGCATCCGCCCAGTCGCACAGGTGCTGCCACTGTTGCTCCTCATTGCAATGAGCCTGCTGCGCCTGGCGCCATTGCGCCTGGACCTGCTCGGCATGCGCGGGGAACATCACCTCCAACATCTGCGCCCGGCGTTCAACCGCACTCAGTTGCGGCTGCGACGGTGCAGCGCCCTGCTCCCAGAACGCGGTAAACCGTGCCGGCGGTGGCGCGTCGATCCAGCCGACAAACTCCACCGTGCGCCCGGCCTGCTCCAGCAGGTACGTCACTTCCATCGCCAGATTCCCACCCAGCGACCAGCCCGCCAGTCTGAAGGCGCCCTGAGGCTGCGCGCTCAACAGTTGCTGGGCGTAGTCCTCGACCATCTGCGTCCAACCCGGCACTGCACCGTCCTCTGCCACCAGCGCCCGGCAAATAATCCCGAACACCGGCCGCTGTTCACGCAATGCCAAAGCAATTGGCTTGTAGCAATGCACCGAGCCGAAACTTGGGTGGAACAAGTACAGCGGCGTGCCTTGGGTCTGGCTGTTGAGCGGCACAATCAATGAACTTGGTGCATCACCCTCGATACAACGGGCTTGCCCGGCCACCGTGGGGTTGAGCATCAACTGATTGACGGCCAGCACCGCGCCGCAGAGCCGATTGATCCGCTCCTTGAGCATCAGCACCAACAACGAATGGCCGCCCAATTCAAAGAAATTGTCGTGCAAACCAACGCGCTCAACCTCGAGCACCTCGGCCCAAATCGACGCAATCTGCTGCTGCAACGCCGTTTGCGGCGCAGCGAATTCACCCCCCCGGCCATGGGCATCCGGCTTGGGCAGCGCCTTGCGGTCCAGCTTGCCGTTGGGGCTCAGCGGCATCTGCTCGAGCACCACCCACTGCGCCGGCACCATGTAATCCGGCAAGTGCCGGGCCAGGTGCGCGCTGACGTGCGCACGCCACTCGGCGTCGGCCGCGTGCAGCACCACATAGCCCACCAGCTGTTTGCTATCGACCACCAGCACCGTGGCTTCGCGCACCAACGGATGCTCCAGCAGGCGCGCTTCGATTTCACCCAACTCAATTCGCAGGCCGCGCAACTTGACCTGATGATCGAGGCGCCCGAGGTACTCAATCACCCCATCGGCACGTTGGCGAACGCGGTCGCCGGTGCGGTACAAGCGTGCGCCGCGCTGGAATGGGCACGGCACGAAGCGCTCGGCCGTCAAGGCCGGACGCCGGTGATAACTGCGCGCCAGGCCTTCACCGCCCAGGTACAACTCACCGGCAACCCCGACCGGCACCGGCAGCAACTGCGCGTCCAGCACGTGGCTACGCAGGTTGGCGATGGGCTCACCGATCGGCACGGTATCGCTGCCTTCATCGGTGCAAGTCCAATGCGTCACGTCAATCGCCGCTTCCGTCGGGCCATACAGGTTATACAGCCCGGCCTGAGGCAACTTGGCAAAGACCTGCTGCTGGGCATCCACCGGCAGCGCTTCGCCACTGCACACAATGCGTTGCAGGCTATGACAGGTCGATACCGCCGGATCTTGCAGGAACGCCTGCAACATTGACGGCACAAAGTGCAGCGTAGTGACCTGCTCGGCGTTGATCAGGCTGACCAGCCTGGCCGGATCGCGATGATCACCCGGCGCTGCCACCACCAGGCGTGCGCCAGTCATCAACGGCCAGAAGAACTCCCACACCGACACGTCAAAACTGAACGGGGTCTTTTGCAGCACCGTGTCTCGCGCATCCAGACCATAGGCCTGCTGCATCCAGCACAGGCGGTTGGTCAGTGCCGAATGTCGGTTGCCTGCGCCTTTGGGCTGGCCGGTGGAACCGGAGGTATAGATCACATAGGCGAGGTTTTCCGGATCGATAGCGATGCCTGGGTTGTGCTCGCCATACCCTTCGAACCACGACTCACCCAGCACCACGCTGTGCAACCCTGCTGGAATCGGCAGTTGTTCCAACACGTGCGCCTGGGTCAACAGCAGTGTCACGCCGCTGTCTTCAAGCATGTAGGCCAGGCGTTCACGTGGATATTCCGGGTCAAGCGGCACATAGGCACCGCCCGCCTTGAGGATCGCCAGCAAGCCGACGACCATTTCGATGGAGCGCTCCACTGCCACGCCGACCAGCACGTCAGGGCCCACACCGGCGCTGATCAAACGATGGGCCAGGCGGTTGGCGCGACGGCTCAGCTCGGCGTAGCTCAGGCGTATTTCAGCAAATGCCAAGGCTGGCGCATCCGGCGTGCGTGCGGCCTGTTCTTCGATCAACTGGTGCACACCGCGTTGCAGCGGGTAAACCTGGGCGGTGGCGTTCCAGTCGTGGACCACTGACTGCTGCTCGAGCGCATCCAGCAACGGCAACTGGCCGATGCGCTGCTGCCCATCACCGGCCATGCCTTCCAGCAGATTCAGCCAGTGCCGCGCCATGCGGGCCGGCGTGGCGGCGTCGAACAAGTCGCTGGCGTAGATCAGCGAAGCCAATAGCGCATCGCTCGACTCCTGGGTGCTCAGGCTCAGGTCGAACTGTGCGGTGCGGGTTTGCCATTCCAGGCCACTGACGTGCAGGCCCGGCAGTTGTTGCGCCGGCTCTGAGGTCTCGGTCTGGTGGTTGAACATCACCTGGAACAACGGGTTGAAACTCAGGTTACGCTCAGGGTGCAACGCTTCGACTAACTGTTCGAACGGCAAATCCTGGTGCGCCTGGGCTTCCAGCGCCCGTTGCTTGACCTGTTGCAGCAGCTGGCTGACGGTCAGTTGGCCGTCGATGTCGGCCTTGAGCACCTGGGTGTTGACGAAGAAGCCGATCAGCCGCTCGGTTTCCTCACGGTTGCGGTTGGCAATCGGCACGCCGACGCGGATGTCCGACTGGCCGCTGTAGCGGTGCAACAGGGTCTGGAACGAAGCGAGCAGCAACATGAACAGCGTGACTTCTTCACGCTGCGCCACTTGCCGCAACGCCGCCAGCAAGCGCGGCGGCACACTGATGTCCAGGCTCGCACCGCGATGGCTTTGCAGGGTTGGGCGGCCGTGGTCCAGCGGCAGCTCCAGCACTGGTTGCTCGCCACCCAGGCGCTCGCGCCAGTAGTCAAGCTGGCGATGTTTTTCGCCGGCATCCATCCAGTCGCGCTGCCAACTCGCGTAATCGGCGTATTGCAGCGCCAGCTCAGGCAGTTGCAGGTCCTGGCCGCGGCTGTAGGCCGCATACAGTTGCACCAGCTCATCGACCATCACCTGCATCGACCCGCCATCAGAGACAATGTGGTGCTGCACCAACACCAACACATGCTCGTCCTCGGCCAGGCGCAGCAGGTTGACGCGCATCAGCGGGCCGCATTGCAGGTCAAACGGCTCGGCGATCGTTGCTTCGACCAGGGCCAGCACGTCACCCTCATCGACATCACGACACGAGATCTCGACCTCGGCATGCGCCGCAATCACCTGTACCGCGCGCTCGCCGTCCTGTTGCACATGGGTGCGCAGGCTTTCATGGCGGGCGACCAGGGTGTCGAAACTGCGCTGCAACGCAGCCGTGTCGAGGCGCCCCTTCAGGCGCAGGGTGCCAGGGATATGGTAAGCGGCGCTGTGTGGGTCCAGTTGCCAGAGGAACCACTGGCGCTCCTGGGCATACGACAACGGCAACGGTTGCTCACGCCCTACCGCCACCATCGGCGGCGCCAGTGGCTGTGTGTTCACGGCATCGGCCAGCACGCTGGCGACAAACCCTTGCAGGCGTGGCTGCTCGAACAGGCTGCGCAGCGGCACCTCACGCCCGAGCAGGTTACGCAGGCGTGAGATCACTTGCATCGCCAGCAACGAATGACCGCCCATCTCGAAGAAGTGGTCGTTCAGGCCGACGCGCTCGGCGCCGAGAATCTCGGCCCAGATCGCCGCGATGTGC
>NZ_JAHPJF010000004.1:0-123123 GCF_020515815.1 Pseudomonas sp. AF03-9 | reverse complement strand
CCATTAATTTGTTTTTACTATCAATTAGCCTGAAAACCGCCAAAACCACTCTATATAGAAGGGACAATGCCAATGACTGAGCAATATATTGCTCAACGCTAAACAGTTGAGCATCATAGCGCCCTACGCCACTCTTAAAATGATCTCGGACACCCCCTCTCAATGACCATCTCTTCTCGCAGCCTAGCCTCGACATTATTCCCTGTCGGCCTGCTGTTGATCGCCATGGCTTCCGTGCAGACCGGCGCCTCGCTCGCCAAAAGCATGTTCCCTATCGTCGGTGCACAAGGCACCACCGCCCTGCGCCTGATTTTTGCCAGCGTGATCATGCTGCTTCTATTACGCCCCTGGCGCGCCAAGCTGACAGCCAAATCCTTGGGTACCGTCGTCGTCTACGGCCTGGCATTGGGAGGCATGAACTTCCTCTTCTATATGTCCTTGCGCAGCGTGCCCCTGGGCATTGCGGTAGCACTCGAATTTACCGGCCCTCTCGCGGTAGCGATATATGCCTCACGGCGCGCGGTGGATTTCCTCTGGATCGGCCTTGCCATCATTGGCCTGCTGTTGTTGATCCCTACAGGAGAAACCAGCCACGGCATCGACCTGATCGGCGCCGCCTACGCACTCGGCGCAGGCGTCTGCTGGGCACTCTATATTCTGTTCGGCCAGAAAGCAGGTAACGACAACGGCGTCCAAACAGCTGCCCTCGGCGTGATGATTGCCGCGTTGTTCATTGCGCCAATCGGAATCGTCCACGCCGGCGCCGCATTGCTGACCCCTGCACTGATTCCGATCGCTATCGGCGTCGCCATCCTGTCCACTGCCCTGCCCTACACACTGGAGATGGTCGCGCTGACACGTCTCCCCGCCCGCACCTTTGGCACGCTCATGAGTATCGAACCGGCATTCGGCGCACTTTCAGGCCTGCTCTTCCTGCAAGAACACCTCTCCCTCGCGCAATGGCTGGCCATTACCTGCATCATCCTGGCGTCTGTCGGGGCGACGCTGACGATGGGCAGCGGCTCCAAACCGCTGGTTCCTGCCGATTGAGTCATATCGAAATGTAGCTCTGGTATTTGCCGCTTATTTAGGCCATGTTAAAGCCGCAAACGAATGTCATTCATGGAGACTTTCGACAAGGACAGCGCGAACGCTACACTCGAGAGCGAGTAGAGCCAGCTTCAAGTATTGCGAAGCGGCTATTAAGGATGGGAATGAAGCGAATTTTGATGCTGTTGATGATCGTGGCGATTGCCGGCTGTGCCGCGACCACCAAGACAGAAGTAAAACGGGGCAAAAAAGGGCTGCATATCAACTGTTCCGGCCTGTCGTCCTCCTGGGAGCAGTGCTACACCAGTGCAACCAACTCCTGCGGCGCCAAAGGCTACCGGGTTATCGCCAAGTCGGGTGACAACTCCGAAGAGCCAGGGGACTACCCCTTCGGCCTCAACCCCGCCGGCTATACCAGCCGCAGCATGATCGTCATCTGCAAGTAAACGACCGAGCAGTCAGCCTCCGACTGCTCATCTTAAATTCCTGATACATACCCAGCCCCTCGCGGTGTTGCGTCTAGACTCCTGCTCGACAATCGAGCCAACGGAGTTCCCATGACACACAACAAGAAAATCGTATTGGTAGTGGGCGCCGGTGATGCCACCGGCGGCGCCATCGCCAGGCGCTTCGCCCAGGAAGGGTATGTGGCCTGTGTCACCCGTCGTAGCGCCGACAAATTACAACCTCTGGTCGACAGCATTCACTCGGCCGGCGGCGAAGCCCATGGCTTTGCCTGCGACGCACGTAAAGAAGAAGACGTGATCGCGCTGATCGAGAAAATCGAAACCGAGCTCGGCCCCATTGAAGCGTTCGTCTTCAATATCGGCGCCAACGTGCCCTGCAGCATCCTTGACGAAACGGCGCGCAAGTATTTCAAGATCTGGGAAATGGCCTGTTTCTCAGGCTTCTTGAACGCCCGTGAAGTCGCCAAACGCATGGTCACCCGTAACCGAGGCACTATCCTGTTCACTGGCGCTACCGCCGGTTTACGCGGCGCAGCAGGTTTCGCCGCGTTCGCCGGGGCCAAGCACGGGATCCGCGCTCTGGCACAAAGCATGGCGCGAGAACTGGGCCCGAGAAATATCCACGTCGCCCACGTGGTGGTCGATGGCGCCATCGATACCGACTTCATTCGCGACAACTTTCCACAAAAGTATGCGCTCAAGGACCAGGACGGCATCCTCAACCCCGAACACATTGCCGAAAACTATTGGTACCTGCATAGCCAACCCAGAGACGCCTGGACCTTCGAGCTGGACCTGCGCCCCTGGAATGAACCTTGGTAAGCACGCCCCATAACCATAAGCAGCGAGCATCGATCATGAGCAAAACCCTGGAGTTCTTTTTCGACCTCGGCAGCCCGGCCACCTATCTCGCCTATACCCAACTACCGGCACTGTGCGCTGAAACCGCGGCGCAACTGGTGTACCAGCCCATGTTGTTGGGTGGCGTATTCAAGGCCACCGGCAACGCATCGCCGATTATGGTCCCCGCCAAAGGTCGCTACATGCTGGATGACCTGGCGCGATACGCCCAACGCTACGGCGTGACGCTCAAGTTCAACCCGCACTTCCCGATCAACACCCTTGTGCTGATGCGTGCCGTCACCGGCATGCAGATGCGCCAACCCGAGCGCTTCGACGATTTTGTCGATTGCCTGTTCCGTGCCCTCTGGGTCGAAGGTCTGCACCTGGGCGATCCAGCCGTCGTGGCCAGTGTCCTTGCCGGGCATGGTTTTGATCCTGAGCAGGTCCTGGCCCTGGCCAACGATGACGATGTAAAAACCGCCCTCAAGGACAAAACCGAACAAGCCGTTCAACGCGGCGTGTTCGGTGCGCCCAGCTTCTTTGTAGGCAACCAGCTGTTCTTCGGTCAGGACCGTCTGGAGTTTGTGCGCGAAGCCCTGATCAAATAGCCGCCGTACGCACCTGCAACCACTCCAGCGCGGCGCCACTGAGCAACGGGCTGAGGCGCTCGCGCACTTCGGCGTGGTAGGCGTTGAACCACTCACGCTCATCCGCCGTCAGCAGCGAAAGCTCCAGGCAACGGGTGTCGATCGGGCACAGGGTCAGGGTTTCAAACTTGAGGAACTCGCCGAATTCGGTCTTGCCCGCTTCCCGGTTCAACACCAGGTTCTCGATACGCACGCCCCAGCGTCCCGGACGGTAAGTGCCCGGCTCGATGGAGGTGATCATGCCCGCCTGCATCGCCGTTTGCGGCGCAGCGGCCGCCTGATAGGCGATCACCTGCGGGCCTTCATGCACGTTGAGGAAATAACCTACACCGTGCCCTGTACCATGGCCGTAGTCCACGCCTTCAGCCCAGATCGGCGCACGTGCGATGGCATCCAGCAGCGGCGACAGGATGCCCTTGGGAAAATGAGCGCGAGACAAGGCGATCACGCCCTTGAGCACACGAGTGCAGTCACGCTTCTGCTCCTCGCTCGGCGAACCGATTGGCACCATCCGCGTGATGTCGGTTGTACCGCCCAGGTACTGGCCGCCCGAATCGATGAGCAACAAACCGTCGCCTTCGATCAGCGCGTGCTCTTCCTCGGTTGCGTGGTAATGCGGCATCGCGCCATTGGCGTTGAATGCAGCGATGGTATTGAAGCTCAGCGACACATACCCAGGACGACGCGTACGCGCAGCGGTGAGGTGTTCGTCGATGGTCAGCTCGGTGATGCGCTCGCGCCCCAGCGCACTGTCCAACCAGGCAAAGAACTCACACAGCGCGGCCCCATCCTGCTCCATCGCCTGGCGGATGTGTTGCGCATCCGCCAGGCTCTTGCGGGACTTGGCCAGTGTGGTCGGGTTAATGCCTTCCACCAGCTTGACGCCAGCATCGAGGTTCTCCAACAGCCCAGCCGTCACGCGCGCAGGATCAACCTGCAAAGTGGCACCCGATGGCACCGCACGCAACGCATCCGCCACTTCGCTGTAGTCGCGCAAGGTTACGCCGTCCCGCTCCAACACCGCGCGCAACGCAGTGTCGACCTTACTCAGCGCCACAAACAAAGTGGCCTGTTGTTGATTGATCAACGCAAAGGACACAAACACCGGGTTAAACGAAACATCCGCGCCACGCAGGTTGAACAGCCACGCGATGTCATCCAGGGTGGCGATAAAGTGCCACTCAGCACCCTTCTCTTTCAGACTGGCACGCAGCGCCGTGAGCTTTTCGCCACGGCTGACGGTGGCCTGCGGCGGCAAGTGCTGATAGATCGGTTGGTCCGGCAGCGGCGGGCGATCTTGCCAGACGTCGTTCAGCAGGTCGATGTCGGTGCGCAGGCGTGCGCCGCGTTCTGCCAGTTTTGCACCCAGGGTCCGCGCCGAAGCCACGGCCATTACCGCACCGTCAACCGCCACTACCGCACCTTCCGGAGTTTGCTCGGCCAACCACTCCAGCGGCCCTGGTTGGCCCGGTTGCAGTTTCACCAACTCGATACCGCTGCCCTTGAGTTCCTTGGTTGCCTGTTCCCAGTAGCGGCTATCGGCCCACACACCGGCGAAATCCGCAGTGACAATCAACGTCCCCACCGAACCATGGAACCCCGACAACCATTGCCGTCCCTGCCAATAACCTGGCAAGTACTCGGACAGGTGCGGGTCGGCCGACGGCACCAGCAGGGCGTGGATGCCCTCGCGGCGCATCAGTTCGCGGGTCTGCGCCAGGCGCTGGGGAACCGTTCCATGGGTCAAGGGCTGCGTACTCATTGTGTCTCCTGCTAACCACGAATAATTATTATGTGTTGCGAAAAATGGCTCAGACCGCCCAGAACGCCGGTGCACTGGCGAATGCCGCCTTGATCAACTGCACGGCCTGATCAATATCCTGCTCGGTGGTAAACCGTCCGAGGCTCAAGCGAATGGTACGCCCGGCGCTGCGCGCATCATGCCCCAGCGCCAGAAGTACGTGGGACGGTGCATTGCTTGCCGAATTACAGGCCGAGGTCGCAGAAAACGCCATGCCCGCGCTCAAGGCCGCAGCGTTGAATTCACCTTCGCCAAATGTGAGGCTGAGGGTATGGGGAATACGCTGGGTGGCGCTGCCATTGAGGCGCACACCGCCAACCGACTCCAACTGCTCCAGCAGACGTTGGCGCAACCCCACGATCACAGCCTTCTCTTCGACAAAAGACGCCGCTGCCAGCGCGAATGCCATGCCCATGCCAGCAATCTGATGGGTCGCCAGGGTGCCGGAGCGCAAGCCGCCTTCGTGGCCGCCGCCGTGAATCTGCGCCAACACCTTCTGCTGCGCCCGCGGCCCCACATACAACGCGCCGATGCCCTTGGGGCCATACAGTTTGTGCGCGGAAAACGACATCAAGTCCACCGGCCACTCACCCAGGTCAATCGCCACCTTGCCCGCGCCCTGCGCAGCATCCACGTGCAACAACGCACCGTGTTCACGCACCCGCGCGCCAATGCCCGGAATATCGTTGAGTGTGCCCAGTTCGTTGTTCACCAGCATCAGCGATACCAGGAAGGTGTCTTCACGCAACGCTTCGCTGACCGCATCGGCGCTGATCAGCCCATCGGCGTCCGGCACCAGATAGGTCACGGCCACGCCGGCTTCCTGCAGTTGCCGCGCGGTATCCAGGGTGGCCTTGTGCTCGATCTGGCTGGTGATGATATGCCCGCCCGCCACGCCCCGTGCCTGGGCCACGCCCTTGATCGCGAGGTTGTTCGATTCCGTCGCGCCGGAAGTCCAGACGATTTGCTCAGGCGCGGCACCGACCAGTTCGGCAACCTGGCGACGTGCCTGCTCGACCGTTTGCCGGGCGGCTTGGCCGAACGCGTGGGAACTGGACGCAGGGTTGCCGAAATTGGCGTTGAAACCCAGGCACTCAACCATGACCTGGATGACCCGCTCATCCACCGGCGTGGTGGCGGCGTAGTCGAAATACAACGGACGTTTATTCATGAGGTAAAAGACTCGCAGAGCAGGTTCCCGAGAGCAGCGTCTCAGGGGCATCGACCGGGACAGAGGTCGTCAGGTTTAACCGATCGGATGCCATTAAAAAAGGACCACTTTAGGCAAATGTGCGTAGGAACGCTCCTGAAATTCAGCTTAACAGGCTGAAGTCGCCCCATGGAAAACAAAAACCCGAGGTTCCTTAAGGGAAACCTCGGGTTCTTCGCTGCCAATGCCCCACTCAACTGGGACGACCATGCAGGGTTACGCTGCGTTCGGCGTTCATTTCACCCTGGCGATCGAAGCTGTAGGACTTTTGTGGCTGCCCCAACAGTGCCGCACGCTGCTGTTGGTATTCATCAAACGACAAGCCGCGACGGCTCAGCGCTTCAAGGGCCAACTGCCTGCTTTCTTCCACCGAATAGGGACGCAACTCAGGCGCAGGATGAGTCGCACACCCGGCGACGACGGAAGTGACAAGCATTAAGGCAACAGCAAGCAATCGGTTCATGGTGGCGGCTCTGCGAAGTGGGTTTCGAGTCAATGAACACAGGCTACTCCCGCCCCTGGGCAGGGAAAAATCACCTGCCGTGATAGTCGCTATCAGCCGCCGAGGCACCTTCGATAGCTACGCCTTTTATATTCTTTATTGATCTATAAATATGGAAATACGTTCATTTACGGAATAACCCTAACCCTCTATAAATGGCAACACACCCAACGGGCACTGTTCGCCACGCAACTGTTGCCCAGGCAACAGCCATTCAACAAATCAGCAGGCCGACAACACCAGGAGTTTCCAGCACTGAGCCCACAGCCCACGCCACTCAAGGCCCGCAGCCTTTGGTACAGCTCTTGCTCAACACGCTGCACACCTGCTGTGAACCACTGTTGAAAAAGGAACTGTTCATGACCCGTCCCCTGAATGTCGTTGCCCTCTCCGGCGGAACCTGGCGCCCGTCCCGTACCCTCGTATTGACCCAGGCCGTGCTGGCGGAACTCGCCACCCTGCTGCCCATCCAGACCACCTTGATCGAGTTGGGCGACATTGCCCGGCCATTGGGCGGTGCGCTGTCCCGCGACGAATTGCCGGCCGAGGTCGAAAGCCAACTGTTGGCCATCGAGCAGGCCGACCTGCTGATCGTCGCTGCGCCGGTGTATCGCGGCTCCTACCCGGGCCTGCTCAAACACCTCTTCGACCTGGTCGGCCTCAACGCGCTGATCAACACCCCGGTGCTGCTGGCCGCCACCGGCGGCAGCGAACGCCACGCATTGGTCCTCGATCACCAGTTGCGTCCGCTGTTCAGCTTCTTCCAGGCATTGACCTTGCCGATTGGTGTGTACGCCACCGAAGCCGACTTCACCGACTACCAAATAACCAGTGAGCCCTTGAAGGGCCGTATCCGTCTTGCGGCAGAACGCGCTGCACCGTTGTTTGCAGCGCACTCCCCCTCCCTGCTGAAAATCGCTTAAGGATTTGTCATGGATGTTTTCTGGTTTCTGCCGACTCACGGCGACGGTCATTACCTGGGCACTACCCAAGGTGCACGGCCAGTCACCCTCAATTATCTGAAGCAAGTCGCGCAAGCGGCTGACAGCCTGGGTTACCACGGCGTGCTGATTCCTACCGGGCGCTCGTGCGAAGACTCCTGGGTCATCGCTTCCGCGTTGGTGCCATTGACCGAGCGCCTGCGCTATCTGGTAGCGATCCGCCCCGGGATTATTTCTCCGACCGTTTCAGCGCGCATGGCCGCAACCCTGGATCGCCTGTCCAACGGCCGCCTGCTGATCAACGTGGTCACGGGCGGCGACCCCGACGAGAACCGCGGCGACGGCAGTTTCCTCGACCACAGCGAACGCTACGAAGTCTCCGACGAGTTCCTCAAGATCTGGCGTCGCGTGTTGCAGGGCGAATCGGTGGATTTCGAAGGTAAACACCTGCGCGTGCAGAACGCCAAGGCCCTTTACCCACCCGTGCAGAAGCCCTACCCACCGCTGTATTTCGGTGGGTCCTCCGACGCGGCCCACGACCTCGCCGCCGAGCAGGTCGACGTGTACCTGACCTGGGGCGAGCCGCCCGCTGCCGTCGCGGAGAAACTCGCGGATGTGCGTGAGCGCGCCGCCCGTCACGGCCGCACCGTCAAGTTCGGCATTCGCTTGCACGTGATCGTGCGCGAAACCGAAGAAGACGCCTGGAAAGCCGCCGACAAACTGATCGAGCACATCAGCGATGAAACCATCGCCGCTGCGCAAAAATCCTTCTCGCGCTTTGATTCCGAGGGCCAGCGCCGCATGGCCGCCCTGCACGACGGGCGCCGCGACAACCTGGAAATCGCCCCCAACCTGTGGGCCGGTGTCGGCCTGGTGCGCGGCGGTGCCGGCACGGCGCTGGTGGGCAACCCGCAACAGGTCGCGGCACGCATCAAGGAGTACGCCGACCTGGGCATCGAGAGCTTCATCTTCTCCGGCTATCCGCATCTGGAAGAGGCATATCGCTTTGCCGAACTGGTGTTCCCGCTGTTGCCGGAGCCATACGCCAGCCTCGCCGGGCGCGGTATCACCAACCTCACTGGTCCATTCGGCGAAATGATTGCCAACGATGTACTGCCCACGAAAAAGGCTTGAGGGCAGTGAGATCGGCTTTATGTGGGAGCGGGCTTGCCCGCGATGCAGACACCTCGGTATGTCAGTTAGCCCGAGGTGATGCTATCGCAGGCAAGCCAGCGCCCACAAAAGCCCGCTCCCTCATTTGGCCTTCATTACCAAATCGATAGTGAGGAAACCCGCGTGACAGCCAAACCCCACAGCGTCCTGCCTTCCCCCTTGCAGACCGCCAAACTGCTGGCCGCCGAATTCGCCCTCAGCGCCGTCGAACGCGACGAGCGCGGCGGCACGCCCAAGGCCGAACGCGACGCGCTGCGCCACAGCGGCCTGCTGGCCCTGAGTATTCCCACCCAATACGGCGGCCTCGGCGCACGTTGGAGCGACACCCTGGGCGTCGTGCGTGAATTCGCCAAGGTCGACAGTTCCATCGCCCACGTCTTCGGCTTCCACCACCTGATGCTCGCCACCGTGCGCCTGTTTTCGCGCCCGGACCAATGGCAACCGTGGTTCGAACAGACCGCACGCAAAAACTGGTTCTGGGGCAACGCCCTCAACCCGCTGGACACTCGCACGGTGGTCAAGGACTTCGGTGGCTGGCGTGAGTTCTCCGGCAAGAAAAGCTTTTGCTCCGGCGCCAGCGATTCGGAAATGCTCATCGCCTCGGCGGTGGATGAAAACGCCGGCGGCAAACTGCTGATCGCCGCCATCCCGAGCGGGCGCAGCGGCATCACCCTGCACAACGACTGGAACAACATCGGCCAGCGCCAGACCGACAGCGGCAGCGCCAGCTTCGAGCGGGTCCGCGTCGAAGAGTCGGAACTGCTGCTCGATCCCGGCCCGCTGAGCACGCCCTTCGCCTGCCTGCGCCCACTGATCGCGCAGTTGACCTTCACGCACATGTTTCTCGGAATTGCCGAAGGCGCCTTCGAAGAAGCGCGCAACTACACCCTCACCGAAACCCGTGCCTGGCATAAATCCTCCGCCGCCGAGGTGCGCAACGACCCGTACGTGCTGCATCACTACGGCGAGTTCTGGGTGGCCTTGGAAGGCGTGCGCCTGTTAGTGGAACGTGCCGCCGATTTGCTCGACCAGGCCTGGGCCAAAGGCCCCAACCTCCGTGAACACGAACGTGGCCAACTGGCGATTGCCATCGCCACCGCCAAGGTCGCCGCCACCCGCCAGGGCCTGGAGTTGTGCAGCCGGCTGTTTGAAGTCACAGGTGCACGCTCCACCCACGCGTCGCTGCGCCTGGACCGCCACTGGCGCAACCTGCGCACCCAGACCCTGCACGATCCAGTGGACTACAAACTCCATGAACTGGGGGACTGGGCGTTGAACCAATCCCTGCCGACTCCGACGTTCTACTCCTAAGAAGAGGTGCCCATGCAGCTTTTAACCTTACCGCCCTCGCCCGCCCTTGCGACCTCGATCCGCGCCACTGCCCAGGTCTTCGAAGACCCCAAATCCCAGGCGCTGCTCGACCACATCCAGCAAGTGGCGCCCAGCGAAGCCAGCGTGTTGATCATCGGCGAGACCGGCACCGGTAAAGAGCTGGTGGCACGGCATATCCACAACCTCAGCGCGCGGCGCAACCGGCCATTCGTGGCGGTGAACTGCGGGGCGTTCTCCGAATCCCTGGTGGAAGCCGAACTGTTCGGCCATGAAAAAGGCGCCTTCACCGGCGCCCTCAGTGCCAAGGCCGGCTGGTTCGAGGAGGCCGACGGCGGCACCTTGTTTCTCGACGAGATCGGCGATTTGCCGATGGCGATCCAGGTCAAGTTGCTGCGCGTCCTACAGGAGCGCGAAGTCGTACGCCTGGGTTCGCGCAAGAGCATTGCGATTGATGTGCGTGTATTGGCGGCGACCAACGTGCAACTGGAAAAGGCCATCAACGCCGGGCATTTCCGCGAAGACCTCTACTACCGCCTCGACGTGGTCAGCCTGGAACTCAGCCCATTGCGTGAACGCCCCGGCGACATCTTGCCGTTGACCCGGCATTTTATCGAAGCCTACAGCCAGCGCCTGGGCTACGGGCCGATCACGATCAGCCGCGAGGCCGAACACAAGCTTAAAAGCTACAGCTGGCCGGGCAATATCCGCGAGCTGGAAAACGTGATCCACCACACCTTGCTGATCTGCCACAACGGCGTGATCGAACGCGACGACCTGCGCCTGTCGAACCTGCGCATCGAGCGCCAGGACGACAGCCAGCACGCCACCGACAACAGTGCCGAAGCGCTACTGGAGCGAGCCTTCCAGAAAATCTTCGAAGAACAGGCCGGTGCCCTGCACGAAAAGGTCGAGGATGCACTGTTGCGTGCCGCCTATCGTTTCAGCCATTACAACCAAGTGCACACCGCCAACCTGCTGGGCCTGAGCCGCAACGTCACACGTACACGCCTGATCAAGATCGGCGAGCTGGCGGTGAACAAACGTCGCCCGAGGGAAAACGTGCAAGGCGAACGGATGTTGCACTTATCCATTTAGGCGGCAGTGCAACGCATCGTCATGACTGCGCTCGAAACTGCGCAGCACCTGGAACGAACCAAAGGTCACGGCCGTGGCCTGGTGGGCGCGAATCAGCGTCCAGAAATCATCCTCGCCGTGCTCAAAGCGCTGGAACGCCGCCTCGCCATCCTCGCGGGACTGCCATTGCAGACAATTGAGCACCCGCCGCCCGTCATCGCTGACCTGCACGCTCGCACTCAAAAAACCGCCATGGTCCTGGGCCAGGCGTTCGCTTTGGATGGATAACGCCGCCACCAGGGCGACTTGCTGCCGGGGTTCGATGTGAAATTCGATCAGTTGAGTGAAACCGCGATTCTTCTCTGATACCTGCATGAACACTCCCCTTTCTCTGTAGGCAGAATCTTGCGATTCGATGCCACGCAGGGTAAAACCTCTAGTTAACTAGAGGTCAAGCGCTGTTTCGGAGTTTATGCATGCTCAACAAGGAACTCACTGTTGGCCAACTGGCCGCCCGCAGCGGCGTGGCAGTCACGGCCCTGCACTTCTACGAGGCCAAGGGCCTGATCAAAAGCAATCGTAACGCGGGCAACCAAAGGCGTTATCCACGGGATGTGCTGCGACGGGTGGTGGTGATCAAGATCGCACAGCGTTTGGGGATTCCCCTGGCAACCATTGGCGAAGCGCTGCATGCCTTGCCGGATGGGCGCGCACCAACGGCCAAGGATTGGGAGCGGCTATCCGCGTTGTGGCGTGAAGACCTCGACGAACGGATCAACAAGTTATTGCTGCTGCGCGACAAGCTCAACGGCTGTATTGGCTGTGGGTGTTTGTCGTTGGAGGCATGCCCGTTGCGCAATCAGGGTGATCAACTGGGTGAGCGCGGGCCGGGGGCGCAGTTGCTGGAGCCCACGTGAAGGGCCAGTCAATGTGGTTGCCACGAAGGTGTGACCTATAGTGAAAAGGCCGTCCCTCCAAAACCACCACCTAAGGAGAACGAAATGAGCGTCAAACCTATCCCCGAGGGCTTTCAGAGCATTACCCCATACCTTGGCATCGAAAAAGCCGCCGAAGCGATCGAGTTCTACAAAAAAGCCTTCGATGCTATTGCGGTCATGCGCCTGGACATGCCCGACGGCAAGGTCGGCCATGCGGAACTGCGCATCGGCGGCTCGCCGATCATGCTGGGCTCGCCCTGTGATGAAAGTGCCTTTGGCAGCCCGCGCGATGGGCATACCAGCGTCGGCATCCACCTCTATGTGAACGACGTCGACAAGCAGTACAAACAAGCCATCACCGCCGGCGGCACCGTGATCTCTGAACCCAAGGATCAGTTCTACGGCGACCGCTGCGGCACGCTGAAAGATCCGTTCGGCCATGTGTGGTTTGTGGCCACCCACAAAGAAGACCTGACCGAAGCGCAGATCCGCCAACGCGCCATGGAAATGTTCCAGCAAGGCTGAGACTCCAGGAGCAACACCATCACAATGTGGAAGGGGGCCTGCCCCCTCCCACGCGTTCACCCTTGCCCCGTGTGATTCCAGGATGCAGGCACTCAGCATCAGGAGTCCCTGCGTGTTCGCCGGCCTCGAAAAACACAGCTGCCACCTCAAGGCAGGATAAAGCCCTGCTGCGGGGTGATCACGTGTTCGCTCACAGGCCACTGAAACATTTACTTTCATTTGTCGGTTAGGGATTTCTCATTCTCATCCGTCTTAACTTAGATACAGCCCGTCGCGTCAGCAAAAGCTACGACCGGCCTTTCCCGGGCCTCCATCGCCCCCCTCCGATCAAGACCCGCATTCACATGTCGAAGAAGTCACGCTCAAAACTCTGGTTTCTCGTACATAGCTGGCTGGCATTGCCCATCTGGTTCTTTGTACTGATCGTCTGCGTCACCGGCACCCTGGCGGTGGTCAGCCAGGAGATCGTCTGGCTGGCAAACCCGGATATCCGCGCCAGCAAGCCATCGGACGATGCCGAACCGCTGAGTTATGATCAGGTGATCGCCGCCATCAAGCGCGATGAGCCCCAGGTGTTCGTCCAGTCGATCAGCCGTCCCGACGAATCGCATTTCGCCCTCAGCGTCGACCTCAGCTACCCGGATGGGCGCTCGGTCGAGGTCTACGTCAACCCGTATACCGGCAAGATCCAGGGCATCAGCCCGTCCTTCAACTTCCAGGCCTTTACCCGCGCCCTGCACGGCTGGTGGCTGGTGCCGTTCACCAATGGCTACAGCTGGGGCTGGTACCTGGTGTCGGCGCTCGGCATTCCGTTGCTGGCGTCGTTGGTAACCGGGTTGGTGGTATACAAGAAATTCTGGAAAGGCTTCCTGCGCCCGACCCTGCGGGTGCGCCACGGTGCGCGGATCTTCTGGGGTGACTTCCACCGACTGAGCGGGATCTGGTCGATCTGGTTCATCCTGGTGATCGCCGTCACCGGCATCTGGTTCCTGATCCGCGCGATCCTGGGGGACAACCAGATTTCGATCTCCACGGAGCCTGTGATCCCGGTGATTGCCCGGGAAAAGGTGCCCATGTCGCAGCCCGGCGTGCCGGCACCGATGATTCCGGTGGACGAGGCAATCAAGATTGCCACCCAGCGCATCCCGGGCCTGGAGGCGAGTTTCGTCAGCCTGCCGCTCAACGCCTACAGCCACCTGCAGATTGGTGGCCGCGGCTGGTACCCGCTGATGTACCAGACCGCACAGATCAACCCCTACGACGGAGAGGTCGCCGCCGCGCACCTGCTTTCCGACCGTTCAAAGCTGGAGTTCGTCACCGAGTCCATGCGCCCGCTGCACACCGGCGACTTCGGTGGCCTGTGGATCAAGCTGATCTGGGCGTTCTTTGGCCTGATCATGAGCATGATGGTCTTGAGCGGCCTGCTGATCTGGACCAAACGCACCGCCCTGGCCACCCTCAATGCCCTCAAGCGCGAAGCCAAGACGCAACGCGCGCCGGCTGCTATCCCGGCCATGCAGGCTGAAACTTCGGAGGCCCGCCCATGAGCAAGGTCCTTGCCGCACCGCCTTCGCCCCTGCGGGCCTTTTGGCTGAAGTGGCGTTTTCACATCAATGTCCTGCTGTTGCTGATCCCTCTGGGCTTCATGCCCAAATACTTTGCCGACGCCGCGTTGTTCCGCGGTGACAGCGGTATCGGCGAACGCGTAGCCGGTGACGTGCAGGTCGGGCCCTGGAGCCTGACCCTCGCCGAGTTTCGCAATGAAGGCCCGAGCCCGGACCCGGCAGGCCCGATGAAGTTCTTCAACGCCGCCCTGTGCGACACCTGTGCCGAGCAGGTCAAGGCCACTTACCTGCGTATCGGCAAGCCTCGCAGCCTGCGGGCTGCCGGGGTGATCTTCTTTGGCACGCCGTACCGCATGGGTGCCGCCCTGCCGGTGCCGGAACGCACGCCGGTAGACGCCGAAGTGTGGATCACCATGGAAGGCTGGGACGGCAGCATGCACCAGGGTTCCATCCCGCTGAGCCAGGCCTCGCCTGCCACCATTGCCTGGCTGAACAAGCAAGGAGTTAAACCATGACTTTGATGCGCCTGACCCGCGCCTGCAGCGTCCTGCTGCTGTGCGCCGGTTTCAGTAACCTGGCCCTGGCCCACAACCCGATGTGCGAATGCAAGGAAATCCCCGGCGAGCAGATCCAGTGCAAAGGCGGCTTCTCCGATGGCAGCGGCGCGCCCGGCGTGACCCTGGACGTGATTGGCTACGACGAAACCATCCTGGTGCCCGGCAAGCTCGGCCAGGATTCGACCCTGACCTTCAAGAAACCCTCCGCGGAGTTCTACGTGCTGTTTGATGCGGGCCCTGGCCACGTGGTGGAAATCGACCAAGCGGACATCCAGCCACAATGAGTACCACACAGGTTATCCGCCCCGCCGGGGCCGGCCACGAAACCCTCTACGTCCTGCTGCTGTGCCTGATCATCCTCGCGGTGGCGGGCTCGGTGATCGCGTTGCACGGCGAAACCCAGACCGTCGCGGCCGTGCCCAGCCATCAACTCGACGCACGCCGCGACCTGAGCGCCGCCGAGCAAGGGATCTACGCCGACCTGCGGGTGACCCTGGATGAAATCCAGTTGCTGCAGCAGGAACACAGCGCCCTGCCAACGCCCGCGCAATTGGCCGAAGAAGGCTTCGCGCCCTTCGCCCAGGACGCCAGTTCAGTCAGCCGCGGCGACCATCGCTGGCAGGTGCTGGAGCCATCGTCCTACCTGGGCCTGAGCCAGGCGCCGGGCACCGCCGGTTCGCTGCTGATGCGCGTGCACGGTGCCGAGCCGGATGTCTGGCTCAATCGCAGCGCCAACCTGGCCGCTCCTTCCGACCTCTCTGACCAGGCGCTGATCGCAGCCGGCTGGCAACAGGTGGTCACGCAATTCGATGCTGGCGTGACGCGCCAGCACCGCCACTGAACGAGAAGACCGATTGCCCATGTCTATTTCATCCCCCCTGTTGCGCCTGTTGCTGGTTGGCCTGTGCAGCCTGATGTTCGCCCCGTTGGCCAATGCCGAGGCGGCTAAACGCTTGCGTATCGGCATCACCCTACATCCGTACTACAGCTACGTGAGCAATATCGTCGGCGACAAGGCCGAGGTGGTGCCGTTGATTCCCGCCGGTTTCAACCCCCATGCCTACGAGCCGCGCGCCGATGACATCAAGCGCATCGGCAGCCTCGACGTGATCGTGCTCAATGGCGTCGGCCATGACGATTTCGCCGACCGCATGATCGCCACCAGCGAGCGCCCGGACATCCCGGTGATCGAAGCCAACGCCAACGTGCCGCTGCTGGCCGCCACCGGCAATGCCGCACGCGGTGCGGGCAAGGTGGTCAACCCGCACACCTTCCTGTCGATCAGCGCGTCGATTGCCCAGGTCAACAACATTGCCCGCGAGCTGGGCAAGCTCGACCCGGACAACGCCAAGACCTACACCCAGAATGCCCGCGCCTATGGCAAGCGCCTGCGCCAGATGCGCGCCGACGCCCTGGCCAAACTGACCAGCGCGCCCAACCCGGACCTGCGCGTGGCCACCGTGCACGCGGCCTACGACTACTTGCTGCGCGAATTCGGCCTGGAAGTCACCGCCGTGGTCGAACCGGCCCACGGCATCGAGCCGAGCCCGAGCCAGTTGAAGAAAACCATTGATGAACTGCGCGCGCTGGACGTGAAGGTGATCTTCTCGGAGATGGATTTCCCGTCGACCTACGTCGAGACCATCCAGCGTGAGTCCGGGGTAAAGCTGTACCCGCTGTCGCATATTTCCTACGGCGAATACACGCCTGAAAAGTACGAAAAGGAAATGACCGGCAACCTCAACACCGTGGTGCGGGCGATCCAGGAGTCGGGAGTATGACGGCGGCGGAGCAACTGAAAGTCGCCAGCATCGGCCCGACGATCGAGTTCGACAAAATCTGCCTGACCCTGGGCCGCACCACGATCCTCGACGGCGTGAGCTTCCAGGTAGAGCCGGGCAGCATCCACGCGCTGGTCGGCCCCAACGGCGGCGGCAAAAGCTCGCTGATCAAGACCTTGCTGGGGCAAACGCCGCACCAGGGGCAATTGCGCCTGCACTGGCCGACAGCCGTGGGTACCGTCGGCTACGTCCCCCAGGCACTGGAATTTGACCGCGGCTTGCCGATGACCGTGGATGACTTCATGGCTGCCATGTGCCAGCGCCGCCCGGCATTTCTTGGCCTGTCCACACACTACGCCAGCGCGATTGGCGATGCCCTGGAGCGCGTTGGCATGCAGGACAAGCGCAAGCGCCGCATGGGCGCGCTGTCCGGCGGTGAACGTCAGCGCGTGTTGCTGGCCCAGGGGCTGATCCCGGCGCCGCAATTGCTGGTGTTGGATGAGCCGATGTCGGCCCTCGATGAAGCCGGCATCCAGGTGTTCGAACGCCTGCTCAACGACTGGCGCCTGGCCGGGATCACCGTGCTGTGGATCGAGCACGACCTCGAAGCCGTCGGCCGCCTGGCCGACCGCGTCACCGGCCTGAACCGCCGCGTGCTGTTCGACGCCACGCCCAAAGAAGCACTGACCCCGGATCGCCTGCTGACCCTGTTCTCCACCCACCCTCGGAGCCCGGCGCAATGAGTTATGAAGCTTTTCGCTTGATGGTCCAGGGCTGGGCCTCTTCCGGGTACCTGCCGGAAGCGCTGGCCTATGGTTTTGTGGTCAACGCGCTGCTCGCCGGCCTGCTGATCGGGCCGGTACTCGGTGGTTTGGGCACGCTGGTGGTGGTCAAGCGCTTTGCGTTTTTTTCCGAAGCGGTCGGCCATGCCGCACTGACCGGCGTGGCCGTGGGCATCCTGCTCGGCGAACCCTACACCGGGCCGTATGGCGCGTTGTTTGGCTACTGCCTGCTGTTCGGCATCCTGCTCAACTACCTGCGCAACCGTACGGGCCTGGCGCCGGACACCCTGATCGGCGTGTTCCTCTCGGTGTCGCTGGCATTGGGCGCGAGCCTGCTGCTGATCCTGGCGGGCAAGATCAACGTGCACATCCTCGAAAACGTGCTGTTCGGCTCGGTGTTGACCGTCAACGGCAATGACCTGCTGGTGCTGGCGATTGTCGGCGCGCTGGTGATGGCCCTGGCGTTGCCGCTGTACAACCGCATCATGCTCGCCAGCTTCAACCCGCAATTGGCGGCGGTGCGTGGCGTGGCAGTAAAGACCCTGGATTATCTGTTCGTGATCCTGGTGACGCTGATCACCGTGGCGGCGGTCAAGGTGATCGGCGCGATCCTGGTCGGTGCGTTGCTGGTGATCCCGGCCGCAGCGGCACGCCTGTTGAGCCAGTCACTCAAGGGCTTCTTCTGGATCTCGGTGGTGATCGCCACGGTCAGCACCCTGTGCGGCATCCTGCTGCCGATCATCTTCGACCTGCCGATCCCGTCCGGTGCCGCGATCATCCTGATGGCCGGCATCGCCTTCGCCCTCGCCGCCATCGCACGCGGCACCGTGCCCAGCCTCAAAGGGAATCTAGGATAATGCGCCCCGTCTTTCGCCCACTGGCCTTGGCCATCGCTTGCTTGATCAGTACCTCGGCACTGGCTGTCGACGGTTTCGAGCCCAACGGTTTCAAAACCAACCACGGCCTCGGCCATGCCGCGCTCAGCAAGGCCACCTCGATAAAGCCGGTCAAGGTGCTGGCTTCGCTGCCGGTCACCTACGGCTTGGCCGAGGTGTTGCTCAAAGGCACCGACGTGCAACTCGAACGCGCCGCGCCAGCCAACCTACCGGGTTCGCGACAGGTGTCCTACTTCACCGGCCGTGGCGCCCCGGCGCTGGGCAAGCTGGCCGCGGATGCCGACGCCGCCATCGGCCTGCGCTCGCTGTGGGCCGATGACCCGCTGTACCCGGTAGCGCGACGCAGCAACATCCGCATCGTCGAAATCGACGCCGCACGCCCGGTAGACGGCGGCCTGCCGGGCATCGCCGTGCAGCCCGGCGTGGCCGACGGCTTGAACAGCCAGCCATGGCAATCAAGCAACAACCTGGGGCGCATGGCCGACGTGCTGGCCGCCGACCTGAGCCGCCTGGCGCCGAGAGCCAAGCCAAAGATCGACGCCAACCTCGCCGCCCTCAAACAGCGCCTGCTCAAACTCACCGCCGACAGCGAAGCGCGGTTGGCCAAGGCAGACAACCTCAGCGTTGTCAGCCTGAGCGATCACTTTGCGTATCTGGTCAGCAGCTTGAACCTGGAAGTCATCAGCACCGATGCGCGGCCGGACGCCGAGTGGACGCCGCAGGCCTTGCAGAAACTCAGTGCCGAGCTCAAAGACAACGACGTGGCCGTGGTGCTGCATCACCGGCAGCCAAGCGAAGCGGTAAAAGCGGCGGTTGCCGCTGGCGGTTCGCAACTGCTGGTCTTGAATGTGGATGGCGCAGACCCGGTGGCAGAGCTGGAAACCAATGTGGATCAGGTGCTCAAGGCACTCACACCCTAAATCCAACTGTGGCGAGGGTCACACCACATCCACGCCCACGTGGATCGCATCATGCCGCCAGAACTCCAGGTCACAATCGATCAACCGCTGGTGCTGGTCATAATTGACCCGGGCAATGCGCAAGCCGGGGCTGCCCACCGACACACGCAACGTCGCGGCAGCCTCCACCGGCAGTGACGTCGGCACGATTTCAAAGCGCACCCGCCCGTAGTGCAGGTCGTACTTGCGGGCATACAACTCGGTCATCGACTGATTCAAATCGCAGTCCAGAATCCCCGGGAAATACTGTGGGTTCAGGTAGTGCTCCACATACAGCACCAGGCGCCCGTCGATCCGCCGACCCCGGCAGATCTGGATCACACTCGACAACGCCGGCAACTGCAACCACGCACACACCGCCGCCGACGCCGGCTGCAAGCGCGCCGAGATCACTTCGGTGGACGCCACCCGCCCCTGGTCGCTGACCATCGCGTGAAAGTGGCTACGCTGCATCAGGTTGTAGGCCAGCCGTGGCGGCGAGACAAACCAGCCACGGCGTTCTTCACGATAGATCTGGCCCTGGGCCTCCAGTTGTAACAAGGCTTCCCGCACCGTGATCCGGGTGGTACCAAACAACTCGCTGAGCTTGCGCTCGGCCGGGAGTTTGCTGGCGGGCGGCAACAGGCCGTGGTCGATCTGCTCTTGCAGCGCCAGGCCGATGGATGTCACCGCCTTGATTGCCTCATCACGCATCAACGTTACCTATCTGGACTAGACCAGCACCGTTCGGGTGCAGAAACCGCGCTGTATTTGGGCTGTTGCAGTTGCATGTCAGCCTAGGCATTGCAGATGACCGACAGATGACAGTCCGTGTCAGCCCCGCGCAGAACACCCTGCAATACATCGGCCAAGTCCAATCAATGCGGGCACCTGGGCATGGTCTACGCTCACTCTGAGCGCAGCGACATCAGCGATTTAAAAACGACATCGACATGAAACTGTCATCCACCGGGCCTAAATTGGCTCAGGTATTGCTGACCTAGACCAACTGGGGCGATTCATCACTGATTTCTTGGGACGCGCCCCAAGAAATCAGTGATGAATCGCCCCCCGCAATCGTTCATAAAAACGCAGCGTTGATAACGCCCAAAGGAGCTTCGGATGAAACAGCTTTTCCTGGCATCACTGTTAGGCTCGACCATTGCCATGTGCACCGCCGCCATGGCCGCTGATACCGATCTAAAAACCCTTGAAGCCGCCGCGAAAGCGGAAGGCGCCGTCAACAGCGTCGGCATGCCCGATGACTGGGCCAACTGGAAAGGCACCTGGGAAGACCTGGCCAAGACCTACGGCCTCAAGCACATCGACACCGACATGAGCTCGGCCCAGGAAATCGCCAAGTTCAAGGCAGAGAAAGACAACGCCAGCGCCGACATCGGCGACGTCGGCGCGGCCTTCGGCCCGATTGCAGTGAAGCAGGACGTGACCCAGCCGTACAAACCGTCCACCTGGGCGCAGGTGCCGGATTGGGCCAAGGACAAAGACGGTCACTGGGCCCTGGCCTACACCGGCACCATCGCGTTTATCGTCAACAAGAAGCTGCTGCACGGCTCTGAAGTGCCTACCAGCTGGGCTGACCTGCTGACCGGCAAGTACAAGGTTTCCATCGGTGACGTAAGCACTGCGGCCCAAGCGGCCAATGGTGTGCTGGCGGCGGCCATCGCCAACAAAGGCGACGAAAAGAACATCGCCCCAGGCCTGCAGTTCTTCACCAAGATTGCCCAGCAAGGTCGCCTTGGCCTGTCCAACCCGACCATCGCCACCATGGAAAAAGGCGAAGTCGAAGTGGGCGTGGTCTGGGACTTCAACGGCCTCAGCTACAAGGCCAAGATGGCCAACCCGGATGACTACGTGGTGCTGATCCCATCCGACGGTTCGGTGAAATCCGGCTACACCACCATCATCAACAAATACGCCAAGCACCCGAACGCCGCCAAGCTGACCCGCGAATACATCTTCAGCGACGCCGGCCAGCTCAACCTGGCGAAGGGCAATGCGCGCCCGATCCGCGCTGAAACCGACCTGAAACTGCCGGCCGAAATCGCCAAGAACCTGATCCCGGGCGAGCAGTACACCAAGGCCAACCCGCAACCGATCAAGGATGCCGACGCCTGGGAAGCGACTGCCAAGAAGCTGCCACAACTGTGGAACGAGCAAGTCATCGTAGAGATGAAATAACAGACCTGAAATGCGGTCGGTGTGGGAGCTGGCTTGCCTGCTCCCACAATTTGGTCCGGTTGTGTCAGAGAAATTGAGTCAAGCCTACTGTTGCGGAGCGCCTCCCCCCATGAAGCACAATGTCATCCTTGTCGTGCTCGACGGCCTCAACTTCGAGGTTGCAAGGCACGCCATGGGGCACTTGCAGGCCTATGTCGGCGCAGGACGCGCAGCCCTCTACAAGCTGGAATGTGAACTGCCCGCCCTGTCCCGCCCGCTGTATGAATGCATACTCACCGGCGTGCCTCCGATCCAGAGCGGCATCGTCCACAACAACGTCTCGCGCCTGTCCAACCAGCGCAGCATTTTCCATTACGCCACCGATGCCGGTCTGTCCACCGCAGCGGCGGCTTACCACTGGGTCAGCGAGTTGTATAACCGCACCCCCTTCCTCGCCGCCCGCGACCGTCATACCGACGACAAGGCACTGGCGATCCAGCACGGGCATTTCTACTGGCATGACCACTACCCAGACTCCCACCTGTTTGCCGACGCCGAAAGCCTGCGCCGCAAACACGCACCGAACTTCCTGGTGGTGCACCCGATGAACATCGACGACGCCGGCCACAAGCACGGCCTTGACACCCCGCAATACCGCAACAGCGCACGCTCGGCTGACATTATCCTGGCCGATTACCTGCAAGCCTGGCTCGACGCCGGCTACCAAGTGCTGGTGACCGCCGACCACGGCATGAACAACGATCGTTCCCACAACGGCCTGCTGGCGCAGGAACGCGAAGTGCCGCTGTTTGTCTTCGGCGATGCCTTCAGCCTGGACCCCAACGCCACGCCGAAACAGACCGACCTGTGCGGCACCGTCTGTGAACTTCTGGGCGCGCCCCACGACAAACCTGTCTGCCGGGAGCTGTTGAAATGACCCGAGGCAAATGGTTGGCGCTGCTGTGTCTGGTGCCCTTCGCACTGTTCTTTATCGTGTTCGAAATCGCCCCGCTGGTATGGGTGCTGATCAACAGCCTGCAAACCGAAGAGGCCGGCTGGGGCATGGAAAACTTCGTGCGCATCTTCAGCTCGAAGTTCTACCTGCAAGCCATCCAGTTCAGCCTGGAAATCAGCTTCTACTCCAGCATATTCGGCATCATCATCGCCACGCTGGGCAGCTACTCGTTACGCCGGGTGGATTCGCCACTGCGCAATTTCGTCACCGCTTTCGCCAACATGACCAGCAACTTTGCCGGTGTGCCCTTGGCGTTCGCGTTCATCATTTTGCTCGGTTTCAACGGCAGCATTACGATCATGCTCAAGCAGGCGGGGATCATTCAGGACTTCAACCTGTACTCCAAGACCGGCTTGATCATCCTCTATACCTACTTCCAGATTCCCCTGGGAGTGTTGCTGCTGTACCCGGCCTTCGATGCATTGCGCGAAGACTGGCGTGAGTCGGCTGCACTGCTTGGCGCGAACGGCTGGCAGTTCTGGCGGCATATCGGCCTGCCGGTGCTCACCCCGGCCCTGCTCGGTACGTTCGTGATTCTGCTGGCCAACGCCCTGGGCGCCTATGCAACGGTGTATGCCTTGACCACCGGCAACTTCAACGTGCTGCCGATCCGTATTGCCGGGTTGGTGTCCGGCGATGTGTCCCTCGACCCGAACATGGCCAGCGCCCTGGCCGTGGTACTGGTGGCGCTGATGACCGTGGTCACGGTGGTCCATCAACTGCTGCTCAAGAGGAGCTACCATGTCTCGCGCTGAAGCCGGCCCGGCCTCCCTCTACCACCGCGTGGTGGTGTATGTGTTGTTTGCGATCCTGGTGCTGCCGCTGGTGGGCACCTTTGTCTACTCCATCGCCAGCAGTTGGTCGGCGACCATCCTGCCTGCCGGTTTTACCCTGAAGTGGTACGTGCAGTTATGGAGCGACCCGCGCTTTCTGATGGCGTTCGGGCAGTCGCTGCTGGTGTGCGTCGGCGCGCTGATCCTGTCGGTGGTGCTGATACTGCCGCTGCTGTTCGTGGTGCACTACCACTTCCCGAAACTCGATGCGCTGATGAACATCCTGATCCTGCTGCCCTTCGCGGTGCCGCCGGTGGTGTCGTCCGTGGGCCTGCTGCAACTCTACGGCTCCGGGCCGCTGGCGATGGTCGGCACACCGTGGATCCTGATCGGTTGCTACTTCACCGTCGCCCTGCCGTTCATGTACCGCGCGATCACCAACAACCTGCAAGCGATCAACCTGCGCGACCTGATGGACGCCTCCCAACTGCTCGGCGCCAGCACCTGGCAGGCGGCGATCCTGGTGGTGCTGCCGAACCTGCGCAAAGGCCTGATGGTGGCGCTGCTGCTGTCATTCTCGTTCCTGTTCGGCGAGTTCGTGTTCGCCAACATCCTCGTCGGCACCCGCTACGAAACGTTGCAGGTGTACCTGAACAACATGCGTAACAGCAGCGGCCACTTCACCAGTGCCGTCGTGATCTCCTATTTCTTCTTTGTGCTGGTGCTGACCTGGGCCGCCAATATCTTGAACAAGGACAAAAGCCAATGAGCTTCGTCAGCGTCCAACACCTGCAAAAAGGCTACGCCGGCACCCCGGTATTCAGTGACATCAACTGCGAGATCGCCAAGGGTGAGTTCGTCACCCTGCTCGGCCCGTCCGGTTGCGGCAAGTCCACGCTGCTGCGCTGCATCGCCGGGCTGACGCCGGTGGACAGTGGCAAAATCCTGCTGGATGACCAGGACATCGTCCCGCTGAGCCCGCAGAAACGAAACATCGGCATGGTGTTCCAGAGCTATGCGCTGTTTCCCAACATGACCGTGGAACAGAACGTCGCCTTTGGCCTGCGCATGCAGAAGGTCAACGCCGACGACAGCCACAAGCGCGTGCAGGAAGTGCTGCAACTGGTGGAACTCAAGGACCTCGCCGGCCGCTACCCGCACCAGATGTCCGGCGGCCAGTGCCAGCGCGTGGCCCTCGCCCGCTCCCTGGTGACCCGCCCGCGCCTGCTGTTGCTGGATGAGCCGTTGTCGGCGCTGGATGCACGGATTCGCAAGCACCTGCGCGAACAGATCCGCCAGATCCAGCGCGAACTGGGCCTGACCACGATCTTCGTGACCCATGACCAGGAAGAAGCCCTGACCATGTCCGACCGCATCTTCCTGATGAATCAGGGCAAGATCGTCCAGAGCGGCGACGCCGAGACCCTCTACACCGCGCCGGTCGACGTATTCGCCGCCGGATTCATCGGCAACTACAACCTGCTGGATGCCGACAAGGCGACCCAACTGCTGCAACGTCCGATCAACAGCCGCATCGCCATTCGCCCCGAGGCCATCGAGTTGAGCCGCAGCGGCGAACTCGACGCCCTGGTACGCAGCCACAGCCTGCTGGGCAATGTGATCCGCTATCGCATCGAGGCGCGCGGCGTGGAACTGGTGGTGGACGTGCTCAACCGCTCGGCCGACGATCTGCATCCGGACGGCCAGCGCCTGGCACTTTCCATCGACCCAAGCGCCCTGTGTGAAGTAGCCTGACGCAACGATTTACTGAGAGAGCACGACCGATGGCATTGGTAATTTTTGATCTGGACGACACCTTGATCCACGGCGACTGCGCCACCCTGTGGAGCGAGCAGATGGGCCGCCTGGGCTGGGTCGACCCGGCGTCGTTCATGCGCAAGAACAACGAACTGATGGACGCCTACAGCCAGGGCGAGCTGAAGATGGAAGACTACATGGACTTCAGCCTGGAGCCGATGATTGGCCGCACACCGGCGGAAATCGAGCACCTGGTAGAGCCTTGGGTCGAGGATGTGATCGAGCCGCTGATCTACAGCGACGCCACCAGGGCCATCGCCCGTCACCGCGCAAATGGCGACCGGATTCTGGTGATCTCCGCGTCGGGCACCCATCTGGTCCAGCCTATTGCAGCGCGGATCGGCATTGATGAAGTGCTGGGTATTGAACTGGAGGTCAGTCATGGCGTGTACAGCGGGCGAACCGTGGGCGTACTGACTTATCGCGAGGGCAAGATCACGCGTTTGCTGGAGTGGCTGGAGCAGGAGGGCGAGACGTTGGAGGGGGCGTATTTCTACTCGGATTCGCGTAATGATCTACCGTTGCTGTTGAAAGTGGATCATCCGCAAGTAGTGAACCCCGATCCAGTATTGCGCGCCCATGCGGAACAAGCTGGCTGGCCCATCCACCACTGGATCTGATCACACCCTGCCGAATTGAAAACCCAATCAACTGTGGGAGCTGGCTTGCCTGCGATAGCGGTATATCAGTGAAGAATTCTTCATCTGACACACCGCTATCGCAGGCAAGCCAGCTCCCACATTGGTTGCATTCCAAGTTAAAGATCAGGCCAGCGTCTCATCGATCACCAACACCAGCTTCCCGGAAATCTGGTTGGTCGCCAGCTCGGCAAACGCCGCCTCGGCATCCTTGATCGGGAACGTCTTGGCCAACTGCGGGCTCAGGCGCCCCTCGACAAACAACGGCCATACATGTTGGCTCAGGTCGCTGAACAGGCCAGCCTTGAACTGATCACTGCGACTACGCAGGGTCGAACCCAGCAATTGGATGCGCTTGCCAAGCACCTGGGCCAGGTCCAGCTTGGCCTCGCGACCGCCCATCAGGCCGATCAACACCCAGCGACCATCCAGGGCCAACAGCTTGAGGTCAAGGGCCGCATAGTCGCCGCCCACCGGGTCGAGAATCACATCGAACGGCCCGAAATCCCGCAGCCCTTCTATCCCATCCGTACGTACCACGCCGCCTTGGGCACCCAGAGCTTCGCAGTACGCCAGGCGCTCGGCCGAGCCCACGCTGACCCAGCACGGGCTGCCAAATGCCTTGCACAGCTGGATCGCCGCGGAGCCCACGCCACTGGCGCCTGCGTGCAGCAAGACTTTTTCACCGGGCTTGAGGCCCGCCAACTGGAACAGATTCAGCCACGCCGTGCTGTACACCTCAGGCAACGCTGCCGCCTCGATCAGCGACAGCCCCTCCGGCACCGGCAATACATGGCGCGCATCCACCACCACTTCTTCGGCCATGCCACCCCCGGCCAACAGCGCGCAGACGCGGTCACCGACCTGCCAGGACGAGCCCGCCCCCACTTCACTGATCACCCCGGAACACTCCAGGCCCAGCACTGCACTGGCACCCGGAGGGGGCGGATAAAGCCCCGCACGCTGTAATAAATCGGCGCGATTCAGGCCCGCTGCCGACACACGAATGCGAACTTGGCCTACATCGCAGGTAGGACTGGGTTCTTCCAACCACTCCACGTGACCGTCAACGCCTTGCAATGCTTTCACAGTGCCTCCATAGTGAGTCTGGACTGAGCCCGTAGCAGTAGCGCCGGGCTTTTTGCATTATGCGACCGGACCATATGGAACCGGCTCCCTCAAAGACGGCCTAATATGCGTTATCAATTGCCCCCGCGTCGAATCAGCATGAAGCATTTGTTCCCAAGCACCGCCCTCGCTCTTTTCATTGGTCTCGGCTTCGCGTCGATGTCGACCAATACGTTCGCAGCCAACAGCTGGGACAACCTTCAGCCGGATCGCGATGAGGTGATTGCCAGCCTTAACGTCGTCGAGTTGCTCAAGCGCCATCACTACAGCAAGCCGCCGCTCGACGACGCTCGCTCGGTGATCATCTATGACAGCTACCTCAAGCTGCTGGATCCGTCGCGCAGCTACTTCCTGGCCAGCGACATCGCTGAGTTCGACAAGTGGAAGACGCAGTTCGACGACTTCCTCAAGAGCGGCGACCTGCAGCCCGGCTTCACCATCTACAAGCGTTATCTGGACCGCGTCAAAGCGCGTCTGGACTTCGCCTTGGCTGAGCTGAACAAAGGCACCGACAAGCTCGACTTCACCGAGAAGGAAACCCTTCTGGTGGACCGCAAGGACGCCCCTTGGCTCAAGACCACCGCAGAACTGGATGACCTGTGGCGCAAACGCGTCAAGGACGAAGTGCTGCGCCTGAAGATCGCCGGCAAAGACCCCAAGGCGATCCAGGAACTGCTGACCAAACGCTACAAGAACCAGCTGGCGCGCCTGGACCAGACCCGTGCCGAAGACATCTTCCAGGCCTACATCAACACCTTCGCGATGTCCTACGACCCGCACACCAATTATCTGTCGCCAGATAACGCGGAAAATTTCGACATCAATATGAGTCTGTCCCTGGAAGGCATCGGTGCCGTCCTGCAAAGCGACAACGACCAGGTGAAGATCGTGCGCCTGGTGCCGGCAGGCCCGGCGGACAAGACCAAGCAGGTCGCCCCGGCCGACAAGATCATCGGCGTGGCCCAGGCCGACAAAGAGATGGTCGACGTGGTCGGCTGGCGCCTGGACGAAGTGGTCAAGCTGATCCGTGGGCCGAAAGGCAGCGTGGTGCGCCTTGAAGTGATTCCACACACCAATGCGCCAAACGACCAGACCAGCAAGATCGTGTCCATCACCCGTGAAGCGGTGAAGCTCGAAGACCAGGCCGTGCAGAAGAAAGTCCTCAACCTCAAGCAGGATGGCAAGGACTACAAACTGGGCGTGATTGAGATCCCGGCGTTCTACCTGGACTTCAAGGCGTTCCGTGCTGGCGATCCGGACTACAAGAGCACCACTCGCGACGTTAAGAAAATCCTGACAGAGTTGCAGAAGGAAAAAGTCGACGGCGTGGTCATCGACCTGCGCAACAACGGCGGCGGTTCCCTGCAGGAGGCCACCGAGCTGACCAGCCTGTTCATCGACAAGGGCCCGACCGTGTTGGTACGCAACGCCGACGGCCGTGTCGACGTGCTCGAAGACGAGAACCCGGGCGCCTTCTACAAAGGCCCGATGGCGTTGCTGGTCAACCGCCTCTCGGCCTCGGCCTCGGAGATTTTCGCCGGCGCCATGCAGGACTACCACCGCGCGCTGATCATCGGCGGCCAGACCTTCGGCAAAGGCACCGTGCAGACCATCCAGCCGCTGAACCATGGCGAGCTGAAGCTGACGCTGGCCAAGTTCTACCGGGTTTCCGGGCAGAGCACCCAGCATCAGGGCGTACTGCCGGACATCGATTTCCCGTCGATCATCGACACTAAGGAAATCGGCGAAAGCGCCCTGCCGGAAGCCATGCCGTGGGATACCATCCGCCCTGCGATCAAGCCAGCGTCCGACCCGTTCAAGCCATTCCTGGTGCAGTTGAAGGCTGACCACGACACCCGCTCCGCCAAGGATGCCGAGTTCGTGTTCATCCGCGACAAGCTGGCCCTGGCCAAAAAGTTGATGGAAGAAAAATCCGTCAGCCTCAACGAAGTCGACCGCCGCAAGCAGCATGCCGACATCGAGAATCAGCAACTGGTGCTGGAAAACGTCCGCCGCAAGGCCAAAGGCGAAGACCCGCTCAAAGAGCTGAAGAAAGAAGATGAAGATGCGCTGCCGGCCGAGGCGGAAAAAACCAAGCCGGAAGACGACGCCTACCTGGCCGAGACTGGCCGGATCCTGCTGGACTACCTGAAGATCAGCAAGCAGGTGGCCAAGCAGTAAATGATGGCAATTTAATGTGATGGCGACCCGAGCTGTCATCATATAGACATCATTCTGTCGTGAAATGAAGGACCGTCGGCTCACCGCCCGCGGTCCTTTTTTTTCGATCGAGATCGCCATGACCATGACCGAACAGCTGAATGCATTGGGCTCAATCCTGGCTCAAGGCAGTTTGCACAGCCTGTTCCAACCGATCATCTGCCTGTCCGAACGACGCATCCTCGGCTATGAGGCCCTTAGCCGTGGCCCCTCCAACAGCCCGCTGCACTCCCCTGTCGCGCTGTTCTCGGTGGCTAGCCAGGCGGGGCGTCTGAGCGAATTGGAAATGGCCTGCCGCGAAAGCGCGTGCCGGCGCTTCAGCGAACAGAAACTGCCGGGCAAGCTGTTCCTCAATATCTCCCCGGAGTCCTTGATGGAGACGGCGCACCAACCCGGGCGCACCCTGCAATTGCTGCGCGACTATGGCATCCCACCGAGCCAGGTGGTGATCGAGCTCACCGAACAGACCCCCACCGACGATTTCGACCTGCTGCAAACCGCATTGCATCACTACCGCAACATGGGGTTCTCGATTGCCCTGGACGACCTCGGCGCCGGCTATTCCAGCCTGCGCTTGTGGTCGGAGTTGCGTCCGGATTACGTGAAGATCGACCGGCACTTTATCGACGGCATCCATCAGGATGCGCTCAAGCGCGAGTTTGTCGGCTCGATCCTGCAAATCGCCAAGGCCTCCCGCGCCCAGGTGATCGCCGAGGGCATCGAGTTGCCGGAAGAGCTGGCGGTGCTGACGGAGATGGGCGTGGACCTGGTGCAGGGCTATCTGCTCTGTCGTCCCCAGGAAAATCCACCGCAGGAACCACGCCAAATGCTGCCCAGGCCCGACAGCGCCAACGTGGCCCTGAGCGACGAAGGCAGCGACCTCAGCGCCCTGCTCAACGAACAACCTGCCGTGGACCAGGACACCGCCACCGCCCAGGTGCTTGAGGCATTTCGCCGCCAGGCCAACCTCAACTCCCTGGCGGTGCTTGATGGCCGCGGGCATCCGGTGGGTATCGTGCACCGGCATTCGCTGTCGGATGCGCTGCTCAAGCCGTTCGCCACCGACCTGTTTGCGCGCAAGCCCATCAGCCGCTTGATGAGCAGCGACTTTCTCGCGGTGGAGTTGAGCCAGTCGCTGCAACAGGTCAGCCGCCTGCTGACCAGCCGTGCACGGCAGCGTATCGAAGAAGATTTCATCATTACGCTCAACGGCGATTACCTGGGGCTGGGCCGCGTGATCGACGTACTCAAGCTGATCACCGAGCTGAAAATCCAACAGGCACGCTACGCCAACCCGCTGACGTTGCTACCCGGCAACGTACCGATCCAGCAATGCCTGACGCGGTTGTTGCAACAACAACGGGAGTCGGTGATCTGTTACGTGGATATCGACAGCTTCAAGCCGTTCAACGACATCTACGGCTATGGGCGTGGCGATGAAGTGTTGCTGTGCCTGGCCCAGTGCCTGAACGACCGGGTCGACGCCAGCCGCGACTTTGTCGGGCATATCGGCGGAGATGATTTCTTGCTGGTACTGGGGCCGCAGGATTGGCGCAAGCGGCTCAACCAACTGCTGGATGACTTCCACACCCAATGCAGGCGCTTCTACCGTGCCGAGCACCTCGAGGCTGGCTGCTTCGTGGCGTTGAACCGCCAGGGCGTACGTCAGGAGTTCGCGTTACTGTCGCTGTCCATCGGCGTGGTGCATTTATATCCACAGGCCTGTGGACAACTCGATGCCAGCCAATTGGCGGAGTTGGCGTCGCAAGCCAAGCACCATGCCAAGGACGTGGCCGGCTACAGCATCCATGTGATCGACAGCATGGACGCGCTGCCCCAGGCGCTTTAGGCCTCGGCAGATTCCGGGTATTCGTACTCGAATACCCGCACCACTTCCGAGGCATGCCAGGATGCCGCGGCCACGCCATCGGACGGCCCGCTGAAACGCCCCAGGCGCTCCACACATTCAAAGAAGCCGGTACGCGGCAGGCGGCTCGCACCCTGGCTGATCACCAGGGAACTGCGCAACGGCTGCTCGGCCTTGGCGTCCAGCGCTGCCAGGTGTTCCAGGGCGGCGGCCAGGGTTTGCATGGCCGGCGTGGGGAATTGCAGGCGCTCCAGCAGCGCGCGGTACGTCAGCAGATGGCGCTGGCGGCGCGCCTGGTCCAGTTCGTTGAGTAACCCATCCCAATGTTGACGGCTGATACGTAGGCTCAAGATTCATCCCTCCAACCTGCAACGCCCAATTCCCAGGCCAGGCTGCGGCGGATCGCGGCATCCGGCTGGCGTTCACCACTTTCGATCAATCCAAGATACGACGGGCTGATGCCCACGGTACGGGCCAGGGCCTCGATTGCCAGGCCCTTGGCTTCGCGCAAGCCGCGCAGGTCTGCGAGCGGGCGCAGATCCGGGACGGCGGCTTGGGCAGTAGAAACGGGGGGAGGTGTAGCGGGTTGTTGCTGACCGGCAGCTTTCAGCAGCGCCTGGTATTGATCCCAAGGCAACACCGCGTATTCGGGTTCGCCATTGCGTGAAATTATCTGAATATCCATGACTGCCCCGTAGGATAACAACACTTACTAAGTAAGCTCTTTCCCTAGGAGTGTAATCCTAACAGCCACAAAGGTCGCAGAGGATAGCCGTATCGTCAGTTTTTTTGCGGGTTTTCCTTGGCCAGCAGTGCCGGCGTCGCAGGGAGCCGCTCAACCACCGCGAGCTTTTCAGGACGCTGTGCCTCACGCCAGGCACGAAAAGCGCTCAGCTCGTCGTCCAGGGTCTTCATGAGCCATGCCAGCACGGCGATGTCATCGAGCATGCCGAACAACGGGATAAAGTCCGGGATCGCATCGATCGGACTGAGAAAGTACATCAGCCCCGCCACCACCGAGACCAGTGCCTTGGGGCTGATCGCCCGATACTCGCCACGCCAGTACGCCAGGCACAGGGCCTGAAGCAATTTGAGATCATCCTTGAGCTTACCCAGGCGGTTGCCCTGGCTGGAGCCCTTGGCAGCGACCGCGAAGAGCAGCGTAGGCAAACGGCCACGGCCGAGCAAACGCGCCGCCATGGGCAGGAAACGGGTGAAATTGAAGGGTGGTTTCATTCGTCACTCCAGTTCCAGGCGAACACAAATGTTATCCACACAAATTGTGGATAACCTTGTGAACAGAGCCGGTTTTGCTGGCTGAAAGCCACGGTTTACAAGGCTTGCAGTCAGATCGGGCGTTTTTTGCGCACTTGAAAAAAACCCAATATTTCATTGACTTGGCGTTGCTGTGCGGCTAGCCGTGTTCGAGTGTTATATCAGACTGTCACCCGTCACAGACGTTCGCTTGAATCGCATGTAGTGAGCGGGCTTGCCCCGCGCCGGGGGGCGAAGCCGCCCCAAATCCGGCATCGCGGTCTTCCTGATACACCGCGGCGAACCGATTTAGGGCGGCTTCGCCCCCCAGCGCGGGGCAAGCCCGCTCACTACAAACGACAACGCCCCGTCGAGACGGGGCGTTGTGTGTTCAGGCGCCGATTACTTCTTGGCGGCGGGTGCAGCAGGTGCCTCAGGGGCTTCAGCCTTGGCTGGGTCCTTGATGGCCAACAGTTCCAGGTCGAATACCAGCACGGAGTTGGCTGGAATCGCCGGGCTCGGGCTCTGGTCGCCGTAGGCCAATGCGGAAGGAATGAACAGCTCGACCTTCTCGCCTACGTGCATCAGTTGCAGGCCTTCGACCCAACCCGGAATCACACCGCTGACCGGCAGGTCAATCGGGCTACCGCGATCCACGGAGCTGTCAAAGGTGGTGCCGTTGGTGAGCTTGCCGGTGTAGTGCACAGTCACCACGTCGGTCGGCTTGGGCTGGGCGCCGTCGGCTTTCTTGATGATCTTGTACTGCAGGCCGGAAGCCGTGGTCACGACGCCGTCTTTCTTGGCGTTGTCTTCGAGGAATTTCTTGCCGGCGGCTGCCGACTCTTCGCTCATTTTAGTCATGCGTTCTTCAGCACGCTTTTGCAGGGCGGCAAACGCTTCAACCAGTTCGTCGTCTTTGAGCTTCTGCTCTTTCTTGCCGACGGCATCTTCAATGCCTTGGGCTACTGCTTTGGAATCCAGGTCATCCATGCCTTCTTGGGCAAGGCTTTTGCCCATGTTCAGGCCGATGCCGTAGGAAGCTTTCTGCGCCGGGGTTTTCAGCTCTACGCTGGTCTGCGAATCACAACCCGCAAGTACCAGGCTAACCAGGGCCACCGCCGCCGCCAACCGATGCTGTTTCATGCTATTTCCTTGTTCATGCGCCTAAAGGGCATTCGAATAAAGTCGCGAGCTTATCAGGCGGCCACGACCAATGGCTACCGGCATGTGAGCCGAAAACTTCTGATAAGTTCACGTGTTTAAAAGCATTTTCATTCATGATGGAGGCCCGCGATGGATCGCGGGACCACCTCAAACGAGGCTCATGGCCACTTGCCGCACCTGTGGCGTAGTGGCATAACAGCGCTACCACTCGACAAGGATAGTTATCTTGCGCATTTTTTCCCGCGTTTTACTCCTGATCCTCGCGGCTCTGGGGCTGATCCTGGCCGTGGTGCTCTATTACGTCGTCAATCCCAAGCTGCCGGACTACGTGCCCGTGCAGCAGGTGCACTACGGGGACCAATGGAGTGCCGCCGACCGCCAGACCTATTACTTCACGCCCCAGGGCACCCAGGTAAAAGGCCTGCACTACGACTGGTTCACCGCCCTGGAACTGCCGTTCTCCGAGCAGCGCTTCGCCACGCCGGAATACCTGGCGCGCTTCGGTTTCCTGGTCGACCCCAAGCAAGTGCCCAGCGCTCAAAACCCCGGCAACCTGCCCGTGGGTTTCGCCCGGCACAAGAACGCCGACAGCACCGCCGAATACCTGGACATCACCTGCGCCGCCTGCCACACCGGCGAGCTGCATTTCAAAGGCCAGGCCCTGCGCATCGACGGCGGTTCGGCCCAGCATGTGCTGCCTTCCAGCGTACCGACCCTGCGCGGCGGCAGCTTTGGCCAGGCCCTTGTCGCCAGCCTTGCCGCCACCTACTACAACCCGTGGAAGTTCGAACGCTTTGCCCGCCAGGTACTAGGGGATCGCTACGACGCCGAACACAGCCAACTGCGCCAGGACTTCAAACAGTCGCTGAACACCTTCCTCAAAGTCGCCTGGAATGACACCCATCGCGGCCTCTACCCCACCGAAGAAGGCCCCGGCCGTACCGACGCATTTGGCCGTATCGCCAATGCCAGCTTCGGCGACGCGATTTCCCCAGAGAACTATCGCATCGCCAATGCACCAGTGGACTACCCGCAGCTGTGGGACATCTGGACTTTCGACTGGGTGCAATGGAACGGCTCGGCCCAGCAGCCCATGGCACGCAACATCGGCGAAGCCCTCGGCGTCGGCGCCACCCTGACCTTCTTCGACAACGCCGGCCAACCCCTGCAAGGCGCTGCGCGTTACCCCTCCAGCGTGCGCGTGCGCGACCTCAACAGGATCGAAGAAACCCTGCAACGCCTCAAGCCACCGACCTGGCCCGAGGACCTGTTCGGTGCCGTGGACAAACCCCTCGCCGCCAGAGGCCGCGCGCTGTTCGCCGAAAACTGCGCCGGCTGCCACGTACCCAGCGTCACCCAGGAAAACGGCCGCCCGGTGCAACAGCTGAAAATGCTGCCGGTGGACTACATCGGCACCGACCCTGGCACCGCCAATAACATCGCCGACCAACGCTACGACCTCAGCGCCCTGCAATGGGACCCGGCCGAGCTGGCCCAACTGAATGTGCAACTGCACCCCACGCCGACCGAACCCCTGGACCTGAAGAAGATGTCCGTGGCCAAGGGCCTGGCCTACGTCACCGCATTCGTCGAAGAGCACGCCTACCGCGCCGCCGGCGTGACCCCGGCCGAGCGTCCGCGCCTGGACGGCTACGGCCTGCCCATCGGCGTGCGTGAGTTGCGCGCCTACAAGGCGCGACCACTGGCCGGTGTGTGGGCCACGCCACCGTTCCTGCACAACGGCTCGGTGCCGACGATCTACCAGTTGCTCTCGCCCCAGGACGAACGCAGCACCACCTTCTATAAAGGCACCTTCGCCTACGACCCGCGTCACCTGGGCTTCGAAACCGCCGCGTTCAAGAACGCGTTCCTGTTCGATACCAAAATCACCGGCAACCACAACAGCGGCCACGAATTCCGTGCAGGCCAGCGTGGCAATGGCGTCATTGGCCGCGGCTTGCTGCCGCAGGAACGCTGGGCGCTGCTGGAATACCTCAAAGTGCTGGGCGGCCCGCTGGAGCAACAACTGCCATGATTATCCGTTCTCGATACGACCAACCCTCCCTGCTCGCCCGCCTCTGGCTACGCATCGGCGCGTTTCTCGGCAAGACCCTACTGTGGCTGGTGGGCCTTGGCCTGCTGGGATGGCTGGCCTCCAGCGCCTGGTTCGCCTGGCAACACAGCGGCCCGGTGTCACCGGAGGAGCAGATCCCGGCGGGTGAAGCCGCCATGACCCAAGGCATTATCCAGACTGCGGTGCGCATCGTTGACCAGCACCGCGAAGGCACGCGCTACCTGCGTGACGCCCATGCCAAGGCCCATGGTTGCGTGAAGGCCGAAGTCAGTGTACTCGCCGACCTCGACCCGGCGTTGCGCCAGGGCGTGTTTGCCCAACCGGGCAAGACCTGGCAGGCGATGATGCGGCTGTCCAACGGCAACGCGTACCCGCAGTTCGACAGCATCCGCGATGCACGCGGCATGGCGATCAAGCTGCTGGATGTACCGGGCAAGCAGCTGTTGGCCGACCAGCAAAGCCGCACCGAGCAGGACTTCGTGATGTTCAGTCACCCGAACTTTTTCGTCAGCGATGTGGCCGAGTACGCACAGAACATCGGCGCCCAGGCTGACGGCAAAAAGGTGCTGGCGTTCTTCCCCAAGGCCGACCCGCGCAGCTGGCAGGTACGCCATCTGTTTATCGCCCTGGCAACCCTGGCCCCCGCACCGGCGAGCCCGACGCAGACCACATACTTTTCCGTATCGCCCTACAAGTTCGGCGCGGCCAACGCCAAATTCCGTGTCGCGCCCGACCCGCAAAGCTGCCCGCAATACCAGTTGCCGAAGCAGAACCAGGACCTGCCGAACTTCCTGCGCAGTGCGCTGAACCAGCAGTTGTCGACCGACCGCGTAGCGGCGTGTTTCGTGTTGCAGATCCAGCGGCAGAACCCGCAGAAATTCATGCCGATCGAAGACACCAGCATCGAGTGGAAGGAAAGCGATGCGCCTTACGAAACCGTGGCGAAAGTGACGATCCCGGCGCAGGACTTCGACACCCCGGCATTGAACCTGGCGTGCGACAACCAGTCATTCAACCCATGGTTCGGCGTCGCCGAACACCGCCCCATCGGCGGCATCAACCGCTTGCGCAAAGCGGTGTACGAAGCGGTCAGCGACTACCGTCACAGCCGTAACGCCCCGTAAAGAGTGCGTAACAATGGGCCCGACGCCGTAAGGAAAACGTCGGGTCTATTGAGGCTCTTTCGCCCCGCCACTACGGTGAACACCTACCCCATCACGTAGGAATTCACCGTGGAAAGCTCAACCCTCGGCATGCTCGTACTGACCCTGATCGCCGTGTTCGGCACCGCGTCGTTTTGTTTCGAGCATTTGGCCACGCGCCGGCCGCGCAAGAAAAAAGCCGAATAGCCGTCACACCTTGATGTCGGGCGGCGGGTCGTTGATCACCAGCGCCTCGGGGATTTCGTCGACACGCGGATCGAGTACCGCGCCCATTGGGTGTTCGGGCATGGCGACGTGGTGCAACGGTGCGCCGTCGACCAGGTATTCGCCGGTGACCTGCTTGGGCTGCACGCGCCAGATCAGCAGCAGCGCACAGGCGGAAAACAGCATGTAGAACGCGCCGTGGCCGTAGCTGTTCATCAACGCGCCGCTGAGTATCGGCCCCAGGCTGGCACCAATGCCGTGGGTGGCGAGCATCATCGCGCTCAACGGTACACGTCGCGGCTGCTCGACGTTGTCATTGGCCAGCGCCACCGCCAACGGGTAGAGGGTGAACAGCAGCAAGCCGCTGAGAAAACCGAACAGCAACAACAACGCGTAAGGCAGTTGTACCAGCCCCCACAGCGGGATCACCAACAGCCCCAACGCTAACGCGCAGGCGCGAATCAAGCGCGAGCGGTCAATGCGGTCCGACAGCCAGCCGATGGGCCACTGGCCGCACAGCCCGGCAAAAATCGACACCGCGACAAACGTACTTGCCTCGCCCGTGCTCAAGCCGTTGCGTGTGGCAAACACCGGGGCCAGGGCGTAGAACGCGCCGATCATCAGGCCGGTGACAAACACCGTGGTCAGCGCCTGGGGCACCCGTTGCCAGAAAAACCCCACTTCCAGCGGTGCCGCTACCAGCTTCGCCGGGTGCAGGCGCTTGGTCATGGTCACCGGCAGCAGGCAGGCGGCAAAGCAGATCGCGACGATAATCAGCGGTTTGAAATCCAGCTCCGGACGCCAGATCAGCACGCCCTGCCCCAGCATCAAGCCTAGGGACACCGCAACCATGTAACCGGCGAACACCGCGCCGCGCCGGTTGTTTTCCGCCTGCTCGTTGAGCCAGCTTTCGATGACCATGTACTGGTTCATCATCACCAGGCCCATCACAAATCGCAGCGCCAGCCAGAACGCCAACTGCTCGAACAACACGTGCAGCAGCACGATGATGGTGGCGACTCCGGCACAGGCCACATACGAGCGCACGTGCCCGACGCCGGCGATCATGCGGTGGCCGAACTTGGCGCCGCAGACCATCCCCCCGTAGTACGCCGCCGTCAGCGCACCGATCCACACTTCGTTGATGCCCTGGCTACTCAAGCGCAGGCCGATAAAACTGAAAAACAAGCCGTTGCCGGTGAGCATCAGGATGGTCGCGCTGTACAGCGCGGGGAAGGTCAGAAAAGTCAGGTTCATGGTGGCTCAGAGAGGCTTGTTCACATGGCTGGCATGGGCCAGCAGCCATTGGCGAAAACTGCGCGCCGCCGATGGCGGGTTGCGGTGATGGGGTTGCATCAGGTGCAGGCGCCCCCGGCTGTGCATGGTGTGGGGCAAGGCCATTTGCAGGCGACCGGCGTCGAGTTCACCTTGCAGCAGACTCTTCCAGCCAAGGGCCACGCCATGGCCCATGACCGCCGACTGCATCAACAGCTGATAGCTGTTGGTGCGCAGCGCATGCCGCGGGGTGTGGTAGTGGGCGCCGACATCGGCAAACCAATCGGTCCAGGTCAGCCAGTCGTGGTAGTGGTCCTCGACGATCAATAAGGTGTGGGCGTGGAGCAAGTGCTCCACATCGCGAATCGGACCGTGACGCTCTATATAGGCAGGGCTGCACACAGTGATGACCTGCTCGTTGTCGAACACCGGCGACAGCTCCAGGCCATGGGGCGCCGGCAGTTCGTCGAGGTGATAGAACAGGCCCAGGTCATATTCGCTGACATCCAGGTGGCCGGGGCTTTCACTGCACAGGATGCGGATATCCAGGTCCGGGTGTTCACGCTGGAATTGCGGCAACAAGCCGGCCAGCCAGATCGAGCTGATGGTCGGCGTGCTGGCCAGGGTCAACTGGCGGTCGGCGCCGCGTCGGCGCAGTTCGGCGGACTCACGATCGAGTTCGCGCAACAGGCGCTGGATCGTGCGGAAGTAACGCACCCCGGCGGGTGTCAGGCTCAGCCCCTGGGCCAGTCGATAGAACAGCGGGCGGGCGAGGTCTTCTTCCAGGCGCTTGACCTGGCGGCTGACCGCGCTCTGGGTCAGGTTCAATTCATGGGCGGCCTGGGTAAAACTCAAATGGCGGGCCGCCGCTTCGAAAGTCTGCAAGCAATTGAGCGGGGGAAGATCGACGTTTCGGCGCGACATGACAGGTTCCAATAGCAGAGACAGACTCGGGTGCCCTTGATGCCAGCCAGTCAAGCACCCGAAAGCGTAAAACGTCACCTGTGGCGAGGGAGCCAGCTCCCTCACCACAGGTAGTGCGTTCGCCCTTTACTGACGACTGGCATTCGTTGGCAGGCATCCTGCCAGTTGCCCGCTTACAGCGCGACCCTGGCCACGCGCTTGCTCCATTGGCGGCGGTGCTCCAGCTGGCCGTTCTCCCAGGCAGTCTGCTCCGCTTCGATATAGAACCACTCGGCATCGGCGTGCACGCTCAGACGGCTTTCCACCTCCACCTCCCATTCGTCGCGACCGACGCGGTAGTGCCACTGGATGTCGGCACGGGTCGACAACGGGTCCCAGGCAGAGGTGCGGTATTGCTCGGTGCAACGTTGGTCCACCGCCAGGCCGTGGTCGGTAAACCGCACCGAGCCGAGGTCGTCCTCGATCTTCACGCAGACTTCGCCACTGCCCACGTCTTCGATCAAGGTGCGTTTCGGCGCCGCGGCGCGCAGCACTTGCAGGGCAACCGGAGTGGCGGCCTGCGGCGCTTCGAACGGGCAGTCCACCGCCGCGCCGCTGAACACCGGCAGTTGCAGGCTTTGCAGGGCGGGCAGCAAGGTCAGGGTGGTCAGCTCACGGCTCGGCCACAGCAACGGGAAACTCGCGGTGCTCAAGGCCAGGCGCAGACGATAGCCAGCGGGCAAGCGCATGCCGATGTGGTCCAGGCTCAGGTGCACGTCCATCGGTGCGCCAGGGACTACAGGGGTAACACGGGAAAAGTCCTCACGAAGCGTGAGATTGAGTACGCCATAGCTGATCTGTGTGACCTGGCCATCCGGCGCAATCGCATTCAGCCGCGCCACCAATTGGCCGCAAGCCGTGTCGCTGGCCAGGCGCAGCGTGAGACGCGCATCGCCCAATAGCGCCAGCGGTTCGGTCAGCACCGGCGAGTCGAAGCACAGCGAATGAGCGTCGTCGCGGCGCTGGTCAGTCGGGCCGTCGGGGCCGAACCAGATGGCGCAGTACTCGCCCTGGTGCAGGCCGGTGGTCAGCGGCGAGCAGATACTGCGCGGCGTGGCCAACGGTTGTCGGCCAGGGATCAGGCCGTGCTCGCCGAGGCTGAAATCAGTCCACTGCACCTGGGGGGCCGGCCACCCCGCCGTCTGCACCCAGATCCCCGGCCGCTCGGCGTAACTGCCCTTGGGCGGCAGCACATCCTGTAGGAAGAATGTGCAGGCTGCATCATCCATCACCCCGTTATCGATGCCTTTCAACCAGTGATCCCACCAGCGCTTGGCTTCTTGCAGAAAGCCGATGGCCGGATTCGGCACGGCGAAGTGTGGATATTTGTGAATCCACGGGCCGATCATTGCCTTCTTCGGCCCCGGAAGATGCTGCATCAGCCGCGACACGGTATTGCGGTAGGCATCACCCCAGCCGCCCACCGCATACACCGCCGCCTTGATCTGTGAATAGTCCTCGCACACCGAGCCGTGGCGCCAGTAATCGTCGCGGGTCTGGTGTTGCAACCAGGTTTCGGCGAGCAGCGGCATGCTGTCCAGGCGTTGCTGCCAAAGGGTTTTCCAGGCGTCGCCAACCAGTAGCGGGTCGGGCACGGCAGCGCTGAAATTGAGCATGGTCGCGGCCCAGCCAAAGTTCTCCAGCAGCAGGTTGCCGCCCTTGTAGTGGATGTCATCGGCGAAGCGGTCGTCGGTGGAGCACAGGGTAATGATCGCCTTCAGCGCCTCGGGTTGGCGCGCCGCGACTTGCAGGCCGTTGAAGCCGCCCCAGGAGATGCCCATCATGCCGACGTTGCCGTCGCACCACGGCTGCTGGCACAGCCAGTCGATCACTTCGAGGGCGTCGTCCTGTTCCTGCAACAGGTATTCGTCGGCCATCAAGCCTTCGGATTCGCCGTTGCCGCGCATGTCGACACGCACACACACGTAGCCCTGCCCGGCCATCCACGGGTGAGTCAGCGCATCGCGCACGGCCGTACCGTCGCGTTTGCGGTACGGCAGGTATTCGAGGATGGCGGGGAAGGTTTGCAGGCCGGCGACTTCCGGCAGCCAGATGCGCGCGGCCAGCTGGGTACCGTCCTTCAGCGGGATCAGGCAGTGCTCGATTTCACGGACCTTGTAGGCAAATTCGGTAACGGTTTCCATCGGTAACTCCAAACTTTTATTGCAAACAAACGACGCCCCCGCGCTCGTCGTGGAGCGCGTGGGCAGACACACAGGCTTGAGGGTCTAGCGGGCAAATTCGGTGACGGCGCTGGTACCACGCAGCTCCGGCTCAGCGGTCGGTCGCAAGCGTTTCACCTCGAGCAACGCCAGGTTCTTCAGCCAGAAAATCAGTGAGGTACTGGCCAGCAGCACCAGGATCATCCCCGGCAAACCACCGAGGTTGGACAGCATCTTCACCCCGTCGATGCCGATGAACGACACCATCACCCACGACACTGTGCCGATGATCACGCCCCACACGATCTTCAACATCGGGTTGCCGTCGAGGTCGGAGTCGGCAGTCACACCTTTGCTGCACAGGTTGGCGATCACGTCGGTGCTGGAGTCCGCCGCGGTGACAAACGAGATGAACGCCACGAACAGCAGGAACGCGATCATCAAGCCGCTGGCCGGCAGGTGCTGGAACATCTGGTACAGCACGTGCTCCACGCCCTGTTCGTTCAATACGCGGTTGAGGCTGCCGTCACCGAGCGCGTCGAAATACAGGCTGGCGCCGGAGAAGATGCAGATCCACACCGCCGTGAACAACGCCGGGTAGAGCATGTTGATATGGATGAATTCGCGCACGGTGTAGCCCCGACCGATCTTGCCGAGGAACAGCGCGCTGACCGGCGCCCAGGCAAACCACACCGACCAGTAGAACACCGTCCAACTCTGCGGCCAGGTGTCGCCGCTCGCGGCGCCGGTGGACAGGCTGCGGCTGAAGAAGGTGTCGAGGTACACGCCGAGGGATTCGACGCCGAGGCTGAACATGTACAGGGTCGGCCCGCACAACAGCACGAACAGGCCGAGGGCGAGCATGATCCAGGTGTTGAACGACGACAGCATCACAATGCCGCGCTGCAGGCCGCTGGCCGCCGAGGCGACAAAGGTGATGACGATGATCGCGATGATGACCGCTAAACGGAACGGTGTAGTTTCGCCGCCGATGTATTGGCTCAGGCCACCGGCCAGGGTCAGTGCGCCCGTGCCCAGGGACGAGGCCATGCCGGCGACCAGGGCGAACATCGCCAAGGTATCGATCAGCCCGGCGTAGCGCTTGACCCGCGCCGCGCCCAGCAAGGGTTCGAGCATCGCGCCAATCGAGAAGTTACTGCGGCGGTTGTAGAACACCAGCGCAAATACCAGGGACGGCACCAGGTAGATGGCGTATGGGGTGATGGTCCAGTGCAGGAACATCGTCGACATCGCAAAGCTTTTCGCCGCCGCGCTGCCCGCTTCAATCGGCAGGCTGGTGGGCGGGCCGTACAGGTGGTAGAGCGGTTCGGCGGTGGTCCAGAACAGCACGCCGACCGCCAGCGTGGTGCACAGCGCCACCATGAACCAGCGCCATTTGCTCAGCAACGGCCGGGCGTCCTCACCGCCGATGCGCACCTTGCCCAATGCGGAGAAATACACGATAGCGGTCAGTACCACCATGGCAAACGAGCCAGCGCTGAACAGCCAGGAGAAGTTCTTGAGGATCAGGTTGTTGAGCTGCTTGCTCAGCGCAAGGAATGCATTCAGGTCGACGTAGCTGGCGATCACCGCCGCCAGCAGGATCAGGAAAGTTGGCCAGAACACCAACGGACGCAATGGATATTTCATGTAGAGCCATTCCCCTTGCAGACTATTTTTATCGCCTTGAAAGGCCATTGTTAGAGGGCGGGCACCGCAGCATCCTGCTGCCGGCAGTTCGCCTGGAAGTCTTCGCGTGGCTATAGATAACCGTTTAAGCGGCCAGGGGCGCAATCGACCAATGTGCATGGGGGTATTCCCCCACGTCATGGCGCACCGGCACAGTTCAAGGTGAACGTGCAGTGCACAACGGCAAGGCGCCAAGAGGAAAATCGCAGACGAAAAAAAGCCCGCTCAATGAGCGGGCTTTCTAGTGGTGACCTGGCGTTCAGTGTTCCAGGTTACCGAATATGGCGCAGCGGACGGGACTCGAACCCGCGACCCCCGGCGTGACAGGCCGGTATTCTAACCGACTGAACTACCGCTGCGCGTAACACTTGAAGCGAATGGTGGGTGATGACGGGATCGAACCGCCGACCCTCTGCTTGTAAGGCAGATGCTCTCCCAGCTGAGCTAATCACCCTTCGTTTCGGTGTGGGCGGCATCATACATCAAAAATCCGCAATGTCTTGATTTAAATGCAATTTATTTGAAATATTTTTCTGTAGACGGCGCAAACCCCGTAAATACGGGCTTGCGGGGCCCAAACGCGACTCTATTGCGTTTACCTGACACTTGGCCTCACAATTAAAAACCATTCTCAATAACGCTCGAGCCACGCCTATGTCTGTGGGTGAACCGCCCTTCCAGCGGGAAATTACCGCGCTCTACAGCGAGCATCACGGCTGGCTGCTGACGTGGCTGCGGCGCAAATTGGGCTGTCGCCAGAACGCGGCGGACCTGGCGCAAGACACCTTTGCGCGCATCCTCAATGCACGCGAATCCGTGGCGCACATCCGCGAACCACGGGCGTACCTGAGTACCACGGCGCGACGCCTGGTAATCGATCAGGCGCGACGCAGGCAGATTGAACAAGCGTATCTGCAAGAGTTGGCACTGACGGTGGACGCCCTGGAAGGGTTCCAGTCGCCGGAACAGATCCACACCACCCTCGAAGCCCTGGAGCAGATCGCGTTTATCCTCGAAGGCATGCATGAGTACTCGCGCCAGGCGTTCGTACTCTATTACCTCGAAGAATTGACCCAGCAACAGATCGCCCAACAGCTGAAGTTGTCGGAACGCACCGTGCGCAAGTACCTGATCCAGGCACTCATGCATTGCAGCCATAGCCTGGATACTTGATCGCACATGCCCGACGCCCGCCAACAGATCGAAGAGCAAGCCGCCGAATGGATGCTGCGCCTGCACGAAGGGGAACTGAGCGAGGCCCAGCAGCTGGCATTCGAATGCTGGAAGCAACAGGGCCCGCACTACGCCGCAGCGGCCGCGCGCATGGAAGAAGTCATCACCCGGATGCAGGCCCTGCGTGGCACCAGGTCGCCGGCGCGGTCGGCATTAAGCGCGGCGTTTGCCCACCAGAAAGCCCATCGCCGCAAAAATGCCGTACGCGCCCTGCTGCTGGCGTGCAGCCTGGCGATTCCAGCGGCGGCGCTGCTGGTCAGCCCGTACCCGCAACAATGGATGGCCGATGTGCACAACGGTCCGGGTCAGTGGCAAACCCTGCAACTGGCGGACGGTTCCACGTTGACGCTGAACGGGATCAGCGCGGCGAACCTGCATTTCGACGCCGTGCAGCGCCGCATCGAGCTGCTGCAAGGCGAGATCCTGGTGGAGGTGGCTCACGACCCGGCCCGGCCGTTTATCGTGCAGACCGCCCAAGGCACCTTGCGGGCGCTGGGCACGCGGTTTGTGGTCAAGCGTGACGGTGATGTCACCGTATTGAGCATGTTGCAGTCGCGGGTCGCGGCGCAGAGCGCGAACACCCAGCAGATCCTGGAAGTCGATGCCGGCACCCAGGCCCTGCTCAGCCACGACGGCGTGCGCCTGAGCGGCCGCATCGACCCCGCCAGCATCAATGAAGCCTGGCGCCGTCACCAATTGGTCGTGGACAACCGGCCATTGCCCGAGGTGCTCGATGAGATCGCCCGTCACCATGCCGCACATGTGCAATTCGACCGCGCTGCCCTGCAAAACCTGCGCGTATCGGCGGTGATCCCCCTGGACGACAGCGACCACGCCCTGCAGTTACTCGCGCAAACCTTACCGATCAAGGTCAGAAACTTTACCAATTGGCTGATCTTCGTCGACCGCGACGACAGCGCCAAAAAATAATTATTCGCATTAGCTTCCGGTTTTTTCAGACTTGCCCGTCAAGAAAGGTAATTCGACACGTAAAGGATTGCCTTCACCATGCAGACCCCTTCCTACTCACGCGGGCGCTTTGACCTACTGAAAATCGCGCCGCTGTCCTTGGCCATATTCAGCGCTACGGCGTTGAGCATCAGCCCGGTGCAGGCGGACACGAGCAACATCGCCGCCCACGCCTACGACATTCCCGCAGGCCCTTTGGGCGCCTCGCTCAATCGCTTTGCGCAACAGGCCGGCGTGGCCATCGTGTTTCAATCCCCCGCGCTGGAGGGCCTCAACGGCCCCGGGTTGCAAGGCAATTACGCCATCCAGGAGGGCTTCGACCGCCTGCTGCAAGGCAGTGGTTATCGCGCGGTTAAAGACGGCCAGGTATATGCGCTGCAGCCCGCCCCCACCGCCGACAACGGCACCCTGGAACTGGGCCCGACCCAGGTCAGCGCCAACCTGCTGGGCAACGTCACCGAAGACACCGGTTCCTACACCCCCGGCGCCATCGCGACCTCGACCCGCCTGGTGCTGACGCCCAAGGAAACCCCGCAATCGGTGTCGGTGGTCACCCGCCAGCACATGGATGACTTCGGCCTGAACAACGTCGACGACGTGATGCGCCACACTCCCGGCATCACCGTGTCGGCCTTCGACAGCGAGCGCAGCAACTACTATGCGCGCGGCTTCTCGATCAACAACTTCCAGTACGACGGCATCCCCTCGACCGCACGTAATGTCGCGTACTCGGCGGGCAACACCCTGAGCGACATGGCGATCTACGACCGCGTCGAAGTACTCAAGGGCGCCACCGGCCTGCTCACCGGCGCCGGCTCACTGGGCGCGACCATCAATCTGGTGCGCAAGAAACCCACTGCAGACTTCCAGGGCCACGCAAGCCTCGGCGCCGGTTCGTGGGACAACTATCGCAGCGAACTGGACGTCAGCGGCCCGCTGACCGACAGCGGCAATGTGCGTGGCCGAGCCGTCGCGGCGTACCAGGACAAGCATTCCTTCATGGACCACTACTCGCGCCAGAGCCCGACGTACTACGGCATCATGGAATTCGACCTGTCACCCGATACCCTGTTGACCGTAGGCGGTGACTACCAGGACACGCTGCCAAAGGGCTCGTCCTGGTCGGGCAGCTTTCCGCTGATCGACTCCCAGGGCAATCGCAACAGCGTCAAGCGCTCGTTCAACAACGCGGCCGAGTGGAGCAGTTGGGAGCAATACACCCGCACGGTATTCGCCATGCTGGAACATGACCTGGGCAACGGCTGGATCACCAAGCTGCAACTGGACCACAAGATCAACGGCTACCACGCGCTGATGGGCTCGATTCAGGGCGACCAGCCGCAGCCGGATGGCACCGCGCAATTGACCTCGGGCAAATACACCGGCGAGACCGTCAGCGATTCCGCCGACCTGTATGTGAGTGGACCGTACAGCCTCGGTGGGCGTGAACATGAGTTGGTGCTGGGTGGTTCGATCAGCGCATCGGAATGGAATGGCAAAGGTTATTGGAACCTGGCGCCCAATATCGTCGACTTCAATAACTGGCGCGGCCACGCGACGATGCCGGACTGGGGCAAGGCGCAATCGCTGATCGACGACACCGTGCGCCAGACCGGCGCCTATGCGACCACGCGCCTGAACCTCGCCGACGACCTCAAGGTGTTGCTCGGCGCACGCCTGGTCAACTATCAGGTCACCGGCTACAACCCCAACTATCGCGAGTCCGGGCGGGTCGTGCCGTATGTCGGTGCGGTCTACGACCTGAACGACACATACGCGGTGTACGCCAGCTACACCGACATTTTCATGCCCCAGGAAAACTACAACCGCGACCGCGACAACAAGCTGCTGGAGCCGGACGAAGGCCAGAACTGGGAGCTGGGGATCAAGGCCGACTTCCTCGATGGCCGGGTCAACGCCAGCGCGGCGTACTTTGAGATCCATGAGTCCAATCGCGCGCTGTCTGACGACGAGTACAACAACCTCAAGCCGACACCGAGCAACTATGCCTACAAGAGCAGCAAGGCGGTAACCAAGGGTTATGAAGTGGAGATGTCCGGCGAAGTCGCTCCAGGCTGGCAGCTCCAGGCGGGCTACACACACAAGATTGTGCGTGACGATCAGGGCGTGAAGATCTCCACGTTTGAGCCTGAAGACCAGGTCAAGCTGTACACCACCTACAAACTCAAGGGCAACCTCGACAAGTTGACCGTCGGCGGCGGCGTGCGCTGGCAGAGCGTGGGTTGGCAGGACATCTACAACAGCCCGCGCGGCGGCTATGAAGAGTTTTCCCAGGATGCCTATTGGCTGGTGGACTTGATGAGCAAATACCAGATCAGCAAAAACCTGTCGGCGACACTCAACGTCAACAACATCTTCGACAAGTCCTACTACACCAACATCGGCTTCTATAACTCTGCCGCCTATGGCGAGCCGCGCAACTTCATGGTCACCACACGCTGGGATTTCTAAACGCCAACAGACCTTGTGGCGAGGGAGCTTGCTCGCCACAAATAAAAATCGCAGACAAAAAAAGCCCGCTCATTGAGCGGGCTTTCTACGTTCAATATTGCAATGAGGCGGCGCGGATCACTTGAGCAGTCTGCTACTCAATCAAGTGGACCGAAGTTCCAGGTGCTAGCGCACGTGCGTCGGCTACGTGTTTCAGGATCTGATCATGAGTCATCGCGTTTACTTGACCAGCACCTTATCGATTTCCTGAACCAGGGACCTTGGTGCGGGCGTATCGGCGTAATGCTGAGCCATCTCCATTGGGTCGACCATTGGCGTGGTTACCCCGTCGAAGGAGAAACCGCCGACCACATAGCGTGCGAAGGTAGGCGACGCCGGGTCTTCATCGACCTGCCAATACCCGTCATACCGTGTCGCCAGGTACTCGCCGATGTAGTAACCGATACGGGTAATGAACCATACACGGTTGGCCTCACTGATCACTGCACTTCGAAAACCGCTGTCCAATTGGGCCAAAAATTTCCCGGGCGTGTTCAGGACCTCGTGAGGTTGTTCAAACCCTAGGCTGGTGCAGAATTCATGGAGCACCGGCAGGCGCTCGGATTTGAATGTTGAAAAACCAGCCTTGCGACGCGCCAGCAATTGCTCGTCTGCCCCTTCGAAGTTATCCATGCAGCCCTCATCAATCAATTATGAATAAGCACATCAATTTTATTTAACTCCAGCATCTTTGATAACTCTTGAGGTTGAGGCGACTCGGATTGCTCGAGTTCACTTCGTTGAGAATCACCCGTGCCGAACCGCCACTCAGCGCCGCATTGCCTTCGATCCAACCGCCCAATTGGGTACGACTGTTGGTCGCCGAGTTGTTGAGAATGACGCCGCGTGAATCGACATCAAACTGCTGATAGGTATTGCGTGACACCCCACCCGCACTCGGCGCGGTGATGTTGACTTGGGTGACACCGCTACCGGTGGCACCGATACCCGGGCGCTGCCCCGCAGGCGCTGAGGGATCAGCAATCACGGCGGCTTGAGCCGAAGCCGCCACCAGTGTAATCAGGCCAAGCCCCAGCATCATGGCAAAACGCAAAGGCGTCAGCCGCTCTTCGCAGACGGGTGCAACCGTTGTGCAACCCAAGCTACCGGCGGCTTTGGCGCCACTGCTGACGTTCTCGGCGACCACCATCAACAAGCCACGAGCCTTGTTGAAAACGATGCGGTACAAATGCTTGTTCATGTTCAATTCCTTTTGAGCTGCGCCATTCCTGAGCGGTGCCAGAGGCAGAGAGAGAAGCGTCGGGCTACAGGGTTGGTAGCAGATGTGCAGCGAACCCGGCGTGAGCTTCGGCGCTGAAGTTCAGCCAGGACATCAAAAACACCGGACAGCCCTGGTCGCTGGCGAGAATGAATTGGCTGGGCTGCTTGAGAGGGGTTGCGCTGAACAGGTCATAGGCAACCTGCGCATATCCGCCGCACAGACCAACGACCCAGCCCAACAGGCCAGCGCACGAACAAATGGATGGGGTATAAAAAACATGACACGTCCCTGATAGTGAAACTTCCTACACGCGCCGTTGGTCCGTGAGTAAGCAGAAAAGTGCAATTCAGAGAGGCAAAGAAACCGTCGAGGACGCCTTTTGTGGCGTAGCTCTCATTTATCGGAGCGTGCGCGTGGGCAAGAAGCGGCACGTAACCGCGCGCCACATCCAAGGTGTGTTCATACGAAAATATGCAAGGAAGGAATTTCAGGCACAAAAAAGCCCGCTCAATGAGCGGGCTTCCTGTGGTGACCTGGCGTTCAGTGTTCCAGGTTACCGAATATGGCGCAGCGGACGGGACTCGAACCCGCGACCCCCGGCGTGACAGGCCGGTATTCTAACCGACTGAACTACCGCTGCGCGTAACACTTGAAGCGAATGGTGGGTGATGACGGGATCGAACCGCCGACCCTCTGCTTGTAAGGCAGATGCTCTCCCAGCTGAGCTAATCACCCTTCGTCTCGGTGTGGCGCGCATTCTACGGAGCGACCCAAGGTCTGGCAAGCACTTTCTTAAATCTTTTTTTTGAGGCCTTCCAATGGCTTAGGCAGGGTTGGCCTCAGACGTGATCAAGACAATAATGCCCGCCTTTGTATAAAGGAGAGACTCACCCCATGTGGTTCAAGAACCTGCTTATCTATCGCCTGACCCAAGATCTGCCTGTTGATGCCGAGGCGTTGGAAGCGGCCATGGCCACCAAACTGGCGCGCCCGTGTGCCAGCCAGGAGTTGACCACTTACGGTTTCGTCGCGCCTTTCGGTAAAGGTGAAGACGCTCCCCTGGTTCACGTCAGCGGTGACTTCCTGCTGATCGCTGCGCGCAAGGAAGAACGTATCCTGCCGGGTAGCGTGGTGCGTGACGCACTGAAAGAAAAAGTCGAAGAAATCGAGGCCGAGCAAATGCGCAAGGTCTATAAGAAGGAACGCGACCAGCTCAAGGATGAAATCATCCAGGCTTTCCTGCCGCGCGCCTTTATCCGTCGTTCGTCGACCTTCGCTGCCATCGCGCCGAAACAGGGCCTGATCCTGGTGAACTCGGCCAGCCCGAAACGCGCCGAAGATCTGCTGTCGACACTGCGTGAAGTGATCGGCACCCTGCCCGTTCGCCCGCTGACCGTAAAAACAGCGCCAACCGCGATCATGACCGACTGGGTCACCACCCAGAAACCGGCCGATGACTTCTTCGTCCTCGACGAATGCGAACTGCGCGACACCCACGAAGACGGCGGCATCGTACGCTGCAAGCGCCAGGACCTGACCGGCGAAGAGATCCAGCTGCACCTGACCACCGGCAAAGTCGTGACCCAACTGGCCCTGGCCTGGCAGGACAAGCTGTCCTTCATGCTTGACGACAAGATGACCGTCAAACGCCTGAAGTTCGAAGACCTGCTGCAAGACCAGGCGGAACAGGACGGCGGCGACGAAGCCCTGGGCCAACTGGACGCAAGCTTCACCCTGATGATGCTGACGTTCGGCGAGTTCATCCCGGCACTGGTTGAAGCTCTGGGCGGTGAAGAGACGCCACAAGGCATCTAAGCCATGTGAAGTTCCACCTATAGGAGCGGGCTTGTGTGGGAGCGGGCTTGCTCGCGAAAGCGGAGTGTCAGTCACTAAATCCGTTACTGAGCCACCGCATTCGCGGGCAAGCCCGCTCCCACATTTGATTGGGTTTCCAAGCAGAGTCATTCACTAATAACAAGGACACTCCCATGCGCGCACTCGCCGCCCTGAGCCGCTTCGTCGGCAATACCTTCGCCTACTGGGTGCTGATTTTCGCGGTACTGGCGTTCCTCGAACCGGGCTGGTTCATCGGCCTGAAAACCGCCATCGTGCCGCTGCTGGGCCTGGTGATGTTCGGCATGGGGCTGACCCTCAAGATTGATGACTTCGCCGAGGTCGCCCGCCATCCGTGGCGCGTCGCCCTGGGCGTGGTCGCGCACTTTGTGATCATGCCGGGCGTGGCGTGGTTGCTGTGCCAGGCCTTCCACCTGCCGCCGGAAATTGCCGTCGGCGTGATTCTGGTCGGTTGCTGCCCAAGCGGCACCTCGTCCAACGTGATGACCTGGCTGGCCCGTGGCGACCTGGCGCTGTCGGTGGCCATCGCCGCCGTCACTACCCTCCTCGCCCCGCTGCTCACCCCGGCGCTGATCTGGTTGCTGGCCTCGGCCTGGCTGCCGGTATCGTTCATGGAGCTGTTCTGGTCGATCCTGCAAGTGGTGCTGCTGCCGATCGTGCTCGGCGTAGTCGCGCAGCGTGTGCTCGGCGAACGCGTAAGGCATGCGGTGGACGTGTTGCCATTGGTATCGGTGGTGAGCATCGTGATCATAGTCGCCGCGGTGGTGGCCGCCAGCCAGGCGAAGATCGCCGAATCGGGCCTGCTGATCATGGCCGTGGTGATGCTGCATAACAGCTTCGGCTACCTGCTGGGCTACTTCACCGGCCGCGTGTTCAAGCTGCCATTGGCGCAGCGCAAGTCGTTGGCGCTGGAAGTCGGCATGCAGAACTCCGGGCTGGGCGCCGCATTGGCCAGTGCACATTTCTCGCCGCTGGCGGCGGTGCCGAGTGCGCTGTTCAGCGTCTGGCACAATATTTCCGGGGCATTGCTGTCGACCTACTTCCGCCGCATGAGCGAGAAAGAAGACCGTCGCATACTGGAAAACACCCCACAAACTTGATCCGCCGGGCACAGTTCGGCACTCTAACGAACTTCGCGGGGACGACCCCGCGACGCTCTCAAGCGCCTAATCCGGGGACGACCCCACGTCTATATAGAAGAGGGTCAGCATGTCCTGGATCATTCTGTTTTTTGCCGGATTGTTTGAAGTCGGCTGGGCCGTCGGCTTGAAATACACCGATGGCTTCAGCAAGCCCCTGCCCACCGCCCTGACGATTGTCGCCATGGCCATCAGCCTTGGCCTGCTGGGGCTGGCCGTGAAGGAACTGCCGCTGGGCACTGCGTATGCGGTGTGGACCGGGGTGGGCGCCGTGGGTACGGTGATCGCTGGGATCATCCTGTTCGGGGAATCCATGGCGTTGTTTCGGTTGGCCAGTGTGGCGTTGATTATTTGCGGGCTCATTGGGCTCAAGATCAGCACTTAGGCCACTACCGCTTTCGCGAGCAAGCCCGCTCCCACATTCGCCCGTATTCCAAAAGTGGAACGCGGTCAAATGTGGAAGCGGGCTTGCTCGCGAAGAGGCCCGCCCCTTCAACACAAACCTACCTGACACTTCCCCGCAACCCACCAACCACCTCCTGCAATCTTGCAGGCGTCGGCTCTGGCACTGGCTCACCCGCCACCAACACCACCCGCGACCAGACCCGGTGAAAGAAGCCCTTGTTCGGATCGCGACTGAAAAAGCTCCCCCACAACCCCTGCAACGCCAGCGGAATCACCGGCACCGGCGTCTCCTCCAGAATCCGCGTCACCCCACCGCGAAACTCATTCATCTCGCCGTCAGCCGTCAACTTGCCTTCCGGAAAGATGCACACCAACTCGCCGTCCTTCAGATACTGCGCAATCCGCGTGAAGGCCTTTTCGTAGATCTGAATGTCCTCATGCCGCCCGGCAATCGGAATCGCTCCGGCCGTGCGGAAGATAAAGTTCAGCACCGGCAAGTGGTAGATCTTGTAGTACATGACGAAGCGAATCGGCCGACGCACCGCGCCGCCAATCAACAGCGCATCGACAAACGACACGTGGTTGCACACCAGCAATGCCGCGCCCTCATCCGGGATCGCTTCCAGGTTGCGGTGCTCCACGCGGTACATGGAATGGCTGAGCAGCCAGATCATGAAACGCATGGTGAACTCGGGCACGATCTTGAAGATGTAGGTGTTCACCGCGATGTTGAGCAGCGACACCACCAGGAACAACTCCGGAATCGACAGCTTGGCCACGCTGAGCAGCAGGATCGAGACAATCGCCGACACCACCATGAACAATGCATTGAGAATGTTGTTCGCCGCGATCACCCGTGCGCGTTCGTTCTCGGCAGTACGCGACTGGATCAGCGCATACAGCGGCACGATATAAAAGCCGCCAAACACGCCCAGCCCGAGGATGTCGAACAACACCCACCACGCCTGGCCATGGCTCAACACCGCGAGCCAATCGTTGGCCTGTACGTTCTGCGGGAAGCCGCCTGAGTGCCACCACAGCAGCAGGCCAAACACCGTCAGGCCGAATGAACCGAACGGCACCAGGCCGATTTCCACCTTACGCCCGGAGAGTTTTTCGCAGAGCATCGAACCGAGGGCGATACCCACCGAGAACACGGTGAGGATCAGCGTCACTACAGTTTCGTCGCCGTACAACCATTCCTTGGCGTAGGCCGGGATTTGCGTCAGGTAGATCGCACCGACAAACCAGAACCACGAGTTGCCGACAATGGACCGTGACACCGCGGGTGTCTGCCCCAGGCCCAGGCGCAAAGTGGCCCAGGATTCGCTGAAGATATTCCAGTTCAAACGCAGCCCCGGCGTCGACGCCGCCGCCCGCGGAATACTGCGGCTGGCCAGGTAACCGAGCACCGCCACGCCGACAATCGCCACCGCTACCACTGGCGCGTAATGGGTCGACGACATCATGATCCCGGCGCCAATGGTGCCGGCCAGGATCGCCAGGAACGTACCCATCTCCACCAGGCCGTTGCCGCCCACCAGCTCATCTTCGTGCAGGGCCTGGGGCATGATCGAGTACTTCACCGGCCCGAACAGCGCCGAATGGGTGCCCATGGCAAACAACGCCAGCAGCATCAATTCCAGATGGTTGGTCAAGAAGCCCGCGGCGCCCACGGCCATGATCACGATCTCGCCGATCTTGATCGCGCGGATCAACGCGTCCTTGTTGAATTTCTCGCCAAACTGCCCGGCCAGCGCCGAGAACAGGAAGAACGGCAGGATGAACAGCAACGCGCACAGGTTGACCCAGATCGAACGGTCACCGTCGATGGTCAGCTTGTAGAGAATGGCGAGGATCAGCGATTGCTTGAAGATGTTGTCGTTGAAAGCACCCAGCAACTGGGTAATGAAAAACGGCAGGAAGCGCCGTGTGCGCAGCAAGGTGAATTGCGAGGGGTGGCTCATCGTCCGTGTTCCTGCGTGGCCTGTTTTTTTGTAAAAGCATTCAGGCCACGACTTTACCTAATCCGGCTTACTTATTCCCTAGTCCTGCAATACACGGCGAAACAAAAAGCTCACCTTTATAGGCGCCCTGCACGGTGCGCCTGGCGACGATCAGCCACATCAACGCCAACGTCAGCACCAGCACACTGCCGAACACACTGAAGAACCCCAGGTGCAGCAGGCTCGCCAGCTTCAACGTGGCCAGCGCATACACGCCCAGTGGAAAGGTAAACCCCCACCAGCCGAGGTTGAATGGGATGCCCGCACGCAGGTAACGCAGGGTGATCAACACGGCGATCAGCATCCACCACAAACCGAAGCCCCACAGGGTAATACCGGCCACCAGGCCCAGGCCGCTGGCCATCTCGCCGACACCGGGCATGCCGTTGGCGGCAAAGATCGCCGGGGCGTCGCCGCCGAGCAGCAACATACCCAGGGCACCAGTGCCGATCGGGCCAAGGGCCAGCCAGCTCGACGCAGCCATATTGGCGTGGGGCAGTTTATGCAGGGCCATGCGCAACATCAGGATGGTCAGGATGCTGAACGCCACCGGCAAGGAAAACGCCCACAGTACGTAGCCTGTCACCAGCATCACCAGTTGCCCATGGGCATCGGCCAAGTGCGGCGCCAACAGGCCACCGCTGGCAGCGGCCACTTCAGCAGCGACCACGGGCAGCAGCCACACGGCCGTCATCTGGTCGATGCTGTGTTCCTGGCGGGTGAACATCATGAAGGGGATCAACACGCCACAGGCCAGGGCCATTGCCACGTCCAGCCACCACAGGGCTTCGGCCAGCGGTATCACATCGCCGCCCCAGCGCGGCAAGCCGAACAACAGCAAACCGTTGAGAATGGTCGCCAGGCCCATGGGGATGGTGCCGAAGAACATCGAAACCGTGGAGTGCCCGAAGATCCGCCGCGCCTCGTGGAAAAACATCACCCAGCGGGCCGCATACAATCCGCTGAACAATACAAACAGGCCGATGGTGAACCACCACAAGCCTTCGGCGATGGCGTACAAGCCCGGCAGGTTGACCGGCACCTGCGCCAAGGCCAGCGCCAGCACGCCGGTGCCCATGGTCGCGGCAAACCAGTTGGGGGTGAACTGGCGAATCACTTCCCGTGGCCGGGCCAGGTGACTGAAGGGTTTGTAACTGATGGTATTCGAGCAGGTCATGATGGTTATCCTCTTCCTCGCATGAGGTTGAGACCATGGTAGAACCCAATCGAATATCTATATAACGGGTAATTTCTCTAACTGTTATCTGTTTTACCTATAAGCACGTTTTACCGAGCCCTGTACCAGCAGACCGCCCAGGGCACCAAGCGATAGCAGGATCAGCACAACGCCATAGCCATCGGTGGTGGCGATCAGGCCGAAACTGCGGATCAGGTTGCCCGCCAGCAGCGACGGCAGGCAGAACGCCAGGTAGCTCAACACATAAAACGCCGACATCAGGCCGGCCCGCTCGTGGGGCAGCGCCAGGGGCACCACGCTGCGCAACGCGCCAAGAAAACCGGCGCCGAAACCGCTGCCCGCAACCAGCGTGGCCATGAAAAACAGCGGCAGACTGGCACTGTGCACCGCCATGAGGATCAGCCCCACACCGACGGCCAGCAGGCTTGCCCCCAGGCGCAGGACTTTGTCGGCAGGCCGATTGCGCAGGCTGAAGATCATCAGCGCGCCGCTCAAGGTCAGCACCGCCACCAGCCCACCGCCGATCAGGTTGGACGTGGAACCGGTCGCTGCCCGTACCAGCGAGGGCGCCAACGACAGATAGAACCCGCCCATCGCCCACACCGCCACATCCACCGGCAGCGACAACCACAAGGCCCGGCGCGCCTGGGGCGGCACATGCAAGGTCGGGCGCAACGAGGCCAAGGCTCCCGGAATGCGGCTCACGGTTTCCGGCAGGCGCCATACGTACAGCGCCTGCAACAGCATCAGCACGAACAGTGTCCAGTAGATCAACTGCGTCGGCAGCGGCGCGAACTCCACCAGCACGCTGCTGCCCATCGCACCGCACGCCATACCCAGCAACGGCGCCACACTGTTGACCAGCGGCCCCTGCTGGCGATCGTGGTCGAGCAGCGCGGCACCGAGCACGGCGGTGGCCATGCCAGTGGCGAAACCTTGCAACGTGCGTGCAGCAATCAGCCAGGCAACGCTGCCCTCATTGATAAACAGCAACATCGCCAGCATATCCAGGACCAGCGCGGCGAAAATCACCGGCTTGCGCCCCAGGTGGTCCGACAGCGAGCCCACGGTCAACAACGCCGCCAGCAGGCTGATGGCATAGACCCCAAAGATCAGCGTAAGCATGCCCGCGGAAAAATGCAGGCCTTCCTGATACAGGTGATACAACGGCGTCGGCGCGCTGGAAGCGGCGAGGAAGGTCAGCAAGGTGATCGCCAGGAACACCAGGCTGGAACGGTTAGAAGGGTTGCTGGACATGGGCACGCTCCGCTAAAGCTAATATTTTGCTTTTGCTGAGTGTGCTACTGGCCGGCGCTTAAAGCAAATTCTTTGTGTTAAGGTCGCAAACATGGCGATAAAAGAAGGCCTCCGCCCGGGGGGCCGTAGTGCCCGGGTCCAAGAATCCGTCCATACGGCGGTGCGCGAATTGCTGGAAGCCCATGAGCGTTCCAGCGTCACCGTGCCGATGATTGCCGCGCGCGCAGGCGTCACGCCGTCGACCATCTACCGGCGCTGGGGCGACCTTTCGGTGCTGCTGGCCGATGTGGCCCTGGCACGCCTGCGCCCGGACAGCGAACCGGCCAACACCGGCAGCCTGCGCGGCGACCTGCAAGCCTGGGCCGAGCAGTATCTGGATGAGATGAGTTCAGAGCCGGGACGCCACATGATGCGCGACGTGCAATGCAGCCAGACGCCGGGGTATTGCGTGGCGCTGATTGGCGGGCAGTTGCAGGTGATCGTGGATCGCTATCCCGGCGAACAGGCGCCCAGCGTGGAGCGGTTGATCAACCTGCTGGCGGCGCCGACGGTGTTCAGGATCTTGTTTGCGGATGCGCCGTTGCCGGTGGAAGAGCTGCATGCGCTGATCGAGTTGGCACTAAAGCCATAATGCCTTGCACATAACCAAATGTGGGAGCGGGCTTGCTCGCGAAAGCGGTGGGTCAGTGAATACATCTTTGACTGATACACCGTCTTCGCGAGCAAGCCCGCTCCCACATTTTCTGACCGCATGCAGTCAGTGAGTCAGGTACGCATCCCACGCCCGCTCACCAGCAGCTTCGCGCAGCCGATATACAGCACCACGGTCGCCACCAGCATGAAGGTGATCGCCACGCTGATCTTGATGTCCGACACCCCCAGAATGCCGTAACGGAACGCGTTGACCATATGCAGCACCGGGTTGGCCAACGACACGGTCTGCCAGAACGGTGGCAGCAAGGTGATCGAATAGAACACCCCGCCCAGGTAGGTCAGCGGCGTCAGCACGAATGTCGGGATGATCGAAATATCATCGAAGTTGCGTGCAAACACGGCGTTGATGAAGCCCAGCAGCGAGAAGATCGTCGCCGTCAACACCACCACCAGAATGGTGACCCCGAGGTGATGCACCTGCAGGTGGGTGAAGAACAGCGACAGCAACGTCACGATCACGCCGACCATCAGGCCACGCAGCACGCCGCCCACGGTGTAGCCGATCAGGATGGTATGCGGCGACACCGGCGACACCATCAGTTCCTCGATCGAACGCTGGAACTTGCTGCCGAAGAAACTCGACACCACGTTGCCGTAGGCGTTGGTGATCACCGACATCATGATCAGCCCCGGCACGATGTACTCCATGTAGGTAAAACCACCCATGTCGCCGATCTGCCGGCCGATCAGGTTACCGAAGATCACGAAGTACAGGACCATGGTGATCGCCGGCGGTAGCAGGGTCTGCGGCCAGATCCGGGTAAAGCGTTTCACTTCGCGATAGATGATGGTTTGCAGCGCGACGAGGTTGGGTTGCAGTTCGGAACTCATAACGCCACCTTCGCCAGATTTTTCTCCACCAGGGACACGAACAACTCCTCAAGGCGATTGGTTTTGTTGCGCAGGCTCAGCACTTCGATGTTCTGGGTCGCCAACTGCGTGAACAGCGCGGTGATGCCCATGGCTTTGTCCACCTGCACTTCCAGGGTGTGGCTGTCGACCAGGCGGCTCGGGTAGCCGAGCAGCTGCGGCGGCACCGACAGATTGTTCTTCAAGTCGAGCAGGAAGGTTTCCACATGCAACTGGCCCAGCAGGTTACGCATGCTGGTGTTCTCGACAATGGTGCCGTGGTCGATGATGCCGATGTTGCGGCACAGCTGCTCAGCCTCTTCCAGGTAATGGGTGGTGAGGATGATGGTGATGCCCTTCTCGTTCAGTTCGGTGAGGAAGGTCCACATCGAGCGGCGCAATTCGATGTCCACGCCGGCGGTGGGCTCATCGAGGATCAGCAGGCGCGGTTCATGCACCAGCGCCCGGGCAATCATCAGGCGCCGCTTCATGCCGCCGGACAGCGAGCGCGAGGGGACGTCGCGCTTGTCCCACAGGCCCAGTTGGGTCAGGTATTGCTCGGCACGTTCCTTGGCGATTTTCGCCGGAATGCCGTAGTAACCGGCCTGGGTCACGACGATGTCGAAGGTCTTTTCGAACTGGTTGAAGTTGAACTCCTGGGGCACCACGCCGATGGAACGCTTGAGCGCGGCCGGGGATGTGTCCAGGTCATGACCGAAGATGTTCACTGTGCCGCTGGTCTTGTTGACCAGGGTCGACAGAATGCCGATGGTGGTGGACTTGCCGGCACCGTTGGGGCCGAGCAAGGCGAAGAAGTCACCTTCGGCAACGTCCAGATCGATACCACTCAGGGCCTGGAAACCGTTGCCGTAGGTTTTGGTTAGCTGCCGGATGGACAGAGCGGAACTCATATCGGATTACGCACCAAAGAAGAGAAGAGGAAGAATAGATGAAGGCGCACGCCACGAAGTTCAACGGCGGCGCATGACAGGCATGGTGGCTGCCCGCGCCGCACAAGTACAGTCACCTGTATTAATAGTCAGTATTAAGTCAACGCGGTCATGACCGCTTTGCGATAGGCCGGGCGCTGTTGCAGGCGTTGGTACCAGGCCTCTAGATTGGGCATCGCAGGCCGTTCGATAGGCATTTCGAACCAGGCGTAGATAAAGCAGCCCAGGGGAATATCACCCATGCCGAATTCGCTGCCCGACAGATACGGCTGCTCGGCGAGGGCTTTTTCCACGGTGCCGAGCACATCGATGCAGGCTTGGCGCGCGGCGTGAATGCTGTCCCAGTTCTGTTTTTCCGCCGGGGTGCGCAGGATGCCCCAGAACACCGTCTTGAACGGCTCGGCGAGAGTGGAAGTGGTCCAGTCCATCCACTTCTCGGCGCTGGCGCGCGCCTTCACATCACTGGGATACCAACTCCCCCCCTGCTTGGCGCAGAGGTAACGCACGATGGTATTGGACTCCCACAGTACAAAGTCGCCGTCTTCGATCATCGGCACCCGGCCGTTGGGGTTCAGCGCCCGGTACTGCGGGGTGTCGACCACACCAAACGCCCCGCCCGCATCGATTGACTCATAGTCCAGGCCGAGTTCTTCGGCGCACCACAGTGCTTTCCTGACGTTTGATGAATTTTTACGACCCCAGATTTTCAGCATGACAGTGCCTTATTGTGTGGTGAGCGCAGCAGCATACGCCGGTTCACCCACGGCTTGAATCGGTGTGCATGTCACCGAGCAGCGGCGGACTGTCTGCGGCAAACAGATGCGGGTAACACGTACGAATATGCTCGAAGAAAAACGCTTCAGGCACATCGGAAAACTGCCCATGGTCGACGATGTACTCCATCGAGCGCTGCCCCTGGCGGTTGAACGCGTGGAACACACTGTCATTGATCCCATCGAATTCCAGCGGCGGCACATCGAACACGTCACACAACTGCCTGTTGAACGCCGGGGTGGCCTTGACCCAACGCCCGCGCAAGTAAAGTTCGGTGTAACCGTGCATGGCGAATACATCGCTTTTGAGTAAAGCGAGCAGGCGCGGCGTCGACAGATGATTGCGCACATCCGCCAGGCCGATACGCGCCGGGATGCCGCAGTGGCGGGCGCAGGCAGCGAGCAGGTTGGCCTTGGGCACGCAATAGCTTTCACCGGTGGCCAAGGCGAAGCTGGCATTCAAGGTGCTGGGATCGCGGCTGAAGGTATAGGGGTTGTAGCGAATCGCCTCACGTACGGCGTAATAAAGACTGACTGCCTGGTCATTAAAATCCGCACTGGTACTGCGATGCTTTTCGGCGAACTCCACCACCGCAGGGTGGTCACTATCGATGAAGCGGCTGGGACTCAGGTACGTATCCATGAGCGTTATCTCCGAAGGAAGCCTGGAGTCTAACCACAGGCCTGCCATCGAGATAACGACGAATCGGCCAAATCTCGTTACACCCGGATCACCCCGCTTGCTCGGATGCCGACTAAGCTCCCTGGTGGTTTCGCCCCTGGTTTCACGGAGGATTGAATATGCTGTTGTTGTGGATACTGGTTCTGGTGGTCGGCATTGCCTACCTGGCACACCGCCGCACCGCGCCCCTGCCCGCCCTGGGCGTGGTCGCCGTCTACCTGCTGGCGATGGGCGCATGGAGCCACGCGCCGGGCTGGCTGCTGCTGGTTTTCTGGATACTGATCGCCGTTGTCGCCGTGCCGTTGCTGCTGCCCGACCTGCGCCGCCAATACTTCACCAAGCCGCTGTTCAGCTGGTTCCAGAAAGTCCTGCCACCGATGTCCGAGACCGAACGCGATGCCATCGACGCCGGCACCGTGTGGTGGGATGGCGAACTGTTCAGCGGCCGCCCGGACTGGGACAAGCTGCTCGCTTACCCCAAGGCCCAACTGACTGAAGAAGAACAGGCGTTTATCGACGGCCCCACCGAAGAACTCTGTGCAATGGTCAGCGACTGGGACATCGGCCAGGCCATGGACCTGCCGCCCGCCGCCTGGGAGCACATCAAGACCCATGGCTTCTTCGCCCTGATCATCCCCAAGGAATACGGCGGCAAGGGCTTCTCGGCCTACGCCCACTCCCAGGTGGCGATGAAACTCGCGACCCGCAGCGGCGACCTGGCGTCCACCGTGATGGTGCCCAACTCCCTCGGCCCGGCCGAACTGTTGCTGCACTACGGCACCGACGAGCAACGCAACCACTACCTGCCGCGCCTGGCCCGGGGCGACGACATTCCGTGCTTCGCCCTCACCGGCCCGCTGGCCGGCTCCGACGCCGGTGCCATGCCCGACACCGGGGTGATTTGCAAAGGTGAATGGCAAGGCAAGGAAACCCTCGGCCTGCGCCTGAACTGGGAAAAACGCTATATCACCCTGGGCCCGGTCGCGACCCTGCTCGGGCTGGCGTTCAAGGCCCATGACCCGGATCACCTGCTGGGTGAAGAGGAAGACCTGGGCATCAGCCTCGCGCTGATCCCCACCGATACACCGGGTGTGGAAATCGGCCGTCGCCACCTGCCGCTGGGCGCCGCGTTCATGAACGGTCCCAACTCCGGCAAGGACGTGTTCATCCCCCTGGAATTCCTGATTGGCGGCCAGGAGATGCTCGGCAAGGGCTGGATGATGTTGATGAACTGCCTGTCCGTGGGCCGTTCGATTTCCCTGCCTGCCGTGGGCACCGGCGCCGCCAAGTTCACCAGCCTGGTCACCGGCCAATATGCCCAGGTCCGCGAGCAGTTCAACGTCCCGCTGTCGGCGTTCGAAGGTATCCAGGAAGCCCTGGCGCGGATCGGCGGCAATGCCTGGCTGATGGACAGTGCGCGCATGCTCACCGCCAACGCGGTGGACCTCGGGGAGAAACCCTCGGTGCTGTCGGCGATCCTCAAGTACCACCTCACCGAACGCGGCCGCGAGTGCATCGGCCACGCCATGGACGTGCACGGCGGCAAGGGCATCATCATGGGCCCGAACAACTACCTGGGGCGCAGTTGGCAAGGTGCGCCGATCTTCATCACCGTGGAAGGCGCGAATATCCTCTCGCGCAACCTGATGATCTTCGGCCAGGGCGCGATCCGCTGCCATCCGTTCGTGCTCAAGGAAATGGCCTTGGCCGGTCGTGAAGACCACGATCAGGCGCTGAAGGAATTCGACAGCCTGTTGATGCAACACATTGGTTTTGCCGTGAGCAACGCCGCCAGCACCCTGGTGTTGAACCTGGGCATCGGTCACTTCGAGAAAGCACCGGGCAACCGCTTGAGCCAGGGTTATTTCCGCGCGCTGAACCGTCAGGCCGCGGCGTTCGCCCTGCTCGCCGACCTGAGCATGATGCTGCTGGGTGGCGAACTCAAACGCCGCGAACGCCTGTCGGCACGCCTGGGCGATGTACTCAGCCACATGTACCTGGCCTCGGCGGCGCTCAAGCGTTACCACGACCTGGACTCGCCGGGCCACATGGAGCCGCTGTTCGCCTGGGCCATGGAGGAAAGCCTGGGTGAATCGGAGCGCGCACTGGACGAACTGCTCAGCAACTTCCCGAACAAGGTGCTCGGTTGCCTGCTGCGGGTGATCGTGTTCCCGTTCGGCCGTCGGCATACCGGGCCATCCGATGCGCTGGATGCCGAAGTCGCCGCAGTGATCGGCCGCGCCAAGGGCGATCCGACCCTGGAAGAGTTGCTGGCTGGCTGCTACCGCCCGCAATCGGCGCAAGACCCGGTCGGCGCCCTGCAACATGCCTACGACCTCCTGGGCGCCAGCCATGCGTTGCAGAAGAAACTGCATACCGCGCTCAAGAGCGGCCAGGTCAAACCGGCGGCTGGCGAGCATGCCATCGACGCGGCGCTGGAAGCGGGCGTGCTGCAACCGGCCGAAGCGCAAACCCTGCGCGACGCCGAAGCGGCGCGGCGCAAGGTGATCGACGTGGATGATTTCAGCAAGGAAGAGCTGGCCCAGGCAGAGGGCACAGTCCGCTGATACCGGCGGTCATATAAATACGGGCGCGAGGGCTATATACTCTCGCGCCCGTTTTTGCTTTAGAGGACTTATCTCGTGTCCAACGTCGTTGCCGATCATCTCGTCTTGCTCGACCACCTGCGCAGCATCCTGGTTGCCGTCGGCGAAGCCGAACAGGTGCCCGAGGAAAGCCACACCTTGTTCCTGGAGCGCTTCGACGAATTGCGCGCCCTGCTACCGATCGACCCGATCGAAAGCCAGTACCTGGGCCAGGACCTGATGAGCCAGGTCATCTTGCGCTACCCACAAATCGCCCATCTGGTGCCACGCGACTTGCTGTGGTTCTTTGGCGGCGATTGCCTGCACTTCATGCCGGACGAAGAACTGGACATGTACCAGGCCCTGGAAGAGCGTCGCTTCGAAGCCGAACAGAACGACGAACCGTTCGACTGGAACCAGGAAAAGCAGCTGCTGGCCATGCCTGAAGACCAAAGCAAGCACTGATAGTCGAAACACCGCAGAACCCAATGTGGTAGCGGGCTTGCTCGCGAATACGGAGTGTCAGTCAATATATTCATCAACTGGCAGACCGCTTTCGCGAGCAAGCCCGCTCCCACATTTTTTAGACCGCGTATCTACCGTCGGCGCAACGTCGGCTCCTTGGCCATGCACTCCACCAGATAATCAATAAACACCCGCAACTTGGGCGGCAGATACCGCGTTGGCGAATGCAGCAGCCACACATCGCCGTGGTACGACGCAATAAAATCCCACTGCGGCAACACCTGCAGGACCCTCCCCGCGTCCAGATCATGGCGCGCCGTAAAGTACGGCAGACTGCCAATACCCACATGCTGCAACACCGCATCCAACCGCACGCCGGTATGGTTCGCCGCATAACGCCCACGCACCCCGGCCGTCACCGTCTTGCCAGCCTGGCGAAACTTCCAGCGCGCATCCGCGGCAGTTTCTCCCAGGTAGATGCAACTGTGCTCCAGCAGGTCATGGGGATGCTCCGGCGTGCCGTACTCAGCCAGATACTGCGGCGTCGCGCACAGCAAGTGTTCGATGGGAAACAATGGCCGCCCCACCAACCCCGGCGGCGGGCTTTCGGAGATGCGCAGGATCAGATCCAGGTTGTCGTCGATCAAATCCACCGGCCGGTCTTCCAGGATCAACTGCACATCCACTTTGGGATAACGCCGCAAGAACTCCGGCACATGGGGATGCACCACAAACCGCCCCACCGCCTTGGGCACGCTGACCCGTACCAGGCCTTCGGCCTCATGGGTAAATTGGCCGCTGACCTCCATCACCGAGCGCGCCGCGTTGACCATGTCCTGGCAACGCTTGAATACCTCTTCACCGCCCTCGCTCAAACGCAATTTGCGCGTGGTGCGTTGCAGCAAACGCGTGGCCAGGGCTTTTTCCAGGCGCGAAATGCTGCGGCTGACCGATGACGGCGAAGCGCCCATTTGCCGGGCGGCCGCGGAAAAGCTGCCGGTTTCCACCACCTTGACGAAAATCGCCATTTCGCCCAGCAGCGGCAAAGGAAGATTGATGCTCATGACGCACAGGTCCATTGATAGTTGAGCGGATTATCACGTATTAACGCACTATTTATACTGCGCGCAGAACCCTGATGCGGATGTAGAAAATGACCGAGCGCCTGTTTTTCACCCATGACCACCTGACGGCCGAGCTCGAAGTGCTCAGTTGCACGCCCCACGAGGCGCATTTTGCAGTCATCCTGCAGTCGACGATCTTCCATCCCCAAGGCGGTGGCCAGCCATTCGATACCGGCTGGCTCGGTGACAGCCAGGTATTGCGCGTCATCCAGGAAGCCGACCAGGTGGTGCACTACGTTGATCAAGCGGTCGCCCCTGGTCCGATCAGCGCGCGCGTCGATGAGACACGCCGCGCCCTGCACACCCGCCTGCATTCTGCCGGGCACCTGATCGGCAACGCCGGCGAAAGCCTCGGCTGGATGCCGATCAAGGCCCATCACTGGCCGGGCGAAGGCAAGATCACTTTTATCCGTGGTGAAGCGGCACAAACCATCGACGCCGAGACCATCCAGCAACAGGTCAACCAATGGATCGCCGCGGATTACTCGCGCCATATGGCCTTGGATGAAGGCACCCGCGAAGTCGGCTTCGGCGAATTGCCCGCCTACGCCTGTGGCGGCACACACGTCCAGGCCCTGAGCGAACTGGGCCAGGTAAAAATCCTCGCCCTCTCGGAAAAAAAAGGCGCCCTCTGCGTCCGCTACGAGCTTTGCAGTGAGCAGGCTTGCCCCGCGCCGGGGGGCGAAGCCGCCCCAAAACCGTAAACCGCGGTATTTCAGAAAGACCGAGGCGCCTGGATTGGCACCAGCAACTGGTTGGGCGGCTACCTGGATAATTCACGCAACCTGGAGGTGGTGATGCGCAATGAAGCGATGGCTAAACGTGTAGGGCAACTGCATGAGCAGTTGTGGGACGGGCCCTCTGCCAAAGCGCTGTAGATGACAGACGAGTATCCAGCCCCACCCCCAGGCACCTTGTAAAATGTCGTTCGCTTGCTAGCCTTGCACTCTCTGGGCGCAGCTTTAGCGGTGCTGCGCGTTCAGGTCACTCACATGAGAGCCCGCCCATGAAAACCGCCGCCCTTCGCTTTTCTTGCATGTTGCTGTTGCTTATCCCTCTGAGCGCCTGCGTCAACAACGTGCAAACACTGACCCTCGTCACCCTCGCCGACGGTACGCGCGGCCTCAAAAACGCAGTCGATATCGGGCCTGTGGGCGCCTCCCAAGGCGATCTTTTTGTATTCGATCAACCCTTGATGGACCAGGACCGCAAAGACATCGGCAGCAACAGTGGCTACTGCGTCACCACCCTGCCGGGGGTACACAGCCAATGCCAATGGACACTGCTGTTCTTCGGTCCCGATAAAACCGTCATAGGCACCATCGTCGTAGGCGGGCAGGAGCTTGAAGCGGGTCAATCCACAGTCGCCGTCCTCGGCAGCACGGGAAAATATGCCGGGGTTACCGGCACAATGACTTCCGCGCCCAACCTCGATGGAACGTTCACCCAAACCCTGTATTTGGTTAGCCATCAACCGTGAAAATCGCCGCTTCTGATCGGGCAGTGATTGCAGAGCGAAGCAGTAAAATTCCCTCACTCGGGTCTCCCACCCCCTCCTTTGCAGTGTTAGTGTGTGGAAATGTTTCTGACACTTCAGTCAGAAACCTCTTACTCACCACCTGCAAAGGAATGCTCCAACAATGCACTTCCCACTCAAGCAACTGGCGGCTGCCAGCCTGTTCGCAGCCAGCCTCTCGGCGATCGTCACCCCCGCCTTCGCCAACATCTCCGCCGAGCAAAGCACCGCGATTCTCAAGAATTTCAACGAAACCTCCGTCACTGATTTCCGTGGTTTCCTCGGCACCCTGGCCAAGGGCGACCTGGGCAAGACCGCCGACGTGGACCCGGCGATCAGCGCCTTTCTCGACAACAAGCCGCTGAACGCCGACCAGCAGAACGAGATCAATCGCCTGCTGGGCATTTATACCCGCGTGAAGTACGGCAAAGCCGCCACAGAAACCTTGCGCGAGCTGGTGGAAATTCCGACCTTCAACATCGACGGTATGCCGCAGTACAAAAACCCGGAGTTCCTCAGGATCGCGGCCAAGCTCAAGGACCTGGCAGAGGCCTTCAACCTGAACTTCCGCAATATCGACAACCGCGTGTATGAAGTTTCCCTGGAAGGCGCCAGCGATGAAGTGGTCGGCATTCACGCCCATGCCGACGTAGTGCCGGTCACGCCGGAAAACTGGGTGTTGAAAGATGGCACCAAGCTCGACCCGTTCAAGGTCACGCTGATCGGCGACCGCATGTACGGCCGTGGCACCGAGGATGACAAGAACGGCATCGTGGTGGCGATGTATGCCATGAAGGTGATCAAGGAAGAGAAGCTGCCGTTGGCGCGCACGTTCAAACTGCTGGTGGACACCACCGAGGAAACTTCCGGCGATGCGATCCCGTATTACTTCGAAAAGAACCCGACACCGCAGTACAACCTAGCGCTGGACGGTGGCTATCCGGTGGTGATTGCCGAGAAAGGCTACGGCACCGTGATGGCCACCTTCCCGCGCCGTAAAGGCGAAGGCAAGGGTGCGGAAATCATTGCGATGACCGGGGGCATGGCGACCAACCAGATTCCATCGGCCTCGGTGGCGACCTTTGTCAGCGACAAGCCCGCCGAACTGGCGGCCAGCCTGCAAAAAGCCGGTGCGGCGTATGCCAAGGCCAATGGTGGCGACTTCGAGGTGGCAGCCAAGGCGGTCGGTAAAGAAGTGAAGCTGACGGTGACCGGTGTTTCAGCGCACTCCTCCGAGCCTGAATCCGGCATCAACCCGGTGGCGCGCATGCTCGAGTTGATCCACAGCATCGACGGCAAGATCGCCCTCAAGCACAACCACATCACCGACGCCGCGCGTTATGCGTCCGACAACTGGGGCCTGGATTACCTGGGCGGCAAGCTGGGGGTGGGTTTCTCCGACGAGTTCATGGGGCCGCTGACCACCTCGCTGACGTTTGTCGGCCAGGATGACAACGCCTTCAAACTGGCAGTGAACCTGCGGGTGCCGAAGGGTAAATCCCCAGAGACGTTGAAAGCGGAAATCGCCGACAAACTCAGCGCCTGGGACAAGCACACCAAGGTCAAGGTGGATTTCACCTACTCGGTGGCCGAGCCGATGTACCGCAACCCGGAAGGCGAGTGGGTCAAGGCGCTGCTGGCAGTGGCCAGCGAAAACCTGGGCATGGAGCACAAGTTCGGCACGTCGGCCGGGGCGACCTCGGTGCATGAACTGCCCAATGGCGTGCAATTCGGCCTGGCGCGGCCCGAAGTGAAGTACACCGGGCACACCGACAATGAGTTCAAGACAGTCGAGCAGTTCCTGCTGGACTTGCAGATCGTCACTGAAATGATGGGGCGTGTCGGGCAGTTACCGAAGCTCTGACCTCGACAAGGGAGCCCGCCGCGATGGCGGGCTTTTTTCATCGGCCATCAATCACGCACAAACAAAAACGCCGATCATCGCTGATCGGCGTTTTTTGTTGAATATGGAGCGGGAAACGAGACTCGAACTCGCGACCCCGACCTTGGCAAGGTCGTGCTCTACCAACTGAGCTATTCCCGCAAATGGCGTCCCCTAGGGGACTCGAACCCCTGTTACCGCCGTGAAAGGGCGGTGTCCTAGGCCACTAGACGAAGGGGACACGCTACTGAAACACATGGTGTGTATTCCAGTGCCCAGAGGTTGGATCCGAAGATCATGCCCTGGTTTCACTCAGTGCCGCCCGAGGGCAACACTGCTTAAATTGGAGCGGGAAACGAGACTCGAACTCGCGACCCCGACCTTGGCAAGGTCGTGCTCTACCAACTGAGCTATTCCCGCAAATGGCGTCCCCTAGGGGACTCGAACCCCTGTTACCGCCGTGAAAGGGCGGTGTCCTAGGCCACTAGACGAAGGGGACACGCTACTGAAACACATGGTGTGTATTCCAGTGCCCAGAGGTTAGATCCGAAGATCATGCCCTGGTTTCACTCAGTGCCACCCGAGGGCAACACTGCTTAAATTTGGAGCGGGAAACGAGACTCGAACTCGCGACCCCGACCTTGGCAAGGTCGTGCTCTACCAACTGAGCTATTCCCGCATATGGCGTCCCCTAGGGGACTCGAACCCCTGTTACCGCCGTGAAAGGGCGGTGTCCTAGGCCACTAGACGAAGGGGACACACGTACAACATTCACTACTCGCCGCGTTTCGCTGTGTGCTTTACGCTTTAAGTGGCGCGCATTCTATGGATGGATTGGGAGGTCGTCAACCCCCAAGGATAAATTTATTAAAATCAATGACTTCGCCCCTCTTTACGAGACCGGGCACGCATTCTGTACAGCAGGGCTTTGACGCCTATATTCTGGCACACCACAAGACGCTATAGTTCGCTGCAGCCGATGATGGCAATGTGCATCCATACATGGAACGTTCACCTATATAGAAGAATCTACCTGGGCAACTGGTCGATCAGTCCTATCCGCCGGCCAGCCCAGTCACTACACTCCACTGCAAACCCTATAAAGAGGTCACACCGGTGACACCACTCATGATCACCCTGCTGGTAATAGCCGGGATCGCAATACTGATCGCCATTGGCTACATGAACCACGTGGTGGAAAACAACAAGTTGGAAAAACAGCGCACCGTGATCGAGCTCAATGATCGCCTGCGTCGTTGCGGTGAAATCACCGAGACATTCCCTGGCCAGTTGATGAACCCGGCGCTCAAGCTGTTGATGACCCGCCTGGAACTGAACGTCAACCAGCGCCTGCTCAACCTCGACAAGACCAGCGCACCGCTCAAGGCCCGCATCGCCGAACTGAATGCACTGGTCTCCCAGGGCGAATCGATCCCGGTGAACAATCCGCCGGCGCCGATCCAGACCGAAGCCAAGGCCAAGGACGTGCGTTTCCTCCTCGAAGCCCTGCACGGCCAAGTCACCCGCGCCGCCCAGGATGGCTTCCTGCCGTCCAACGAAGCCAAGCACTGGATCAAGGAAATTCGCCACATCCTGGTACTGCTGCATATCGAGTTCTTCAACAACCTCGGCCAACATGCCCTGCAACAAGGCCAGCCTGGCCAGGCACGCCTGGCATTCGAACGTGGCGTGCAGTACCTGCGCAAACAGCCGGAACCCGTGCTCTACAGCGCGCAGTTGCAACACCTGGAAGGCCAACTGGCCCGCGCCAACTCCACGGTGCTGACCAACAGCAAGCCTGCCGAGGATGAAGTCAACGAACTGACCCAAGGCCTCAAGGCGGACGACGCCGACGCCGAGTGGAAAAAGAAAGTCATCTACGACTGACCGCTTGTTCCGCGCCGGGTGGCGAAGCCGCCCCAAACCCAGGCACCGCGGTGTTTCAGTAAGACCCAGGTGCCTGGGTTTAGGGCGGCTTCGCCACCCGGCGCGGGGCAAGCCCGCTCACTACAACTATCCATGGCGCGCCGAGTAGCGTAAAAAAGTGCCCCTCACTCCGTGAAGTCAGAGGCCTGCTATGCCTGTCACCGTGATAGATGGACAACCGCTGCACTACCTCGACCAAGGCAACGGCCCCGCCGTCCTGCTTGGTTCGAGCTACCTGTGGGACCGCGCCATGTGGACCCCGCAGATCGAAGCCCTGTCGCAACAATACCGCGTGATCGTCCCCGAGTTGTGGGGCCACGGCGAATCGGGCCCGCTGCCCGCACACACCCAATCCCTTGATGACCTGGCGCGCCAGGCCCTGGCGCTGCTCGACCATCTGGACGTCGCCCAGGTCAACCTGGTGGGCCTGTCGGTCGGCGGCATGTGGGGCGCCCGCCTGGCATTGCTGGCACCCGAGCGCGTCAACAGCCTGGTGCTGATGGACACCCACCTTGGCGCCGAGCCCGAGGCCACGCGCCAGTATTACTTCTCGCTGTTCAAGCTGATCGAAGACGCCGGCGCCATTCCCGAGCCGTTGCTGGATGTGATCGCACCGATTTTCTTTCGTCCGACCATCGACCGTGAGTCAGCGCTGTATCAGGGTTTTCGCCAAGCGCTGCAAGGCTTTTCCCGCGAGCGCCTGCTGGACAGTATCGTGCCCCTGGGTCGGCTGATCTTCAGTCGCGAGGATGTACTGGAACAACTGCCACGGCTGGACGCCGACACCACGCTGGTGCTGTGCGGCGAGCAGGACAAACCCCGGCCACCCGCCGAGTCCCGGGAGATGGCCGAGCTGATCGGCTGCGGTCTGATCCTGATCCCGGACGCGGGACACATCAGCGCCCTGGAAAACCCGGATTTCGTCAATGAAGCGCTGCTGACCTTCCTCGCCAACCACGCCTGAGCGCCCTGCCCCTTGATCGCTGCACCTGTGCAGCGATCAGAGGCGGAAGTGCCCGACCATGCCTTTGAGTTCCGCCCCCAGTTGCGCCAACTGAATGCTCGACGCGGCATTGCCCTGCATGCTCAACGCCGATTGGTCGGCACTCGCGCGGATGCTGGTGACGCTACGGTGGATCTCTTCGGCCACCGAGCTCTGCTCCTCGGCCGCCGCCGCGATCTGCTGGTTCATCTGCTGGATCAATGACACCGCCGTGGCGATGCTGCCCAGGGCGCTTTCGGTTTCCAGCGCATCGCTGACGGCCAGCTTCACCAACTCGCCGCTTTGCTGGATCTGCTGCACCGAAGACTGCGCGGCGTTGCGCAAGGTGCTGACCAGGCGCTCGATCTCTTCGGTGGACTGTTGCGTGCGCTTGGCCAGCGCCCGCACCTCATCGGCCACCACCGCAAAGCCCCGGCCCTGTTCACCGGCGCGGGCCGCTTCGATAGCGGCGTTCAACGCCAACAGGTTGGTCTGCTCGGCCACGCTCTTGATCACACTCAGCACGGTGCCGATGTTCTGGATCTCGGCACTGAGGCTGTCGATACTCGCACTGGCGCTGGCACTCGAACTGGCAAGCTGCTCGATGCGCTGCAGACTCTGGCGCACCACCTGCTGGCCACTGTCGACCTTGTCATCGGCGGTCTGCGCGGCCTGTGCGGCTTGTTCAGCGTTGCGCGCCACGTCGTGCACCGTGGCGGTCATCTGGTTCATCGCCGTGGCCACCTGCTCGGTTTCTTCCTTCTGGCTGCTGACCTCGACATTGGTCTGCTCGGTGACGCTGGACAGCGAATGCGCCGAGCTGGCCAATTGTTCGATACCAGCCTGCAACCCGCTGACCATCTCGCTCAGTCCATTGCCCATCTGTTGCATCGCCTGCATCAGCTGGCCGATTTCATCACGCCGGCTGACCTCCATCCGCCCGCTCAAATCACCCGCTGCAATCTGCTGCGCCACCGCGATCACCCGGCGCAGTGGCGCGACGATCAAGCGTGTGATCACCAGCGCTGCAATCAACCCCACCAGTAGCGCGAGGGCCGACGAAGCGATGATCAGCAGAGTGCTTTTCTTCAATTGTTCCTGCATCGACTGGTCTTCGGCGGCATACGCCTGGTTGACCCGGCTGACCACTTCCCCGGCCCGATCATGCAGCTGTTTGTAGACGATCTTTTCCTGCGCCAACAGGCCGGTGTACTCACCGAGTTTTTCGCTGAAAGCGGCAATATGCCCGGAGACTTCGTTCAGCACCGTCTGGTAGCCAGGGTCCTTGACTGAAGTCTTCAACTGTTCGACCTGCGCCAAGGCCTGGTCAGCCTGTTCGATCTTGCCTTGCTCGGCGCCGTCCTCATCGCCCTTGCGGCTCTGGTCCAGGCGCACATGGGCTTCGTTCATGGCTTGCAACATCAAGCGCGACACCTGGCTGACCTGCCCCGCTTGCTCGATAAACTCTGCGCCCTCCTTGCCCTGGCTCTCCTTGAGGCCATAGGCGCCATCGTCCGCCAGGCCGGCCTGCAGCACATCGAGGTTATTCGCCACACTGGACACCGACCAACTGGCCATTTCCAGCGCCAGATCCTTGGTCTGGGTCAGCTCGACAAACTCGTCAAACGCCTTGCGGTAGGCGGCCAGGGCCTGCTCGACGTCCGTCATCGCCGGCACATTGGCCGCCGATTGGGTCTTGAGAGCGGCCGCCAGGGCCGCCAGGGCGTCGACGCTCTCATGCAAGGCGTCGACGGACTTGGGGTCGGCATGCAGTGCGTAGTCCTGCTCGATCAAACGCACCTTGAGCAAGCCACTGTTGAGCGAAGACATGCTGTTGAGGCCTTCAAAACGCTGCCCCACGGTTTGCAGCGACCATACGCCAATCGCCGCGACCACTGCCGTCAGCAACAGCACCAAGAGGAAGCCCAAGCCCAGTTTCTTCGCCATACCGAGGTTGGCGAAACGTCGTTGCACGCCCGTCATCATTGCACTTGAGTCCTCTAGCAATGGCAGATGCCATCAAGCCCGATTTACCAGTAGCGAGATTCGCAACCACGGGCCACCGACACAAGCCGTTGGCGCCGGAATAATGGCAAAAAGCTACACGCTCGTCGTTTTCAGAATGGTCGAGGTCGATCTGGCCGGCCCCATGGCGCGCAGCAACGCCACGGCACGCTGATCAGTAGCATAGGCTACATTGATGCGCAGCCAGTCACTGTGCTCTGCCGTCGGGCTGAACAGCGCCCCCGGTGACAGCAACACACCGAGGCGCCGTGCGCTGGCCTGCAACTGCGAACAATCCTCCACCCCGGGGCGCGCCCACAGGAACATGCCTCCGGCGGGGGCGGCAAACACCTGCCACTCCTCATCCTCCAGCACTTGCAGGGTCGCCGCCATTTGCGTGCCCAGGCGTTTGCGCAGGCGTTGCACCCACTTGCGATAGGTGCCGTTGGCCAACAGCGTCGCCACCACCGCCTCGGCGAAACGCGACGTACCGATGCCGGTCAGGGTCTTGAGGTTGACCAATTGCGGGATAAGCGCACTGCTGGCACAGAGATAGCCGACCCGCAAGGCGCTGCTCAAGGTCTTGGAAAAGCTCGAGACATAGATCACCCGATCATCATGAGGCAGCGCCGCCAGGCGTGTGCAACTGGCATGTTGCAGGTCGCCGTAGACGTCTTCTTCAATGATCAGGAAATCCTTGGCCCGGGCCAGTTGCAGCAAACGCTCGGCCACCGCGAGGCACAGGCTGGTGCCGGTGGGGTTGTGGTACAGGCTGCTGATGAACAGGCATTTGGGGCGATGCACCGCAAGCAACGCTTCCAACGCCGACAGGTCCGGCCCGCCTCGGGTACGCGGTACTTCCAGCAGTGTGACGCCATGAAACACCAACTGGCGATACAGGTTGCCGTAGCCTGGGGTCTCGACCACCACCGTGTCGCCGGCCCTGAGCAGCGTACGTATCAACAGGTCCTGGGCCTGGCTGGCGCCCTGGGTGGTGAGGATGCGGTCCAGGCTGGTCGCCACGCGCATGCGGGCCAGGTGCTTGAGCAATTGCTCACGCAGCGCTAGCAGCCCCAACGGCGTGCTGTAGTTGAACACGGCGGCGGTGTCGGTGCGGCTGACTTCACGGATGGCGTAGCTGATGTCATCGCTTTCGCGCCAGGCATCCGGCAACCAACCGCAGCCCAGCTTCAATTCGCCCAGGGGGCTGTCGGTGAACGCCCCCCAGCCCTGCTCCGCCCCTTCATACCAGTGCTGTTCATGATGGGCCGGGGGCTCGGCCACCACATACCCCGAACCCGGCCTGGAGGCCAGCAGCCCTTGGGCGACCATGCGCTCGAAGGCCTCGATGACACTGGACTGGCTGAGGAGGTTGTCGAGGGCCAATTGGCGGATGGACGGCAGGCGCGTGCCAGGGCTTGCCCCGCTCTTGCGAATCCAGTCCGCCACCGCGCTGATGATTTGCTGCACCACTGGTACAAGGGCTTGTCGATCTATCCCTAAATCCATGAACCACTCACTTCACTGTCTGTTATTCAACCCACAAGAGTTAAGCACAGAAGTTCGGCGCAGCCGGCTTACAAGTTTTATTAAAGTATTGATTTTATTGAATTATTTACCTGCTGATACATATTAGCGCACGGCGTTTTGCCAGCTATGGAAACGCCCCACAGCACCCCGATCCTTTTCGATTGGGGTGCGTTTACAGGTCCTAAATGGCGGTCGCGCCGCCGTCCACCGCCAGCGCATGGCCGGTGGTGAACGCCGCACCATCGCTGCACAGGTAAAGCACCGCGGCGGCGATTTCCTCGACTTTGCCGATGCGCCCGACCGGGTGCATGGCTGCCGCGAAATCCGCCTTGCGCGGGTCGGCTTCATAGGCACGACGGAACATATCGGTGTCGATCACCGCCGGGCACACTGCGTTCACGCGGATCTGCTTTTTCGCATACTCGATGGCCGCCGATTTGGTCAGGCCGATCACTGCATGCTTGGACGCCGCATAAATGCTCATCTTCGGCGCCGCCCCCAAACCGGCCACCGACGCGGTGTTGACGATTGCCCCGCCGCCCTGGGCCAGCAGCAGCGGCAACTGATACTTCATGCACAACCACACGCCTTTGACGTTGACGCCCATGATGGCGTCGAACTCATCCAGACTGCCGTCGGCCAGCTTGCCTTTTTCGATCTCGATCCCGGCATTGTTGAACGCGTAATCCAGCCGGCCATAAGCGGCAACCGTCTGCGCCATCAGTTGCTGCACATCCGCCTCGAGGGTGACGTTGCAGCGCACAAACAGCGCCTCACCGCCGGCCTGCCGGATCAGCGCCACAGTGCCCTCGCCGCCCGCCTCGTCCAGGTCGGCGACCACTACCTTCAAGCCTTCAGCGGCGAACGCCAGCGCGGTGGCGCGGCCGATACCGGCAGCGGCGCCAGTCACCAGGGCGACCTGGCCGGAAAACGTCATGCTCATGGGGGATGTCCTTTGTGAGAAATTGCCGTGCGGCGAGTCTAGCCAACGCGGCGCCGGGCGCGTCAGCACTATCAGAAGGCCGGTTGGCGCTGCATGGATCACAGTGATAAAGCCACCGGCGTGACTATCAACATGAACTATCGAGGGGCATTCGCACCGACGGTGAACCTTGCTCCCGAGCCGTTGCGGGTCTATCAATCTAGGCTCACTTCTAAAAGAGTCCTTGCCATGCCTGCCCAGACCAACCGCCAATTCCTGCTCGCCAAACGCCCGGTCGGTGCCGCCACGCGGGACACCTTTACGTATCAGGAGGTCCCGGTGGGCACGCCGCAGGACGGGCAAGTGCTGGTGCGCAATGAATACCTGTCCCTCGACCCGGCCATGCGTGGCTGGATGAATGAGGGCAAGTCCTACATCCCCCCGGTCGGCATCGGTGAAGTGATGCGTGCGCTCGGCGTAGGCAAAGTGATTGCCTCGAACAACCCGAAGTTTGCGGTCGGCGACTACGTGAACGGCGCCCTGGGCGTGCAGGATTACTTCCTTGGCGAGCCGCGCGGCTTCTACAAAGTCGATCCGAAACTGGCGCCACTCCCGCGTTACCTGTCGGCCCTGGGCATGACCGGCATGACCGCCTACTTCGCGCTGCTCGATACCGGCGCACCCAAGGCGGGCGAAACGGTGGTGATCTCCGGCGCAGCCGGTGCGGTAGGCAGCATTGCCGGGCAGATCGCCAAGATCAAAGGCTGCCGCGTGGTGGGCATTGCCGGGGGGGCCGACAAGTGCAAGTTCCTGGTGGATGAACTGGGCTTCGACGCCGCCATCGACTACAAACACGAAGACGTACCCGCCGCGCTCAAGCGCGAGTGCCCCAAGGGCGTGGATGTGTATTTCGATAACGTCGGCGGCGACATTCTAGACGCGGTGCTCAGCCGCCTGGCGCTCAAGGCCCGGGTGGTGATTTGCGGTGCGATCAGCCAATACAACAACAAGGAAGCGGTGAAAGGCCCGGCCAACTATCTGTCACTGCTGGTCAATCGCGCGCGCATGGAGGGTTTTGTGGTGATGGACCACGCGGCCAACTTTGCCGCCGCCGGGCAAGAGATGGGCGGCTGGATGGCCCAGGGCAAGCTCAAGAGCAAGGAGGATATTGTGGAAGGGCTGGAGACGTTCCCGGAGACGCTGATGAAGCTGTTCAACGGCGAGAATTTTGGGAAGTTGGTGCTGAAGGTTAACTGAGGCGCCACGCGGTAAACGTGAGCATAGACCGTGTGGGAGTCGGGCTTGCCGCGATGCAAGCGCCTCGGTGTATCAGTCAACCCGAGGTGATGCTATCGCAGGCAAGCCAGCTCCCACACAAGCCCGCTCCTACCGTTTAGATCGGTGATGGTCAGGCGATCTCAGCGACGACTGCCGCCAACGCCTTGGCCGGATCGGCCGCCTGGCTGATCGGACGGCCGATCACCAGATAGTCGGAACCGGCATCTAACGCCTGGCGCGGAGTCAGGATGCGACGCTGGTCGTCCTGGGCGCTGCCCGCCGGACGAATCCCCGGGGTCACCAGTTGCAACGACGGGTGTGCGGTCTTCAGTGCCTGGGCTTCCAGCGCCGAGCACACCAAACCATCAAGGCCGGCTTTCTGTGCCAGGGCTGCGAGGCGCAGGACCTGCTCCTGGGGCTCGATGTCCAGGCCGATGCCGGCCAGGTCTTCGCGTTCCATGCTGGTCAGCACGGTCACACCGATCAACAACGGTTTGGGGCCGCTGCGCTGCTCCAGCACTTCGCGGCACGCGGTCATCATGCGCAGGCCGCCGGAACAGTGCACATTGACCATCCACACGCCCATCTCGGCCGCGGCTTTCACGGCCATGGCGGTGGTGTTGGGGATGTCGTGGAATTTCAGGTCGAGGAACACTTCGAAGCCTTTGTCACGCAGAGTGCCGACAATTTCTGCGGCGCAGCTGGTGAACAGTTCCTTGCCGACCTTGACCCGGCAAAGCTTCGGGTCCAACTGGTCAGCCAGCTTCAGTGCGGCGTCACGAGTGGGGTAATCCAGGGCGACGATGATAGGAGTCTGGCAGACGGACATTGGAATGGGCTCTCAGGCAAGTCGAAATCGGCGCGGATTGTAGCGCAAGCGGCGCCGTTGCGGGATCCGATGATCGGTAAATACTGACAGAGCGCATGGCAACGGGCATTTCAGCCAATTATTTCAAAGCTGATACATTCACGACATGCCTGCAACACGCCCCACGACTAGCCTCGCCCGCACGACCCACCGACCAGCACTTCCAGCCATGGGGCTGGGCGCCTATGCTGACCGCAACGACCAGGCAGATGATCGCACTATGCATACCTCTCCCGTCTCTACGAATGACGAGCACAAAGGCGCGGTGACCGCCGATGACAAGCGCTGGAACACCCGTGCGCTGATTGTCGACGACGATGTGCCGATCCGCGAACTGCTGATCGACTACCTGGCACGCTTCAATATCCTCGCCACCGGCGTGACCGACGGCGCGGCCATGCGCGTGGCGATGCAGGCCGAAACCTTTGATGTGGTGGTGCTCGACCTGATGCTGCCGGGCGAAGACGGCCTGTCGTTGTGCCGTTGGCTGCGTGCGGAATCGGACATCCCGATCCTGATGCTCACCGCCCGCTGCGAACCCACCGACCGCATCATCGGCCTGGAACTGGGCGCCGACGACTACATGTCCAAGCCGTTCGAACCGCGCGAACTGGTCGCGCGCATCCAGACCATCCTGCGTCGGGTGCGCGATGACCGCACCGAACAACGCGCCAACATCCGCTTCGACAACTGGCGCCTGAACAGCGTGCTGCGCCAACTGGTGGCCGATGATGGCCTGGTGGTGCCGCTGTCCAACGCCGAATTCCGCCTGTTGTGGGTATTTATCGAACGCCCGCGCCGGGTGTTGAGCCGCGAGCAACTGCTGGACGCTGCCCGTGGCCGCTCCATCGAAGCCTTCGACCGCAGCATCGACTTGCTGGTCTCGCGCCTGCGCCAGAAACTGGGCGATGACCCAAAAGCACCGCAGTTGATCAAGACCGTGCGCGGCGAGGGTTACCTGTTCGACGCGCGGGACATCGGTTGATGCGCGCCCCCTTCAATACGCTGTTTGGGCGACTGTTCGGCGTATTGCTGGTGGCGATCATCCTGGCCCACGTGTTGGCGATCGCCTGGTTCCGCCACTACGGCCCGCCACCGCCGCCGCCCCAGGAGACCTTTGTCGAACAGCCGGACGGCCGCATGGTGCCGCTGAACAAGGAACATCGCCGCCCCTGGTTTGGCGGCCCGGTGGTGCCGCTGACGTTCCAGTTCATCTCACTGATCATTGCCGCCTGGTACGGCGCCAAGCTGCTGAGCCGGCCGATCCAGCGCCTGAGCGAAGCGGCCGAACGCCTGAGTCTGGACCTCGACAGCCCGCCCCTCGACGAGTCCGGGCCACGTGAAGCGAAACAAGCGGCATCGACCTTCAACCTGATGCAACGGCGTATCCGCGAACAGGTCAGCCAACGTGCGCGCATGCTCGGCGCCGTGTCCCATGACCTGCGCACGCCGCTGTCGCGCCTCAAGCTGCGCCTGGAGCAGATTGAAGACCCCAAGTTGCAGGGCCAGATGCGCCAGGACCTCAACGACATGATCGGCATGCTCGACGCGACCCTGAGCTACCTGCACGAGCAACGCACCAGCGAGACCCGGCATTGGCTCGACGTGCAGGCACTGGTCGAGTCCATGAGCGAGAACGCCCAGGACCAGGGCTGCGACGTGCAATTCGCCGGCACCTGCGTGCCGTTGCAGGTGCAGCCGATGGCCTTGCGCTCGTGCCTCAACAACCTGATCGACAACGCGTTGCGCTACGCCGGCACGGCGCGGGTGGAACTGGAGGACAGCCGCGAGGCCCTGATCATCCGCGTGATCGACCACGGCCCGGGGATTGCCGCCGATCAGCGTGAGACAGTGTTCGAGGCGTTCTATCGCCTGGAAGGCTCGCGCAACCGCAACTCCGGCGGGGTCGGCCTGGGCATGACGATTTCCAGGGATGCGGCGGAGCGCCTGGGCGGGCGCCTGAGCCTGGAGGAAACTCCAGGGGGCGGGTTAACCGCAGTGATGTGGCTACCACGGACCTAGCAGGCTGGCGCAGGCCAATAATGTGGGAGCGGGCTTGCTCGCGAAAGCAGCGTGCCAGTCAACACATCTGGTGACTGAACCACCGCCTTCGCGAGCAAGCCCGCTCCCACACTGATCTGCACTCGCTAGGTTACAGAGGCTTGTCTTCCCGGCGGCTTTGGGCCTGGGTCGCACTCCAATCCATCAGCAAGCTATACGCCACCGCCAACAACGTCGGGCCGATAAACAATCCGATAAACCCAAACGCAATCAGGCCGCCGAACACCCCAAGCAGCACGATCACCAACGGCAGGTTGCCACCTCGGCTGATCAGGTACGGCTTGAGCACGTTGTCCACGCCGCTGATGATGAACGTACCCCACCCCCCCAGAAACACCGCATAGGTGTAGTCGCCCTTCCACGCCAGCCAGGCCGTGGCCGGGATCCACACCAGCGGCGGCCCCATGGGGATCAGGCTGAGCAGGAAGGTGACGATGCCCAATACCAGCGCGCCCGGGACCCCGGCGATCAGGAAGCCAATCAGCGCCAGCAGGGCCTGGGCGGCGGCGGTACCGATCACGCCGTTGACCACCCGCTGCACGGTGCCTGCCACCAGTTCGATGTAATAGCCCGCACGCTCGCCGATCAGGCGCTCCAGCAAACGGTGCACGAACATCGCCAGGCGCGGCCCGTCACGGTAGAAAAAGAACACGAACACCAGGCTCAGGGTCAGCTCCAGGATGCCACCGCCAATCTGCGCACTTCGCGCCAGCAACCAGTTGCCGACCTGGCCCAGGTAGGGTTTGAGCGTGACCATCAACGCGGCGCCCTGCTGGTCGATGCTGTTCCACATCGCTACCAGCCGCTCACCGACAAAGGGAATCGAGCCCAGCCAGGTCGGCGCCTCGGGCAGGCCATCGACCTGAATATCCTTGATCAGCGCCACGGCATCGCGCACATGATCCGCCAGGTTGAACCCCAGCCACACCAGCGGCACCGCCACCAGCAGCATCCAGCCCAGGGTCAGGATGCCGGCGGCCAGGGATTCGCGGCCACCCAGCACGCGGGTCAGCAAGCGCATCAGCGGCCAGCTGGCAAACGCCAGCACCGCGCCCCAGAACAGCGCCGACCAGAACGGCGCCATGACCCAGAAGCTGGCACCAAACAGCACCAACAGCAGGATTTGCACCAGCAGGCGATCGTTATTGAGCATGGGGTATCTCTAGAAAAAGGCGTTAGGAAGACAGCTTAGGCGAACGGCGCGGGGCCGTTCGCCGGGGAACGCCTAGCGTATCAGATGCAGGTGCAGGCCCTTGGCAGCGCCGGTGCCGGATTCCAGGCGCGCGGCGCGTACGCCGCTGTCGATCAGGCCCTGGCGCCAGGCTTCGGCCGTGGGCCCGGTCAAACTCACACGCAACGTGGTGTCGAGGTTGAGTCCGCGGGAAATCAGGGTCAGCCAGGTGGGGTCGGGCTCGGCGCCCAAGGCCGGGAAGTCCAGCTCGCCGGTGCTTTTCAGTTCACGCAGCAAGGTGGCCGACGTGGGCAGCAGGACGCCCAGTGGCGCGCTGGCGTCCAGTTGCTCCACATGCAGGTAGGCACGCCGGTTGCCACGGGTAATGCCGTACAAGGCGATCAGGGCATTGTCTTGCGGGGCGGCCAGACGCAGGAGCAGGTATTCCTGCTGGCCATCAGCACCCACCAGCTTGGCGTTGCCGAACACTTCATTGGCCCACAGGCTGCTTTCGCCGCAATCGCGGGCCTGGCACCAGAACAACAGCTGCGCGCCCTTCGCCTGCAACGCTTCGCGGGTCGCGGTAAACGCGGCGCTGGAGCTGTGCTCGGCAGGCAATTCATAGGTAATCGCGGTGGCTTGGCCGCGTGCGGTGGCCTGGCCTTCGTAGCGCAACTGGCCGCTGATCTTGCGGATCGCGCCCATGGGGTAGATACGCTCCTTTTCTTCGGCGGGGCGGTAATCGACGATCTGTGCATCGATTTGACGGGCTACGGTGGGCAGGTCCTGGCTTCCCGGCACGTCGGCGGCGAATACCAATGGGCTGAGCAGGCTCAGCCCGAGGATACGGATACAGCCGTTGCGCACGCTCATAGGATCAACGAGCCGTGGCCAACGGAGGTCATAGCAGTGTTGAGATGGTTCATGGTTGACTCCCTTTCAATCCGCCCAGCCTCGGCAGTTGACCACGCCAAGTCAAGGCGTGGAGAAGAACCGATTGAAACAGTCTGCAACAAGAGCGGCGCCGGGCGCGTCATTCAGGTGCAAATGATGGCCGCCCGGCAGTGTGGTTACGGTGAAGGGTAGCTGGGAAAGCAATTCCGGATGTTTCGCCAGCATGCCGTCGGCAGCCACCACCAACTGCGTAGGGCACGCCACCCGCCGCACGAAAGACATGGCTTGTTCATCCGTCAGGCGCATCGGCGAGGTCAGGGTCAGGCGGCTATCGGTGCGCCAGGTGTAACCGCCCGGCACCGGCATCAAACCGCGCTGGGCCAGCAGTTCGGCGGCTTCACGGCTGACGGCGACCACGCCTTTCATGCGCGCTTCCACAGCGCGATCCAGGCTGCCGTAGACCGGCTTGCGCTTGTCCTGCAGGTTCATTTGCGCCAGCAGCGCCATGCCCAGGCGCTCGGCGGCGTGCTCGCCACTGGCGGTCGGCGGGATCACGCCGTCGATCAATCCCAGATGCGTCACGCGCTCAGGCAGCGCGCCGGCCAGCACCAGGGAGACGATGGCGCCGAGGGAGTGGCCAAGTAATGCAAAACGTTTCCAGCCCAATTGTTCGGCGACTTGCAGCACATCGTGGACGTAATCCCACAAGGCATAACCGGCCCCGGCTGGACGATGCGCCGAATGCCCATGCCCGGCCATGTCCAACGCCACGATGCGCAAGCCCTGCAACTGCGGCGCCAACCGTGCAAAGCTGTTGGCGTTGTCCAGCCAGCCATGCAGGGCGATCACCGGCAAGCCGTCTTCGGGACCAAACAAGTGAGCCGCCAACTCGATATGGGGCAGGCTCAGGCGCACTTCCTCGACTGGCGTACTCATGCGCAACTGCGCTCGCGGGCCTGCCAGCGGGCGAACAGGTTCTTGATCAAGGTCGCAGTGTCCTGGGGACGTTCCAGCGGGAACATATGGCCGCCGGGCATGGTGAGCATTTCGCCCATGGGCATGCGGTCGACGCCGCTGGCGTGGTGACGCATCACCACGCGGCTCTGGCGCCCACGCACCACTGCCAGCGGCACTTTCAACTGGCGGACCTGGCCGGGGCTGGTGTGGGGCACACCGCGGTAGATGCTGATTTCGGTGGCCGGGTCGAAGCGCAAGCGCAGGCGATCGCCCACTTGCTGCAAGCCGTGTTGCAGGTACGCGTCGAAACATTCCGGATCAAAACCGCGAAACAGGGTCTTGCCCGCGAAGTAGCTGCGTGCGCTGTCCAGGTCGTGGAACTCTTCTCGCCGGCCCAGGGTGCGCCCGGCCGGGGTCAGGCGGTCGATGAAGCCAAAACGCTTGGCCGCGCGGATCACCCAGCGGTCGGCGCGGGTCAGCACGGGCGAGTCGAGCATCACCACACCGCGATACAGCTGCGGGCAGCGCATGGCCGCGTGCAGGTGCAACACACCGCCGAGGGAATGACCTACGCCCCATACCGGCTCCGGCTGTTGCTCCAGATGATGGATCAATTCGTCCACCAGGTTCTGCCAGTTATCGTCCACCGGAAACCTGGGGTCGTGACCGTGCTGCGGCAAATGCGCCACCGCATACTCCGGGGCCAGAGCGGCAAACAACTTGCCGTACGTAGCCGAAGGGAAACCATTGGCGTGGGCAAAAAACACGTGCTGCGACATACCGGATCCATCTGACTGAACAGAAATCGATTGTCACCACGCCCGGCCACAACAGCAATGACTGTAACTGCCAGGAATGATGACACTCACGCCACGCCTATCGCGCCGGCGGCTGCTCGCCCAGGGGCACCACGGCCATGGTCAGGCGCGAGACGCAGCTGGTTTTGCCTTCATCATTGGTCAAGCGGATGTCCCATACCTGGGTGGTACGCCCGATGTGGATCGCTCGCGCCACCGCCGTGACCCGCCCGTTGCGCACACCGCGCAGGTGGTTGGCGTTGACCTCCAGGCCCACGCAATAGAACTTGCTGGCATCGATGCACAGGTAGGCCGCCATGGAGCCGACGCTTTCCGCCAGTACCACCGAGGCGCCACCGTGCAGCAGGCCATAGGGCTGATGGGTGCGCGGGTCGACCACCATGCTGGCCGTCAGGGATTCGTCGTCGAAGCTTTCGAAGCGAATATCCAGCAGTTCACCGATGGTGTTTTTCTGGATCGCGTTGAGTTGTTCGATGTTCGGTTGGGTGCGCCACAAGCCCATGGGAGTAGTCCTTGTCTGTTTTATGATGAGCCTAATCCTGCCACAGAACCGATTCGGAACGCTCGCTCCAGGTTTGCAAATGTGCACCGTAAGTCGATTCGATCACGCTGCGCTTGATCTTCAGGGTCGGCGTCAGGAACCCGTTCTCCACTGCCCAGCTGTCCTTGACCACCACCAACTGGCCCAGGCGCTCATGTTTATCCAGCGCCTGGTTGACCTGTTCCAACCAGCGCTCCAGGCTGGCGCGCAGGGTTTGCCGGTCGAGGTCCAGCGTCGACAGCACGCACAAGCCTATCGGCGCGCCCAGGCCATCGCCGACCACGCACACCTGCTCGATGTGCGCGTGTTCGGCCAGGCGGTTTTCAATCGGCGCCGGTGCCACATATTTGCCTTTGCTGGTCTTGAAGATTTCCTTGAGCCGCCCGGTCAGGCGCAGGCGGCCGTCGGCATCCTGCTCGCCCTTGTCGCCGGTACGCAGAAAGCCGTCGGCAGTGAGGGTCTCGGCGGTTTTCTCGGGGTCCTTGAAATAGCCGAGCATGGTCGCGCCACTGCGCACCTGCACTTCGCCCGAGGCGTCGATGCGCACTTCAACCCCAGGGCACGGCAGGCCGATCCAGCCGATTGTCTGCTGGCCGGGACGACACACATGGGAGTAGCCGCAGCTCTCGGTCATGCCGTACACCTCCAGCACATCCAGGCCCAGGCGCTGATACCAGCGCAGCAGCGCTTCGGGCACGGGCGCCGCACCGGACAGGGCAATGCGCAACTGATCCAGGCCGAGGCCTGCCAGCACTTTATGGCCGATGCGCTTACCGATAAATGGCAGGCGCAACAGCAAGTCGAGGCGTTTTTGCGGGATCTTGGCGTAGACGCCCAGCTGGAATTTGGTCCAGATACGTGGCACGCCAAACAACGCCGTCGGCCGCGCCCGGCGCAGGTCAGTCAGAAACGTATCAAGGCTTTGCGCGAAAAATACTGTTTGCCCGGTATAGATGGCCGCCATTTCCACAAACATCCGTTCGGCCACATGGCACAGCGGCAAGTACGACAACAAGCGGTCGCCCTCCCCCAGCCCAAATAATTCAGTGCCGCGCGTGGCCGCGAACCCCAGGGCGCCGAAGCTGTGCATCACACCCTTGGGCAAGCCGGTGGTGCCGGAAGTATAGATGATGGTCGCGAGGTCCGACGCCGCAGGCGTGGGGTTATCCTGGATCGGCGAGCAGGCCTGCAAGTCGGCCCAGCGGAAATCGAAAGCGCCCACCGGGCATAGCGGCAGGCTGATGGTCGGCACCCCCTTCGGCACGCCCGGTGCCATCGCGGGCCAGTCGTCCAGCTTGCCGATAAACGCCAGCGCTGCCTCGGAGTGCGTCAGCACATGGGCGACGGAATCGGCGGTGAGGTTGGGGTAAAGGGGGACGCAGACGTGCCCGGCCATCCAGATCGCCAGGTCGGCAATGATCCAGTGCGCGCAGTTTTTCGAGATCAGGGCAATGTGCGAACCGTGGGGCAACTCTCGGGCGCGCAGCCAGTGCGCGGCGCAACGGGCCTGATGGCCCACCTCGGCCCAGGACAGGCGTTGCACTTCGCCGCCGCCGACCGGCTGCACCAGGAAAGTCTGGCGCGGATGGCGCGCTTCGCGTTCAAAGAAGACCTGCAACGGCAAACGAAAAGCGACGGGCATGGGACGCGCTCCTGTGTGGTCCGATCATAGCCAACCAAGCACTTGCTTGGTTGACTATATATCACACACAAAGCAGCGATCCATCCTACGGATTCTTGACGCTGACCAGGCTCATCAGCCCCGCCAGCGGAAAATCCCCTTCCAGTTCCGCGAGGCTTGCAGTGTGCATCGGTTGCGGCTGGCGCTGATGGCCGTGTTGCAAAAAGCTGATCAGGCTGCCCACCAAAGGCTGGTGGCTGACCAGCAGCACATTGTCATCCGTGTCGAGTTGTTCGAGCACCTGCAACGGATTGCCCTCGGGGGTCAGCCACGGCACCGTACGGATCTGTGGCTCAAAGCCGAGCGCCTGGCGCACCAGCTGCGCGGTCTGCTGCGCACGCACATAGGGGCTGGCGATGATTGCGCTGATGGGCTGGCCGATCAGGTGCGCGGCGCTGCGCAACACTTCGCCGCGACCGTGCTCGGTGAGATTGCGCTCGGCATCCGTGCGGGCGTGCCCTTCGGCTTCACCGTGGCGCAGAATCCACAGCTTCACAGTTTCGGCTCTTCATCACGCACCGGGTGCGGTGCCGGCGGCACGCTGTGGGCGGCTTCGCCCTCGGGTGCGCGCGGGGTTGGCCAATCGGCGAACGGCCAGGGCTTTTGCTCGGTATGGAAGCTGCCGAAACGGCCGATCTGCGCAAGGAACTGGCTGAGGCTATCGCCAAAGTTCATCAGGCCCAGGTTGGGCGCGCCGTAGATCAAGCGGTAGATCAACTGCACCACCACCAACGCGCCGAGCAGGAACTGCGCGACTTGCCACACCAGGGCAAACACCAGCATCCACAGGATGCGCAGGACAATGGATTCGTACTTGGGCGCTGCTTTCGGATCGTTCATGACGCGTTCCTCAGTTGAAACCACTGGTGGAAATAAAGTCGACATCGGTTTTCGGTTCGGCGCGCATCAACAACTCGATCACCTGGTTCAAGGTGCGCCCTTCAAACAGGATCGCATGCAACCCGGCAACCAACGGCATGTACACCCCGACTTCCTGGGCCTTGGCCTTGAGGACCTTGAGGGTGTTGACGCCTTCGGCCACTTCACCCAGGCGCGTCACCGCGTCTTCCAGGCTCAAGCCCTGGCCCAGGGCGAAACCGACTTGGTAGTTGCGGCTTTTCGGCGACGAGCAGGTGACGATCAAGTCGCCCACGCCCGCCAGCCCGAGAAAGGTCATCGGGTTGGCGCCCTGGTTGACCGCAAAGCGGGTCATCTCGGCCAGGGCGCGGGTGATCAGCATGCTCTTGGTGTTTTCGCCCATGCCCAGCGCCACCGCCATGCCGGCGATGATCGCGTAGACGTTTTTCAACGCACCGCCCAACTCGACGCCAAACCGGTCGCCACTGGCGTAGACGCGGAAGGTACGCCCGTGCAACACCGCCTGCACGCGCTCGCACAGCTCTTCGTCTTCACTGGCGATGACCGTGGCGGTCAGCGCGTGTTCGGCGACTTCCCGCGCCAGGTTCGGCCCGGACAGCACGCCAATACGCGCCTGGGGAGCGATCTCGGCGAGGATTTCGCTCATCAGCATGAAGGTCTGCGCCTCGATGCCCTTGGTCAGGCTGACCAGCAGCTTGCCCGCCAGGCGCTCGGCGTGGGGCGCCAGTACCGTGCGCAACGCGCTGGACGGCAGCGCGACGAAGCACAGGTCGCAGTCCGTCAGGGTCGCCAGCAAGTCCGTCACCGGCTCGACCGCCGGGTGGATCTTGATGCCTTTAAGGTAACGGGGATTTTCGCGGTGCACCCGGATGGCTTCGGCCTGCTCGGGATCACGCATCCACTGGCGTACCACGTGGCCGTTCTCCGCCAGCAGGTTAGCCACGGCGGTGCCAAAACTTCCGCCTCCAAGGACCGCAATAGGGCGCTGTTCAGTCATATGCAATCCGTTAATCCATACCAATGGCGATGGCCGCATTATACGGGGCGACCCGCTTGCGGCCAGCCCCCGTGTCAATTCGTTCACATGTCGGAAAATGCCACACCCGTGTGAAGTAATTGCAAGTCCTACGACTGGCAAAAGGCCCGACCTCAGTTAACATGGGCGGCTATCCGTCATTATCAAGGCCGTTCCGTGTATTTGGGCCCTCCTCCCCGTTCATCAGTGTTGTGGCTGCTGCTGTGCAGCGGCGCGGCCATGGCCGACGATCTGTTCCTCGACAACCAGCCGTTGCCGCAGGTCCTGACCGCGACGCGCCTGAAGCAATCGGCGGCGGCCGTGCCGGGCAGCATGACCGTGATCGACAGCGAGTTGATCAAGGCCAGCGGCGCGCGGGACATCAGCGAGCTGCTGCGCCTGGTGCCGGGGATGATGGTCGGCTACACCACCGGCAACCAGGCGGCGGTGAACTACCACGGCACCAGCGCCAGCGATGCGCGACGCATGCAGGTGTTGATCGACGGACGCTCGGTGTACCGCGCAGGCCTGGCGACCGTGGACTGGAGCGACATTCCAGTGGCCATGGAAGACATCGAGCGCATCGAAGTATTCCGCGGCCCCAATACCGTGAGTTACGGCGCCAACGCGCTGATGGCGGTGGTCAATATCCTCACTCGCTCGCCGGCCAACAGCCAGGGCACGCGGGTCAAGGTCATCCGTGGCGAACGCGGGATCAACGACTTCTACGCTAGCCAGGGCGTGCGCTGGGACACTGGCGACTTGCGCCTGTCGCTGTCGGGGCAACAGGACGACGGCTTTGACAGCGATGCCGCCGGCGCCGACCGCCGTGACAGTCGCCGTCTCAACCGCTTCAGCCTGGCCGTGAGCCAGACGTTGAACGCGCAACAAAGCATCGACTGGCAGCTGAATGCCAAGGAAGGGACCAACCAGCGGCCCTACACCTACATGCCGGTATTCGCGGGGATCACCGAAGGTGGCGACAATTCGGACGTCACCGCCAAGGACTACGCCGGCTCCCTGCGCTGGAACTTCGATTTCAATCCCGAGCACAGCCTGTATATCCAGGGCTCTGCCCAGCAGTGGGATCGCCGGCAGATCTGGAAGGCCTGCGACGCCAAGGTCTCGTTCAGCCCGGAACTGACGCGCCTGTGGCAACTCAATCCCAATTATGCCGAGCAACTGGCACGGCACATGGACAGCTACAGCCAGGGTGTCGCCCCGCCCGGCGGCGCCGACGAGCAAGCACTGGGTAACCAGGTCCTGGACCAGTGGCGCAACGGTGCCAGCCAGAGCGTGTGCGGCGACATCAACCAGAGTACCCGTGAAAACCGCTACGACCTGGAGATCCAGGACACCCTGAGCCTGTCCGACAGCCTGCGCCTGGTCAGCGGTGTGAATTATCGCTACGACCGCGCCGACTCCGACACCTACTTCAACGGCACCCTGGACGACACCACCTGGCGCCTGTTCGGCCAGTTGGAGTGGCGCGCCAGCGAACACTGGTTGTTGCAGGGCGGCGCGATGTTCGAAGACACCCACCTCAGTGGCAGCTCGCTGACGCCACGGGTGGCGGTCAACTACCTGATCAACCCGCGCCACGGCCTGCGTGCGGTGTACTCCGAGGCAATCCGTTCGCCGGACATGTTCGAAAACAACGTCAACTGGAGCTACCGCGTCACCAACCTCAGTTCGCCGACCTACGGGCAGAATTCCGGCCAGTACTTCGTGGTGACACGCGGCCCGGGCAACCTCGACAAAGAGCTGATGCGCTCGCGGGAACTGGGCTACAACGGCTTCTTCGCCGACCTCGGGCTGAACCTCGACGTGAAGCTGTTCTACGACGAGATCACCGAGATGATCAGCTCGCCGCTGCGCAACAACCAGTACATCGCCAGCAACGCCAACAGTTCGCGGTTTACCGGTGCCGAATCGCAGTTCGACTGGCGCATGAGCAGCGCCGACCGCCTGCGGCTGACCTATGCTTACGTCGACGCCACCACCAGCAACCCCCGGGACAAAGCCCAGACCGCGCGTAACAGCGGTTCGGCCGGCTGGCTGCGGGAATGGGGCCAGGGTTGGTCCAGCGCGCTGTTCTACTATGGCGACGACGCACTCAATCAATATCGCTTCGAACGGGTCGACCTGCGGGTGGCCAAGCGCATTGCCCTGGGCAAAGCCAACGTGGAGCTGGCCGGCATGTTGCAACAACGCCTCGATAACCAGCCCACCACCTGGGCCGACAACAATTACGACCACCGCCACGTGCTCTACTTCAGCGCCGAGTTAGAGTTCTGACATGGGCGCACAGTCAAGGATGACCCTCCTCTCAATACTCAGGCTTTGGCGGCGCGCCCTGCTGCTGGTGTGCCTGTTGCCGAGCACGCCAGCGTGGAGTGCCGACATCCTGCTCACCGCAGCCGAAGACGGTGCCGGCGTGCAGGCCTTCGTCAACGCCCTGGCCAAAGAGCGCCCGGAAGACCGCGTGACCTTCACCCCGCTCAAGGACCTGCCCGCGCCGAGCCGCCTGCCTGCCGCCACGCACCTGATCCTGCTGGACCTGGCCGGCCTCGACTGGCGCCTGCAAGACAGCCTGGGCCCTCCAACCCTGGTGCTGCGCATTAGCCGCCTGCAAGCCCGGCAACGCCTGGGCAACCACCTTCCGGCCCGGATCAGCCTGCTCTGGAGCGACCCGCCGCTAGCGCGCCAATTGCGCCTGATCACCCACATCCTGCCCCAGGCCCGGCGCATCGGCGTGCTCTACGCCGCCGACAGCGAATTCCTGCTGCAAGAGGTGCGCGAGTACGCCAAGTCCATGGGCCTGGAGGTGGTGCCACAGCTGTGGGACAACACCAACGACAGTCGCCCGCTGCAAAACCTGTTCAAGAGCAGCGACGTGCTGCTCGGCCTTGATGACCCGCAGCTGTACAACCCGAAAACCGTGAAGAACCTGCTGTTGAGCAGCTACGCCCGGCAATTGCCGCTGGTGGGGCCCAACGCCGGGTTTGTCCGCGCTGGCAGCCTGGCCAGTACCTACAGCGATCAGGCCGATTGGCTGGCGGTGCTCGACCGCCTGCTCGACCAGCCACCGGCCACCTGGCCGCGCACGCTGTACCCGGAACATTTCAAAGTCGCGGGCAACCCGCAAGTCGCACGTTCGCTGGGGCTCGAAGAGGTCGATGAACGCGACGTCGCCGCCCGGCTGGCCGCAGGAGAAAAACGCCCATGACCTTACGCCGTCGTTGGGACATCAACACCCGCACCCAACTCATCACCCTGGGCCCGGCGCTGTTGCTGACGTTGCTGTTGATCAGTTTCTTTACCTTCGTGCGGATCCAGGACCTGCGCCAGGAACTCGACCACACCGGCCAATTGATCGCCAACCAGTTGGCACCTGCCACTGAGTACGGGGTGATTTCCGGCAACAACGATGTGCTGGAAAGCCTGTTGCGCGCGACACTGGCCACGCCCCACGTGCGTTTCCTGGAGATCCAGGACAGTGCCGAAAACATCCTGGTGTACGTCGAGCAGCCGTCGGAAAGACATGACCGCTCGCTGTCGGTCAAAGTCTTCCAGGCACCGATCCGCTTGCAGCATATCCAACTGGGCAATGACTTTTTCCAGGACAACCTCAACGAACCCAAGGCGCCGCGTGCGGATTACCTGGGCCGGGTGATCGTTGGCATGTCCAACGATGCGTTCAGCCAGCGCCAGCAGGAAATTCTGCTCAAGGCCGGCATCCTGGCGATGTTTGCCCTGCTATTCACCTTTCTGCTGGCACGCCGTCTGGCGGCGAGCCTGTCGCAGCCGATCAGCGCCATGGGCAATGCGGTCAAGGCAATCCAGCAAGGCGACTACAAAACGCCGCTGCCGATTGTCGATGACTCGGAATTGGGCGACCTGTCGCGGCATATCAACAACCTGGCCGAAGGCCTCAACCAGGCCAGCCGCGAACAGCACCAGGCCATGGCGCAGTTGATCCAGACCCGTGAGGAAGCGGAGCGGGCGAACAACGCCAAGTCGGATTTCCTGGCAATGATGAGCCATGAGCTGCGCACGCCGATGAACGGCGTGCTGGGCATGTTGCAGCTGCTGGAAACAACCGAGATGACCGAGGAGCAGACCGAGTACGCGGCACTGGCGTCCGAATCCACCGAACATCTGCTCAAGGTGATCAACGATATTCTCGACTTCTCGCGTATCGAACGTGCCGCCCTGGAGCTGGAGCATATTCCGTTCAACCTGGCAGACCTGATCAACAGCTGCGCCCAGTCCTTCCAGCACAGCGCCCAGCAACGCGGGCTGACCTTGGAGCTGCCGATTCCGGCGGGGATCGACGCGCTGCAGGTACAGGGCGATCCGACGCGAATCCGGCAGATCCTGGTGAACCTGATCGGCAACGCACTGAAATTCACCGAACACGGCACGGTGACGATCGAGCCCCAGTGGCAGGTCCTCGATCACGAGCTGTTGTGGTTTACCTGCACTGTGCGCGACAGCGGCATCGGCATTTCGGTCGAGCGCCTGGAGCTGATGTTCGATGCGTTCCAGCAGGCCGACAGTTCCATTTCAAGACGTTACGGCGGCACCGGCCTGGGCCTGCCGATCGCGCGCACCCTGGCCGAACGCATGGGCGGCACCTTGCGTGCGCAGAGCGAAGAAGGCCGTGGTTCGGTGTTTACCCTGGAAATCCCGTTGGCCATCGACCAGCAATACCTGCCGAAGATTGCCCATGACAGCGAAGGTAAAAACAGTGCCGGTGATGGCCGCCATGTGCTGCTGGTGGAAGACAACCCGGTCAACCGCACCGTGGTCGAAGCCATGCTGCGCAGCCTGGGCTTTGAAGTGAGCCTGGCCATCGATGGCGCCGAGGCGATCCGCAGTGCCGAGAGCCTGATTTTCACCGCGATCCTGATGGACTGCCGACTGCCGTTGGTCGACGGCTACGAGGCGACCCGGCAAATCCGTCAACTGCCGGGCTGCGCCGACCTGCCGATCATCGCCCTGACCGCCAACGCCTTGCAGGGCGACCGCGAAGCGTGCCTGGCCGCCGGAATGAACGATTACCTGGCCAAGCCATTCAAACGCACGGATTTGCAGCAAATTCTGCAGCGCTGGGTGCAATAGCGCCGCGCCATCAGCCAACTCCGACTGGCGTGAAAGACGAAAGTGCGGCAGTCTTAGGCACCCAAACGGACCGATAAACAGGCCCGGTTTAAAATTTCAGTGAACAAGTGTACATTCAGTGCCTTGCCGCTGTGACTTTCACTACAACGCAATAGTCTATGTGTAGGCTGCCGGTATGAAGCGTAACGCTTCAGTCGGTTCGGGAAGATCTACCCTACCCTGCCGCATGGGATTATTGAGGAGCTCGCATGACCAAACAAAACGCCTTTACCCGGGAAGACCTGCTGCGCTGCAGTCGCGGTGAGCTGTTCGGCCCAGGTAACGCGCAACTGCCCGCCCCGAACATGCTGATGGTGGATCGCATCACCCATATCAGCGAAGAGGGTGGCAAGTACGGCAAAGGTGAATTGGTCGCCGAGCTGGATATCACCCCGGACCTGTGGTTCTTCGCCTGCCATTTCGAAGGCGATCCTGTAATGCCAGGCTGCCTGGGCCTCGACGCCATGTGGCAGTTGGTCGGCTTCTTCCTTGGCTGGCAGGGTCTGCCGGGCCGCGGTCGCGCCCTGGGTTCGGGCGAAGTGAAGTTCTTTGGCCAGGTCCTGCCGACCGCCAAGAAAGTCACCTACAACATTCAAATCAAGCGCGTCCTCAAGGGCAAGCTGAACCTGGCCATCGCCGATGGTTCGGTGAGCGTCGACGGTCGCGAGATCTATACTGCCGAAGGCCTTCGGGTCGGCGTATTCACTTCCACTGACAACTTTTAAGGGTTATCCGCATGCGCCGCGTCGTTATCACTGGTCTGGGCATCGTTTCTTGCCTGGGCAATGACAAAGAGACCGTCACCGCTAACCTGCGTGCAAGTCGCCCTGGCATCCGCTTCAACCCGGAATATGCCGAAATGGGTCTGCGTAGCCAGGTTTCCGGCTCCATTGACCTGCCCCTCGAAGAACTGATCGATCGCAAGATCTATCGCTTCGTCGGCCACGCTGCCGCCTACGCCTACCTGGCCATGAAAGACGCCATCGCCGACTCCGGCCTGAGCGAAGAGCAGGTTTCCAACGTACGCACCGGCCTGATCGCAGGTTCCGGCGGCGCATCGACCCTGAACCAGATGGAAGCGCTGGACATCCTGCGCGAAAAAGGCGTGAAGCGCGTTGGCCCGTACCGTGTCACACGGACCATGGGCAGCACCGTTTCGGCCTGCCTGGCCACGCCATTTGCCATCAAGGGCGTGAACTACTCGATCTCCTCCGCTTGCGCCACCAGTGCTCACTGCATCGGTACTGCGGTCGAGCAGATCCAGTTGGGCAAGCAGGACATCGTGTTCGCCGGCGGTGGTGAAGAAGAGCATTGGAGCCAGTCGTTCCTGTTCGATGCCATGGGCGCACTGTCCACCCAATACAACGAAACCCCGGAAAAGGCCTCCCGCGCCTACGACGCCAAGCGTGACGGTTTCGTCATCGCCGGCGGCGGCGGCATGGTGGTGGTCGAGGAGCTGGAACACGCTCTGGCCCGTGGCGCGAAGATCTACGCGGAAATCGTCGGCTACGGCGCCACTTCCGACGGCTACGACATGGTTGCGCCAAGCGGTGAAGGCGCCATCCGCTGCATGCAGATGGCAATGTCCACCGTGGATACCCCAATCGACTACCTGAACACCCACGGCACCTCGACTCCGGTCGGCGACGCCAAGGAAATGGAAGGCGTGCGTGCGGTATTCGGCGACAAGGCCCCGGCCATCAGCTCTACCAAGAGCCTGTCGGGTCACTCCCTGGGCGCCGCCGGCGTTCACGAAGCGATCTACTGCCTGCTGATGATGGAAGGCAACTTCATCGCCGGCTCGGCCAACATCGATGAACTGGACCCAGCAGTCGCTGATATGCCGATCCAGCTCAAGACCGTTGAAAACGCCAAGATCGACACCGTGATGAGCAACAGCTTCGGCTTCGGTGGCACTAACGCCACCCTGGTGCTGAAACGCTGGCAGGGCAAGTAAGGTCTGTAGCTTGATTGCATGAAAAAGCCCCGACTGGTTCGGGGCTTTTTCATGGGGGTATGGAATCATGTGGCAAGAGCGCCTGCTGCAATTGCGCGAATCTGGCCAAGACGAAAACGCGATATAAACCCCTAACACAATCGCGGCGAAAGTGATTGTAGAAAACATGGAACACCCGAACGCCGCCATGCTCTATAACTGCATGACCTTCATCCTGCCCCCTTGTGAGGTTCGCCATGCCTGTTACCGTCAATACGCTCAACCACGACAACTTTCGCCACAGCCTGAACATCGACAACCACGAGCTGTTCACCGACCTGCCCAAAAGCCTGGGCGGCGATGACTCGGCGCCCTCCCCCCACGACTACTTCGACGCCGCCCTGGCCTCGTGCAAGGCATTGACGGTCAAGCTCTATGCGCAAAAGAAAGACATCCCGCTCACCGGCGTGACCGTGGAAGTCACCCACGACGCAACTGAAGAGCAGAAAGGCAAATACAAGCTCAACGTCAAGCTGACCCTCAAGGGCGTGCTCACCGACGCCCAGCGCGATGAACTGCACCGCGTGGCCGACCGCTGCCCGGTGCACAAGCTGATGACGACGGCCGAGATCAGCATCGACACGAAATTGTCCGAAGGCGCGTTCAGCCAGTAACAGCAACATCCTCCCGAGCGGGTTATGCTCAACGGCATCCAACCCGCTCAGACTGGGATGCACCATGACCACCCTCACCGTGATCCGCCCTCGCCCCGAAGATGTCGAAGGCCAGCCGATCCTGCGCCCGCTACCATCGCGTGAATGCCGCAGTGTCGGGCCCTTCGTGTTTTTCGACCATATGCTGCGCACCCAATACGCACCGGGCAGCGGCATGAATATCCGCCAGCACCCGCACATCGGCCTGTCGACCCTCACCTACCTGTTCGAAGGCGCCTTGCAGCACAAGGACAGCCTCGGTTCGGACCAGCTGGTGCAGGCCGGCGATGTCAGCTGGATGACCGCCGGCAGCGCGATTGCCCACGTCGAACGTACCCCCGCAGCGCTCCAGGCCAGCGGTTTCAGCCTGCACGGGCTGCAAGTGTGGCTGGCCTCGCCGAGGGACCACGAAACCGGACCGGGGCATTACAGCCACCACCCGGCGGCGAGCCTGCCGGTGAGTGACAACCTGGGGGTGCAGATCCGGCTGATCGCTGGCAATGGCTTCTGCCTGAAATCACCGGTGCCGGTGCTGTCGCCGACGCTGTATGCCGAAGTGCGGATGCAGACGGCCACTACCCTGCTGATTCCGGATGAGCATGAGGAACGCGCGGTGTACCTGCTGGCAGGCGAAGCGCAATTGGACGGTGAGACGCTGGAGGTGCACAGCCTGGCGGTGTTGCCGGCAGGCCAGGAGATGGCGTTGTTTGCCGAGACGGATTGCCACCTGGTGATATGTGGCGGCGCGCCGCTGGATGGGCCGCGGCGGATCAATTGGAATTTTGTCGCGAGCGATCCGGCAGTTATCGAGCAGGCGCGGCAGCGTTGGGCGGCGGGGGATTGGCCGACGGTGCCCGGTGAAACAGACAGGATAGAGTTGCCGGTGAGATAGCCATCGCGGGGCCCCACTCCCACATTTTGATGTGTGAATACAGTCAAATGTGAGAGCAGGCTTGCCTGCAATGAGGCCAGTACAGACGCTGAACAATCAGCCCTGGAACACTTCATCCAACAAATCATGCATCGACTTGAACGCCCGCTTGGCGGTCTTCGCGTCATACATCATCTTGCCCGGCACGTTCGCATGCGGATCGGTGAAGGAATGCACCGCACCGCCGTAGCTCAACAATTGCCAATCTACACCGGCTGCGTTCATTTCCTCTTCGAACGCGGGCAGTTGCTCTCTCGGCACCAATGGATCGGACGCGCCGTGCAGCACCAGCACTGAACCCTGGATGTGCTTGGCGCCTGCCGGGTTCTGGGTGTCGAGAGTGCCGTGGAACGACACGGCAGCCTTCAACGGTGCTCCGGTACGCGCCAGTTCCAGCGCACAGAAACCGCCAAAGCAGAAACCAAAGGTCGCCAGCTTCGAGGTATCCACCTCGGCCTGGTCCTGCAGTTGCGCAAAGGCCGCCTGCAAGCGTTTGATCAGCGCCGGGTTGTCTTGCTTGAGCGGCATCATTGCCGCACCGGCTTCATCGCCATTCGAGGGGCGCACGGCTTGCCCATACAGGTCGGCGATCAGCACCACGTAGCCTTTGCTGGCCACGCTCTTGGCGATCTCCTCGGCACCCGCACTCACCCCCATCCAGTTCGGCGCCATCAACAGGCCCGGCAGCGAACCCTTGTGGCTGGCATCGAACGCCAGGCGGCTTTCGTAGGACTGGCCATCAATCTGATAGACCACGGAACGCACAGTGACTTGGCTCATCATTTACTCCAGTTGAGGTGCACTAGAACGAAAAAGCCCGCCGAAGCGGGCTTTTCTACAACGGTGTCAGACCGACAGTTCAACCAACAGCTTGTTCAGGCGGCGCACGTAGGCGGCCGGGTCTTTCAAGCTGTCGCCAGCGGCCAGGGCCGCCTGGTCGAAGAGGATGTGCGACAGGTCGCCAAACCGCTCTTCGTTCTGCTCGCCGTCGAGTTTCTCGATCAGCGGGTGAGCCGGGTTGAATTCGAAGATCGGCTTGGAGTCCGGAACCTTCTGACCGCTGGCTTCAAGGATCTGACGCATCTGCAGGCCCAGATCCTGCTCGCCGATGGCCAGGATCGCCGGGGAGTCGGTCAGCCGGTGGGAAACCCGCACTTCACTGACCGCATCGCCCAGGGACGCCTTGATCCGCTCAACCAAGCCTTCTTTGGCCTTGGCGACTTCTTCGGCTTCTTTCTTCTCTTCTTCGGAGTCCAGGTTCCCCAGGTTCAGGTCACCACGAGCCACGTCGACGAAAGACTTGCCGTCGAACTCGCTGAGGTAGCTCATCAGCCACTCATCGATACGATCGGTCAGCAGCAGCACTTCGATGCCTTTCTTGCGGAAGACTTCCAGGTGCGGGCTGTCCTTGACTGCTTCGTACTTCTCGCCGGTCAGGTAGTAGATCTTGTCCTGACCTTCCTTGGCGCGTGCCAGGTACTCGGCCAGGGACACCACCTGCTCGCCGTCGTCGCCCTGAGTGGAAGCAAAACGCAACAGGCCGGCGATTTTTTCTTTGTTGGCGAAATCTTCAGCCGGGCCTTCTTTCATGACCTGGCCGAAGTTTTTCCAGAAGCTTTTGTATTGCTCAGGCTCGTTCTTCGCCAGTTTTTCCAGCATGTCGAGCACGCGCTTGGTCAGCGCCGACTTCATGGAGTCGATGATCGGGTCTTTCTGCAGGATCTCCCGCGATACGTTCAGCGACAGGTCGTTGGAGTCGACCACGCCCTTGATGAAGCGCAGGTACAGCGGCAGGAACGAGTCCGCCTGATCCAACACGAACACGCGCTGCACGTAGAGCTTGAGGCCCTTGGGCGCTTCACGCTGGTACAGGTCGAACGGAGCACGGGTCGGCACGTAGAGCAGCGAGCTGTATTCCAGCTTGCCTTCGACTTTGTTGTGGCTCCAGCTCAGCGGGTTTTCGTAGTCGTGAGCGATGTGTTTGTAGAACTCCTGATACTCCTCGTCCTTGATCTCGGTACGCGGACGGGTCCACAGGGCGCTGGCGCGGTTAACGGTTTCCCATTCCTGCTCAGGCTGTTCCTCGCCTTCGACGGCAGCCTTTTCTTTCGGCAGCTCGATCGGCAGAGGGATGTGGTCGGAGTACTTCTTGATGATGTTGCGCAGACGGTAACCGTCGGCGAACTCATCTTCACCGGACTTCAAGTGCAGCACGATGCGGGTACCGCGGTCGGCCTTTTCGATAGTGGCGATCTCAAATTCGCCCTCACCCTTGGACGACCAGTGTACGCCTTCGCTGGCAGCGAGGCCGGCACGACGGCTGAATACTTCAACTTTGTCGGCAACGATAAAGGCCGAGTAGAAGCCCACGCCGAACTGGCCGATCAGGTGCGAATCCTTCTTCTGGTCGCCCGACAGGTTCTTCATGAAATCAGCAGTGCCGGATTTGGCGATGGTACCCAGATGGGTAATCGCGTCTTCACGGCTCATGCCGATACCGTTGTCTTCGAGGGTGACGGTGTTGGCGTCCTTGTCGAAGCTCACGCGGATTTTCAGTTCGGCGCCACCTTCCAGCAACTCAGGCTTGGACAGGGCTTCGAAACGTAATTTGTCGACGGCGTCAGAGGCGTTCGAGATCAATTCGCGAAGGAAAATTTCCTTGTTGGAATACAGCGAATGGATCATGAGGTGCAGCAGCTGCTTCACCTCGGTCTGGAAGCCCAGGGTTTCCTTTTGAGTTTCCACACTCATGGTCATCAAACTCCAATTGGATGGCAGTGGCCGCGCCCTTGAGGGTTGGCGGCGGGTTGTCATCAAAGTTGGGGGCTAAGACCAGGATTTCAAGGGCGGCTCGCTTCCTCGATTTTGAAATGCGCACGGGCAGTGGCAATCGGTTCCGCCGCGGTGCTCTGCCACGCGGTGATCGCGACATTCGCCACCCGTCGGCCCTGGCGCCACACCTGGCATTTGGCGTAAGTGTCGCGAAACTGGCCCGCGCGCAGGTAATCCAGGGAGAAATCGATGATTTTCGGCAACCCCGGCGCGCCGGTGAACACCAGCAGGTGCAGCGCCGCCGACAATTCCATGAAGCCTGCGATCACGCCGCCGTGGAGCGCCGGCAATATGGGGTTACCAATATTGTCCTTACTGGCCGGCAAGCGAAACAGCAACTCATCGCCCAAACGGGTGCATTCGATGCCGATCAGTCTGGCGTAGGGGATCTGCTCCAGCAGCGCTGCATAGTTGCCGCGTGCGTGGGCCTGTTCCAGGCGGGTCTTGAATCGATGGGTCATGCCTGTGCTCCATGGATGGTGCTGCCCAATCCTTGTGTGCCTTTAAGCCGCTTGCCCATACGCATGAACGTACCCACCACATGGGCGATGGGTTGCTGCGGGTCATCCTGATAGGCGAAGCCGCGGGTAAAGATCACGTCGGTGGTGACCCGGTAGCATTGGGCGAAGCCGTACACCGGCTTGTGGGGTTCGGCGGGATGCATGTAGTCGATGCGCAGGTCGAGGGTTGGGCACACCTCGAACTCCGGCAGGACGCACAGGGTCGCCATGCCGCAAGCGGTGTCCATCAAGGAGGTCAAGGCGCCGCCGTGGATCACGCCGGTGTGCGGGTCGCCGACCAGGTGCGGGGCATACGGCATGAGCAGCGTAATACCCTCCCCGCTGGCCCCATGGGCGGTAATGCCCAGCACCTGGCAATGGCGCAAGGCCGATACAAAGCGCGCCGCGCGCTCTAACAAAGGGTTTTCGGTCATTCGTTCGAGACTCTCATTAGTGTTGATCGAGGCTATCGGTGGCGCCGGAAAAAGTTCCTTTAAGTCAGTGGTTTATATATCTGTGAAACAAAAGGAACTAATGCTGGAGCCCCATGCTCGAAAGGCCAGTAGATATCTTCAATAAGGAGAAACAACCCATGCGCAAGACTTTAGCTATTTCCATGATGCTGGCCGCTGCCCTCGGTCTGGCTGCCTGCGACAAAAAATCCGAAGACAAAGCCCAAGACGCTGCTGCACATTCCGAGCAAGCTCAGAAAGACATGTCGAAGGCTCAGGATAAAGTGAACGACGCTGCGAAAGAAAACGCCGAAGCTGCCAAAGCTCAGGCTGAATCGAACGCCGCTGCAGCAAAAGAAGCAGCACCTGCTACTCCAGCCACCGGTTCTTGAGACCGCGGTTTGAAATAGCCTGACTGCAAAAAGAAAGCCCGCTTAGATAGCGGGCTTTTTTGCGGCTGCTGTTTGAGTTGAAACGTTAATCAAGCCAGCTCTTTAACCGCCTCCGGCTGTGCCGTATCGGTCGGGGTAAACACCATCACTTGCAGTACGTCGGAATGAAACTCCCGGCGATACAGCACCAGCACCACCCCGCTGCTCATCAGCATGAACAACCAGGGGCTGACAAACCACGCCAGCATGGTCATGCCGAAGTAGTAAGAGCGCAGGCCAAAGTTGAATTGGTTGGCGGCCATGGAAATCACGCGCGCCGCTCGCAGGGCGAACGCCTGACGTTCCTGCTCGGACACGTGCCGCTCACCGATCATCGGCGCAGAACCCACCAGCACTGCCGCAAAGTTGTACTGGCGCATGCACCAGCTAAAGGTGAAGAAGGCGTAGACGAACACCAGTGCCAGGCACAGCAACTTGATCTCGGACATACCCTGGGATGCCTGCTGCACCATCGGAATGTCCGCCAACAGCGACACCGCCCGCTCCGAGGCGCCCAGCACCGTGAGAATACCGGCGAGGATGATCAAGGTACTGGAAGCGAAGAACGAGGCGTTACGCTCCAGGTTGCCGATCACGCTGGCGTCGGCGATGCGGTTGTCGCGCATCAGCATGCGGCGCATCCAGTCTTCGCGATACAGATGCAGCACACTGGCCAGGCAGGCCGTGTCCCGGGCCTTCCAGGTGGCATAGCGGGTGTAGCCACCCCAGCACAGGGCGAACCAGAAGGCGGCAAGCAGGTGGATCTGATTGGTTTCGATGAACGACATGCGGGCCCCTATGACGAGCGCGATCAGGGTGGGAGCTGGCTTGCCTGCGATGGCGTCTGCTCAGTCACTATTGTGCCAACTGACAGTCCGCTATCGCAGGCAAGCCAGCTCCCACACTGACCGCGTTTCAACTTGAATTTTTCTTAACCTGTTCGACGCTAGCCCAGGCAAAAAGACACTGCCAGCCGCCCATAAAAAAAGCCCCGTATCGATTGATACAGGGCTTTTCGATAGCGCGTTCAGCGGATCAAGCGATCGCTTCGCTGCGCTTGCCCAACAGACGGTCAATTACCACGGCCACTCCCAGCACCATCACCGACGGCACCAGCCAGGCCAGGCCTTGCTCGCTCAGCGGCAGGTTGGTCAACTGTGCAGGCAACCAGTCGGCGAAACCTGCACCCTTGAGCGCATCGATGCAGCCAAAGATGAACGACACCAGCATCACCGGCCCCACGATACGGCCCTGCTCCTGCCAGAAGTCTTTGCAGAAGCTCAACGCCACCAGCACGATGCACGGCGGGTAGATCGCGGTGAGTACCGGGATCGAGAACGCAATCAGCTTGGTCAGGCCTAGGTTGGACACGAACAGCGAGAACAGCGCCAGAATCACCACCAGCGTCTTGTAGGACAGCGGCAGGATACGGCTGAAGTACTCGGCGCAGGCACAGGTCAGGCCTACAGCTGTCACCAGGCAAGCCAGTGAGATCAGCACCGCCAGGAAGCCGCTGCCCAGGGAACCAAAGGTATGTTGCACGTAAGCGTGGAGCACCGCTGCGCCGTTACTGGCACCGGCGGCAACGGCATGGCTGCCCGAGCCCAGGCGAAACAGGCTGAAGTACACCAGGGCCAGGCCCACGCCGGCAATCAAGCCCGCAATGATGGCGTAACGGGTGATGAGCTTCGGCGACTCGACGCCACGGGAGCGGATGGCATTGACGATCACGATGCCAAACACCAGGGCGCCCAGGGTATCCATGGTCAGGTAGCCCTGGATAAAGCCTTGGGAAAACGGTGCAGCGACATATTCGGGGGTAGCGACGCCCACGTCACCGGCCGGCAAGGCAAACGCGGCAATGCCGAGCACGGCCAGCGCGATGATCTTCAGCGGTGCCAGGAAACGCCCAACGGTGTCCAGCAAACGCCCCGGATACAGGGAAACGAAGAACACCACCAGGAAGTACACCGAGCTGTAGAGCAACAGTGCCAGCGGGCTTTCACCAGTCAGCGGCGCCAGGCCCACTTCAAAGGACACGGTCGCGGTACGCGGGGTGGCGAACAGCGGCCCTACCGCCAGATACGCCGCCGCCGCGAGCAGGCCACCGGCGATCTTGCCGATCGGGCTGCTCAACGCGTCCATACCGCCGCCGACCTTGGCCAGGGCGATCACGGTAACCACCGGCAAACCCACTGCGGTGATCAGGAAGCCCAGCGCTGCCATCCAGACATGAGGCCCGGACTGCAAACCTACGATAGGCGGGAAGATGATGTTGCCGGCGCCCACGAACAGGGCAAAGGTCATAAAGCCCAGCGCCAGGACATCCTGGCTTTTCAACACTTTCATTTCGGGAAATACCACACTACTGAATCGGAATTTAGAGAGGGATTCCCTGTGGATGAGGGAACTACTGTCGGCCCTGATGGGGGTCGACCGGTCTAGCGCGGGGCTTCCTTTTGGGAGGCACACGCATAAAGAGGCGGCTAGGGTACAGAATTTGGCTGACAAGCGCACTGTTGCGGGGCGTACTGTCCGATAAGCGACATCCAAATGTCGCGTTTTCATACTTAACCTGGCAGACCAATCCAATGTGGGAGCGGGCTTGCTCGCGAATGCGGTGTATCAGTCAACTTATCTGAATCTGACACTCCGCATTCGCGAGCAAGCCCGCTCCCACATTTTTGATCTTCACCAGATCCAGAATGCACAAAGGCCACCCGAAGGTGGCCTTTGTGTTGGTGAAGCGTCAGTTAAGCGCGAGGCTTACTTGACAGCCCAACCGGTCAGCTCGGCCAGGGCCTTGCCGATGTCTGCCAGCGAACGCACGGTTTTAACGCCTGCGTCTTGCAGCGCAGCGAATTTCTCGTCTGCAGTGCCTTTGCCGCCAGAGATGATTGCGCCAGCATGGCCCATGCGCTTGCCAGCAGGGGCAGTCACACCAGCGATGTAGGAAACAACCGGCTTGGTCACGTGTGCCTTGATGTAGGCAGCCGCTTCTTCTTCAGCCGAACCGCCGATCTCACCGATCATCACGATCGCTTCGGTCTTCGGGTCTTCCTGGAACAGTTTCAGGATGTCGATGAAGTTCGAGCCTGGGATCGGGTCACCGCCGATGCCGACGCAAGTCGACTGACCGAAACCGGCGTCAGTGGTCTGCTTGACCGCTTCGTAGGTCAGGGTGCCGGAACGGGAAACGATACCGACTTTACCTGGCAAGTGAATGTGACCTGGCATGATGCCGATCTTGCATTCGCCCGGAGTGATCACGCCTGGGCAGTTAGGGCCGATCAGGGTAACACCCAGCTCGTCGCACTTAACTTTAGCGTCCAGCATGTCCAGGGTAGGAATGCCTTCGGTGATGCACACGATCAGCTTGATGCCGCCGAATGCTGCTTCCAGGATCGAGTCCTTGCAGAAAGGAGCTGGAACGTAGATCACGCTGGCAGTGGCGCCAGTGGCAGCTACAGCATCTTTCACGGTGTTGAACACTGGCAGGCCCAGGTGTTCGGTGCCGCCTTTACCAGGAGTTACACCACCAACCATCTTGGTGCCGTATTCGATGGCTTGCTGGGTGTGGAAACTACCTTGGGAACCGGTAATACCCTGGCAGATAACTTTGGTGTCTTTATTGATCAGGACGCTCATTATTTGCCCTCCGCAGCTTTGACAACTTGTTGAGCAGCGTCGGTCAGGCTGGTAGCCGCGATGATGTTCAAACCGCTTTCTGCCAGTACTTTAGCGCCCAGTTCAGCGTTGTTGCCTTCAAGGCGAACAACAACCGGGATTTTAACGCCGACTTCTTTCACTGCACCGATGATGCCTTCGGCAATCATGTCGCAACGAACAATGCCGCCGAAGATGTTGACCAGTACTGCAGCGACGTTGGAGTCGGACAGGATGATCTTGAAAGCTTCGGTTACGCGTTCTTTGGTAGCACCACCGCCCACGTCGAGGAAGTTGGCTGGTTTGCCGCCATGCAGGTTGACGATGTCCATGGTACCCATGGCCAGGCCAGCACCGTTGACCATGCAACCGATGTTACCTTCCAGGGCTACGTAGTTCAGTTCGAACTTGGCAGCGTGCGCTTCGCGCGGATCGTCTTGCGACGGATCGTGGAAAGTCTTCAGCTTAGGCTGACGGTACATGGCGTTGGCGTCGATGTTGATCTTGGCATCGAGGCAATGCAGATCGCCGTCGGCCTTGATCACCAGCGGGTTCACTTCCAGCAGGGCCAGATCGTGATCCTGGAACAGTTTGGCCAGACCCACGAAGATCTTGGCGAACTGGGCAACTTGCTTGCCTTCCAGGCCCAGCTGGAAAGCCAGCTCGCGACCCTGGAATGGCTGAGCGCCAACCAGTGGATCGATAGTGGCTTTCAGAATTTTTTCTGGGGTTTCGTGAGCGATCTTCTCGATGTCCACGCCACCTTCGGTGGAAGCCATGAACACGATGCGACGGCTCGAACGGTCAACGACAGCGCCCAGGTACAGCTCTTTAGCGATATCAGTGCACGATTCAACCAGGATCTTGGTGACTGGCTGGCCATTGGCATCAGTCTGGTAAGTCACCAGACGCTTGCCCAGCCACTGCTGTGCGAAGGCCTTGGCGTCTTCTTTGCTGCGAACCAGCTTAACGCCGCCCGCTTTACCGCGACCACCAGCGTGGACCTGGGCTTTGACAACCCACTCGGTACCACCGATTTTGTCGCAAGCTTCTGCTGCTGCTTCCGGGGTGTCTACTGCGTAGCCCTTGGATACTGGCAGGCCGTATTCAGCGAACAGCTGCTTACCCTGATACTCGTGAAGATTCATGCTTTTTACCGTCTTCGTTAGGTACTGCGCATTCGGCGCTGCGCTCATTATGAGTGCCGCGCCACCTGTGACTGCTGCTTGCGCAACTTGCGGGGCTCAAGGCCCGTAAAGCTGCGCAAGGCTGCGTCCAGCGGATATTCCGCGGTGAGTCTTGCGCACAAGGCTCACGACGGGCAACTCCGCCGTGGTTTCTTATTATCTCGCTTAGCGCTTCTTGCGGTTGGCGATGTGGATGGCGCCGCCATTCACTGCCAACGCTGCTTCGTGCAATGCTTCGGACAGGGTCGGATGGGAGAAGACCATCATGCCCAGGTCCTCGGCACTGGTGCCGAACTCCATACCGATCGCGCCCTGCTGAACCAGTTCTGCAGCGCTCGGGCCAATCACGTGGACGCCCAATACGCGGTCAGTCTTGGCATCAGCGATGACTTTGACAAAACCACCGGTGTCGTTCGCTGCCATGGCACGGCCAGAAGCGGCAAACGGGAAGGTGCCGACGTTAACTTCAACGCCTTCAGCTTTCAACTGCTGTTCGTTCTTGCCGACCCATGCAATTTCCGGGTGGGTGTAGATAACCGAAGGGATCAGGTCGTAGTTCATCTGGGTCTTGTGGCCCTTGATGCGCTCGACAACCATGATGCCTTCTTCGGAAGCCTTGTGCGCCAGCATCATGCCGCGAACCACGTCACCGATGGCGTACACGCCAGGCACGGAGGTTGCGCAGTGATCGTCAACGTGCACGTAACCGCGCTCGTCGAGGGTCACGCCGCTGTCGGCTGCCAGCAGGTCGGTGGTCACTGGACGGCGACCCACGGCTACGATCAGCTTGTCGAAAGTGATGGTTTTTTCGCCATCCTTGTCGGTGTAGTTGACGACAACTTCTTCACCGTTGACTTTCGAACCGGTCACGCGAGCGCCCAGCTTGATGTCCAGACCTTGTTTGGTCAGGGTTTTCAGTGCTTCTTTGGAAACGGCGGTGTCGGCAGCCATCAGGAACGTGTCCAGGGCTTCCAGCACAGTCACTTCGGCACCCAGGCGGGACCATACCGAACCCAGTTCCAGGCCGATCACGCCAGCGCCGATCACGCCCAGACGCTTGGGAACAGCCTGGAATTCCAGGGCGCCGGTCGAATCAACGATCACGTTGTTGTCGACTGGAGCCGGTGGAATGTCGATTGGACGCGAACCTGGAGCCAGGATCACGTTCTCGGCTTCGATGATTTCGGTCGAACCGTCTGGCTTGGTGATTTCAACTTTCTTGCCGGCCAGCAGCTTGCCGTGGCCTTGCAGGGAAGTGACGCCGTTGGCCTTGAACAAGGTCGCAACGCCGGAAGTCAGGCCTTTAACGATGCTGGCTTTACGGCCGACCATTGCTGGCACGTCCATGGTCACGCCAGCATGGTTGATGCCGTGGATCGCGAAGCCGTCTTGGGCTTCGTGGAATTTCCAGGAGCTGTCCAGCAGCGCCTTGGAAGGAATGCAACCGACGTTCAGGCAAGTACCGCCCAGTGCCAGTTTGCCTTCCTTGTCGGTGTATTTTTCGATGCAAGCAGTCGAGAGGCCCAGTTGTGCGGCCTTGATGGCGGCAACATAGCCGCCAGGACCTGCACCAATCACTACAACGTCAAATTTCTGCGACATGAAAATAGATCCTCTATTTAGCGACAAGCTTTAAGCGTCAAGCTGCAAGCCAAGCTGCTTTTTCCTGCAGCTTGCAGCTCGCAACTTGACGCTGCTTATATCAGATATCCAGCAGCAGACGAGCCGGGTCTTCCAGCAGGTTCTTGATGGTCACCAGGAAAGTCACGGCTTCTTTACCATCGATCAGGCGGTGATCGTAAGACAGTGCCAGGTACATCATCGGGCGGATCACGACTTGGCCGTTGATGGCCATCGGACGCTGGATGATGTTGTGCATGCCCAGGATCGCAGCTTGTGGCGGGTTGACGATCGGGGTCGACATCATCGAACCGAAGGTACCACCGTTGGTGATGGTGAACGTACCGCCGGTCATCTCGTCGATGGTCAGCTTGCCGTCACGGGCTTTCTTGCCGAAGGTGGCGATGCCGCCTTCGATTTCAGCCAGGCTCATCAGTTCGGCGTTACGCAGGACCGGCACCACCAGGCCACGGTCGCTGGACACCGCTACGCCGACGTCTGCGTAGCCATGGTAAACGATGTCGTTGCCGTCGATGGAAGCGTTGACAGCCGGGAAGCGTTTCAGCGCTTCGGTGGCCGCTTTCACGAAGAACGACATGAAGCCCAGGCGCACGCCGTTGTGGGACTTCTCGAACAGATCCTTGTACTTAGAACGCAGGGCCATGACTTCGGTCATGTCGACTTCGTTGAAAGTGGTCAGCATCGCCATGTTCGACTGGGCTTCAACCAGGCGCTTGGCCACGGTGGCACGTACACGGGTCATCGGTACGCGCTTCTCGGTGCGGTCGCCGGCAGCGAACACAGGGGCAGCGGCAGCCGGGGCAGCAGCCTTGGCAGGCGCGGCAGCTGGAGCGTTTTTCTTGGCTTCAACAGCAGCAACCACGTCTTCCTTGGTCACACGGCCGTCTTTGCCGGTGCCTTTGATGGAAGCCAGGTTGATGCCGTTTTCTTCAGCCAGTTGGCGCGCAGCTGGAGCAGCGATCGGGTCTTCAGCGCCAGCAGCCGGGGCGGCAGCAGGTGCCGAAGCAACTGGTGCAGCGGCGGTAGGAGCAGCGGCAGCAGCGCTGCCCTCTTCAATCGAGCCCAGAACCTGGTTCGACAGGACGGTAGCGCCCTCTTCAGCCACGATTGCGCCCAGCACGCCGTCAGCCTCGGCCAACACTTCCAGAACAACTTTGTCGGTCTCGATGTCGACGATCAGGTCGTCACGCTTTACAGCGTCGCCTGGTTTCTTGTGCCAGGTGGCAACGGTGCCATCGGCAACCGATTCCGGGAATGACGGGGCTTTGATTTCGATAGCCATTATCTGTGTGTCCTTAAAATTCGGTTTCAGTCAGCGCGAAGGCGTTAAACAGTGAAAGCATCTTGCAGCAGTTTTTCCTGCTGCTCGGCGTGCATCGACGCATAACCACACGCAGGTGCAGCAGAAGCATCACGACCGGCGTATTCAAGGCCCAGGGCCTTGTTATGGTTGCCGATGCTACGACGCAGGTGATGCTGGCTGCTGTACCACGCGCCCTGGTTCATCGGTTCTTCCTGGCACCACACCACATTGGTGAGGTTGGTGTAAGGCGCGATGGCCTCCATCAGGTCGTCTTCCGGGAACGGGTAAAGCTGCTCGATACGCACGATGGCGATGTCTTCGCGGCCTTCGGCACGACGTTTTTCCAGCAGGTCGTAGTAGACCTTGCCGCTGCACAGGACCAAGCGAGTCACCTTGGCCGCGTCCAATGCATCGATTTCTGGAATCACGGTCTGGAACGAGCCTTCGGCCAGATCTTCCAGGGTCGAGATGGCCAATTTGTGACGCAACAGCGATTTCGGAGTCAGCACTACCAGCGGCTTGCGCAGCGGGCGGATCACCTGGCGACGCAGCAAGTGGTAGATCTGGGCCGGCGTAGTCGGCACGCACACCTGGATGTTGTGCTCGGCGCACAACTGCAGGTAACGCTCCAGACGGGCCGAGGAGTGCTCCGGCCCCTGACCTTCATAACCGTGTGGCAGCAGCATGGTCAGACCGCACAGGCGGCCCCACTTGTGCTCGCCGCTGGTGATGAACTGGTCGATAACCACCTGGGCACCGTTGGCGAAGTCGCCGAACTGGGCTTCCCAGATCACCAGCGCGTTAGGCGTGGTGGTGGAGTAGCCATATTCGAACGCCAGCACGGCTTCTTCGGACAGGAACGAGTCGTACAGGTCGAAACGTGGCTGGCCTTCGTACAGGTGCTTGAGCGGCACATAGGTGCCCGCGTCTTTCTGGTTGTGCAATACCGCGTGACGGTGCGAGAACGTACCACGGCCGATGTCCTGGCCGGTCATGCGGATCGGGTGACCTTCGAACGCCAGGGTCGCGTATGCCATGGTTTCGGCATAACCCCAGTTGATCGGCAGGCCGCCGGCTTGCATCTTCTGACGGTCTTCGTAGATCTTCGCAACCTGGCGCTGTACGACGAAGCCTTCCGGAATTTCCAGCAGCTTGGCAGACAGTTCCTGCAGGGTTTTCAGATCGAACGAGGTGTCGTGACGCGCGGTCCAGGTGTGACCCAGGTATGGACGCCAGTCGACGAACAGCTCTTTGTTCGGCTCTTTGACCAGGCTTTTCACTACGTGCAGACCGTTGTCCAGCGCGTTGCGGTATTCATCGATCTTCGCCTGAACACGTGCATCGTCAACCACACCGGCCTTCGTCAGGCTTTCGGCGTACAGCTCACGGGTGGTGCGCTGCTTGGTGATCTGCTGGTACATCAACGGCTGGGTGCCGCTTGGTTCGTCGGCTTCGTTGTGACCGCGACGGCGGTAGCAAACCAGGTCGATCACCACGTCACGCTTGAACTGCATGCGGTAGTCGACAGCCAGTTGGGTCACGAACAGCACGGCTTCCGGATCATCGCCATTCACATGGAGGATCGGTGCCTGGATCATCTTGGCAACGTCGGTGGCGTACTCGGTAGAGCGTGCGTCCAGCGGGTTGCTGATGGTGAAGCCGACTTGGTTGTTGATGACGATGTGAACCGTGCCGCCGGTCTTGAAGCCGCGAGTCTGCGACATCTGGAACGTTTCCAGGACCACGCCTTGACCGGCGAATGCCGCGTCACCGTGGATGGAAATCGGCAGGACTTTTTCACCGGTCGCGTCGTTGCGACGATCCTGGCGCGCACGGACCGAACCCTCGACCACTGGAGAAACGATTTCCAGGTGGGATGGGTTGAAGGCCATGGCCAGGTGAACTTCACCGCCGGTGGTCATCACGTTGGACGAGAAGCCCTGGTGGTATTTAACGTCACCGGAACCCAGCTCGACCTTCTTCTTGCCTTCGAACTCGTCGAACAGTTCACGCGGGTTCTTGCCGAAGGTGTTGACCAACACGTTCAGACGACCACGGTGAGCCATGCCGATCACGATTTCCTTGGTGCCGTAGGAACCGGAACGCTGGATCAGCTCGTCGAGCATCGGGATCAGGCTTTCGCCGCCTTCCAGACCAAAACGCTTGGTACCTGGGTATTTGGTGCCCAGGTATTTTTCCAGGCCTTCGGCAGCGGTCACGCGCTCAAGCAGGTGGCTACGTACGTCAGCGGACAATACCGGACGACCACGCACGCCTTCCAGACGATGCTGGAACCAGTGGCGTTGCTCGGAATCGGTGATGTGCGTGAACTCAGCGCCAATGGTGCGGCAATATGTCTGCTGCAACGCTTCGTGAATTTCGCGTAGGCTCGCTTCCTCTTTGCCGATGAACAGGTCTCCGGCACGGAAGGTCGTATCAAGATCGGCATTGGTCAAGCCGTAATGATTGATCGACAGGTCAGCAGGTGCAGGACGCTGCCAGAGCCCCAGCGGGTCAAGCTGGGCCGCCTGGTGGCCACGCATCCGGTAAGCCTGGATCAGTCGCAGTACTTCAACTTGCTTCTTCTCATGCTCACTGCTCACGCTGCCGGCGGAAACCGGTTGGGCGCGGCGCTGGTTCTTTGCCAGCAGCACAAATTGATCGCGAATTGTTGCATGCGATACATCGGTGGCAGCGTTGCCGTCTGAAGACAACGTCTGAAATTTGGTGCGCCATTCTTCTGGCACAGCGTTAGGGTCGTGCAGGTAGAGCTCATAAAGCTCTTCCACATAGGCAGCGTTACCACCTGAAAGATAGCCGCTGTTCCACATGCGCTGCATCACGCTTTCTTGCATGCTTGGTCACCCTCGATTTGGGGACACCACCGGCGAAAACACCGAGTTTGCTTGCAAAAGGCCAAGTGCAGCGACCAAAACAAGCCACTTAGGATCACGCTGATAGTTCGGGTACCAACCCGAATGCCCCTGCTTGTCTCATTTCTTCAAAATAAGAGCTGCGGCTTTGTAAGTCGCTGCTCAAGTTAAAACTACGGCGCCGGTTGAAGCCTGCGCCGCAGCATTTACGGGCACAACGGTCCTGCTTTGCTACAACGTCAGTTACACGCCGCTTTGCAGCAGCATATTACGGATGTGACCAATGGCCTTAGTCGGGTTCAGGCCTTTGGGACATACGTTGACGCAGTTCATGATCCCGCGGCAGCGGAATACGCTGAACGGGTCATCCAGTGAAGCCAGACGCTCGGAGGTCTTGGTGTCACGGCTGTCTGCCAGGAAGCGGTACGCTTGCAGCAGGGCAGCTGGACCCAGGAATTTATCCGGGTTCCACCAGAAGGATGGGCAAGAAGTCGAGCAGCAAGCGCACAGGATGCACTCGTACAGACCGTCAAGTTTCTCACGCTCTTCCGGGGACTGCAGACGTTCGATGGCCGGAGCCGGCGTGTCGTTTTGCAGGAACGGCTTAACTTTCTCGTATTGCTTGTAGAAGATGCTCATATCGACAACCAAGTCACGGATAACCGGCAAACCTGGCAGCGGACGAACGATCAGCTTGTTACCTTTAACCACGGCGGACAGCGGCGTGATGCACGCCAGGCCGTTTTTGCCGTTGATGTTCATGCCGTCGGAACCGCACACACCTTCACGGCAAGAGCGACGATAAGAGAAACCTTCGTCCTGCTCTTTGATCAGTGCCAACACATCCAGCACCATCAGGTCTTTACCACCGGTATCGACCTGGAATTCCTGCATGAACGGCGCAGCGTCCTGATCAGGGTTGTAGCGATAAACACTGACTTTCAACATGGCAGCCACCCTTAGTAAGTCCGAATCTTCGGTTCAAACGTCGGAACCGTCTTCGGCGAGAAGTTCACGGCACGCTTGGTTACGCGCTTGTCACCCGGGAAGTACAGGGTGTGGCACAACCAGTTTTCGTCGTCGCGATCTTCAAAGTCTTCACGGGCGTGGGCACCACGGGATTCTTTACGAACCTCGGCAGCGATTGCGGTCGCTTCGGCCACTTCCAGCAGGTTTTGCAGCTCAAGGGCTTCGATACGAGCGGTGTTGAACGCCTGGCTCTTATCGTTGATCTTGACGTTGGCGATGCGCTTGCGCAGGTCGGCCAACTGGGCGATGCCCTTCTGCATGTACTCGCCGGTACGGAACACACCGAAGTAGTTCTGCATGCAGCTTTGCAGCTCGCGACGCAGGGTTGCTACGTCTTCGCCATCAGTACGCTCGTTCAGAGCGTTCAGACGCGCCAGGGCAGCTTCGATGTTGGCGTCGGTGGCGTCATCGTATTCGATGCCGTCGGTCAGCGCTTTTTCCAGGTGCAGGCCGGCAGCACGGCCGAATACCACCAGGTCGAGCAGCGAGTTGCCGCCCAGACGGTTGGCACCGTGAACCGATACGCAAGCCACTTCGCCTACCGCGAACAGGCCGTGGATGATCTCGTCTTCGCCTTCGGCGTTCTGGGTGATCGCCTGGCCATGAATGTTGGTCGGCACGCCGCCCATCATGTAGTGGCAAGTCGGAACAACCGGAACCGGAGCAACCACCGGGTCAACGTGAGCAAAGGTCTTGGACAGCTCGCAGATACCTGGCAGGCGGCTATGCAGGACTTCTTCGCCCAGGTGATCGAGCTTCAGCAGTACGTGGTCGCCATTCGGGCCACAGCCGTTGCCGGCGATGATCTCTTTAACCATCGAACGGGCCACAACGTCACGACCAGCAAGGTCTTTCGCGTTCGGAGCATAACGCTCCATGAAACGCTCGCCGTGCTTGTTGATCAGGTATCCACCTTCACCACGGCAACCTTCGGTAACCAGTACACCAGCGCCGGCGATGCCGGTCGGGTGGAACTGCCACATTTCGATGTCTTGCACCGGCACGCCGGCACGCAGTGCCATGCCAACGCCGTCGCCGGTGTTGATCAGGGCATTGGTGGTCGAAGCGTAGATACGGCCTGCACCGCCAGTCGCCAGCACGGTAGCCTTGGCGCGGATGTAGGTGGTTTCACCGGTTTCGATGCAGATCGCGATCACGCCGACGAACTCGCCTTGCGAGTTCTTCACCAGATCAACCGCGTAGTACTCGTTCAGGAACGTGGTACCGGCTTTCAGGTTGCCCTGGTAAAGGGTGTGCAGCAGCGCGTGACCGGTACGGTCGGAAGCGGCGCAGGTACGGGCAGCCTGCCCGCCTTTACCGTAATCCTTCGACTGGCCGCCGAATGGACGCTGGTAGATACGACCCTGTTCGGTACGGGAGAACGGCAGACCCATGTGGTCCAGCTCGAACACCGCAGCCGGGCCTTCCTGACACATGTATTCGATAGCGTCCTGGTCACCGATATAGTCGGAACCCTTGACGGTATCGTACATGTGCCAGCGCCAGTCATCGTTCGGATCGGCGGAGGCGATGGCGCAGGTGATGCCACCCTGGGCCGATACGGTGTGGGAACGGGTCGGGAACACCTTGGTGATCACGGCTGTCTTGTGACCGCCCTGTGCCAGCTGCAGCGCAGCGCGCATGCCGGCACCGCCACCACCAATAATGATGGCGTCGAATGAAATAGTTGGAATGTTAGCCATGGATCAGATACCCCAAAGAATCTGCACACCCCAGACGAAGTAAGCGAACATCGCGACGCCGCAGACTGCCTGGAAGAGGAAACGTACTGCGGTCGCGGACTTGCCCAGCGCCATTGGCGTCAGGTAGTCGGTCGCGATGGTCCACATGCCGACCCAGGCGTGAGCGCCCAGGGCTACAAGGGCCAGCAGACTGAAGATTCGCATCGCATTATGGGAAAACAGGCCGTGCCATTGCTCATAGCTGATGCCTGGATTTGCGACGAGGTATCCGATCAGGAAGATGAAATAAGCCGCGAGAACGACCGCAGACACACGCTGTGCCATCCAGTCATAGAGGCCCGAACGCGAAAGGTTCGTAACGCTGGTTACCATATCCAAACTCCTGCCAGAACGATCAGCACCACGGAAATGGCGATGATGATTTTCGAGCCCAGGCGGCCGCCTTCCAGCGTCTCACCGATACCCGCATCCATGATCAAGTGGCGCACACCGGCTACCAGGTGATACAGCAGAGCGGACAGGAGGCCCCATGCTACGAACTTGGCCAGCGGGCTGGTCAAGCATGCCTTCACCTCGGCGTAACCTTCCTCGGAACCCAGGGATTTGCTCAATGCGTAAAGCATGATGCCCAAGCCCAGGAACAGGATGATGCCGGAAACACGGTGCAGGAACGACGTAACGCCGGTGATGGGGAGTTTGATGGTCCTTAGGTCTAGGTTTACAGGTCGTTGGCTATTCTTCACGGCTTTTTTTTCACACTGAAGAGCCCCTAACAATCAGGGCAAAGTTGTAGGGGAGTGCACTGGTCAGGTAGCACCACCCAGGGAGTGCGACCCCCAATGAAAGCAAGCCCAAAAGCCCTTGGCGGTCGGTGGCCGAGTATAGACAGTTAGGTTACTAATGACAACGCGCCTGCCTCACCCTAATAGCTGATTGCGCTGGCGGTATAAAAGGCGTAAATGGCAGGCAATTTCGAGGAAAAAGTACGGTTAAAGCCTTCTGGTGCAAGACTTTAGGCAAATTGACATCTGGATTTATATCAATATAGTGGTGCGGGCCCTGCGTGGGGGGTCTGTCTGATGATTTGAAGCATAAATAGGAGGCCACATGGCTGACAAAAAAGCGCAGTTGATCATCGAGGGCGCAGCCCCCGTCGAGCTGCCCATTTTAACCGGCACCGTTGGTCCCGATGTTATCGACGTACGGGGCCTGACGGCCACGGGCCGTTTTACATTCGACCCAGGCTTCATGTCGACCGCCTCTTGCGAGTCGAAGATCACCTACATCGATGGTGATAATGGCATTTTGCTGCATCGCGGCTACCCGATCGAGCAACTGGCCGAGAAATCGGACTACCTGGAAACCTGCTACCTGCTGCTAAATGGCGAACTGCCAACAGCCGAGCAGAAAGCCCAGTTCGTCAGCACCGTGAAGAACCACACCATGGTTCACGAGCAGTTGAAGACCTTCTTCAACGGCTTCCGTCGCGACGCCCACCCAATGGCCGTCATGTGCGGTGTGGTCGGCGCCCTGTCGGCCTTCTATCACGACTCCCTCGACATCAATAACCCGCAGCATCGCGAAATTTCCGCGATCCGCCTGGTTGCCAAGATGCCGACCCTGGCCGCAATGGTTTACAAGTACTCCATGGGTCAACCCATGATGTACCCGCGCAACGACCTGACGTACGCGGAAAACTTCCTGCACATGATGTTCAACACCCCGTGCGAGATCAAACCGATCAGCCCGACGCTCGCCAAGGCCATGGACCGGATCTTCATCCTCCACGCCGACCACGAGCAGAACGCATCGACCTCCACCGTGCGCCTGGCAGGCTCCTCGGGTGCCAACCCGTTCGCCTGTATCGCCGCCGGCATCGCCGCACTGTGGGGCCCTGCCCACGGCGGTGCGAACGAAGCCGTATTGACCATGCTCGATGAAATCGGCGATGTCTCGAACATCGACAAGTTCATCGCCAAGGCCAAGGACAAGAACGATCCGTTCAAGTTGATGGGCTTCGGTCACCGGGTCTACAAGAACCGCGACCCACGCGCCACCGTCATGAAGCAGACCTGCGACGAAGTGTTGAAGGAACTGGGCATCAACAACGATCCGCAACTCGAACTGGCCATGCGCCTGGAAGAGATCGCCCTGACCGACCCGTACTTCATCGAACGCTCGCTGTACCCGAACGTCGACTTCTACTCGGGGATCATCCTGAAGGCGATCGGCATTCCAACCAGCATGTTCACCGTGATCTTCGCCCTGGCGCGGACCGTAGGCTGGATCTCCCACTGGAAAGAAATGCTCTCCAGCCCGTACAAGATTGGCCGCCCGCGCCAGCTGTACACCGGCTACGAGTCGCGTGACATCACCAAGCTGGAAGATCGCAAGTAAGCATTCACCTGCTTAGCTGGATCGAGAACGGCCTCCCTTAGTGGAGGCCGTTTTTGTTTGTGTCGCCGGCACCATCGCCATCGCAGGCAAGCCAGCTCCCACATTCGACTGCATTCCAAGGGATGTACTCAGTCAAATGTGGGAGCTGGCTTGCCTGCGATGGCGACAGCCCAGACACCCCATAACCCCAGACAAAAAAATGCCCCGGCCTTGCGACCGGGGCATTTTCCTATCCAGCTACAACCTTAGTGATTGACCGCCCCACTCGCCCCCAGGCCAGTCTGCGAACGCACAAACTGCGGGAAGTACAGTGCACGCTCCTTCTCTGCCGCCGCCGACTTGTCGGTGATGGAGAAGAACCAGATGCCGATGAACGCAATGACCATCGAGAACAGCGCCGGGTACTCATAAGGGAAGATGGCTTTTTCATGGTGCAGGATCGAGACCCAGATGGTCGGACCGAGGATCATCAGGCCAACGGCACTGACCAGGCCCAACCAGCCGCCAATCATCGCGCCACGGGTGGTGAGGTTTTTCCAGTACATGGAAAGCAGCAACACCGGGAAGTTACAGCTGGCGGCAATGGAGAACGCCAGGCCAACCATGAACGCGATGTTCTGGCTTTCGAACAGGATACCCAGACCGATCGCCAATACACCCAAGGCCACGGTGGTGATCTTCGACACGCGAATCTCGTCTTTCTCGTTGGCCTTGCCTTTCTTGATCACGCTGGCGTAAAGGTCATGGGACACCGCCGACGCACCGGCCAGGGTCAGGCCGGCAACCACCGCGAGGATGGTTGCGAACGCCACCGCCGAGATGAAGCCCAGGAAGATACTGCCACCCACCGCGTTGGCCAGGTGCACCGCCGCCATGTTGTTGCCACCGAGCAAGGCGCCTGCTGCATCCTTGAACGCCGGGTTGGTGCTGACCAGCAGGATCGCGCCGAAGCCGATGATGAAGGTCAGGATATAGAAGTAGCCAATGAAACCAGTGGCGTACAGCACGCTCTTACGCGCTTCCTTGGCGTCGCTTACGGTGAAGAAGCGCATCAGTATGTGCGGCAGGCCGGCGGTACCGAACATCAGTGCCAAGCCAAGGGAGAATGCCGAGATCGGGTCTTTCACCAAGCCGCCAGGACTCATGATCGCTTCACCTTTCGGGTGAACCTTGATCGCCTCGGAGAACAGCACGTTGAAATCGAAGTTGACGTGCTTCATCACCATCAGCGCCATGAACGAGGCACCGGACAGCAGCAGCACTGCCTTGATGATCTGCACCCAGGTGGTCGCCAGCATGCCGCCGAACAGCACGTACATGCACATCAGGATGCCCACCAGGATCACCGCAACGTGGTAGTCCAGGCCGAACAGCAGTTGGATCAGCTTGCCCGCACCCACCATCTGCGCGATCAGGTAGAACGCCACCACCACCAGCGAGCCACAGGCCGACAGGCTGCGGATCTGGGTTTGCCCGAGGCGGTAGGACGCCACGTCGGCAAAGGTGTACTTGCCCAGGTTACGCAGGCGCTCGGCGATCAGGAACAGAATGATCGGCCAGCCCACCAGGAAGCCGATCGAGTAGATCAGGCCATCGTAGCCGGAGGTGAACACCAGCGCGGAAATCCCCAGGAAGGACGCCGCCGACATGTAGTCACCGGCAATCGCCAGGCCATTCTGGAAACCGGTGATCTTGCCGCCGGCCGCATAGTAGTCGGCCGCCGATTTGTTGCGCTTGGACGCCCAGTAGGTGATGCACAGGGTGGCGCCGACAAACGCGACAAACATCACGATGGCCGACACGTTCAGGGGTTGCTTGTGCACTTCACCGGTCAATGCGTCCGCAGCCCAGAGGGCCGGAGCAAACAGCGAAGCGACGAATACTGCCAGTAGACGCCCGATCATTGCGCAGCCTCCTTGAGAATCGCATTGTTCAGGTCGTCGAATTCGCCATTGGCGCGGCGCACGTAGATGCCGGTCAGGACGAAGGCAGACACAATCAGCCCGACGCCCAGGGGAATACCCCAGGTAATCGAGGAACCGGGGCTGATCTTGGCCCCCAGCACTTGTGGCCCGTAGGCGATCAACAGGATGAAAGCGGAGTAAAGCCCGAGCATGATCGCCGAGAGAATCCAGGCGAATCGTTCCCTTTTTCTCACCAGCTCCTTGAAACGCGGGCTGTTTTGAATCGAGAGGTAAATGCTGTCGTTCATTGTTTTTATCCTCGCAGCACAGCTTTTTTATTATTTTGGAACGTATCCACTGTATGCGGCTGCCGTAGAGGTTCCAGACGACCTTAGTCTTAGATCGAGTGTAGCGAGGGATTGCGTGAACGCTGGAGGATTTGCAAAGGGTCAAATAAGTGTGGGAGCGGGCTTGCCTGCGAAGGCGGCGTGTCAGTACCGAATCGATCGGCTGACACACTGCAATCGCGGGCAAGCCCGCTCCCACATTAGGTTGGCGGTGTACTTGTTGCTACAGGTGAAGGGTTATTTAGCGGTCCACTCGGCAACACGCTCAGGGTGCTTGGCTACCCAATCCTTGGCTGCTGCATCGGGCTTGGCGCCCTCTTGGATTGCCAGCATGACTTCGCCGATTTCATCCTTGGAGGCCCACTGGAATTTCTTCAGGAAGGCCGCGACTTCCGGCGCTTTCGCCTCCAGGCCCTTGCTGCCGATGCTGTTGACGGTCTCGGCAGCGCCATAAACGCCTTTTGGATCTTCCAGGAAACGCAGTTTCCACTTGGCAAACATCCAATGTGGCACCCAACCAGTGACCGCAATGGATTCCTGCTTGTCTTCGGCGCGGGTCAGTTCGGCGATCATCGCTGCGCCCGAGCTGGCTTGCAGTTTGTAATCGAGGCCGTACTGCTTGATGGCTTCGTCGGTTTTGAGCATCACGCCTGAACCGGCGTCGATGCCGACGATCTTGTTCTTGAAGGTGGTGTCGGTCTTGAGGTCTTCGATGGACTTGGCTTTCACATACTCCGGCACGATCAGGCCGATTTTTGCATCCTTGAAGTTGGGGCCGTAGTCGACCACCTTGTCCTTGTTCTTGGCCCAGTACTCACCGTGGGTCACTGGCAGCCAGGCGGAGAGCATGGCGTCGAGTTTGCCGGTAGCCACACCCTGCCACATGATCCCGGTGGCGACCGCTTGCAGTTTCACGTCATAACCGAGCTTGGCCTTGATCACCTCTGCCGCCACGTGGGTGGTGGCAACGCTGTCGGACCAGCCGTCCACGTAACCGATGCTCAGGGTTTTGCTGTCGGCGCTGGCCAGTGTGGAGCTCATCGCAACTACCAGAGTGGCAGCTGCGCCCAAGAGTCGTCGCATCTTCATCGTACTTCCCCGAAAGTGCTGCGCCCGGCGGATGCCGAGCGACGTCAACCTGTTGTTATGTGGTGCGCCGCGCTCCCATCACGCGCATCGATCCGGCTGCTGCGGCGTCAGTGGAGTGCTGACACCTCGATCATCAACCCGTCGGGACTTGGAACCTGCTCTGTCAGCGACCTTACCCAAGCAAGAAACGACATCACAACGCCAGCAGGAGGCTTTGTAGGAAATGACGTCAAAATTCCGCCCGAACTTTGCATGTCAAAATCATGCGGCCCCACTGGGACCGGCCAAATCCGGGTAAGATGCGCGCCTTTGCTCTCCCAGATAAGCCGACCATGCCTGCGACTGCCCGCTTCCCTGCCCTACCCTATTTCTTCGCCTTGATCCTCGGCCTGCTGGCCCTGGTCGGTTACTGGTATGGCCTCGGCCGTCCCGTGGTGCTGCCGGATGTGGCCAGCGCCAGCCACAAGATGCAATGCGCGTCCTATACGCCGTTCGACAAGGACCAATCACCGTTCGACCAGCCGTTCAAGCTGCGCCCCGAACGCATGGACGCGGACCTCGCCTTGCTGGCCACCCGTTTTGAATGCATCCGCACCTACTCCATGACCGGCCTGGAAGCCCTGCCAGAGATGGCGCGCAAGCATGGCTTGAAGGTCATGGCGGGCGCCTGGGTCAGCAGTGATCCCATCGCGACCGAAAAGGAAATCAACGAACTGATCGCCTCGGCCAACGCCAACCCTGATGTCGTCACCGCGGTGATCGTTGGCAACGAGGCGCTGTTGCGCAAGGAAGTCACCGCCAAGCAGCTGGTGACGCTGATCCACACCGTCAAAAGCCAGATCAAGCAGCCGGTGACCTACGCCGATGTGTGGGAATTCTGGCTGCAACACCCGCAAATCGCCCCGGCAGTGGACTTCCTCACCATTCACCTGTTGCCCTATTGGGAAGATGATCCGTCCGGCATCGACCAGGCGCTCAAGCACGTCGGCGATGTGCGCCAGACCTTTGGCAACAAATTCGCGCCCAAGGATGTGCTGATCGGCGAAACCGGCTGGCCCAGCGAAGGCCGCCAGCGTGAAACCGCGGTGCCGAGCCGGGTCAACGAGGCCAAATTCATGCGCGGTTTTGTAGCCATGGCCGAGGCCAATGGCTGGCACTACAACCTGATCGAAGCGTTTGACCAGCCGTGGAAACGCGCCAGTGAAGGTGCCGTGGGTGGCTATTGGGGCCTGTTCGATGCAGACCGCCAGGACAAGGGCATCCTCGCCGGGCCGGTGACCAACGTGCCGTACTGGCCGCTGTGGCTGAGCGTGGGCGGGCTGATCCTGCTGGGCACATTGGCACTGGGTGGCCGCGTGCGCAGCGCGCGTGCCGCGCTTGCCCTGCCGCTGCTGGGTGCGGTGGCGGCCTGCTCCATCGGGACGTGGGCCGAACTCACCCGCGTCACTGCACGCTTTGGTGATGAATGGGTGTGGGCCGGCTTGCTGGTGCTGCTGAACCTGCTGGTACTGGCCCACGCCGCCCTGGCCTTGAGTGCCCGGGACGGTTGGCGTGAACGGGCGTTCAACTGGCTGGAGCAACGTGCGGGCTGGCTAGTGGCGATTGCCGGTTTTGCGGGGGCCGTGATGATGCTGGCGTTGGTGTTTGACCCGCGTTATCGCAGCTTCCCAAGTGCGGCGCTGGTGTTGCCGGCGTTGGTTTACCTGGTGCGTCCGGTCACTGGTCCGCGCCGGGAGATCGCCTTGCTGGCCTTCATCATCGGCGCCGGCGTTGCGCCGCAGTTGTACCGTGAGGGGCTGATGAACCAGCAGGCTTGGGGCTGGGCACTGGTCAGCGTGTTGATGGTAGGGGCATTGTGGCGCTGCTTGCGGGTACGCAAGGCTTAAGACCGCTATCGCAGCGATGCGGCGACCCGACAAGCCAGCTCCCACAGTTGACCGAGTACATCTTTTGGAATGTGCTCAAGCGTGGGAGCTGGCTTGCCTGCGATGGGACCCTATCAGGCAACCCGAGGCTTCCTGACCAACCGCAACCCCGCAACCACCAGCGCAAACACCGCAAACGTGGTGTTGTACAACGCCAGCGCCGGCAATCCGAACACCATCCCCAGCAACGCCAGCCACCAGCCCACGCGACCCGGCACAAAAAATGCGACGAGCGACGCCACCAACGCCACCCAGCCCAGCACCTTGAAGTGGATCATCAAGCCCAGGTTCGAACGCAACTGGCACTCCCAGCGCCCGGCTTCGTCGGCGCAGATCCCCACCCAGCTGCCATCCTCCATAAAACCGTAGCGCGCGCCATAACTGGCGGCCAGCCATAGCGGCAGGGCAATAAGCAGCAGGATCAGCGGCAAACGACGGGACATGGGGGCACTCCGATAGGCAAAAACGGCGCTCAGCTTAATGCCCCGGCAGCCGTTAGCAAGGCGCATACACACAATTTGTGTCCATCAACGCGTGGCAAAGTGTATCGTCTGGCAACTATTACCCCGATTCCGACGTTATTTACCGACATTTCGTGCCGAGTGATGGCACTTCGGCGACAACGCGGTGGTCATAGCCTGCGAACTTCATTAAGCACGTTTCCTCTTAGGGATTTAGTCATGCTCCGTTCCTTGCGCTGTGCCGCCCTCTTGGGCAGCCTTTTTCTGAGTGCGTCAGCACTGGCGGTCGATATTGACCAAGCCAGCTATGGCTACCCTTTGACCAACCCGTTTGAAGCGACCATCGCCACCACCCCGCCCGACCTTCGGCCAAAACTGCCGAGCGACGACGAGATCAACCAGTCCGACTACACCCTGACAATGCGTCCCGAGCGAGAATTCAGCCTGCCCGACAACTTCTGGCCGGTAAAGAAGCTCACCTACCGCATCGCCAAGCAGGACCGCGCCGCACCGCTGATCTTCCTGATCGCCGGCACGGGTGCGCGGTTTGACAGCAGCATCAACGAATACCTGAAAAAACTGTATTACCAAGCCGGCTACCATGTGGTGCAGCTGTCGTCGCCGACCAGCTTCGACTTCATCAGCGCCGCCTCGCGCTTCGCCACCCCGGGGATCACCCAGGAAGACGCCGAAGACATGTACCGCGTGATGCAAGCCGTGCGTGCGCAAAACGCCTCCTTGCCGGTGACCGACTTCTACCTCACCGGCTACAGCCTCGGCGGCCTGGACGCGGCGTTCGTGGCCAAACTGGACGAGACCCGTCGCAGCTTCAACTTCAAGAAAGTCCTGTTGCTGAACCCGCCGGTCAACCTCTACACCTCGATCACCAACCTCGACAAGCTGGTACAGACCGAGGTGAAGGGCATCAACAACACCACCACCTTTTATGAATTGGTGCTGAGCAAGCTGACCCGCTACTTCCAGCAAAAGGGCTATATCGACCTCAACGACGCCCTGCTCTACGACTTCCAGCAATCCAAGCAGCACCTGACCAACGAACAGATGGCCATGCTGATCGGCACCTCGTTCCGCTTCTCGGCGGCCGATATTGCCTTTACCTCGGACCTGATCAACCGCCGCGGCCTGATCATCCCGCCGAAGTACCCGAT
>NZ_JAHPJF010000003.1:0-373205 GCF_020515815.1 Pseudomonas sp. AF03-9 | reverse complement strand
GGCGCGCGCGCTCTGACGGCGGCAGCCTGCTGCAACTGGTTGACCAGGTCAGCCTGTACGCCCTCAAGGACTACCTGCACAACAGCAAGAAAATCGCGGTCATGCACAACGCCGACGACGTGATCCTCGGCCCTGGCGACCTGGGTTTCCTGCGTAAAACCTTCGGCGATCGCTTGACCGTCTACCCGCTGGGCGGCCACTGCGGCAACCTCAATTACCGCGTCAACGCCGACGCCATGCTGGAGTTCTTCCGTGGCTAAATATCTTCTGCTGCTCGCCGCCTTGATGTGTGCGGGCGTGGCCAATGCCGACAACAGCAAGGCCCATGAACCGACCAAGGTCGACGCCGATGGCTTCAAGGAGCCACTGTCCAAGCTCAAGTTCAACCCCGGCATGGACCAGCGTGAGTTCGAACGCTCGTCGCTGACCGCACTCAACGTCTACGACCCGCTGGAGGCCTGGAACCGTCGCGTGTACCACTTCAACTACCGCTTCGACCAATGGGTGTTCCTGCCCGTGGTCAACGGCTACACCTACGTGACCCCAAGCTTCCTGCGCACCGGCGTGAGCAACTTCTTCAACAACCTGGGTGACGTGCCCAACCTGTTGAACAGCCTGCTGCAACTCAAGGGCCATCGCTCCCTGGAAACCAGCGGGCGCCTGCTGCTCAACACCACCATCGGCATCGCCGGCCTGTGGGACCCGGCTACCGCCATGGGCCTGCCGCGCCAGAGCGAAGACTTCGGCCAGACCCTGGGCTTCTACGGCGTACCCGGCGGCGCGTACTTGGTTCTGCCGGTCTTCGGCCCGTCGAACCTGCGTGACACCACCGGCCTGATCGTCGACTACAGCGCCGAAAGCCAGATCAATTTCCTCAACGTGTCCGAAGTCAGCTCCAACCACCCGGAAATCTGGGCCCTGCGCGCGGTAGACAAGCGCTACCAGACCAGCTTCCGCTATGGGCAGATGAACTCACCGTTCGAATATGAAAAGGTGCGCTACATCTACACGGAATCACGCAAGTTGCAGATCGCCGAGTAACCCGCCACAAAAAAGGCCATTCGAAAGAATGGCCCTTTTTTATGCCGCGACGATCAAGCCCTCACGGTGTTCCAAAGCTTGCCCAGCACACTGACCACCGCCAGCACCACCGCCCCCGCGACAATCCCCGCCAGGCCATTGAGCAATACCGGCACCAACCACGCCACCCCACCCGCGCCCAGGCTGACGGTCTCGATCCAGTGATGCACCACCGGCACGCCATGGGTAAGGATGCCGCCGCCGACCAGGAACATCGCCGCCGTACCGATCACCGACAAGCTCTTCATCATGTATGGCGCCGCCCGCAGGATCGCGCCGCCGATGCTGCGCGCTGCTTGGCCTGGCTTTTGAGTGAGCCACAGGCCCAGGTCATCGAGCTTGACGATGCCGGCCACCAAGCCGTAAACCCCAATGGTCATGACGATGGCAATGCCCGACAGCACGATCACCTGCTGCATCAGCGGCGCATCCGCCACGGTACCAAGGGTGATGGCGATGATTTCGGCGGAGAGGATAAAGTCGGTGCGGATCGCGCCTTTGATCTTGTCCTTTTCGAACGCCACCAGATCGGTCGCCGGGTCCGCCACGGCTTCGACCAACTGCGCGTGCTCGGCCTGGTCTTGCGCCTTGCTGTGCAGGAATTTATGCGCGAGCTTCTCGAAGCCTTCAAAGCACAGGTAGGCGCCTCCGAGCATCAGCAGCGGCGTGACCGCCCACGGCGCGAACGCACTGATCAACAGCGCCGCGGGCACCAGGATCAGCTTGTTGACGAACGACCCTTTCGCCACCGCCCACACCACGGGAATTTCCCGCTCGGCGCGCACACCGCTGACCTGCTGGGCGTTGAGCGCCAAGTCATCGCCGAGCACGCCGGCGGTTTTCTTGGCGGCCATTTTGGTCATCAACGCAACGTCATCGAGCACAGCGGCAATGTCGTCGATCAGTACCAGTAAGCTGCTGCCTGCCATGTTCCATTCCTCGGAAAAGTTTTGCCGAGGATAGGTGGCCGACAGGGTTATGGATAGTGGTACGGCGTCAACGCAGTACGGTCGATGTTTTGATCCAACCGTTGCAAGGCAGCGTCCAATGGGCACAACACCCCCACCGATGCCGTGATGCAGCCCTGAGTGCCGGTCATATCGGCATGCAGCGGCGGCTGGGCCCTTGTCAGCGGCGTCAACTGGCGAATCTGCTCCAAGGACTGGGCCTCGAACGCGACCCGCAGGAAGTAGCGTCCGCTGGAGAGCTGCTTGTAGCGTTCGAATTGCAGGCTGCCCACCGGCGGGATATTGCCCTCCAGGTAGTCGCCCAGGCTCCAGCGAAACCCGAGCAGCGTGCGCAGGTAGGAAATGTTGGTGTCATGGGCCACCAGCAGGGTGAAGCGCGTGTCGGGCGGCATCCCCAGAGGGTCGTCCTTGGCCTGGGGCGTGCCTTGTCCGAGCGCCAGGGCAATCTGGTTCATCAGCTGCGAGCCGCCACGGCTGGCGATATAAGGGCTGTCATTGATGAAGTCGTATTTGGCCTTGGTCAATGCCGTCAACTGGGACACTTGCCGCGCGCTGCGCCCGTGGCCAAACGCGACCTGGTCCAGCGGCAGGCCTTCGCTGTACTCCAGGCGGAATGTCTCGCCCAGGTTGGCCTGCGTGCCCAGGCCCTTGATCGCCAGCCGCCCATCTTCGTCCTGGGTCAATTGCCAGGGTTCCTCGGCGTAGCTGCATGGGGCGGAGCCCGCGCAGATCACGTTGCGCAGTTGTTGTTCCGCGTCCCGGTAGCGGGCCTGTGCGCCGGCGACGCTGCCGCCCATGCGGGCGAGCACGCTGTCTTCGGCGCGTTGCGCGTCCAGGCGGGCAAAGGGCATTTTGTCGGCCTGGAACAATGCATCCTTGTCGCCCTGCACCACGCTAGGCTGCAGGCCACAGCCCGGAAACAACCCGTCGAGCAGCGCCAAGGCCGTAGCCTGGGTGCGCTGCAACGGGCTGGCGCGCACAAACACTTGCCCGGACGACGGGCAACCATCGGGCAACAGGCCGGCGGAGCGCAAAACCTGGCCGCGATAGCGGCCCATTTCCACCGCCGCCGCGTAACCGTGACCGGTCAAATGCCCATCCGGCACCGACCAGCGGGGTTGCGCGCGGCCGGTGACCTTGGCCAGTTTCGCGCTGTCGGTGGGTGGACGCACGCCGTGACGGCTGACCTGCACCACCTTGTCCAGCACAAAGTCATCGGCGGGTGCCGCGTGGACCTGAAGTGAAATCAGGCTGGCCAGGACCAGCGGGGTGAATCTTACGAAGCAAATGAACATAACGGTGTCCTGTGTCGGGTCTACGGATGGCCATCCCCGCCCGGAGCGAGCGGGAATGGCCGCGCCGGGTCAGGGATAGCGGTAGGCCGTCAGCGCCGAGCGGTCGATGGCACGCCCCGTGCGCTCGACGAACTGCACCATCGGACACAGGGTGCCGACCGAGGTATGCCGGCAGCCCGGCTGATCGAAATCGGCCTGCAACGGTGGATGCTCCGGACTCAGGCGCTGCAAGGCACGTATCTGATCCATGCCCTGGGTGATGAACCGCGTGCGTACAAAGCGCTCGCCGGTCTGGGTGTCGCGGTAGCGCTCGAAGGCCAGGGTGCCGGTGGGCGGGATATTGCCTGGCTGGTACTCGCCCAACTGCCAGGTAAACCCGAGCATCGTACGCAAGTGCGAGATATTCGTGTCGTGAGCCACCAGCATCAGCAGGCGCGCCGCCGGTGGGTTGCCCAGCGGATCGTTTTTCTCCATCGGCGTGCCCTGCTCCAGGGCCAGCACAATCTGGTTCATCAACTGCGAGCCGCCACGGCTGGCAATGTACGGCGTGTCATTGATGAAGTCATATTTGGCCCGGTGCAGGCGCCCCAGGGCCGAGACTTGCGCGGCATCGCGGGCATGGCCGAAGGCGACATCGGCCAGGGGCATGCCTTCGCTGTATTGCAGGCGAATGGTCTCGGCCATCGACGACGCCTTGTCCAGCCCCTTGATCTTGAACCGGCCGCCATCGCCCTCCTTCAACGCCCACGGCGTGTCGAAAAACGGACACGCCTTGCCCACTTCGCACACCGCGTTCTTCAGGCGCTCCAGGTCCGGGCGCAAGCGCTCCTGGGCGGCTTGCAGGTTACCGCCCAGGGCTTGCAGGATCTGCGCCTTGGCCATGGCCGGATCGAGTTTGGCGAACGGCATTTCGTCGGTCTGGAACAACGGGTCCGGCTGGGTGCGCGCCAGGGCTTTTTCGCCACAGCCAGGAAACATGCCATCAAGCAGCGCCGCCGCGGTAGAGCGCGTGCGTTGCTTGGGGCTGGCCACCGCGACCAGGCTGCCAGGCTGCGGACAGCCACTGGCCAACAGCCCGGCCTCCCGGTAATACGCCGCCTGCCAGGCGCCCATGTAACTGGCAGCCAGGTAGCCATGGCCGGTCAGCTCACCGTCCTGCACCAGCCAGGGGGTCCAGGCACGGCCGGTGGCCTTGACCAATTTGTCGGTATCGGTAGGCGAGCGCACGCCATGGCGGCTGACCTGCACGGCTTTTTCCAGCACATAGTGGTCGGTTTCGGACGCTTGGAGGCCGGTACACAGGGTCAGCGCAGCCAACGCCAGGCCCGTACGATTGAGTAGGGTCATGTTCAGGTTCCTTGGATCAGAATTCGTAGGAGAAGCCCACGCGGTAGCGGGCCTGGCGCTGGTCAGTGTTCTTGTCGACATACACGTCGGCCACTTCCAGGTACGGAGTCAGGCGTTTGGTCAGTTTGTATTCGAATAACACCTTGTTGCTGTAGTTCTTGCGCGTACCGTCGAACACAATCTGGTTGCTGTAAATCTGCTTACGCCCGACACCGACCGACAACAGACCGAATTTATACTTGGCGCCCAGCTCGACCGCGTTGTCGTGCTTATCGGCCTTGCCCTCTTCGTCGTAGCGCGTGAGCTTGTGGTAATAGCCCGGCGTAATGGAGAACCGGTCGGTGATGGCATAAGACACTTTCAGCGCCGGCTTGTAGGATTTCTTATCCTTGCCGTCGGCATAGGTGAACTTGGGCTTGACCTTCCAGTGGGCCCCCAACTTGTGGCTGTACTTGACCTTGGCCTTGAGCTCGTCCTTGGTCAGGCGGGAAAACGCCTTGCCCGGCTGGCCGTCGCCGTCGGGAGCCGTGGCCATCACCGCTTCGAAGGAAAACGCCAAGCCATTGTCCAGGGCCTGGGTCAGCATCACCTTGTCCTTATGCTCTCGCTCGACCTCCGAATACTGGTGCTGGTAATCCAGTTCCAGTGCCTGGGTGGTGGTCGAGGCAATGACCAGGCCAATAAACGTATACCGCCTCAACGCTTTCTTATGCTGCCCAGCACTCAATTTCTTCATGTCTTCACCTGTTATTTTTATTGTGGATGGCACCACTGCGTCACTTTTCGAGCGCGCAGCGGTACCGCTTCCGACGACTCGGAACGGTTGAAAAAGGGATGATCAGTCTGTGAGCGGTTTATCGACCAACAGCCGCTGTGTTCGCTTGCGGCGATGGATTTGCCCGGAGAACAACGCGGTCATCAAGACCGAAATCAGCGAGGCACCCAGCCAGAACAACGACAGGGCGTGGAAGTCGTACAGCTTGCCGCCGTCCTGGGCCAGGGTGGTGCCATGCTCGATCAAGACCCCGGTAAGGATCTCCCCGGCGGCCGCACCGGCATAGCTGGCAATGCCGATCATGCCCAGCGCCGCACCGGCTGCGCTTTTGGCGGCGATATCCACGGCCATCAGGCCGCCGAGGAAACACAGCAGCGCGCCCATGGACAGGCCGAACAGCATCATGGCCATTGCATCCAGCCAGTAATGGCCGCCGGGCAGGAACAGGAACAGGCCCAACGAAGCGCTGTTCATCAAGCCGAACAACACCGCCAGGCCATGGCGCCGGCCGCCGAAAAAGCGATCGGAAACCAGCCCGCTCAGGCCCGTGCCGACAATGCCGAACACCCCGGTGATAGAGATCAGCGCCGAGGCTGACAACGTGTTGTAGCCCTTGGCGTTTTCCAGGAAAAACACCCCCCAGGAAATCACCGCATAGCGGCCGATATACATCAGGCAGGAGGCCAGGGCGAGCAACCACAGCGCAGGATTTTTCAGCAGTGCCAGTTGTGCGCCCCATTTGCCGATGGTCTTGGACACGGCGTCTTCGCGGCCGCCGTGCACTTCGGCAAAGCCTGCGCTTTGCGGTGAGTCAGCCATGAACAGGTAGATCAGCAATATGCCGAGTACGCCCATGGCAGTGGCGAGGAAATAACCATACTGCCAGCCCCAGGTGACGATCACGGCGGCGACGGCGATGTACGTCAGTGCCTCGCCCAGGCTGTGGGCAATCGACCAGAAACCATAGAACGTGCCGCGGTCCTTGTCGGTATACCAGCGCGACAACGACACCACGCACGGCCCCACGCCCATGGACTGGGCCCAGCCGTTAAGGCCCCAGGCCAGGGTGAGGAGGATCGCATTGGTGGTCAGGCCCATGCAGGCGTTGACCACCGCACTGATCAGCAACCCAAGCATCATGAAGCGCCGCACATTCGCATGGTCGGCCAGGAAACCGTTGACCAGCTTGCCCACCGCATAGGTGAAGAACAGCGCAGAACCGATCATGCCCAATTGGGTGGGAGTGAGCAGGTTCTGCCCCACCAGCGCCGGCTTGGCCACATTGAAGGACAGCCGACACACGTAGAACAGCGCATAGCTCAGCGACATGGACAAAAAGGTCAGCCAGCGCACCCGGCGGAAAAGTCGCCCGTCAGGGTCGACCACCAATGGCTGCGCAGGCGCGGCGTGAAACAAGGACAGCAGGGATTTCATGGCGGACAGTCTCCTATTGTTATTATTCGCTGTACGTTGAAACGCAGAGGGTGAAACGCGCTCAAGCCTCCAGTGACGGGCCGATCAACCCGGCCAGTTGCGGGTACACCTGTGGACTGGCCACCAGCAGCGGGTTGCCGCCGAGCAAGCCATCGCCGCGCAGGAAATCGCTGCAACGGCCACCGGCTTCACTCACCAGCACCAGCCCTGCGGCACAATCCCAGCTGTTGATATGGGTTTCGTAGTAGCCAACCAAGCGCCCAGCGGCGACGTAAGCGATCATCAGCGCGCCGGAGCCATTGCGGATAAACATGCCGCCGCCGTTCAGCAGACCGGAGAGAAACGGTATGAAATGCTCGCTGCCGCGCCGATGGGAGGTGCCCACGCCGGTTACGCCGTAGCGGATATCCGCCGCCGCGCTGACCCGGATCGGCGTGTCATTCACATAGGCGCCCAGGCCGCGGCAGGCGTGGAACAGCTCGTTGTGATTGGCATCGGCCACGGCGCCGAGCCAGGGTTGGCCATCCACCAGCAAGCCGATGGACACACACCAGGTATGCAGGCCGTTGACAAAGCAACTGGTGCCGTCGATAGGGTCAACCACCCAGACACAACGTGCCTGCAAATCGGCGGCGCCACCCTCCTCGCCCACAAAGCCATCGTCGGGAAACTGCTCGGCCAGGCGCTCCTTGATAAACACCTCCAACTCGCGGTCGGCGATGCTCACCACATCCTGGGGGACTGAATCCTTGTGTTCGACATCCAACTGCTCGCGCTTGCGGTAATACGCCATGCCACGCTGCGCGGCATCCATCGCCACCTGACGCACCAGCGCGTAGCGCGCCGCCAGGTGATCACGGTCCAGTAACGTCTCTGCTTGCGTCATAAACAAGGCCTTCAGCATGGATTGCACACGTGTGCAAATGATCCGGAAAAAAAAGTGAAGGCACGGCCCTTTGGATAGGCCAGCCACTCACCGCTTACTGCCCATACAACACGAAATAAATTTTCCCTTCAAGCAATTATTGAAATTTTATTTCTGAATTATCGTAGTGCCGCGCTGGATCAGGGTCACCGGCACCGGCTCGAACCGGGCGACCCGCGTGAAGTTTTCACCCCGTGCGACGATCGCGTCGACGGCGCGTTGCGCCAGTTCCACGTTGTCCTGGCGCACCGTGGTCAGGTCATAGGCCAGTTGCGCGGCCTGGGCGATGTCGTCAAAGCCGATGACCTGCACCTGTTGCGGCACCTGCAGGCGCAACGAAAAACGCAGGGCATCCATCACCCCCAGCGCCAGCATATCGGTTGCGCAGAAGATCCCGTCCGGCCCTTCCCCCTGGCTGAACAGCGCCGGCACCGCCTGCATTCCGCCCTGGTAACCCGGGGTCTCATTGACCACCGTCTGTGCCTGCACCCCCGCTTCGGCCAGACGCTCGCAAAACCCCAGCCAACGCTCGCGGCTGCTGAAGTTATGCGCGCCCTGGCCCACAAACGCCAGGCGCCGCGCACCGCCCTTGAGCAACGCATCGGCAGCCATACGCCCACCGGCACGGTTATCACTGCCCACCACTTCGGCCCCGGCCAGTTCATGGCCACGGTTGATCATCGCCACCGGAATCTGCCGATCCAGGTAATGCCGGACCACCGACAACGGCGGCGAGGCCGAGGTAAGGATCACCCCGGCAATCTGATAGCTGAGCAGCGCCTGCAATGACTGCTCAAGCTGGGCAGGGTCATCGGCGTTCATCAACAATGGCATCAGGCCGCGACGGCTCAGGCTGTGGGCGATGGGACTCAAGAGGCTGGCCCGAAACGCGCTGTCGAACCCCGCCGTGACCACGCCGACGAAGTTACTGCTGCCCTTGTTCATGGTGCGGGCAATCATATTGACCTGATACCCCAGGGCCTTGGCCGAGGCCAGCACCTTTTCCCGCGTGGCCGGAGCCACGCTGGCGCCCGGGGTGAACGTACGCGACACTGCCGAGCGGGAAACACCAGCATGCCGGGCCACATCCAAGGACGTAATCACGTTTTTTTCAGAGGAGTCCATCGGCCACTGCCCACTGCGAAAGAGCCGCTACGGTAATGGCAAACGCGGTACAGGGAAAGAGTGGCCAGTGCCCATTCTTGAGGGCCTCACGAAGCCGGTGCTACTATGCCCGACCGCCTGTACTGGCAAGGAACCCCCAGGTTTATGAGCACCATTCGCGAGCGCAACAAAGAAAAGATCCTGCGGGCGGCGAGCGAGGAGTTCGCCGACAAGGGCTTCGCCGCGACCAAGACCAGCGACATTGCCGCCAAAGCCGGGCTGCCCAAACCCAACGTCTATTACTACTTCAAGTCCAAGGACAACCTCTATCGCGAGGTGCTCGAAAGCATTATCGAGCCGATCCTGGCCGCCTCCACGCCGTTCAACCCGGACGGCGAGCCCAAGGAAGTACTGAGCAACTACATCCGCTCAAAAATCTGCATCTCCCGTGATTTGCCGTTTGCCTCCAAGGTCTTCGCCAGCGAAATCATGCACGGCGCCCCGCACCTCAGCGCTGACCAGATCGAGCAGTTGAACGCCCAGGCCAAGCACAACATCGAGTGCATCCAGAACTGGGTGGATCGCGGCCTGATCGCCGCGATTGACCCCAACCACCTGATGTTCAGCATCTGGGCGGCGACGCAGACCTATGCGGATTTTGACTGGCAGATCTCCGCGGTGACCGGCAAGGCCAAGCTGGATGAAGCGGATTATGAGGCGGCGGCGCAGACGATTATCCGGTTGGTGCTCAAGGGGTGTGAGCCAGACTGATACACCGCGGCGAGGCCATCGCAGGCAAGCCAGCTCCCACACTGTTCTGTGCCGGACACAAAATGAATGAACACTGCGGGCCCCTGTGGGAGCGGGCTTGCCCGCGATAGCGCCATATCAGACACATCCTGCCAAAAGCCTGCCTATCAGCCTCCCCCCTACAGATCTAGCCTCTCAGAACACCCACTGAAAAGAGGCCATGGAATGCCTGATCTCCCCGCTTCAAAACGCCTGCGCATTGGCAGGTATGATGAGCCCAACCGTATCTATCTACTGACTACCAATACGCTTGATCGCGAGCCCGTTTTCCAGGACTTCAAGCTCGGCCGCCTAGTCGTTCAACAATTCAGAATTGCCCAAAACCAAGGCCTGGCAACCTCTTTGGCCTGGGTCGTCATGCCCGATCATTTCCACTGGCTAGTCTCACTGGAGAAAGGCTCACTGGCCGCCTTGATGCGCCAGGTGAAATCCAAAAGCACTCGCGTCGTGAACGCTGTAGCCAGGCGTCAGGGTCGGCTCTGGCAGCCGGGTTTTCACGACCATGCAGTGCGCCGTGAAGAAAGCCTTGAAGGGATCGCCCGGTATATCGTGGCCAATCCCTTGAGAGCTGGGTTGGTAAAGAAATTTGGCGACTACCCGTTGTGGGATGCCATTTGGCTTTGACTTGAGACCGAGCCGCCTGCATCGCGGGCAAGCCCGCTCCCACAGTTGGCCGTATTCACACATATAAATGTGTGAACCCAATCATTTGTGGGAGCGGGCTTGCCCGCGATGAGGCCCTTGCAGTCACATCAAATCAAGCCGACACCCCCGCATCCGCCAACAACCCCACCCCCTCAATCGCCGTAATCGCGCACTGCTCGTCAATATCCGACGTATCCCCGCTGATCCCGATCGCCCCCAGCACTAAGCCCTGCTGATCCCGAATCAACACCCCCCCCGGTGCCGGCACAACGCTGCCCTGCCCCAAGCTGTTCAACGCGGCGATAAACGCCGGCCGCTGTTGCGCGTCCAGCGCCAACAAGCGCGAGCCCTTGCCCAGCGCAATCGCGCCCCAGGCCTTGCCGATGGCGATCTGCGGGCGCAGCAGGCTGGCGCCGTCTTCCCGTTGCAGGGTGATCAGGTGCCCACCGCTGTCGAGCACCGCGATGGTCAGCGGCGCCGCTGAAATCGTGCGGCCTGCGGTAAGGGCGTGGCTGGCCAGTTGGGTGGCTATTTTCAAGGTTAAAGCGCTCATGGTGCCGTCCTTATCTTGTTATGGAAAAAGCGGTGGAGGTCTAAATCGTGAGATGCTCGATCAAACAAATAGAACACAATGACATTTGTTTTTGTATACAATATTTTCGCACAAACCCTCCATACGTCGAAAAAATGCCTTCCGACGAACGCCAAAGCCAATAAACAAAATGAATTGACCTGCGCCGCTCGCCGTGAATACACTTTGACGAGAAACCACTTGTATACAATTACAAAACGCAAGAGGCACCAAAACCATGAGCAAAATGAGAGCAATCGAAGCCGCCGTTCTGGTAATGCGCCGTGAGGGCGTGGACACCGCCTTCGGTATCCCAGGCGCCGCGATCAACCCGCTGTACTCGGCCTTGCAGAAGGTGGGTGGCATCGATCACGTCCTTGCTCGCCACGTTGAAGGCGCCTCCCACATGGCCGAGGGTTACACCCGCACCAAGGCCGGCAATATCGGCGTGTGCATCGGCACCTCCGGCCCGGCGGGCACCGACATGGTCACCGGCTTGTACAGCGCCTCGGCCGACTCGATCCCGATCCTGTGCATCACCGGCCAAGCCCCTCGTTCCCGGATGCACAAGGAAGACTTCCAGGCGGTGGACATCACCAGCATCGTCAAGCCAGTGACCAAGTGGGCAACCACCGTCCTCGAACCCGGCCAGGTGCCTTACGCGTTCCAGAAAGCCTTTTATGAAATGCGCTCCGGCCGCCCAGGCCCGGTGCTGATCGACCTGCCGTTCGACGTACAGATGGCCGAGATCGAATTCGACATCGACGCCTACCAGCCGCTGCCGCTGGCCAAGCCACTGGCCACACGCATCCAGGTGGAAAAAGCCCTGGCCATGCTCGATCAAGCCGAACGCCCACTGTTGGTCAGTGGTGGCGGCGTGATCAACGCCGACGCCAGCGACCTGCTGGTGGAGTTCGCCGAGCTGACCGGCATCCCGGTGATCCCAACCCTGATGGGCTGGGGCACGATCCCCGACGATCATCCGCAGATGGTGGGCATGGTCGGCCTGCAAACCTCCCACCGTTACGGCAACGCGACGATGCTCAAGTCGGACGTGGTGCTGGGCATCGGCAACCGCTGGGCCAACCGCCACACGGGGTCGGTCGAGGTGTATACCGAGGGTCGCAAGTTCATTCACGTCGACATCGAGCCGACGCAGATTGGCCGCGTGTTCACCCCGGACCTGGGCATCGTGTCCGACGCCGGCTCGGCCCTGACAATGTTCATTGAAGTGGCCCGCGAGTGGAAAGCCGCCGGCAAGCTCAAGGACCGCAGCACCTGGCTCAACGACTGCCAGCAGCGCAAGGCCACCCTGCATCGCAAGACCCACTTCGACAACGTACCGGTCAAGCCGCAACGGGTGTATGAAGAGATGAACCAGGTGTTCGGCAAAGACACCTGCTACGTCAGCACCATCGGCCTGTCGCAGATTGCCGGTGCGCAATTCCTGCACGTCTACAAGCCACGTCACTGGATCAACTGCGGCCAGGCCGGTCCCTTGGGCTGGACCATTCCGGCGGCCCTTGGTGTGGTCAAGGCCGATCCGAGCCGCAAGGTCGTCGCGCTGTCGGGGGACTATGACTTCCAGTTCATGATCGAAGAATTGGCGGTGGGCGCGCAGTTCAAGCTGCCGTACATCCACGTGGTGGTGAACAACTCCTACCTCGGCCTGATCCGCCAGGCCCAGCGCGGGTTTGAAATGGACTACTGCGTGCAGTTGTCCTTCGACAACCTCAACGCCCCGGAACTCAATGGCTATGGCGTCGACCACGTCGCCGTCGCCGAAGGCCTGGGCTGCAAGGCCCTGCGAGTGTTCGAGCCTAGCCAGATCGCACCGGCCCTGCGCCGCGCCGAGGCAATGATCGAAGAGTTCAAGGTGCCGGTGATCGTCGAGATCATCCTGGAGCGCGTGACCAATATTTCCATGGGCACCGAGATCAACGCCGTCAACGAATTCGAAGATCTGGCCCTGGTCGGCAATGACGCACCGACCGCCATTTCCCTGCTCGATTAAGGAGAACCCTATGCCGCGTTTTGCCGCCAACCTGTCCATGCTGTTTACCGAGCAAGACTTTCTTGCTCGCTTCAAAGCGGCCGCCGATGCGGGCTTCGAAGGTGTCGAGTACCTGTTCCCGTACGAATTCAGCTCGGCTGAAATCAAGGCACACCTGGACGCCAACGGCCTGACCCAAGTGTTGTTCAACCTGCCGGCCGGCGACTGGGCCAAGGGCGAGCGCGGCCTGGCGTGTCACCCGGACCGGGTCGAGGAATTCCGCGCCGGGGTCAAGCTGGCCATCGCCTACGCCCAGGTCCTGGGCAACACCCAGATCAACTGCCTGGCGGGCATCCGGCCACAGGGCGTGGACGATGCCACCCTGGAAAAAACCTTCGTCGCCAACCTCAAGTACGCCGCCGACAAGCTGCAAGCCGCGGGCATCAAGCTGGTGATGGAGATGATCAACACCCGCGACATCCCCGGCTTCTACCTGAACAACACCGCGCAAGCCTTGTCGATCCGCGAGCAGGTCGGCAGTGCCAATCTGTTCCTGCAATACGACATCTATCACATGCAAATCATGGAGGGCGACCTGGCCCGCACCATGGCCGCGCATCTGGGCGAGATCAACCACATCCAGCTGGCGGATAACCCTGGACGCAACGAGCCGGGGACCGGGGAGATCAACTATCGGTTCCTGTTCGAGCATTTGGACCGCATTGGTTACAAGGGCTGGGTGGGTTGCGAATACAAACCGCTGACTACCACCGAGGCAGGTTTGGGCTGGCTCAAGAGCCACAACGCCATCTAACCGACACACCACATTGGATCGTCTGTGTTTGGCAGGCTGAGACAGGCCTACCCATCTAATAAAAAGAGGTTTTTTCGTCATGGCTAAAATCGGATTCATCGGCACCGGCATCATGGGCCAACCCATGGCCGCCAACCTGCAAAAGGCAGGTCACCAACTGTTCCTCTCCGAACATCACGGCAAAGCCCCGCAAGCCCTGCTCGACGCCGGCGCCATCGCCCTGGCCAACCCGCAGCAAGTCGCCCAGGAAGCCGAGTTCATCATTGTGATGGTGCCCGACACCCCGCAGGTCGATGACGTGCTGTTCCGCGCCGACGGCGTGGCCGCCGGCCTGTCGCCAAACAAAGTGGTGATCGACATGAGTTCGATCTCCCCCACCGCCACCAAGGCCTTCGCCGCCAGGATCAACGAGGCCGGCGCGCACTACCTGGATGCGCCCGTGTCCGGCGGTGAAGTCGGCGCCAAGGCCGGCACCCTGAGCATCATGATCGGTGGCGAGCCGCAGACCTTCGAACGCGCCCTGCCGCTGTTCCAGGCCATGGGCAAGAACATCACCCTGGTCGGCGGCAATGGTGATGGGCAGACCGCCAAGGTCGCCAACCAGATCATCGTCGCGCTGAACATCCAGGCAGTGGCCGAAGCGCTGCTGTTCGCCGCCAAGAACGGTGCCGACCCGGCAAAGGTGCGTGAAGCGCTGATGGGCGGTTTTGCCTCGTCGAAGATCCTTGAAGTGCATGGCGAGCGCATGATCAAGGGCACCTTTGACCCGGGCTTTCGCATCAACCTGCACCAGAAGGATTTGAACCTGGCGCTGGCCGGGGCCAAGGAACTGGGGATCAACCTGCCGAACACCGCCGGTACGCAGCAGGTGTTCAGTACCTGCACCGCAATCGGTGGCGGCAACTGGGACCACTCGGCGCTGATCAAGGGCCTGGAGCACATGGCGAATTTCTCGATTCGCGACAAGTAAGTCCTGACTTGAAATGCAAGCCAGTGTGGGGCTGGCTTGTGTGGGAGCGGGCTTGCCTGCGATAGCATCACCTCAGTTTGCCTGATACACCGAGGTGTTTGCATCGCAGGCAAGCCAGCTCCCACACAAGCCAGCTCCCACATTTCCAGGTCTCACCTCTAATAACAAGAAGCCCCCGGGAGCCCGCTTATGTCGGTCGATCCGCAACACCTGCTTCGCGAGCTGTTCTCCACAGCCATCGACGCCGCCCACCCCCGGCAAGTCCTTGAACCCTACCTGCCCGCCGACCGCAGTGGCCGGGTGATCGTGATCGGTGCCGGCAAAGCCGCCGCCGCCATGGCCCTGGTTGTCGAAAACAGCTGGCAAGGCGAAGTCACGGGCCTGGTCGTCACCCGCTACGGCCATGGCGCGCCGTGCAAGAAAATCGAAGTGGTCGAAGCCGCTCACCCGGTCCCCGACGCCGCCGGCCTGGCGGTGGCCAAGCGCGTGCTGGAACTGATCAGCAACCTCGGCGAAGACGACCGCGTGATCTTCCTGCTGTCCGGTGGCGGCTCGGCCCTGCTGGCCTTGCCCGCCGAAGGCATCACCCTGGCCGACAAGCAAGCCATCAACAAAGCCCTGCTCAAGTCCGGCGCCACCATTGGCGAGATGAATTGCGTGCGCAAGCACCTCTCGGCGATCAAGGGTGGCCGGCTGGCCAAGGCGGCATGGCCGGCCACGGTCTACACCTATGCGATTTCCGACGTGCCGGGCGACCAGGCCACGGTGATTGCATCCGGCCCCACCGTCGGCGACCCAAGCACCTCGGCACAGGCGTTGGCGATCCTCAAGCGCTACAACATCGATGCCCCCGCATCGGTGCGCAGCTGGTTGCAGAACCCCGCCTCGGAAACCGTCAAGCCGGGCGACCCAATCCTCGCCCGCAGCCATTTCCAATTGATCGCCCGCCCGCAGCAATCCCTCGAAGCCGTGGCGGTCAAAGTGCGCCAGACCGGGTTCAGCCCGCTGATCCTCGGCGACCTCGAAGGCGAAGCGCGGGACGTGGCCAAGGTGCATGCCGGCATTGCCCGGCAAATCGCGCAACACGGCCAACCACTGGCGGCGCCGTGCGTGATCCTGTCCGGCGGTGAAACCACTGTGACCGTGCGCGGCAATGGCCGTGGCGGGCGCAACGCGGAGTTCCTGCTCAGCCTTACCGACAGCCTCAAGGGCCTGCCCGGCGTATACGCCCTGGCCGGTGACACCGACGGCATCGACGGTTCCGAAGACAACGCCGGCGCGATCATGACCCCGTGCAGCTATTCACGCGCTGAAGCGCTGGGCCTGTCGGCCAGCGACGAGTTGGACAACAACAATGGCTACGGCTACTTCGCGGCCCTCGACGGGTTGATCGTCACCGAGCCGACGCGCACCAACGTCAACGACTTGCGCGCCATCCTGATTCTTGAGACTGCCAAACATGACGCCTGACAAGAAGGTCAAAATCCTCGCCACCCTGGGCCCGGCCACCGACGGTATCGATGACATCCGCGAGCTGGTCGAAGCCGGGGTGAATATCTTCCGCCTCAACTTCAGCCACGGTGAGCACGCCGACCACGCCCAGCGCTACCAGTGGATCCGCCAGGTGGAACGCCAGCTGAATTACCCGCTAGGCATTCTTATGGACCTGCAAGGGCCCAAGCTGCGGGTTGGACGTTTTGCCGACGGCAAGGTGCAACTGGTGCGCGGCCAGGCGCTGCGCCTGGACCTGGACGAAGCCCCGGGCGACGAACGCCGGGTGAACCTGCCCCACCCGGAAATCATCGCCGCCCTGGAGCCGGGCATGGACCTGTTGCTGGACGACGGCAAGTTGCGCCTGCGGGTGATCACCAAGCATGCCGATGCCATCGACACCACCGTGCTGAACGGCGGCGAATTGTCGGACCGTAAAGGTGTGAACGTCCCACAAGCGCTGTTGGAACTGAGCCCGTTGACCGCCAAGGACCGCCGCGACTTGAGCTTCGGCCTGGAACTCGGTGTGGACTGGGTCGCGCTGTCGTTCGTGCAGCGCCCGGAAGACATCCGCGAGGCCCGCGAGCTGATCGGCGACCGCGCCTTCCTGATGGCCAAGATCGAGAAACCTTCGGCAGTGCAGCGCCTGCGGGAGATCGCCGAATTGAGCGACGCAATCATGGTGGCCAGAGGCGACCTCGGCGTGGAAGTGCCGGCCGAAAGCGTGCCGCAAATCCAGAAAGACATCATCAGCACCTGCCGCCAGTTGGGTAAGCCGGTGGTGGTTGCGACGCAGATGCTCGAATCCATGCGCTTCTCCCCGGCGCCGACCCGCGCCGAAGTCACCGACGTGGCCAATGCGGTTGCCGAAGGTGCCGATGCGGTGATGCTCTCGGCGGAAACCGCCTCCGGCGAGTACCCGCTGGAAGCCGTGCAGATGATGAGCAAGATCATCCGCCAGGTGGAAAGTGGTCCGGATTACCAGGCCCAGCTGGATGTAAGCCGACCCAAGGCGGACGCCACGGTGTCGGATGCGATCAGCTGCGCGATCCGGCGTATCAGCCACATCCTGCCGGTGGCGGTGCTGGTGAACTACAGCGAGTCGGGCGCCTCCAGCCTGCGCGCGGCGCGGGAGCGGCCGGTGGCGCCGATCCTCAACCTCACGCCAAACCTGTCCACGGCACGGCGCTTGAGCGTGGCCTGGGGCGTGCATTCGGTGGTCAATGACCGGCTGCGCCAGGTGGATGAGGTGTGTTCCACCGCGCTGGAAATTGCCCAGGCCCAAGGGATGGCGGAGCGGGGGGATACGTTGGTGATCACGGCGGGGGTGCCGTTCGGGCAGCCGGGGTCGACCAATTCGCTGCGTATCGAGACGTTGATTTAGCGTCTGTAAGGGCCCCTTCGCGAGCAAGCCCGCTCCCACATTTGACGGCGTTCACAAATCAAAATGTGGGAGCGGGCTTGCTCGCGAAGGGGGCAACTCGGTCTAGCTGACTTACCTCTATGCACAACCCTACCTGCCCCGACTGGGCCGAAGCCCTGCTCAACGGTTTCAGCCAAATCTTCCTCCAGCGCCAACCGCTGTGCGGCCTGCTGTGCCTGCTGGCCATCCTGATCGGCGCCCCGGCCTTGTTCGGCGGGGCGTTGCTGGGTGGCATCGCGGGTTTGCTCACGGCCCAGCGTCGGGGTTATCCCAAGGCCGAGCGCCAGGCCGGCCTGTATAGCTACAACGGCGTACTGCTGGGGTTGTTGGTCAGCCAGCATTTCGCCTGGTCTGCGCTGTTGCCGCCGCTGATCCTGGCCTGCGGCGGTGTGGCGGCGATGCTCACGCGCCAATGGCTGAAACATGCAACCCGCCCGCAGGCCTTGCCCGCCTATACCGCGCCGTTTGTCGGCCTGGGCTGGTTACTGCTGGGCAGCGCGCCAGAGAGCACCTTTACCCTGACCACCCCGCAAACCGTCTCCGTCCTCAGCGCGCCCTTTACCGGGCTCGCGCAAATCATGCTGCTGGACGCCCCGCTGGCCGGCGTCTTGATTGCGCTCGGCCTGTGGTTGGCGAACCGAGGCGCCGCCATCTGGGCCTTAATCGGCGCCAGCACCGGCATGCTGGTTGCGCTGCTGCTGGACGAACCCACCAGCGCCCTCCTCGGCCTGCACAGCTACAACCCGGCGCTGGCGGCACTGGCCTTGAGCCAGACACGTCGCCAGCCGTGGCTGGTGTTGCTCGGCATCGGCCTGGCGATTGTGCTTACGTCAGCTTTCGCCACGCTGCATCTGCCAGCACTGACAGCGCCCTTCATTCTTGCCTGCTGGCTGGTACACGCAGGCGCCCGCCTGCTTCAGAAACCGCGCATGGACAGCCCCTTCGAATCCCCCTAGGCTTGCTCGATATTCGTTTCAGGCGGGCTTTATGGACAGCAACAACGACTGGCGCCAACGGCTCTACGTCATGATTTTCCAGAGCGACACCCTTGCCGGGCGGCGTTTTGACGGCATCTTGCTGCTGATCATCCTCGCCAGCCTGGTGATCGTGATGCTCGACAGCATCGACGACATCCACCAGAACTACGCCGACGTGCTGGCCTACATCGAGTGGGGCTTCACCATCATCTTCGCCATCGAGTACGGCTTGCGGCTGTATTGCTCGCCCAAGCCGCTGCGTTATGCCTTCAGTTTTTACGGGCTGGTGGATTTGCTCGCGATCGTGCCCGGCATCCTCGCCCTGTATTACAGCGATGCGCAGTACCTGTTGATCATCCGCATCATCCGTATGTTGCGCATCTTCCGGGTGCTCAAGCTCAGCCCCTACCTCAAGCAAGCCAACTACCTGATGGCGGCGCTGCGCGGCAGCAAGCAGAAGATCGTGGTGTTCCTGGTCAGCGTGTGCACGCTGGTGACAGTGTTCGGCACCCTGATGTACGTAATCGAAGGCCCGGAGCACGGGTTTACCAGCATTCCCAAGGGCATTTACTGGGCCATCGTGACCCTGACCACCGTGGGTTTTGGCGACATCGTGCCGAAGACCCCGTTGGGCCAGGTGATTTCGTCGCTGGTGATGATCACGGGTTACTCGATCATTGCCGTGCCCACCGGGATTTTCACCGCCGAACTGGCCAGCGCCATGCGCGGTGAACAACTGCAACACGACTGCCCGGTGTGCAAGAAGAGCACCCACGAACCCAACGCCGCATTCTGTTCGCGCTGCGGCAGTAATCTTTTTCGTAAAGTGGAATAAGCAAAGTGCGTTTTAATCTTTAAACGTCTATGCGCGCCCGGCTATAGTCGCTGGCAAATTGCCGTCACTTACCCCGTCATTTTCTCGAACAACAAGGAATGAGCAGTGAAAAAACTCGTTAGCGCCTCTCTCCTGGCCGCCGGCCTCGCCCTGGCGGGCGCCGTCCAGGCTGCCCCCGTGACACTGCTCAACGTCTCCTACGACGTGATGCGCGATTTCTACAAGGACTACAACGCGGCGTTCCAAAAGCACTGGGACGCCGAGCACCCGAACGACAAGCTGACCTTGCAGATGTCCTTCGGCGGCTCCAGCAAACAAGCGCGCTCGGTGATCGATGGCCTGCCCGCTGACGTGATCACCATGAACATGGCCACCGACATCAACGCCCTGGTGGACAACGGCAAACTGGTGCCGGACAACTGGGTCACGCGCCTGCCGAACAACAGCGCACCGTTCACCTCTGCCACCGTGTTCATCGTACGCAAAGGCAACCCGAAAGCCCTGAAAGACTGGCCGGACCTGTTGAAAGACGGCGTGCAAGTGATCGTGCCCAACCCGAAAACCTCGGGTAACGGCCGCTACACCTACCTGTCGGCCTGGGGTTATGTGTTGAAGAACGGCGGCGATGAAAACAAGGCCAAGGCCTTTGTCGGCAAACTGTTCAAACAAGCCCCGGTGCTGGACACCGGCGGCCGTGCCGCCACCACCACGTTCATGACCAACCAGATCGGCGACGTGCTGGTGACTTTTGAAAACGAAGCGGAAATGATCGCCCGTGAATTCGGCCGCGACCAGTTCGAAGTGATCTACCCAAGCGTCTCCGCCGAAGCAGAGCCGCCGGTGTCGGTGGTCGACAAAGTGGTCGAGAAGAAAGGCACCCGCGTCGCGGCCGAAGACTACTTGAAGTACCTGTGGTCGGCCGAAGGCCAGGAAATCGCGGCGAACAACTACCTGCGCCCACGTGATCCTAAAGTGTTGGCCAAGTACACCGACCGCTTCCCGAAAGTCGACTTCCTGTCGGTGGAGAAAACCTTTGGCGACTGGCGCACCGTGCAGAAAACCCACTTCAATGATGGTGGGGTGTTTGACCAGATCTACAGCGGGCAGTAACTGAATAAACGCGGTTAAAACTGTGGGAGCGGGCTTGCTCGCGAATGCGGTGGATCAGCCAATGAATCTATTGACTGACACACCGCATTCGCGAGCAAGCCCGCTCCCACATTGGGTTCTGCGCCAGACCTTACATCGGTGGGGTCACGCCATCCTTGCCGGCAGAGATGGCCTGCGCCGTAATCGTCCCATCTGCCCCCCTCACCGCAAACAACACCACCTTCACCCCCGGTTTCAACAAGCTGCGATCCCCCGGTTCGAGGTTGACGATCGGCACGTCCTGGGGCACCACGATCTTCTGCTCACCGCCCTTGTACTTCACCGTCAGCGTGCGCCCGTTGCTCACCACCAGGTCGCCCACGGTGCCGTTGGTCATGCTGCTGCCTTCCTTTAAGTCAAAGGCGCGATGCCCGTCACCGGTGCCGGCCATGGCCGGTGGGAATACGTGCACTTCCAGGGCGGTCAAGCTGCCGTCGGCATTGGGCATGGCGGCGGAGCCAATGTAGCTGCCCGGCTTGATCTCATCGATCCTGGCCAGGGTGACGGCGCGCACCTGGGTGTCCCGGGTCAAGTGCACGGTGACGTCTTCGCCGCTGTTGACCTTGACCTGTATTGCGTCGCCCTCGACAGCGGTGATGGCACCGCGCACGCCCACACGCGGCGCATCGGCGGCGTGGGCCAGGCCAACGGCCATGGCGGCGGCAAGGGTTGACGCCAGGAGCATCTTGTTCAGCGTGATCTTCATGGGATTTCCTGTTTCGGCAGTTGTGTCTGAATGTATCATCAGCCTTCGCGCAGAAAGTTAACGATTCACTCATCAATACCGGGCATGAGTGTTATCACTGCCAGCGGCCTACCCGGGCTACGGTGTTGTCTTTACGCTCGCCCCACTTTCCTTCGCTTTTATGAGAACACCATGAACGCTACTTCCCACGCTACAAGCACCATGACCCGGAGCATGGTGATGCTGTTTGCGTTTTGCTGCGGCGCCATCGTTGCCAACATCTACTACGCACAACCGATCATCGAACTGATTGCCCCGGACATCGGCCTCACCCCCGCCATGGCCAGCCTGATCGTGTCACTGACACAAATCGGCTACGCCCTCGGCCTGTTTTTCCTGGTGCCCCTGGGCGACCTGCTGGAAAACCGCAAGCTGATGATCAGCACCACTGTGCTCGCCATCGCCAGCCTGCTGGGCGCGGCGATTACCGAGCAGCCGAACCTGTTCCTGCTGGTGTCACTGCTGATCGGCTTCAGCTCGGTGTCGGTGCAGATCCTGATCCCGCTGGCTGCGCACCTGGCGCCGGCCGAGTCCCGTGGGCGTGTGGTCGGCAGCATCATGGGCGGCCTGTTGCTCGGCATCCTGCTGGCGCGGCCGGTGTCCAGCGTGGTAGCGGATCACTTCGGCTGGCGCGCGATGTTCATGGCCGCCGCGGCATTGATGGCGTTTATCAGCGTGATCCTGCTGATCACCATCCCCAAGCGCCAGCCCGACCACAGTGCCACCTACGGCCAACTGCTGCGCTCCCTCGGCACCCTGCTGCGCAAGCAACCGGTATTGCGCCAACGGGCGTTCTACCAGGGCGGCATGTTCGCCACCTTCAGCCTGTTCTGGACCGCCGTGCCGCTGGAACTGGCGCGTAACCACGGCCTGAGTCAAAGCGAGATCGCCCTGTTTGCCCTGGTGGGTGCCCTCGGCGCCATCGCCGCGCCAATCGCCGGGCGCCTGGCCGATGCCGGCCACACTTACCGCGCGTCGCTGCTGGCCATGCTGTTTGCCGCGCTGAGTTTCCTGCCGGCCTTCGTCCACCCGCTGTACAGCGTGATCGGCCTGGCCGTGACCGGCGTGGTCCTGGACTTCTGCGTACAGATGAACATGGTGCTCGGCCAACGCGCCATCTACGCCCTCGACGCCAACAGCCGCAGCCGCCTGAACGCGCTGTACATGACCAGCATCTTCATCGGCGGCGCCTTCGGCTCGGCAATTGCCAGCAGCGTGTACGAACACGGCGGCTGGCTGGGTGTGGTGTTGGTGGGCAGTGCGTTCCCGCTGGTGGCGTTGTTGCGCTTCCTCAGCGTTTCCCGTGAAGCGGCCCCGGTAGCCGCGTAACACATGACCTGTGGGAACTGGCTTGTCGGGTCCCACAGGGCCAACCTCAGGAACGCACCAACTTCTCCAAAGCCGCATCCGCCAGGAATGACGAGCGGCTTTTCACCTTGTGCTCACGCACGTAGCGGTCGATACGCTGGATGACATAACCGGGCAAGGTCACATTGACCTTCTCGGTCTTGCCCAGATAGGGCGTAACGTCCAGCTCCAACATGCCCCAGCCCATACCCGCATAGTCTTCGTGGGCGTGATGATTGGCCACCGAGGTAGGCATGGGGATCGGCCCGCCCTCGGCGGCGATCTCCTGCAGCAGGATGTGTGCGACTTCCACGGCCGCGTTGTACGCCTCTTCGAAACTGTCCCCGGCAGTGACGGCGCCTGGAATATCGGGGATCTGAATGCCGGTGGCGGCGAAGTCATCGCCCCATTCGATACAGATTGGGTATTGCATGAATGCTCTCCTTAAAACTCAAACAGACCAGCACGTTTCCTGATACTTCTCACAGTACCCGCAGGCAGGTCCTTCTTTGGATGAGGCACCGGAATCGTGTACGGGTTATAGCGATGGGTAAAAATATGATGACTGCCCGTGACCCGATCCAGCACCCAGCCCGCCTCTTGCAGTTCCTTGATCAATAACCTGCTTTGCACCCCAGCCTCCTTGGCTTGGCCTGAATAAAAGTAACCCTAGAGTTATCTTTGCTCAAGCACAAAATCCCCCGGACTGACTGACGGCTGTTTTGCTGGATGTTGAAAGCCCCCGGCCCTGCACGGGAAACGCATGACACCTGCGGCTCATCACCTTAGGCTTGAGCGCCGCCAAGCCAAACAGGAACACCCGATGGACCGCCTCGCCGCCATGGAAACCTTCGTCCACGTTGTCGAAACCGGCTCGTTCTCCGCCGCCGCCAAACGCCTGGGTATCGGCCAGCCCGCAGTGTCCAAGAGCATTGCGCAGCTGGAAGCACGCCTGGCGGTGCGGTTGGTGTTGCGCTCCACCCGTGGCCTGAGCCCGACCGAGGCGGGCCTGGCGTTTTTCGAGAAAGCCAAGCGCGCCATCGATGAAGCCAACGCGGCCGACGACGCCGCCCGGGGCGCCGGTGCGGGGCTCAGCGGCAACCTGCGGGTCAGCGCGTCGGTGACCTTTGCCCGGATGCACATCATTCCCCAGTTGGGCGCGTTTCTGGCGCAGTACCCCGAGATCACTGTGGATGTGATCCTCGACGACCGCAGCCTCAACCTGGTGGAAGAAGGCATCGACGTCGCCCTGCGCATGGGCAATCTGGACGATTCAAACCTCACCGCGCGCAAGATCGGCGAATCGCCCTGCGTCATCCTCGCTACCCCGGCCTACTTCGAACGCTGCGGCGAACCCGCCACGCCGGAGGACCTGATGCAACACGAGGCCATCATCTACACCCGTGGCGAGGGCGCGCACTGGAGCTTCACCCAGGGCGACACGGCGTACCCCGTCGTGGCCCACGGCCGCGTGCGCGTCACCGCAGCCGAAGGCGTGCGGGCTGCGGTGTTGAGTGATTTGGGGCTGACATTATCGTCCACCTGGATGTTCGCGCCGGAACTGGCCAGTGGCGAAGTGAAAACCGTGCTCACCGACTGGAAACTGCCCGCACGGGATCTATGGGCGGTGTTCCCCACCGGCCGGATGGCGAGCGCCAAGGCGCGGGCGTTTGTGGCATATGTCGAGCAGTTGCTGGCGTAGCCCTCGCGCTTCAAACCGGGGAATACGAGCATTGAGCGACGGCCCGTTGTTGATGTGGCGCTCAACTCAAATGCTGCTGATCCAGGCAGCACAGCAAGCGCTCGACCGTATGCGCCAGCGGTCCGGAATTATCCAGCACATACAACCCCGAGCCATTGTCGGCAATCAGTTGTGCCGTGAACTGCGCATTGCGCGCCAGACGCGCTTCTATATCCGCCAGCGATTCACGTCCCCGTGAGATCAAGCGTTGGCGCAACACCGCCTGATCCACCGTCAGCAACACCACCAGCAAGGTCGGATAACGCGCGCGAGTCTGCGCCAGGTGCGCGCGGGAGCCGTTGACCAGCACGTCGTGCCCGGCCGCCAGCCAGTCGTCGATTTCCCTGGGAATGCCGTAGGACAAGCCATTCGCCTGCCAACTCAGGGCAAACGCGCCCTCGGCCTCCATCGCGGCGAACTGCTCGGGGCTCACGCCTTGCGCCGCCTCGCCCACCGCTTCCGCCGAACGGGTGATGACGCGGCGCACGATGCGGCAACCACGCTCGGCCAAGCGTGGGCGTGCGGCGTCCAACAGGCTGTCCTTGCCCGAACCGGACGGTCCGATGAGATAGATCAACCTGCCTGCCATCCACATACCCTCTTAACCTATTGCCGGTCAGCCCGCCGGCGGCGGCCACTTTACAGTAGCGCACTGGCTGGCAGGTAGTTTGCGAATGCGGGAAGCGATGGGCGCTGAAACCAGACTTTCCCTACGGCTGAATCTTCGCCAGTTATTCATGATGCCGGCCGAGTTGTACGCAGGAGGTCATACCCCAACCGGGTTTCCATTCCCCGGTCGGCATTCTGTGTGCAGCTCACCTCCCACATTTGCCCCCTGCGTTTGGCCGAACACATTTCATCGGTATGAAAAAGGCGACCCGAAGGTCGCCTTTTCTATTGCGCGTATTTCTTGCTCAACCCCGGCGGCACGCCCTGCACGTCTGTTTCTTCCCAGGGTCCATTCGGGCCGATGGAACGGCTCCAGCCGTTGTTCCAGCGATAGTAGGTGCGCTGGCGGTAGAAGGTGTCGGGTTGATCTTCCAGCACGTAGACCTTCATGGTGCCGTCCCAGTGGCTGGCGGCACCCGGTGGTGGGGCAAAGGTTGGCGACGAGGTCGGCACCGGCCTTTTCGGCGGTGGGGTTACCGGGGTGGAGGGTCTGGTGCTCGGCTGGGTCGCCGGGCCCGACGGTGGGATGGTCGGGCCGGTCGGTGCGGGAGGTGGGCGGTGGACCGCACAAGCACTCAGGCCCAATACCAGGCTGAGCAGGGTGATACGTGCGAATGCGGTCATGGGCGTTTCCTCGAAGTTACTTGTCCGGACTGTCGATGGTCAGCTGCTGCAGTGCAGTGGTGGTACTGGCCAAGGATTGGCTGCGGCCGATCCACTCGCCAGCGGTCGGAAGACCTGCCCGGGATATGCGCGCAACCAGTTGGACTTCAGGGAAGTTGGACAGTTTCAACTGCGGCATCATCGCGTCGGCATCGCCCAGTTCGACGGTCACCGGCAGTTCTGCGACGGTGACGCGCTTGGCCGCCAACGGTGCCGGCGGACCGGACACGGCGCGGGCGAAGATGAACACGCTGTCGCTTGGCAGGGCTTTGGCCTTGACGTCCGGCGCCAGGTCCACGCGGACTTTGAGCAGCGCCTTTTGCGCCACCGTGCCGCCGCTCTCTTTGAGTTTGTCAGCTGCGCGGTCGATGCCGCCTTGCAGCGCGGCTCGGGAGCCATCGGCTGCCGGCAGTTGCGCCAACAGGCGGCTCCAGTAGTCGATGGCTTCCTGGTAACGCTGGCCCTCAAACGCGGCGATACCGAGCAGGCCGAGGCTGGTGACTTCCTTGGGGTCAAGCTTCAACGCTTCGTCCGTCAGGGCCTGGACCTTGGGCGACCACTGTTTGTTGTCGGCAAAGTACTGCGCCTGGGCCCACTGGCCGAGTAGTTCCGGCTGGCGCCCGGCCAGGGCTGCGGCGCGTTCGAAGACCTTGGCCGCATCGGCCGCACGGTCCTGGGCCATGTAGGCACGCCCCAAGTAGTACAGGCCCTCCGGCGAGTCCGGCTGGGCGATGGCGGCGCGTTCCAGGCGCTGGGTCATGTCTTCCATGGACACCGGCGGCTGGGAGAATTCGCGGGTCAGTTCGACCTTGTCGCTGGCACCGAAATGCAGGTAGAGGCTCACGCCCAATACCGGGACCAGGAACGCGGCGAGCAACGGCAACGGTTTGCCCAGGCGCGATTCGCGGGGCTTTTCCACGCCTTCGGTGTCGGCCAGCAATTCGCGCGCGGCTTCGGCGCGGCCGGTGTCGAGTTGCGCGGCATTGAGCACGCCTTCGGCGCTCTGCGCTTGCAACTCGGCGACTCGTTCTTGGTACAGCGCCACGTTCAGCGCGGTGCGATCCTCTTCACGCTGGGCGCGGCGGCCACGCAGCACCGGGATCAACAGGAAACTCAGGGCAATCAGAAGCAGCAAGCCGGCTGCGAGCCAGAAATCAATCATCAGTCTTGGTGTCCAGCAATTGGTCGAGACGTTTGCGCTCTTCAGGGGACAGCGCATCGGAGCCATCGTCAGGCGCGGGCCGGCGACGACGAATGATCACCACCATCACCACCACGCCCGCCAGCAACAGCCCCGCGGGGCCGAACCAGAGCAGCGCGGTCTTGCCAGTGAGCGCGGGTTTGTAGCGCACGAAGTCACCGTAGCGATCAACCATGAAGTCGATGATCTGCTGGTTATCCTTGCCCTCCCCCAACATGCGGAAGATCTCTTTGCGCAGGTCGGCGGCGATGGGCGCGTTGGAGTCGGCGATGTCCTGGTTCTGGCACTTGGGGCAGCGCAATTCCTTGGTCAGTTCGCGAAAACGCTCACGCTCGGCGTCGCTGGCGAACTGGTAGGTGTCGATGGCCGCGTGGGCCACACCGGCCAGGCCCAGCGCCAGCACGGCGGCGGCTAACAGACGCTTCATGGCTTGGCCTCATCCACCAGCGCCTGGTACTTGGCGGCCAGTTGCTCGCGCCACACCACTTCGTCGATCACGCCGACGTACTTGTCGCGGATCACGCCCTTGGCATCAATGAAGAAGGTTTCCGGGGCGCCGTACACGCCGAGATTCAGACCGAGGTTGCCGTCTTCGTCGCGGATGTCCAACTGGTACGGGTTGTGGAATTCGGCCAGCCACTTCAGGGCGGCAGCGTTGTCGTCCTTGTAGTTGATGCCGTAGATCACCACGCCTTTCTCGGCCAGCTTGTTGAGCACCGGGTGTTCGACGCGGCAGGAGATGCACCAGGTGCCCCACACGTTGACCAGCGCCGGCTTGCCCAGCAGGTCGGCCTGGGTCAGGGTCTTGTCGCCTTGCACGGTCGGCAGGCTGAACGCCGGGAACGGCTTGCCGATCATTGCCGAAGGCAGCTCGGACGGGTCCAGGTAGAGGCCACGATACAAAACCACCGCACCGAGCAAAAACACGATCAGGGGGATCGCCATCAACCAACGCTTCATACCGCCGCTCCCTGCATGCCGAGGGCTTCACGCACCCGGCTCTTGACCTTGACCCGATAACGTCGATCCAGCGCTGCCAGCAAACCACCGAAACCGGTAAGCAGACCGCCGAACCAGATCCAACGCACGAACGGTTTCACATGCACCCGCACCGCCCAGGCGCCGTCGCCCAAGGGTTCACCCAGCGCAACATAGAGGTCACGGGTGAAACCGGCGTCGATCCCGGCTTCGGTCATCATCGAGCTCTGCACGGTGTACAGGCGTTTTTCCGGGTGCAGCACCGCCACTTCCTTACCGTTGCGCACAACGCGTACGGTGCCTTTGTCGGACGTGAAGTTCGGCCCTTCGAAGTGCTTGGCGCCTTCGAAGATGAAGTGATAACCGGCCAGGTCCATGGACTCGCCCGGCGCCAGGCGCAAGTCGCGCTCGGCACTGTTCTGGCTGGACAGCACCACGCCGAGGGCACACACGGCGATGCCGATGTGCGCGATCTGCATGCCCCAGTAGCTGCGGGTCAGGCCCGGCAGGCCTTTGATCAACCCTTTGTGGCGGGTCTTGTCGAAGATGTCGCGCACGCCGGCCAGCAGCACCCAGGCGGCGAGCAGGAAAGTGGCGAGCACTGCCCAGTTGAAGTCGCCGTAAGCAAAACCGGCGAGCACCGCCAGGGCCACGCTGCCGAGCAACACCGGCATCAGCATGCCCACCAGCCATTTCAGCGGGGTGTCTTTCCAGCGCACCAGCACGCCGACGGCCATCACCACCATCAACAAGCCCATCAATGGGATAAACAACGCGTTGAAGTACGGCGGACCCACGGACAGCTTGGCCCCGCTCAGCGCATCCAGCACCAACGGGTACAGGGTGCCGAGCAGGATCATCGACGCCGCCACCACCAGCACCAGGTTATTGCCCAGCAGCAGGGTTTCCCGCGACCACAGGTTGAAGCCGACCTGGCTCTTGACCACCGGCGCGCGCAGGGCGAACAGGGTCAGGGAGCCACCAACCACAAACAGCAGGAAGATCAGGATGAAGATGCCGCGTGCCGGATCAGACGCAAACGCATGCACCGAGGTCAGCACCCCCGAGCGCACGAGGAAAGTGCCGAGCAGGCTGAGGGAAAACGCCGCGATGGCCAGCAACACGGTCCAGCTCTTGAACACGCCGCGCTTTTCGGTGACGGCCAGCGAGTGAATCAACGCCGTGCCCACCAGCCAAGGCATGAAGGACGCGTTTTCCACCGGGTCCCAGAACCACCAGCCGCCCCAGCCGAGTTCGTAGTACGCCCACCACGAACCGAGGGTGATGCCAATGCCGAGGAACGCCCAGGCGACGATGGTCCACGGCCGCGACCAGCGCGCCCAGGCCGCATCGAGACGCCCGCCGAGCAAGGCGGCGATGGCAAAGGCGAACGCTACGGAGAAGCCGACGTACCCCATGTAGAGCATCGGCGGATGCACGATCAGGCCGATGTCTTGCAGCAGCGGGTTGAGGTCGTGACCGTCCACCGGGATCTGCGGCAGGATGCGGCTGAACGGGTTGGAGGTCATGATCAGGAACAGCAGGAAGCCGATGCTGATCATGCCCATCACCGCCAGCACCCGCGCCAGCATGACTTGTGGCAGTTGGCGCGAGAACACCGATACGGCGAAGGTCCAGCCGCCGAGGATCAATGCCCACAGCAGCAACGAACCTTCGTGGGCACCCCACACCGCGCTGAACTTGTAGTACCACGGCAAGGCGCTGTTGGAGTTATTGGCGACGTAGCCGACGGAAAAATCGTCGGTCATAAACGCGTAGGTCAGGCAGCCAAACGCGAACAGCAGGAAGGCAAACTGGCCCCAGGCAGCCGGCTGCGCCAGGCTCATCCACAGGCGGTCGCCGCGCCAGGCGCCGAGCAACGGCACCACGGCCTGCACCACGGCAAAGCACAGGGCGATGATCATCGCCAGGTGGCCCAACTCAGGAATAAACAGTGCGGACGTCATCACTCAACCCTCCTTGGCGGGCGTTGGTGCGGACTGGCCGCTGTCTTTCAGGGCCTTGGTCACTTCCGGCGGCATGTATTTTTCATCGTGCTTGGCCAGCACTTCATCGGCCACCACCACGCCGTCGGCGTTGAGCTTGCCCAAGGCGACGATGCCCTGGCCTTCGCGGAACAGGTCCGGGAGGATGCCGCGGTAGCTGATGGTCACGGACTTGCTGAAGTCGGTGACCACGAAGGTCACGTCAAGGGAGTCGCCGGAGCGTTTCAGCGAGCCCTGCTCGACCATGCCGCCGGCGCGGATGCGGGTATCCAGCGGCGCTTCGCCATTGGCGATCTGGGTCGGGGTGTAGAACAGGTTGATGTTCTGTTGCAAGGCGCTCAAGGCCAGGGCCACGGCAATGCCCACGCCAGCCAGGATGGCCAGGATGATCAACAGACGTTTTCTACGCAGCGGATTCACTTTTCGGTCTCCCGGCGCAGACGACGCGCCTCTTGTTGCAGGTAACGCTTGCGGGCCAGGATCGGCGCGGCGACGTTGAGGGCCAGCACCGCCAGGCAGATGCCATAGGCCGTCCAGACGTACAGGCCGTGGTGGCCCATGGCGAGAAAATCACTGAAAGAAGCAAAACTCATCCACGTGCTCCCAGGCAGCTTTGCACTTCGGCCTTGACCCAACTGGCCCGGGCTTCACGCTTGAGCACCTCAAGGCGCATGCGCATCAGCAGCACCGCGCCGAAAAAGCAGTAGAACCCCAGCACCATCAACAGCAGCGGCGCCCACATTTCCACGGGCATTGCCGGTTTTTCGGTGAGGGTGAAGGTGGCGCCCTGGTGCAGGGTGTTCCACCACTCCACCGAGTACTTGATGATCGGGATGTTGATCACGCCGACAATCGCCAGCACCGCGCAGGCCTTGGCGGCACTGTCACGATTACTGATCGCATTGCCCAGGGCAATCAGACCGAAGTACAGGAACAGCAGGATCAACATGGACGTTAGTCGCGCATCCCACACCCACCACGAACCCCAGGTCGGCTTGCCCCAGATCGCCCCGGTGACCAGCGCCACGGCCGTCATCCACGCCCCGATGGGCGCGGCGCATTGCAGGGCGACATCGGCGAGTTTCATCTTCCAGACCAGGCCGACGATGCCGCACACCGCCAGCATCACGTAGCAGGACTGGGCCAGCATCGCGGCCGGCACGTGGATATAGATGATGCGAAAGCTGTTGCCTTGCTGATAGTCCGGCGGCGCGAAGGCCAGGCCCCAGACCAGGCCGATGCCGATCAGCAGCACGGCGAAGAGGCTCAACCACGGCAGCAGCTTGCCGCTGATGCCGTAGAACCATTTGGGTGAGCCAAGCTTGTGAAACCAGGTCCAGTTCATTGCTGTTTCCATCACGGTTGCCGCTTGTCGACGCAAGCAGCTTAGGGTCTTTACTGGCTAATGATCAGCCAGACCTCATTATTCGCCGACGCTGATCTTCAGGCCGGCCGCTATCGCAAAAGGTGTCAGGGTTACCGCCAGGGCGGTCAGGCTGCCAAGCCACAAGAGGTAACCGGTCGCCGGCATGCCCATGAGCGCGGCTTGCAAGGCGCCGCTGCCCAGGATCAACACCGGGATGTACAACGGCAGAATCAACAGGGCCAGCAACAGCCCGCCGCGCTTCAAACCCACGGTCAACGCCGCGCCCACCGCCCCCAGCAAACTGAGGACCGGCGTACCGAGCAACAGGCTCAGCAGCAGGATCGGCAGGCATTCGACGGGCAAACCGAGCATCAGCGCCAGCAGCGGCGAGAGCAAGACTAGCGCCAAGCCGGAAAAAACCCAGTGTGCCAGCACCTTGGCCAATACCAGTAGAGGCAGGGGGTGCGACGAAAGGACCCACTGCTCCAGGGAACCGTCTTCGAAATCACTGCGAAACAGCCCGTCCAGCGAGAGCAGCACCGATAAAAGCGCCGCCACCCACACCAGTCCCGGAGACAAGGTTTGCAACAGTTTAGTCTCGGGACCGACCGCCAACGGGAAGAGTGCGATGACAATCGCGAAGAACACCAGTGGGTTGGCCAACTCGGCCGGGCGCCGGCATAACAACCGGGCTTCGCGGGCGACCAACAGGGCAAACACACTCATAGCGACCACCGGCCCAGGTCCAGGTCACGGTAACCGGCGGGCATGCGCGCGAGGGTGTGGTGGGTGGTGAGCACCACCAGCCCGCCCTGCTCGCAGTGTTGGGCCAAGTGCTCTTCCAACTGGGCGACGCCTTGTTTGTCGAGGGCGGTGAAGGGTTCGTCGAGAATCCACAGCGGCGGGCCCGGCAGGTACAAACGCGCGAGGGCCACGCGGCGCTGCTGGCCAGCGGACAGGGTGTGACAGGGTACGTCTTCGAAGCCCTTGAGGCCGACGGCGGCGAGGGCCTGCCAGATGGCGTCACGGGAGGCGGGATGATGCAGGGCGCTGAGCCAACTGAGGTTTTCTTCGGCGGTGAGCACGTCCTTGATCCCGGCGGCGTGGCCGATCCAGATAAGGTTGCGGGCCAGTTCAGTACGTTGCGCGTTCAGGGGCTTGCCGTTGAGGCGGATTTCACCCGCCGTCGGTTGCATCAACCCGGCCAGCAGCCGCAGCAGACTGGTCTTGCCGCTGCCGTTGGGGCCGCTGATCTGCACCATGTCGCCGCCCGTCAGCCGCAGGTCGAGGTGCTCGAACAACAGGCGCAGGTCGCGTTCACAGGAAAGCGCTACGGCTTCAAGAAGAGGGCTGGTCAAAAGATCGCGGGCCTTTACGGTTCAAGTCGGCGGTGCAGCGGCCGTTAAAGAGAAATGCACAATAACGGCTTTGGCGACCGATTTTAGAGAGCTGGATCAAATAGTTGTGAGGTTTTTAGCGCTCTCTTTGCAGACCGGCGGCATTATACATGCGATGCCCTACTCTCAAGAGGGCAATTTCCTTCAAGACGGCGTAGACGATGACCGGCGAAATCAACCTTCCTGTGCTTCCACCCGCCTCGACAGGCGGGCCCGCCCCGCTGCCCGCGACCGGTGAACTGCTCAAGTTGCTGGAACCGCAGACCGGGCTGATTTCCCCGGGAAAAACCGCCAACGCCGAAGTCATCGCCCTGAAACAAGGCGGTGAAGCCTTTCAGTTGCTGCTCAAGCTGACCCTCGACGGCGGCCGCCAGACCCTGGTGCAAGCCAGCAGCGCGCAACCCTTGCCGTTGGGCAGCAATGTGGCGGTCAGCCAGACCCCGGCGGGCAACCTGACCATCAGCTTGCAGCAGGCCCTGAGCGCCAACGTCGCCGCCCTCACCCGCATCGACACCACGCAGTTGCCGGTCGGCACGCTGCTGCAAGCCAAGGTGCTGACCACCCAGATGCTGCCCCAGGGCGCAGCGCAACCGGCGATCTACCGTTCGCTGGTGACGGTGCTCAACAACACCCTTGCCGGCGCTACATTGACGTTGGAAAGCCCCCAGCCGCTGCGCGTCGGCAGCTTGCTCAGCGCCGTGGTGCAGAACGCGCAAACCCTGAATTTCGTGCCGCTGAGTGGCTTGAAGGACCAACTGGCCGTCACCCAGCAGTTGGCGACTCAACATAGCCGCCAAGGCTCACTGGATGCCGTGTTCACTGCGTTGCAGAACCTGCCGCGCAGTGACAGCACCTCCACTGAACTGCGCGCGGCGGCCGAGCGTTTGTTGGCTGCTTTGCCCGATTTGGCGCAAGTCAGCAATCCGAAAGTGCTGGCCCAGGTGATCCAGAACAGCGGCGCCTTTCTTGAAGCCAAACTGCTCGCTGGGCAGAACCCAGGGGTTCCACCGCTGGACATGAAAGGCGCCCTGCTGCGCCTGGTGGCCGAGCTGCTACCGGCCCTGCCCGCCAGCACCAACCTCAATGCCATCCTCGCCGCCAATACCCTGGCCCAGGTACTGCCCAACTTTGTACGCAGCCCGCTGAACACCCTCGGCCAGCTCAGCGCCCGCCAGGCTCCCGCCGGTTTCCCGCTGCCCGAACGGCTGATGGCGAAACTGGAAGGCGAAGGCGACCTGGAAAACCTGCTGCGCCTGGCCGCCGGCGCCATCTCACGCCTGCAAAGCCACCAGCTGTCGAGCCTGGAGCAAACCGGCACCACCGCCGATGGTCGCCTGCAAACCACCTGGCAGTTGGAAATCCCCATGCGCACCTTGCAGGACATCGTGCCCTTGCAGGTCAAGTTCCAGCGTGAAGAACCGGCGCCGGACAAAGACCAGCCCGAACGCAAAGAACGCAAAGACCCCAGGCAGATGCTCTGGCGCGTGGACCTGGCGTTCGACATGGAGCCACTGGGACCGTTGCAGGTCCAGGCGCAACTGAGCCAGGGCAAACTGTCCAGCCAGCTCTGGGCGACCCGGCCGTTCACCGCCAGCTTGATCGAAAGCCACCTGGGCCACTTGCGCGAACGCCTGGTCACCTCGGGCCTTAACGTCGGCGACCTCGACTGCCACCTCGGCACCCCGCCACGCGGGCCGAAAACCGGACTGGAGCAACGCTGGGTGGATGAAACCGCATGAACAACGCCAACCCGCCGCGCCAGGCGATTGCCCTCAAGTACGACGGCCAGCAAGCACCGACCCTGACCGCCAAGGGTGACGATGCGCTGGCCGAGGCGATCCTCAAGCTGGCGCGGGAGAATGAAGTACCGATCTATGAAAATGCCGAGCTGGTGAAGCTGCTGGCACGCATGGAGCTGGGGGATAGCATTCCGGAGGAGTTGTACCGCACGGTGGCGGAGATCATTGCGTTTGCCTGGACGTTGAAGGGCAAGTTCCCGGTGGGATATGACCCGGATGCGGGGCCGGTGGAGCGGGACATCACAGAGCGTGGCGACGACTACTGAGCACTTCCAGACATACATCAATCCAAATGTGGGAGCGGGCTTGCTCGCGAATGCGGTGTATCAGCTAACAGATGTATCAACTGACCCACCGCATTCGCGAGCAAGCCCGCTCCCACAGGGGATTTGTGTTCAGTTCAAGACTTCGCTCAGGGGAATGAAGTTGACCACATCCCCCTCCGCCAACATCGTCCCTTCCAACACCTCCACCAACCCCTCGGCCCACGCCGCGCTGCGCAGCACGCCGGAGCTCTGGTTGCGGTAGATGATCGCCTTGCCCTGCTCGATGCGCCCGCGCAGGTACTCGCGGCGGTTGCCCGGTTTGGGCCACGTGAACCCCACTGGCACTTCGAAACGCAATGGCTCCACGTCCGCCACCCCTTGGCGGCGCAGCAGGTAGGGCCTCGCCAGCAACGCAAACGTCACCAGGGTCGAGGCCGGGTTGCCCGGCAGGCCAATCACCGGCACGCCACGGAAGTGCCCGAAGGTCAGCGGCTTGCCTGGTTTGATCGCGAGCTTCCACAGCGCCAGCTCGCCCTCTTCCCGCAGGGCAATGCCGAGGAAATCCGCCTCGCCGACCGACACACCGCCCGTCGACAGGATCAGATCAACGCTGCCCAGGCCCGCCAGGCGCGAGCGGGTCTGCTCCAGATCGTCGGGCAGAATGCCGGCGTCGATCACCTCGCAGCCCATGCGCTCAAGCCACGAACACAGCACGCGGCGGTTGCTGTTGTAGATCTGCCCGGGGCCCAGCGGCAGGCCGGGCTCGATCAGCTCATCCCCCGTGGACAGCACGGCTACACGCGGGCGGCGCACCACCTCGAGACGATCACGCCCGAGTGACGCGGCAAGCCCCAGTTCGATCGGCCCCAGGCGCGTGCCGGCGCTCAAGACCAACTCGCCGACCGTGGTTTCCTGGCCCTGGGGGCGGATGTTCTGGTCGGTATGCAGCGGCTGCGTGAAGCTCACGCGCGCGTCGGCGTGGACCACGGCGTTCTCCTGCATCTCCACGCAATCCGCGCCTTCCGGCACCGGTGCACCGGTGAAGATCCGCGCGCAGGTGCCGGCGGCCAATGGCTGCGGCGCCTGCCCGGCGAAGATGCGCTGGCTGACCACCAACGGCTCGCCGTTCCAGTCGGCCAGGCGCAGGGCGTAACCGTCCATGGCGCTGTTCGGCCAAGGCGGCAGGTCGAGGGTGGCGATCAGGTCTTGCGCCAAGACACGGCCATCGCAATCGGCCAGGGGCAACGTTTGCAAATCGCGGATCGGCGCGGCCTCGGCCATCGCCAGCAGTTGCGCCAAGGCGTCTTCCACCGGCATCAGCGCACCGCTCTTGCCGGGCTTACCCACGGGATTCACAGGGCTCGGCCTGCTTCAAGTGCGGTACGAAATTGCATGGGCGGTGACGGTTGTCCAGTTGCTCGGCGAGGATGCCATCCCAGCCGGTGCGCACCGCATTGGTCGAACCCGGCAGGCAGCACACCAGGGTGCCGTTGGCCAGGCCGGCCAGGGCGCGCGATTGCACGGTGGAGGTGCCGATGTCGGCCACGGAGATCTGGCGGAACAGTTCGCCAAAGCCGTCGACCTGTTTGTCCAGCAGGCAGCTCACGGCTTCCGGGGTGCTGTCGCGGCCGGTGAAGCCGGTGCCGCCGGTGATCAGCACGACCTGCACCACGTCTTCGGCGATCCAGTGGGCGACCTGGGCGCGGATCTTGTAGAGATCATCCTTGAGCAGCACACGCTCGGCCAGGTTGTGGCCCGCGGCGGTGAGGCGGTCGACGAAGACCTGGCCCGAGGTGTCGGTGTCCAGGGTGCGGGTGTCGCTGACGGTCAATACAGCGATGTTCAGGGGTACGAAGGGCGCATCTGCCTTGGCGGTCATGGCACGGTCCGGTTGTCGAAGAAACAGGCGGGTGTTATATCACAGGCCCCCCTTTTGCTGCCGCTGCGGAACCGCCATGCCTATCGATTCATCGCCCCTGCCCTGTTCGGTGTTGCTGTTGTCCGGTGGCCGTGGCCAGCGCATGGGCGGCCAGGACAAGGGCCTGCTGGAATGGCGCGGTCAGCCGTTGATTGCGCACCTGCACGGTTTGGTCCGGCCGCTGACGGACGACCTGATCATCTCGTGCAACCGCAACCCCGAGCGATACGCGGCGTTTGCCGACCAACTGGTCAATGACGACAGCCCGGACTACCCCGGGCCGCTCGCAGGCATCCGCGCCGGTCTTGTCGCCGCGCGTCATGGGCATTTGCTGATCCTGCCGTGCGATGTACCGCAGATCGATGCACAACTGTTGGCCGAGCTGCGTACGACCGCGCAACGCAATCCGCGGGTGCCTGTGATGGTGCGCCATGGTCAATTCTGGGAACCGCTGATCTGCATCCTGCCCACCGCCCTGCACGACGCGGTCGAGGCCGCCTGGCACGCCGGTGAACGCAGCCCGCGACAGATCTTCATGAAACTCGGCGCGGTGGGCCTGGAATGCCCGGCGGATGATCCGCGCCTGGCCAACCTGAATACCCCCGAGCTGTTACTCCCCAGCCCCGGCGTGTCAGAATGAGCCTCGCATCAGGAACTTTGTCGACGCCGCGCGCGTCACAAGGTCAGTATTTCAAAAGAATTCTCTCGGAGACAACACCATGACTCAACGGACCATCGCCGCTCTCATGCTTGCACTGGGCCTCGCCACCCTCGCCGGTTGCGCTTCGCCAACAGTGATCACCCTGAATGACGGTCGCGAAATCCAGGCCGTCGACACCCCTAAATTCGATAAGGATTCGGGCTTCTACGAGTTCGAACAACTGGACGGCAAGCAGACCCGCATCAACAAGGATCAGGTCCGCACCGTTAAAGACCTGTAAGTCTTAGCGTTTGCCACCAAGGCCCGCCGCGTGCGGGCCTTGTCGTTCTTGCGGGTTACCAGTCGAGGGTGATGCGGCTACGGAAGCTGCGTTCTTCGCCGGTCACAGGGTCGATGAACCGGACACCCTGGGCCAGCAGCTTGAGGGGGTTGGCGTAGTCGTCCACGGCATCCTTGATCACGTCAGGGTAGAACGGGTCGTTACAGATACTCGCGCCGAGCGCAGTCATGTGCACGCGCAACTGGTGCTTCTTGCCGGTCACCGGGAACAGGCCGTAGCGCCACAGATCGCCGTGTTTCTCGCGCACTTCAACCGCCGTTTCGGTGTTGCTCACACCTGCGCCTTCCTGCATGCGGAAGAACGGCTCGCCATCCACCAGGCGGCTTTTATGCACCAGGGGGAAGGTCAGGTCGGGCAAGGCAGGGGCGATGGCTTCGTAGAACTTGTCGATCTGGCGCGTGGGAAACAGCTGTTGATACGCCGCACGACTGGCCGGGTTGGCCGAAAACAGCACCAGCCCCGCGGTGTGCCGGTCAATGCGATGCAGGGGCACCAGCGACGGATTGTCCAAGCGGCGGATCAGGCGGCGCAGCAGGGTTTGCTCGACATACTCACCGGCCGGCGTCACAGGCAGGAAGTGCGGTTTGTCGGCGACCACCAAGTGTTCATCGGCGTAGAGGATGCTCTCCTCGACCGGGATCACCTTTTCGTTCGGCACTTCGCGAAAGTAGTAGATGCACAGGCCTTCCTTGTAGGCCAGGCCCTGGCTGATCGGGCTACCGTGGACATCCAGCACCCGACCGCGCGCGATGCGGTCCAGCCAATGTTCCCGGCCGATCGCCGGGAAGTGCTCGCACAGGCACTCGAGCACCGTCGCCCAAGGGCCCGGCGGCAAGTACAGGGTGCTGGCTTGGTGCTCGGACGCGATAAAACCGGAAGTGGACATGCAGATGCTCGAAGCTTGAGAAAACCGGCGGGCATTATCCCGCATGGCTCAGGCCTTGGCCAATTGCGCCCGCAGAACCGGCGAGGCACTGGCGGCCTCGGTGAATTCCTTGAGCCAGCGCAGCACGTCCACCGCTTCCCAGCGGCCTGGATCGTACAGCGCGTACAACAAACCCTGGTAACCCACCACATCCAACTGCTTGTGATAGCCGGCGCGCTGGAACAACGCCTCGATCTCGGCAAAGCAGGTATTGAAATGCACTTTGTTAAACGGCGTCTTGCCTTCCGTGACCAGGCCGTCGAGGCGCAGCTCGTTCACCGCGTCACGCACGACATCGGCGGACATGCGATTGACGCTGCTTTTCAGTTGTTCAACATTCACCACGGGCGTTCCCTCTACTCAATCGCTGTATAAACATACAGTAACTCAATATTCGGAAACCCGCCATCGCGCAAACCTCAGCGCAGGAAGGCGACCACCTGCCCGCTGTCGAACGGCCAGTCCAGCTCAGCGCCGGTGTCGACCCGCCGGAGTACCGGAATCCTTAGGCCGTAGCTCTCAAACAGCGCTTCGGAATCGGCGATATCGACCAATTCAACCATCAGCCCGTGTTCGACGAGCGGCATGATTTCGGATTCGGCATTCTCACAAAGATGGCAACCCAGGGTGCCGAACAGCTGGCATTCAGGAAGCATGACAAACGGACCTGCTCAGAAAGTAGGCGACCATTCTATGCCCGCTGGTTACCTGTGGCGAGGGCGCTTGCTGCCGCTGGGCCGCGAAGCGGCCCCAGGCATGGGACTGCTGCGCAGTCCGACGCGAGCAAGCGCCCTTGCCACAGAAAACCCTGACGCAGGTCAGCATGGCCTATAACTGATTCAGTGATTCTCGCGGCTTTTTGCCTGCCCTTTTGCAATGGAGATGTGTGTGTTTGCCAACCTGCTGATCATTCTGGCCTCATCCTTGGTGGTGATTGCGCTGTTTCGCCGGCTGCAACTGCCGCCCGTGCTCGGCTACCTGTGCGTGGGCCTGGCCGTGGGACCGACTGCCCTGGACTGGGTGAATGACAGCGAAGAGCTGCCGGACCTGGCCGAACTGGGCGTGGTGTTCCTGCTGTTCTCCCTGGGCCTGGAGTTTTCCTTGACCAAAATGCTTGCCCTGCGCCATGTGGTGTTCGGCCTGGGCAGTTTGCAGGTGCTGGGTTGCGGGGTGCTGCTGGGTATCCTGTTGATGACGCTGGGCGTGGCACCGGGCATCGCGTTGTTGCTCGGTGCCGGGCTGGCGTTGTCGTCCACGGCCATCGTCAGCAAGGAGCTGACCAGCCTCGGCGAAATCTTCAGCAGCCATGGCCAGAATGCGATTGGCGTATTGCTGTTCCAGGATGTGGTGGCGGTGTTGCTGCTGACCCTGGTGCCGGTGTTCGCCGGCACCGGCGAGCAGGCCTGGTACGTGGCATTGCCGCTGACCCTGGGCAAGACCGTGGTGCTGTTTGTCGGCTTGCTGCTGGCCAGCCGCTGGCTGTTGCCGCGCCTGTTTCATGAGGTCGCGGCGTCTCACTCGGCGGAGCTGTTTGTGCTGCTGGCGTTGGTGATCGTGCTGCTTACGGCGTGGCTGACGCACTTGCTGGGGCTGTCCCCGGCCCTCGGCGCGTTCCTGGCCGGCATGCTGCTTGGGGAAAGCCATTACCGGCACCAGATCGAAGCCGACATCCGCCCGTTTCGCGACATCCTGCTGGGGCTGTTTTTCGTCAGCATCGGCATGCTGATCGACCTGCAACTGTTCGTCAGCCACAGCCTGTTGATCCTGGGCCTGACGCTCACGCTGATGCTGGTCAAAGGCTGCGTGGTAGCTGCGCTGGTCAAGTGGCGCGGCAGCGACAGCGAGACCGCCTGGCGCAGCGGCCTGGCCCTGGCCCAGGGCGGCGAGTTCTGTTTTGCCTTGATGGCGCAGATGCAACAGAGCCGGCTGATTCCGGACGAGTTCAACGGCCTGTTGCTCGCTGCGACGTTCTGTTCGATGTTGCTCACGCCCCTGCTGTTGCGCGCCGCTCCAGCCATTGCCCTGCGTCTGCACCGCAAGCCCAACCAGCAGGTGCAACTGGAACACATCACCGCACTCAACGCCGAACTGCGCGGGCATGCGGTGATTTGTGGGTATGGCCGCGTCGGGCAATCCATCGGACGTTTTCTACGCAATGAACAACAGGCGTTTATCGCCCTGGATGACGACCCGGAACGGGTGCAGGAAGCCGCCACCGAAGACAGCAGCGTGCATTACGGCGATTGCCGACGGGGCGCATTACTCAGCGCAGTCGGCCTGGAGCGCGCGCGGTTGGTGGTGATTGCCGTGGACAACACCGATGTCGCCCTGGTGGTGTTGAAAGAAGCGCGGCGAATCAACCGCGAAGTGCCGATCCTGGTGCGCACCCGCGATGACAGCCAGTTGGCCGAATTGAAAGCTGCAGGCGCCAGTGAAGTGGTGCCTGAGCTATTGGAGTCGAGCCTGATGCTCGCCTCCCACGCCTTGATCCTGCTGGGCCTGCCAGACCAACAGGTGCAGGCGCGGGTCGACGAAGTGCGGCATAACCGCTATCGCCTGCTGCACGGTTTTTATCAAGCGGCCGACGAGCCGCTCAATCCTGACTGACCGCGCCGATCTTGTGAATCGACAGGTCCGCACCGTAATACTCCTCTTCCTGGCTCAGGCGCAGGCCGTAGGCGCGCTTGATCACGCCGTACACCAACAGGCCGCCGCCCAACGCCACGACCACACCCAGGGCGGTGCCGATCAACTGGCTGATCAGGCTGACGCCGCCCAAGCCACCCAGCGCGGTCTGGCCAAAGATGCCGCAGGCGATGCCGCCCCATACGCCGCACAGGCCATGCAGTGGCCACACGCCGAGCACGTCGTCGATCTTCCAACGGTCCTGAGCGGCGATAAAGCACCACACAAACAGGCCACCGGCAACCACGCCGGTGACCAGCGCGCCCACCGGGTGCATCAGGTCGGAACCGGCACAGATCGCCACCAGCCCGGCCAAGGGGCCGTTGTGCAGGAAGCCTGGGTCATTGCGCCCGATGATCAGTGCGGCCACGGTGCCGCCGACCATGGCCATCAGCGAATTGACCGCCACCAGGCCGCTGACGCCGTTCAGGGTCTGCGCGCTCATTACGTTGAAGCCGAACCAGCCGACAATCAGAATCCACGACCCCAACGCCAGGAAGGGAATGCTCGACGGTGCAAACGCCACCAGCCGTCCCTCGCGATAGCGCCCGTTGCGCGGGCCGAGCAGCAATACCGCCGCCAGCGCCAGCCAGCCACCCATGGCGTGCACCACCACGGAACCGGCGAAGTCATGGAAACTGGCACCAAAGGTCGCCAGCAGCCAGGCTTGCAGGCCGAGGTTGCCGTTCCACACCATGCCTTCGAAAAACGGGTAGATAAACGCCACGATCAGCGCCGTGGCGCACAGCTGCGGAACAAAACGTGCACGCTCGGCGATACCTCCGGAAATAATCGCCGGGATCGCCGCTGCGAACGTCAGCAGGAAGAAGAACTTCACCAGGCCATAGCCATGATCGGCGCTGATCACCGCCGCCGGTTGCAGGAAACTCACGCCGTAGGAGATCCAATAGCCTATAAAGAAATAGGCCAGCGTGGAGATGGCGAAGTCGCTGAGGATTTTCGACAGCGCGTTGACCTGGTTCTTCTGGCGCACCGTGCCGACTTCGAGGAACGCGAAGCCGGCGTGCATGGCCAATACCATGACGGCGCCGATCAGGATAAACAGGGTGTTGGAACTGTGGACGAGGGTGTCCACCGCACTTTGCAAATTTTCCATGGAGGTTGGCAGGCCTGCATTAAAGGCAAAAAGCACCAAAGCGGTTCAAGCCAGGGTCTCGCGCACTAAATTGGCACCACCGGCTCCACCCCTCTTCAGAGGGCGTGAACCGCTTTAGCGCAGCGATCACCACAACAGGCTGTTGCCGACAGGGTTTTTCCGCGAGTTTCAGTTATTTAGGGTAAGGTTTTTGAAGGCTTCCTGCCCGACCGCCCGGATTCAGCGCAAGCCACGTGGCCTGCGCACCAAGGCAAAGCAAAAGCTGTACCAGACAATTGCACTGAACCTTCACCGATGCCGGTGACTCGAAACCACAACGCACAGATTCAGCCCATCACGGAGATAACCATGGCCAGAAAAACGGCAAAGACTGCTCAAGAAATACTGCTGGCGGATTTTCAAACCCTGGTCAGCGACACCGAAAAGCTGCTGGACGACACCAAGATCCTGGCTGGTGACCAAGCCGACGAGCTGCGCAGCAAGATCCACGAGAGCCTGCTCAAGGCCCGTGAAACCTTGCACCAGACCGAAGAGTCCCTGCGCGAACGCGGCCAGGCGGCCGTCACCGCCACTGAAGATTATGTGCAGGCCAATCCTTGGCAGTCGGTCGGCATTGCCGCCGGCGTGGGTTTCCTGATCGGCCTGCTGGCTACAAGGCGCTAATCATGTCTAACGGCGAAACCGGCTCGTCCACGAGCTCTACTTCAAAGCGCCTGGGCGCGGCCGTGTTGGGTTTGCTGCACAGCCACGTCGAACTGTTCGGCATCGAATTACAGGAGCAGAAGGCGCGCACCGTCAGCCTGTTGCTGTTTGCCGGGCTGGCGTTGGTGTTTGCCCTGCTGCTGTTGGTGGGGTTGTCGACCCTGGTGATGATCCTGGTCTGGGACACCGGCTATCGTCTCACCGGGATCATCTGCCTCTGCGTGTTCTACAGCCTGGCCGCCGCCTTCTGCGGGTTACGCCTGAAAGCGGCGGTGTTCGATGAGTCCACACCGTTCCACGCCACCCTCGAAGAGCTGGCCAACGACCGGGAGCGCCTGCTGCCATGAGCCTGACTGAAATCCCGCACACCACTTCGCGCCGGGAAATGCGCAAGGCGCTGATCCGCCTGCGCATGGAAATGCACCGCCAGGAAATCCGCCATGAGTCGCAGCAACTGGTGGCACCACTGGCCAAGGTGCGCAACATGGGCCAGAACTGGCAGGACAGCCTGGGCATCAAGCATGCGCCGCTGTGGGGCGTGGCGGCGGTGACGCTGCTGGGCTTCTTCACCGGCAAGGGCGCCAAGGGTGGCAGTCTCGCCAGCCTGACGCGCCTGGTACGGTTGGGCGCCGGTTTGATCCCGCTGATCAAACTGGCCATGCAGGGTGCGTCGCGCAAAGGCTGAGCCACGCTGGCTGCATTCTTGCAGACAGAAGCGGCCCGGCTCTCGTTTTCGAGAGTCGGGCCTTTTTTCGCCATTTCTTTAAGGAGTCCCTGTGATCGACGGGCAACCGCTCGCCTGCTTCCAGCCGTTTATCGACACTGCCACCGGGCGCATTGCCGGCGTCGAAGCCCTGGGTCGCTTGCGTCAACCTGACGGCCGCTTGCAGTCCGTGGGGCCGCTGTTCGCTGACCCGCGCACGCCTGGCGTGAGCCTGCGGCGGCTGGACCGGCAGATCCGCGACAACGCACTGAGCCGCCTGCACGAAGTGCCCGAAGACTGGTTCCTCAGCCTGAACATCTCGCCCCGCTGGATCAACCGCCTGCGCCCCGGCCAGGTGCTGCCCAGCCTCAAGCAAGTGCGCGCCCACGGCGTCGATCCCCGGCGGATCGTATTCGAGATCACCGAGTTGGGCGGCAACATCCAGCGCCTGGCTGACGTAGTGGCGCGTTATCGCGAGGCCGGCGCGCGCATTGCCATCGACGATTTCGGTGCGGGCTACTCCCAGCTGGATCGGGTGCTGGCGCTGCAACCGGATATTCTCAAGCTCGACATGCGCCTGTTCCAAGACGCCGCACGCGGCGGGCCGAGCAGCGAAGTGGTGCGCGCACTCGCGCAAATGGCCGAGAAGACCGGCTGCTGGATCATTGCCGAAGGCGTGGAGACCGAAGCGCAGTTGAGCTTTGCCCTGGAGTGCGGGGCGCGGTATGTGCAGGGGTATCTGTTCGCCCAGGCGCAGCTTGACTGGTTCGCCGCCGATGCCTTCGTGCCACGCTTTGCACAACTGCGCACGCAGTACGTCCAGCAAAAACTCACGGAGCGCGGGCGCCTCATGCAGCTGCGCCTGCAATTGGTCGAGCTGATGCACATCCTGCAAACCTGGGCCCAGGGCCAGGCACCCTTGAGCCAACTGCCACAACTGCCGGACTTCCCCTGGCTGCTGCGCTTCTATCAGTGCGACCGGCATGGCACCCAACTGACCCCGAACTTCGAATGGCAGCACGATGCCTGGCAAGCCGACAGCCGTTACCTGGGTCACAACTGGTCGTGGCGCCCGTATTTCTATCACTTGCTGGCCGAGGGTTGGGAGGAGCGGCGGCTGAATCTGTCTTCAACCTATCGCGACGCCACCAGCAATCAATACTGCCTGACCGCCGGACAATTCTTCGATAACGGTCAGCGCTTGCTGTTAGTCGATGTCGACGCCGCCGGGCTGTAGATTTTCGCTTGCCCCGCCGAAGCGGAACCGGGAAGCTGGGGGGGTCATTCACCGCACGGAGAGTACCCGCCTTGGATTGGCCCACCCTGCTGACCCGCGAACGTCTTGGCAAACCCCTGCACAGCCCGGAAGAACTGGGGCGCAGCCCGTTTCACAAAGACCACGACCGCATCATTTTCTCCGGCGCGTTCCGCCGCCTGGGCCGCAAGACCCAGGTGCACCCGGTGTCGAGCAACGACCACATCCACACGCGCCTGACCCACTCGCTGGAAGTCAGTTGCGTCGGCCGCTCCCTGGGCATGCGCGTCGGCGAGACCCTGCGCGGCGCCCTGCCCGACTGGTGCGACCCCAGTGACCTGGGCATGGTGGTGCAATCGGCCTGCCTGGCCCATGACATCGGCAACCCGCCGTTCGGGCACTCCGGTGAAGACGCCATCCGCCACTGGTTCCAGCAGGCCGCCGGGCGCGGTTGGCTGGATGACATGAGCAGCGCCGAGCGCAATGACTTCCTCAATTTCGAGGGCAATGCCCAGGGGTTCCGGGTGCTCACCCAGCTGGAATATCACCAGTTCGACGGCGGCACGCGGCTGACCTACGCCACCCTCGGCACATACCTGAAATACCCCTGGACCGCCCGCCACGCCGACTCCCTGGGCTACAAGAAACACAAGTTCGGCTGCTATCAGAGCGAGCTGCCGATTCTTGAGCAGATCGCCCACAAGCTCGGCCTGCCGCAACTGGAAGAACAACGTTGGGCGCGTCATCCGCTGGTCTATCTGATGGAGGCAGCCGACGACATCTGCTATGCGTTGATCGACCTCGAAGACGGCCTGGAAATGGACCTGTTGCAATACGCCGAAGTCGAGTCGCTGTTGCTTGACCTGGTGGGCGACGACCTGCCGCAAACCTATCGCCAATTGGGCCCCGACGACTCGCGCCGACGCAAACTGGCGATCCTGCGCGGCAAGGCCATCGAACACCTGACCAACGCAGCGGCGCAGGCCTTTGTCGAACAACAAGATGCCTTGCTTGCGGGCACCCTGCCAGGGGACCTGGTGGAGCATATGCACGGTCCGGCCAAACGCTGCGTGCTCGACGCCAAGGACATGGCACGCAAGAAAATCTTTCAGGACAAGCGCAAGACCCTGCATGAGATCGGCGCCTACACCACTCTGGAGATCCTCCTGAACGCCTTCTGCGGCGCCGCGCTGGAGCAGCATGGCGGACGCACGCCTTCGTTCAAGAACCGGCGTATTCTCGACCTGCTGGGCAACAGCGCGCCCAATCCGGCGTGGCCATTGCACGCCTCGTTTCTACGCATGATCGACTTTATCGCCGGCATGACCGACAGCTACGCCACCGAAATGGCACGGGAGATGACGGGGCGTTCCAGCCCTCAGTAATCCTGTCTATCCAGCCGCCTGTTCCCTGAAAGGAATCGCCCTACGATGGGAACAGAGCGGCCTGATCGAATTCGCACACTCACTCGAAGAATAATCACGCACGTTTCTGGCCGATCTGGCGAGTAATTCCTACGCCCCAACCCACGACGCTTGACTCAGTGTGTGCCCTTTTATGCCCGAACATCACCTGCGTATCCTGTTGGTGGAGGACCATCCCTTTCAGCTCATCGCGACTCAGTGCCTGCTCAAAAGCTTCGGTTTCACGCAGCAGACCCTGGCGGAAAACGCCGAACAGGCGGTCCGTCAGATGAGCCGCTCCGAAACGCCTTTCGACCTGTTGCTCTGCGACCAATGCCTGCCGGACCTGCCGGGGCTGGAACTGGTCGAAATAGCCAGCCGCCGTGGGTTCATCAGCGCAGCGGTGTTGCTCAGCAGCCTGTCCCTACTCGAATTATCAAAACTCTATATTCAAGCGCAACAACGTCACTTGCCGTTACTGGGTTACTTGTCAAAACCGTTGAACGGCAACGAACTTTCAGCACTACTTAATCCAATATCTGATTTGTAGCCGTAGGAATTTAAACATCAACACATAAGAAAATAACCAGTACAAAGCCAACCTCGCCATCCTGACCGCAACATTCCCACCCTGCAGCCATCGACACACTGACACAGCCAGCCATAAATCCTGATGACCTGTAGGTCTCAGCCTTTTTTGATGTAGGAACATTCTTGTTTTGTATCTGCTGCCACCAGGCTTCATGCTCACACCACATCTTCTGAGCTAATGTGCCCGCTTTATTTGCACTTGCATGGAATGTGATTATGAACTCAGTTTTCATTATCGATGACCACCCCGTTATAAGGTTGGCAATTCGAATGTTGTTGGAGCACGAAGGCTACAAAGTCGTCGGTGAAACGGATAATGGTTGTGATGCGATACAAATGGTCCGTGAATGCCTTCCGGACTTGATCATTCTTGACATCAGTATTCCGAAACTCGATGGGCTTGAAGTGTTGTGCCGATTCAACGCGATGAACACCCAGATGAAGACCCTCGTCCTGACCGCGCAGTCCCCTACGCTCTTTGCCACACGCTGCATGCGCTCGGGTGCCGACGGCTATGTGTGCAAGGAAGGCGACCTGAGCGAACTGCTCAGCGCCATCCGCGCCGTATTATCCGGTTATAACTATTTCCCCAGCCAGGCATTGAACGCCGCAGGCTCAGAAAGTCACTCCCATGAACTTGAACTATTCAAATCGGTTAATGACCGGGAACTGATGGTTTTGCAACTTTTTGCACAAGGCCGCACCAACAAGGAAATTGCCAAAGGCATGTTTCTAAGCAACAAGACCGTCAGCACTTATAAAAAGAGGCTCATGCAAAAATTAAAGGCCAAATCCTTGGTAGAACTTATCGAGTTGGCAAAACGAAACGCGCTAGTGTGAGAAAGCGGATGCCCAGGCGTATAAAGGATTATTTGATTGTATTGAGCGCAGGCGTGTGCTTGAGCACCACTGTGCTCGCTGTTCAACCGGAGCCGGAACACTTCACCTTATTGAGCCGCGCAGGGTCCGTCCAACTGGACACCCCTCTGGACAAGACCCAGCGCCAGTGGTTGCAGAACAAACGCGAGCTGGTGCTGGGCACGGCACTCCCTGACTACCCGCCCTTCGACCTCACATCCAGTGGGCGTGACTACGAAGGACTGACCGCCGATTATGCCGGGATTCTGGCCAAGGCCTTGTCGATGCCGGTCAAGGTCTTGCGCTACCCATCACGCGAAGCGTCCATCCAGGCACTCGAATCGGGGGAGATCGACCTGCTCGGCACCTCCAATGGCTTTGAGGCCGCCAACCCCCTGCTCAGCCTTTCCGCGCCGTATGCGGTGGATCAACCGGTGCTGGTCACCCGCGAGGGTGAAACCCGCAGCCTCACAGATGGCCTCGCAGGGCTACGGTTAAGTCTGGTCTATCACTACCTGCCACTGGACGAAGTGCAGAAGCTGTACCCCAAGGCCCTGATCCGCGCCTACCCGTCGTACCAGAATGCGTTGAATGCGGTGGCATTCGATCAGGCGGATGTGTTTCTCGGCGATACCATTTCCACTCACTACATGATCAACAAGGGCTACCTGAAAAATATCCGCATGGCCAATTTCGGGAAGCACGAGGCCCATGGTTTCAGCTTTGCCATGCGCCAGGACCAGCACATGCTGCAGGGCATTGTCGATTCAGTGCTGGCAAAGGTGCCCACCAACGAACGCGAGAGCATTGCCAAGCGCTGGAGTGCCGGCAGCGACATCCTGCTGACCGACCAGAAGCTGCAACTGAGCAAACGCGAGGAGCGCTGGCTGAACGATCACCCGGTGGTCAAGGTGGTTGTCAACGAAACCTTCGCACCGTTGTCCTTCTTCGATGCCGACGGCAATTTTCGCGGCATCACCGCCGACCTGCTGGAGCTGATCCGCCTGCGCACCGGGTTGCGCTTCGAACTCCAGCGCGAGCGCGATGTGAACGCAACGATCGACCAGATCAACACCGGCAAGGCCGACATGATCGGTGCCATCGTTCCAAGCACCGAGCGGGAGGCCCAACTGAACTTCAGCCGGCCCTATCTCGAAAACTCCTACGTGATGTTGACGCGCAAGGAAGACCGGACGCCGAACGGCCTGGACGCGATGGAAGGCAAGCGCCTGGCGGTCACCCAGGGCAGCCCGCTGGTAAAGTTCCTGCGCGAACGCTATCCGCGGATTCAACTGGTAGAGACCGGTGACACCTTCAAATCCACCGAGCTGTTGGTACAAGGGCACGTGGACGGCGCCGTAAACACCTTGGTGATCGCCAACTACTTGCTGTCGTCACCGATGTTCCAGGACAAGATTCAGATCAGCTCCAGCATCGGCACCGCGCCGGCCACGTTCGCGCTGGCGACTTCCCGCAGGGCCACCGAACTCACGTCGATTATCGACAAGGCCCTGCTCAGCATCGCCCCGGATGAGCTGGGCGTCATCAACAGCCGGTGGCGCGGCTACACCGCCGCGTCCGACAGTTACTGGCGCAACTACCACGACCTGATCGCCAAGATCATTCTCGGCACTGGCCTGCTGCTATTGATTTCCCTGGCCTGGAACGCCTACATGCGCCGGCAGATCAAGCATCGCAAGATGGCCGAGCGCGCACTCAACGACCAGTTCGAGTTCATGCGCGCACTGGTCAACGAAACGCCCCATCCGATTTACGTGCGTGACCGCAAGGGCCTGCTGCAAACCTGTAACGACAGCTACCTGCAAGCGTTCGACGTCAAGCGCGAGGACGTGATCGGCAAAAGTGCGCTCCAGATCAGCACGGCACTCGAAACAGAGGCCGCTCAATATCACGCCGACTACCAGCGCGTTGTGGCGCAAGGCGACCCGTTGATCCTGGATCGGTCGCTGCACATCCGCGGCAAGAAACTGACGATCTACCACTGGATCCTGCCTTACCGCGATTCGACGGGCGAGGTCCAAGGCGTCATCGGCGGCTGGATCGACATCAGCGAGCGGCGCCAGCTGTTCGATGAACTGCGCACGGCCAAGGAGCGCGCCGACGAGGCCAATCGGGCGAAAAGCACTTTTCTCGCAACCATGAGCCACGAGATCCGTACGCCGATGAATGCGGTGATCGGTATGCTGGAGCTGACGCTAAAACGTGCCGACCAAGGGCACCTGGACCGTCCGGCAATCGAGGTGGCCTACAACTCGGCCAAGGATTTGCTGGAACTGATCGGCGACATCCTCGACATCGCCCGCATCGAATCCGGCCGCCTGAGCCTGGCCCCCGAGCGCGTCAACCTCAAGGAAGTGATCGAATCGGTGGTGCGGGTATTCGACGGCCTGGCGCGCCAGAAAACCCTGAGCCTGCTGCTGGAGTTCAAGCCTGAGTGTGATGACCACGATGTGCTGATCGACCCGTTGCGCTTCAAGCAGGTGCTGTCCAACCTGGTCAGCAATGCCATCAAGTTCACTGAACGCGGTCAGGTAAAGATCCGCGTGGAATTACTGGACACCGAGATCGCGCAGCAAGTCGAAATGAAGCTGGTGGTGGAGGACACCGGTATCGGCATCAACCGCGACGACCAACTGCGGTTGTTCGAACCCTTCGCCCAGGCGGACAACTCGGGGCATTTGGCCCGCAGCGGCGCAGGACTGGGGCTGGTCATCTGCCGCAGCTTGTGCGCAATGATGGGCGGCACCCTGAGTCTGAGCAGCGTACCGATGGTCGGTACCCAGGTGCATGTCAGCCTGAAAATGTCGCGCCTGCAGCCAGTCGAGGCGGTGAATGAACTCAAGCCGGTGGCGCCGGCGCCTGCCCCGGTGCTCAACGTATTGGTGGTGGACGATCACCCGGCGAACCGCTTGCTGATGTGCCAGCAACTGGGTTACCTGGGGCACCAGTTCACCGCGGCCCCGCACGGTGCTGCCGGGTTTCAGGCCTGGCGCCAGGAACGCTTCGACCTGGTGATCGCCGACTGCAACATGCCCATCATGAACGGCTACGAGTTGACCCGCTCGATTCGTGAGTACGAACAGCGGGAACAACTGCGCCCTTGCGTAGTGCTGGGTTTTACCGCCAACGCCCAGCCCGAGGAGAGACAGCGCTGCATTGAAGCGGGCATGGACGATTGCCTGTTCAAACCGATCAGCCTGACGGCACTGGAGCGGCAACTGGCGCAGATATGCCCGCAGCCATCGGGCCTCAAGCTGGACCTCGGCAGCCTGGACGCGCTCACCGGAGGCGACCCGCAACTGAGCCGGCGCCTGCTGGAGGAGTTGCTGAGCAGCAGCGGCCGTGATCGCCAGGAGCTGGTCGCCTTGCTTGCACGCGAGGCCGCAACCCAGGACATCATCGAGCAGGCCCACAAGATCAAGGGTGCAGCGCGCATCGTGCAGGCCAGCGTGTTGGCCGGGCAATGTGAAGCTCTGGAACAGGCCTGCGCAGCGGGTGAGGACCGGGCCACGATCGAAACAGGTATCAAGGCTCTGGAAAAATGCATGCTTGAACTGGAGCGGGTACTGCAAACCCAGCTCAATGAGCTGAATCGCCGGGATAACCTCTAGTTGTGGCGAGGCAGCTTGCTCCCGTTGGGCTGCGTAGCGGCGCCAAAACCGGGGAGCGCTGCGCATTCCAGCGGGAGCAGGCTCCCTCGCCACGAAAAGCGCGATGGTGTTATGGGCAGTCGGTCAAACGCAGGAAAATCGCCGCCAATTGCTCGATGCCAACGCTGTCCTGCTCGGTAAAACGCGCCAGTGACGGGCTGTCGAGGTCGAGAACGCCGATCAACTGGCCATCCTTGACCAGTGGCACCACCAACTCACTGTTGGAGGCACTGTCGCACGCGATATGCCCCGGGAACGCATGCACATCTTCCACCCGCTGGGTTTGCCGCGAGGCGGCTGCGGCGCCGCACACACCACGACCAAACGGAATACGCACACAGGCGATCTGGCCCTGGAACGGCCCCAGCACCAACTCTTCATTGCGGTTGAGGTAGAAACCGGCCCAGTTGAGGTCGTCCAACTGGTTGAACAGGAACGCAGAAAACTGCGCACTGTTGGCGATGAAGTCACGTTCATCGGCGAGCAGCGACTCCAGTTGCGCACACAGCATGGCATAGCCGTCGAGGCCGGTGCCGGCGTGTTGTAGATCGATCATGGTTGACGCTCCAGCAATTTGAGGCCCACCCAGTAACGGGCGAATTGATATGCGCAACGGCCGTTGCGGTTGCCGCGTCCGGTGGCCCAGCGCACGGCGAGGATGTCGAGCGCTTCGTCACGTTGCCACGGCAGGCCGGCCTTGCCCGCCAGTTCGCCGATCCAGTGCTCAACCACATCCAGGAAGTGTTCCTGGGTAAACGGGTAGAACGACAGCCACAGGCCAAAACGGTCGGACAGCGCGATCTTGTCTTCCACCGCCTCGCTGGGGTGCAACTCACCGTCCACACGTTTCCAGTTGTCGTTGTCACTCTGGTTTTCCGGTACCAGGTGACGACGGTTCGACGTGGCGTACAGCAGCACGTTTTCCGGCGCCTGCTCGAGGGATCCATCGAGCACGCTCTTGAGCACGCGATAGTCGCCCTCGCCCGCTTCGAACGACAGGTCATCACAGAACAGGATGAAGCGTTGCGGCAGCTTGAGCAGCTGCTCGACCACACGCGGCAGGTCGGCCAGGTGGTCGCGTTCGATCTCGATCAAGCGCAGGCCGGCCGCTGCATGCTGGGCCAGCAAGGCGCGAACCATGGACGACTTGCCGGTGCCGCGCGACCCCCACAACAACGCATGGTTGGCAGGCAGGCCGTCGAGAAACTGCTGGGTATTGCGCGCCAGGGTTTCCCGTTGCTTGTCCACGCCGATCAGGTCGGACAGGCGCATATCCAGGCTGACTTCCAGCGGCAGCAAGTAACCAGTGCGGCCTTCACGCTGCCAGCGGGCAGCCAGGCAGTGGCTCCAGTCGATGGTTTGGCGCGGCGCGGGTAACAAGGGTTCCAGGCGGGCGAGCACTGCATCGGCCCGCTCAAGAAAGGCATTCAATCGAGAATCCACGATTATTCCTCTGGCAAGTTCTTGCAAAAGATGGCGTATTGGCAGCCCCGCGGCAAAACACACGAGGCTGCGTAAAAAACGATTAATGCCGGGCAAGCCAGAGCCGGTGGATGTTCAGCTATGCTTGCCGGGCGAAGGGAAACGTGAAGTGGTTCAACACTCAATGGATATCAAGTTCGCCCACCGCTTGTCTTATAAACAAGCCAGATTGACTGTGCTGGTCGGTTTCGTCTTGGGAACCTTGCTCAGTCTGATCCAAATCGGCATTGATTATGCCAGCGAAGACGCATCCATCAACCGTGAAATACGCTCGTTGCTCGAAATCAGCCACAACCCCGCGTCACGTATCGCCTACAACATCGACGCCGAACTGGCGCAAGAGCTGACCCTGGGCCTGCTGCAATCCCCTGCGATCATCCGCGCCCGTCTGGTCGATAACAACGGCGTGGTACTGGCTGACGTCAATCGGCCACGCAAGGAAAGTACCTACCGCCCCATCAGCGATTTCCTGTTTGGTGCCAATCGCCAGTTTGAAGACCGACTGTTCCTCAGCCACATGCCCAACGAATCCCTCGGCGAATTGCACCTCGACGTCGATACCTACGCGTTCGGCAGCCGATTCCTGCGCCGCGCCGAAATCACCTTGCTCAATGGCTTTGCCCGCAGCCTGCTGCTGACCGGGATCCTGCTCGCCCTGTTCTACGTGATGCTGACCCAACCGCTGGTGCGCATCATCCACGCCCTGAGTACCAGCAAGCAGACGCGCCTGGATTGCCCGCCCGGCCACGAGCACGACGAAATCGGCGTGCTGGTGAACGTCGCCAACCAGCAATTTGAAAACATGGAAACCGAGATCCAGCAGCGCCGCCACGCCGAAGACCGCCTCACCGAATACCTGGGGCAACTGGAAAATATCGTCTCGGCCCGCACCCTAGAACTCAAGACCAGCAATCAGCGCCTGAGCCAATCCAATGACGAGCTGGAGGCGGCGAAGGTCAACGCCCTGGGCATGGCCCAAGCCAGGGCCGCGTTCCTGGCGAACATGAGCCATGAAATCCGCACACCGCTCAATGGCTTGCTGGGGATGATCGCCCTTAGCCTGGACAGCCCGCTGACCGCCGAACAGCGCCAGCAACTGTCGATAGCCCATGACTCGGGCAAAGTGCTGGTGGAGTTGCTCAACGACATTCTCGACCTGTCCAAGTTTGACGCCGGCCAGTTGGAGCTGGAGTCGATCCCGTTCGACCTGGGTTCGTTGGTGGAAGATACCGCGAACCTGCTGTCGCAGAACGCCGCCTCAAGCGTGGAACTGACCTGCCTGATCGACCCACAGTTTCCGGCCCAGGTGATCGGTGACCCGACACGCGTGCGGCAGATCGTCAGCAATTTGTTGTCCAACGCGCTGAAATTCACACGCTTTGGCCGTGTGGACGTGCGCCTGAGCACCCACAATGACCAAGTCAGGATCGAGGTGTGTGACACCGGTATCGGCATTGCCCAGGAAGCGCAGGTGAAGATCTTCCAGCCCTTTACCCAGGCCGGCGCAGGCATCACCCGCCAGTTTGGCGGCACCGGGCTGGGCCTGGCCCTGACCTACAACCTGTGCGAAGCGATGCGCGGGCGCTTGAGCATCAGTTCAGAAGTCGGCTTCGGCAGCCAGTTCTGCGCCGAATTACCGCTGCCCACACATTTACCGGCGGTTCAGCAGGCGCCTCTGCAAGGCGAGGTGATCGCCATTACCAGTGCCGGCAGCGGCCTGGCGGAATTGCTCACCACCCTGCTACCACATTGGGGGCTCACGCCACGCTGCTATCCCCGCGATGCCGACTTGGGCGGGCAGAGCCCCGATCTGTTGATCACTGACTGCCCCGAATGCCTGTTCCGCCTGCGCCCGACGATCAGCGCCCCGATCCTGTTGGTCACCGCCTATGGCAACTTCATGCCCAGTGAAGAAGTCGCGGCCCTGGCGCCGTTGCAGCAACAGGCGCGCCCGTTGAGCCGCACTGCGCTGTACCAGATCCTGCATCGCAACCTGCGCAGCGACACGCAACCGTTCCTTGACCCGATCCAGATCGAGACCCCACCCCTCGCGCAGCGGGCACGCATCCTGCTGGTAGAGGACAATCCGGTCAATCAACTGGTGGCCAAGGGCATGCTGAGCAAGCTGGGCTGTGAAGTGGTGATCGCCGCCCATGGTGGCGAAGCGCTCAAGTTCCTTGAGGAACAGCGCTTTGACATGGTGCTCATGGACTGCAACATGCCGGTCATGGATGGCTACGAGGCCAGCCGGCAGATCCGCCGCAGCGGGCGCTGGCCGGACCTGCCCATCGTGGCCTTGACCGCCAATGCCCTGGCCGAAGAACGCGAACGTTGCCGAGCAGCGGGGATGAATGACTACCTGGCCAAGCCATTCCGTCGTGAAGAGCTCAATGGCCTGCTGGATCTGTGGGTGCCGAGGACGACAAGTCTTTGATCTGCGCCAGCAGTTGGTCCAGGCCATCGCGCAGGGCATCGGCCTGGTTCAGGTCGACGCCGCTGTCGCACAGCAAGCGGGTTTTCAAGGCGTGGGCCTGCCCCTTCAACTGCGCGCCCGCCTCGCTCAGGCTCAAATGCACCTCACGCTCGTCCCGTGCACTGCGCTGACGCAGCACCAGCCCGAGTTGCTCCAGGCGCTTGAGCAGGGGCGTGAGCGTGCCCGAATCGAGCATCAACCGCTGCCCCAGCGCCCGCACCGTGGGCAGGGCCGGGGCCGCCGCGTGCCATTCCCACAGCACCAGCATGGCCAGATACTGCGGATAGGTCAGGCCGAGCTGATCGAGCATGGGCTTATAGGCACGGGTCACGGCGCGGGAAGCGGCATAGAGCTTGAAGCACAGCTGATGGTCGAGGGCGAGGGAGACGGTCATTTGAGCAGGGCTTCGATCTCTTGAGTCAGGTCCTGGGGCTTGGTGGTCGGGGCGAAACGCTTGACCACCTGGCCGTCGCGACCGATGAGGAACTTGGTGAAGTTCCACTTGATGCCTTTGGAGCCGAGCAGGCCTGGCGCTTGCTGTTTCAACTGGACGAACAACGGGTGGGCATCGTTGCCATTGACGTCGATTTTCTTGAACAAGGGGAAACTGACGCCGAAATTCAGCTCGCAGAACTCAGAAATCGCCCCTTCGTTACCCGGCTCCTGCTTGCCGAACTGGTTGCAGGGAAACCCCAATACCACCAGCCCCTGGTCCTTGTAGGCCTGCCAGAGTTGCTCCAGCCCTTTGTACTGCGGGGTGAAGCCACATTTGCTGGCGGTGTTGACCACCAGGATGGCCTTGCCGGCGAAATCGGCCAAGGTTTTTTGCTCACCCTTGATGGTGGTGCAAGGAATGCTCAGCAGGGGATTGCTCATGGCAGTGCCTCGATGACAAAGGAGGAAAGAGGCTGAAAGATAGCTTCCAATTCAATTGCACGCAATTTAATCATGCATTCCTGTCGTGCTAGCGCGGCACGAAATCGAGGCACACCGAGTTGATGCAGTAACGCAAGCCCGTCGGCGGCGGGCCGTCCGGGAACACGTGGCCCAAGTGGGCATCGCATTTGGCACAGGTAACTTCAGTGCGGATCATGCCGTGGCTGACGTCACGGATCTCGATCATCGCACTCTCGGCAATCGGTTCGTAGAAGCTCGGCCAGCCGCAGCCTGCATCGAATTTGGTGCTGGAATCGAACAGCGGCTCATTGCAGCAGATGCAGTGATAAACGCCATCGGTGGTGGTGGCATTGTATTTGCCGGAAAACGGGCGCTCAGTGCCTTTGAGGCGACACACCTGATACTGCGCCGGGTCGAGCATTTCCCGCCATTCCTCAAGGGTTTTCTGCAACTTTTCCATCGATACACCTCGGCAACTGAAAAACCCTGATCTGTATCTTTTCCGTAGATCAGGTGGCACGTATGATTGCGCCTCTTCAAAACGCCAGTCTGGCACCCGCGCCATCGGCATTCAAACGTATTTATGGGGGCGGGCCCCGCAGGATTCGCAGTACGGTTGTGTCCACACCGTCTGGATCGTTCATTTTCAGGATCACATCGCCATGCAGGTCAGCAAATCGAACAAGCTCGCCAACGTCTGCTACGACATTCGCGGCCCGGTGCTCAAGCACGCCAAGCGTCTGGAAGAGGAAGGCCATCGCATCCTCAAGCTGAACATCGGCAACCCGGCGCCCTTTGGTTTCGAAGCGCCGGACGAAATCCTCCAGGACGTGATCCGCAACCTGCCGACGGCGCAGGGCTACAGCGACTCCAAGGGCCTGTTCAGCGCGCGCAAGGCGGTGATGCAGTACTACCAGCAGAAACAGGTCGAAGGTGTCGGCATCGAGGACATCTACCTGGGCAATGGCGTGTCCGAGTTGATCGTGATGTCCATGCAGGCCCTGCTCAACAATGGCGACGAAGTGCTGGTGCCGGCTCCGGACTACCCGCTGTGGACCGCCGCCGTGACCCTGGCCGGCGGCCACCCGGTGCACTACCTGTGTGACGAAGGCGCCGACTGGTTCCCGGACCTGGCCGACATCAAGGCCAAGATCACCCCGAACACCAAGGCTTTGGTGATCATCAACCCGAACAACCCGACCGGCGCGGTGTATTCCAAGGAAGTGCTGCTGGGCATGCTGGAACTGGCGCGCCAGCACAACCTGGTGGTGTTCTCGGACGAAATCTACGACAAGATTCTCTACGACGACGCCGTACACGTATGCACCGCCTCCCTGGCGCCGGACCTGCTGTGCCTGACCTTCAACGGCCTGTCCAAGTCCTACCGCGTGGCGGGTTTCCGTTCCGGCTGGATCGCGATCTCCGGTCCCAAGCACAACGCCCAGAGTTACATTGAAGGCATCGACATGCTGGCCAACATGCGCCTGTGCGCCAACGTGCCGAGCCAGCACGCCATCCAGACCGCCCTGGGCGGCTACCAGAGCATCAACGATCTGCTCCTGCCCCAGGGGCGCCTGCTGGAGCAGCGCAACCGCACATGGGAACTGCTCAATGCCATCCCCGGCGTGAGCTGTGTGAAACCGATGGGCGCGCTGTACGCCTTCCCACGCATCGACCCGAAAGTCTGCCCGATCTTCAACGACGAGAAATTCGTGCTCGACCTGTTGCTGTCGGAAAAGCTGCTGGTGGTCCAGGGCACGGCGTTCAACTGGCCGTGGCCGGATCACTTCCGTGTAGTGACCTTGCCGCGTGTGGATGACCTGGACATGGCCATTGGTCGCATCGGCAACTTCCTCAAATCCTATCGCCAGTAACGACAATGACGCTGTACGACCGGGAATAGGTCGTACAGCGATTATCTGGCAACACTTCTCTACCCTTTTATCCCTCTTCCCTGTCTCGGCCCCCCCATAAAGCGCTCAGCCCCCTATAATTACGGGGCGCGACGGAACAGGCATAACGATCAAGGCGGGCTTTAGGGATCGGAAATTCCCTTCAAGACTCTACATTCAGGCTGTAGGACACAGTTTGAAATAGTCGCTCGGTTGAATAGCCCCAAGCCGCACCTTATATACCCCGCAGTACGCGACATATTTAGCATGAGGAGAACTCTACAACCATGATGCGCATCCTGCTGTTCTTGGCCACTAACCTGGCGGTCGTGCTGATTGCCAGCATCACCCTGAGCCTTTTCGGCTTCAACGGGTTCATGGCGGCCAACGGGGTTGACCTGAACCTCAATCAGCTGCTGGTTTTCTGTGCGGTCTTTGGTTTTGCCGGCTCGCTGTTCTCGCTGTTCATCTCCAAGTGGATGGCGAAGATGAGCACCAGCACCCAAGTCATCACCCAGCCACGCACCCGGCATGAGCAATGGTTGCTGCAGACCGTCGAGCAATTGTCCCGCGAGGCCGGTATCAAGATGCCGGAAGTCGGGATCTTCCCGGCCTATGAAGCCAACGCCTTTGCCACCGGCTGGAACAAGAACGACGCGCTCGTTGCAGTGAGCCAGGGCATGCTGGAACGCTTCTCGTACGACGAAGTGAAGGCGGTGCTGGCCCACGAGATCGGCCACGTGGCCAACGGCGACATGGTCACCCTGGCGCTGGTCCAGGGCGTGGTGAACACCTTCGTGATGTTCTTCGCACGGATCATCGGCAACTTCGTCGACAAGGTGATCTTCAAGAACGAAGAAGGCCGCGGCATTGCCTACTACGTGGCGACCATCTTCGCCGAACTGGTGCTGGGCTTCCTGGCCAGTGCGATCACCATGTGGTTCTCGCGCAAACGCGAATTCCGCGCAGACGAAGCCGGTGCGCGCCTGGCGGGTACCGGGGCGATGATTGCAGCCCTGCAACACCTGCGCTCCGAACAGGGCCTGCCGGTGCACATGCCGGACAGCTTGACGGCCTTTGGCATCAACGGCGGTATCAAACAGGGCATGGCTCGCCTGTTCATGAGCCACCCGCCGCTGGAAGAGCGGATCGACGCACTGCGTCGTCGAGGCTGACAGGCCACGAGTGTCACCAAAAGGGGCGATTTGATCGCCCCTTTTTTGTGGCTTTATCGCCATCGCAGGCAGCTCCCACAGGGGAATGCGATCAAAATATGCGGGCGGCGGTGCGACGATTCGACTTGCCCGCGATGGCGCCAGCAAATTCAGCGCTTGACCAACTGATACACGCGCTCTTCAAGGCGCGTAACGCCGTCCTGCACAAACTTCCAACTCTCACCCAGGATGTCCTGCTCTTGCAGCACCTGCAGCGTCCAGTGCTCGCCTAGCAGCAGCTGCACCTCTTCATCCGTCACCGCGAACGGAGGACCCGCCTTCTGCACTTGCTCGTAGTCCAGGGTAATCAACAAACCCTGGCAGCCTGCTGGCAGCAACGTATTCAGATGATCGGCGTAGCGCGCCCGCATCAGCGGCGGCAAGGCAATCAACGCCGCGCGATCATAGAGCGCCGCGCAATCCGCCAGCACCTCGGCATCCAATGCGAAGAAATCGCCACACCAAATCTCGATCGAATCCGCCTGATACACCTTGAACACACCCCGCCCGGTGATGCGTGGCGTGAGATTCTGCTCACTGAAGAACGCCTCAACCGCCTGCTCCGACAGCTCCACCCCCAATACCCGCAGGCCTTGGCTGGCCAGCCACATCAAGTCCAGGCTCTTGCCACACAACGGCACCAGCACCTTGGCGCCTTCGGCCAATGGCGGCCAGTGCCGTTGCAGGTACGGGTTGACCTCAGGCAAGTGAAAGCCGATCTGATTACGCGCCCAGCGCTCCTGCCAAAACTTGGGTTCCATGGACACCCCCGAAAATTCGATCAAATTGCGCTAAAACTTATATTAGATTTAGATCAATGATCTGATTGAAGATGGCTCCATGTTAACGCTCAGGACCCTACTTATGTTCCCCAGCCTGTTTATCTCCCACGGTTCGCCCATGCTCGCCCTGCAACCCGGCGCCAGCGGCCCTGCCCTTCAGCGCCTGGCTGGCGAAATGCCGCGTCCGAAGGCGATTGTCGTGGTCTCGGCACACTGGGAAAGCCAGGAACTGCTGGTCAGCGGCAGCGCCGCACCAGAAACCTGGCATGACTTCGGTGGCTTCCCCCGCGAACTGTTCGCGGTGCAGTACCCGGCACCGGGCGACCCGCAGCTGGCCGGCGAAATTGTCGAATTGCTGCACGCCGACGGCCTGAATGCACGTATCGATGAGCGCCGCCCTTTCGACCACGGCACCTGGGTGCCGCTGTCGCTGATGTACCCCGCAGCAGACATTCCGGTGGTGCAGGTATCGTTGCCCAGCCGCATGGGCCCTGCCCTGCAGACGCGGGTCGGACATGCCCTCGCCGGCTTGCGCGGGCAAGGCGTGCTGTTGATCGGCTCGGGCAGCATCACTCACAACCTGGGTGAGCTGGACTGGCACGCCGGGCCGGAAAGCATCGAGCCGTGGGCACGGGAGTTTCGCGATTGGATGGTGGAAAAGCTGGCCGCCAACGATGAGGCCGCACTGCATGATTATCGGCGCCAGGCACCGCATGCAGTACTTAGCCATCCGAGTGATGAGCACCTGTTGCCGCTGTACTTCGCGCGCGGCGCCGGCGGGGATTTCAGCATCGCGCACCAGGGCTTCACCATGGGTGCCTTGGGCATGGACATCTACCGGTTTGGCTGACACCGATCACAATGTGGGAGCGGCGGTTGACCCTAAATCGAGCAGGCAAAAAAAATCCCCGAACCAGTCGGGGATTTTTTATGTGCGATCAATCAGCCCAGGGGCGGATCAATCTTCGCGGTAGCGACGCAGCTTCAGCTGCTTACCGGCAACGCGAGTGTCTTTCAGCTTGGCCAGCAGTTTTTCCAGACCATCTTCCGGCAGCTCCACCAGGGAGAAGCTGTCACGGACCTGGATGCGACCGATGGCTTCACGCGCCAGGCCACCCTCATTGAGGATAGCGCCCAGCAGGTTCTTGGCCGCGATACCATCACGCGCGCCCAGCGCGGTACGGCAACGAGCACGACCTTCAGCCAATGGAACCGGAGCGCGACGCTCACGATCACCACGGTCTGGACGGTCGCCGGAACGTTCTGGACGATCACCGCGTGGCGCGCTGTTCGGAACCAGTGGACGTTCTTTCTCGATGGCAGCCAGGGTCAGGGCTTGACCGTTGGTCGCTTTGCGCAGCAGAGCTGCAGCCAGGGCACGAGGGGTGCAACCGATATCGGCGGTCAGGCGGTCCAGCAGGTCGCCGTGGGTCGATTCAGCGTCAGCCACCAGTGGTGCCAGGCTGTTGGTCAGTTTCTTGATGCGCGCATCCAGGACAGCCTGGGCGTCCGGCAGGCGGACTTCGGCAACTTTCTGACCGGTCACACGCTCGATCACTTGCAGCATGCGGCGCTCACGTGGAGTCACCAGCAGCAGTGCACGACCTTCGCGACCCGCACGGCCGGTACGGCCGATACGGTGAACGTAGGACTCTGGATCGTAAGGCATGTCAACGTTGAACACGTGGGTGATACGTGGAACGTCGAGACCACGAGCGGCAACGTCGGTCGCTACAACGATGTCCAGACGGCCATCCTTGAGGGAGTCGATCACGCGCTCACGTTGGTTCTGGGCGATGTCACCGTTCAGCGCAGCGGCTTTGTAGCCTTTGGCTTCCAGGGCACTGGCCAGGTCCAGGGTCGCTTGCTTGGTACGCACGAACATGATCAGGGCGTCGAAGTCTTCGACTTCCAGCAGGCTCAATACAGCCGAGGTCTTCTGGTCAGCGTGAACCAACAGGTGAGCCTGTTCGATCGCGGTAACGGTCTGAGTCTTGGTCTGGATCTTCACGTGCTCTGGGTCACGCAGGTGACGCTCGGCAATGGCGCGGATCGACTGTGGCAGGGTAGCCGAGAACAGTACGGTCTGACGGGTCGGTGGCAGCGCCTTGAAGATGACTTCCAGGTCATCCATGAAGCCCAGCTTCAACATTTCGTCAGCTTCGTCGAGAACCAGGTGGTTCACGGTCGACAGGACTTTTTCGTCACGACGCAGGTGGTCGCACAGACGACCCGGCGTGGCGACAACGATCTGTGCGCCATTACGGATTGCTTTCAGTTGTGGGCCCATAGGCGCGCCGCCGTAAACGGCCACAACGGTTACGCCTGGCATTTGCTTGGCGTAGGTTTCGAAAGCGGTTGCTACTTGCAGCGCCAACTCACGGGTTGGCGCCAGGATCAGGGCTTGCGGTTCGCGCTTGGCAGGATCGATGCAGTGCAGGATAGGCAGGGCGAACGCGGCGGTTTTACCAGTACCGGTTTGCGCCTGGCCAATCATGTCCTTGCCGGCCATGATGATCGGGATCGATTGCTGCTGAATCGCCGAAGGCTCTTCGTAGCCAGTCGCTGCGACGGCTGCAAGGATATTCGGGTTCAGATTAAAAGCGGCGAAGCCGCCGGTTTCCTGGGTCATGGGTCTGCCTCTAAGTGCATCCGCAAAGACCCATGCTCCAAAGCTGCGCATGCCGTGTTGAGACTCAAGAGTCGCCCTGGCTGCTTTGTCGGCGGGGATTTGCGAAAACGAATGAAAGAAAAAAGATTCGTCAAGGAAGAGTCCGCTGTGCGGACGTGCAGCCGAAGCTGACTTCGGGGAATTGCGCTACCTAAACGCGGCCCGGTTAAAGGCCGGCGCGCACTATACCGGAAATACCTGAAAAAGGGAGCTTTTTTTATCGCAAAGCACCGATAAACCGCAGCGTGTCACAGTCTTTGCAGATAACTCCCACAGGGTCTATTTTTCAAAGGCCCGGCCCTGTTGGTCATAACGCTTAAACGGTTCACCCAACCACCAAGAGCCTTTGGTCCGAAACCTAGCTTGCGCCCGAGGGCACACCCGATGAATCAAGCCAGCAGCAGTCGCGTCAGCCGTGCACTCCAGGGCCATGTCTTGCTCTTGGGCCTGGATCGGGTGGCGAAACGCAACGCCTTTGACCTGGATTTGCTCAACGAGCTGAGCCTGGCTTATGGCGAATTTGATCGAAATGACGATGCGCGGGTCGCCGTGGTGTTTGCCCACGGCGACCACTTCACCGCCGGCCTCGACCTGGCGAATGTCAGCGCGGTGATGGCTGGCGGCTGGCAACCGCCGCTGGGGGGATGTGATCCCTGGGGCGTGTTCGCCGGCCCACGGGTGGGCAAACCCGTGATCGTTGCCGCCCAGGGTTACTGCCTGACTATCGGGATCGAGCTGATGTTGGCGGCCGACATCAACCTGTGCGCAAGCAATACGCGCTTTGCGCAGATGGAAGTACAGCGTGGGATCTTTCCGTTTGGCGGCGCGACATTGCGCTTCCCGCAGATCGCCGGTTGGGGCAACGCGATGCGCTGGTTGCTCACCGGGGATGAGTTCGACGCCCATGAAGCGTTGCGCCTGGGCCTGGTGCAGGAAGTGATGGCCAGCGAAGACTTGCTGCCACGCGCCATCGAGTTGGCCAATCGTATTGCGCGCCAGGCGCCACTGGGTGTACAGGCGACATTGATGTCGGCACGCCTGGCGCGGATGGAAGGCGAAGCCGTGGCGGCGCAGGCGTTGCCGCCGATGGTGGATAAACTGCTCAACAGCGAAGATGCCAAGGAAGGTGTGAAAGCGATGATCGAGAAGCGGCCCGGGGTGTTTAAAGGTATTTAGTTGCCGACAGTGATGGCCTCTTCGCGGGCAAGCCAGCTCCTACACTTAACCGCGTACATCCTTTGGAATGCGGTTGAATGTGGGAGCGGGCTTGCCCGCGAAGGCGTCGGCACACACACCTAAGTCGCCGGCCGGATCGCCTTGATCAACGCCTGCAACGAGTACCCCAACCGCGGCGCCAGGGCCTCGGCACGGGCCGACAGCGCCTGCATGTCCAATAGCTGGTCCAACTCCGAAGGCACCAGCAAAATCACATTGCCCTCCTTCACCGGCAGTTCCCAATAATGCCGGTGGTACAAGCCACGCAACAATGCCGCGCCCAGCGGCTTGCCATCATCGGTGGCCCACTGGTTGATCACCAGCCAGCCGCCAGGGTTGAGCTTCTTCTGGCAATTTTCCAGGAAGGTCCAGGCCAGGTGTCCGACGCCGGGGCCAACATCGGTATACAGGTCGACGAAAATCAGATCGGCCGACTCAGCGGTCTCCAGCAGTTGCAAAGCGTCGCCGATGCGGATGTACAGACGCGGATCGTCGTCCAGCCCCAGGTACTCGATGGCCAGACGCGGCACATCGGGGCGCAGCTCAATGGCTTCCACATCTTCCAGCGGTAAGAACTTGAGACATGCCTGGGTCAGCGTACCCGCGCCCAAACCAAGGAACAGCGCACTCTCCGGCTGTTCATGGCACAACGCGCCAATCAGCATTGCGCGGGTGTAGTCGTATTCCAGCCAGCTCGGGTCGGCCGTGAACACGCAGCTTTGCTCAATGGCGTCGCCAAATTCGAGAAACCGGTAATCGGCCACTTCGAGCACACGGATCATGCCGAAGTCATCATGGACTTCGGCCAGCAGGCGCTCGACACGCTCCTCGCTCATCACTACTCCTAAAGGCTTGGCTACACGGCAAAGGCGCGATTGTCGGCCAACCGGCGGCAACAGGTCACGCACTAATTGCTGATAACATTGGCGCCCACCGTCAATCAGCCAATCGAGTTCAAGATGAGCCAACCCTGGAGCCCCGACAGCTGGCGCGCCCTGCCGATCCAGCAACAACCCCAGTACCCGGACGCTGCACACTTGCTGCAAGTGGAGCAGAACCTGGCCAGCTACCCGCCGCTGGTGTTTGCCGGGGAAGCCCGCGAGTTGCGCCGTCAGTTTGCCGAAGTGACCCAGGGCCGCGCCTTCCTGCTGCAGGGCGGCGACTGCGCCGAAAGCTTCGCCGAGTTCTCTGCCGCGAAAATCCGCGACACCTTCAAGGTGCTGCTGCAAATGGCCATCGTGATGACCTTCGCCGCCGGCTGCCCGGTGGTGAAAGTCGGGCGCATGGCCGGCCAGTTCGCCAAGCCGCGCTCGGCCAACGATGAAACCATCGACGGCATCACCCTGCCCGCCTACCGGGGCGACATCGTCAACGGTATCGGCTTCGACGAAAAAAGCCGTGTGCCGGACCCGGACCGCCTGCTGCAGTCCTACCACCAGTCCACCGCCACCCTCAATTTGTTGCGCGCGTTTGCCCAAGGCGGTTTCGCCGACCTGCACCAGGTGCACAAGTGGAACCTGGACTTCATCGCCAACTCCGCCCTGGCGGAAAAATACAGCCAACTGGCCGACCGCATCGACGAAACCCTGGCGTTCATGCGTGCCTGTGGCATGGACAGTTCGCCGCAACTGCGCGAAACCAGCTTCTTCACCGCCCACGAAGCGCTGCTGCTCAACTACGAGCAAGCCTTCGTACGCCGCGACAGCCTGACCAACGACTACTACGACTGCTCGGCCCACATGCTCTGGATCGGCGACCGCACCCGCCAGCTGGACGGCGCCCATGTCGAGTTCCTGCGCGGCGTGAACAACCCGATTGGGGTCAAGGTCGGCCCGAGCATGAACCCCGACGACCTGATCCGCCTGATCGACATCCTCAACCCGGACAACGACCCCGGCCGCCTCAACCTGATCGCGCGTATGGGCGCCGGCAAGGTCGGCGACCACCTGCCAAACCTCATCCGCGCCGTACAGCGCGAGGGCAAGCAGGTGCTGTGGAGTTCCGACCCGATGCACGGCAACACCATCAAGGCCAGCAGCGGCTACAAGACCCGCGACTTTGCGCAGATCCTTGGCGAAGTGAAGGAGTTCTTCCAGGTGCATCAGGCCGAGGGCAGTTATGCCGGCGGGATTCATATCGAGATGACCGGGCAGAACGTCACCGAATGCATCGGTGGTGCACGGCCGATTACCGAAGACGGGTTGTCGGACCGTTATCACACCCACTGTGATCCGCGGATGAATGCGGACCAGTCGTTGGAGTTGGCTTTTTTGATTGCCGAGACCTTGAAGCAGGTCAAGCGCTGAGATTTTAGTTGCCTGGGCTGACGCCTTCGCGGGCACGCCCGCTCCCACATTTTGATTTGTGAACACGCTCAACTGTGGAAGCGGGCTTGCCCGCGAAGAGGCCCTAGAGGCCCGCACTTATACTGATCATTGCCGCCCTCAACCGCACCGCACTCGCCCGCTGGCAATTCAACTGCACCCGCTCCAGCCCCAGCCAATCCGCCATCTGCCGCAAGTTCAGCGCCAGCGCCAACATCCCCTGCTCATCCAGCCCCGGCTCTTCTTCATGCACCGCATGCACCGCCAACCGACCATTGGCGCGTTCGGCACGCAGGTCAACACGCGCAGCAATCCGCTCGTTGTGCAAAAACGGCAGCACGTAGTAACCGTACACCCGCTTCTGCTGGGGCGTGTAAATCTCCAATCGATAACGGAAATCAAACAGCCGCTCGGTGCGGCTGCGCTCCCAGATCAGCGAGTCGAACGGCGACAGCAAAGCACTGGCCGAGAGCTTGCCGGGGACTTTCGACTCGGGCAGGCAGTACGCCGGTTGTTTCCAGCCCTGCACCTGGCAGACGAGCAATTGGCCGTCTTCCACCAGTTCGGCCAGACGATGGCGGCTGTCGGTGGGGTCCAGGCGGAAGTAATCGCGCAGGTCTTTTTCGGTGCCCACACCGAGTGCGGTGGCGCTGTGCAGCAGCAAGCCGCGCTGGGCTTCGGCTTCGCCGACAGTCGCTTGCAGGATCTCGCCGGGAATGACGCGCTCCGGCAAATCATAGAGACGCTCAAACCCGCGCCGACCGGCAACCGTGACCAGCCCGGCGGCGAACAGCCATTCCAGCGCGTGCTTTTCGTCACTCCAGTCCCACCATGGGCCAGCGCGCTCTTCGCGGGTGGACAAACTGCCCGCGCCGACGGCGCCCTGCTGTTCGACCGTCTTGAGCACGCGCTGGATGATCGCCTGTTGCTCCCGCCCGAAACGCGCCATCTGCGCGTAAATCCCCTGCCCTTGCTGCGCCCGCTGCATGCGCCAGCGCAACAATGGATACAGCGCCATCGGCAGCAGTGAGGCCTCATGCCCCCAGTATTCAAAGAGTGAACGGCGGCGCCCCTGGCTCCAGGCCGCTTGCTCAAGCAGCGACGGGGAGTAACTGCCCAAGCGGGAGAACAGCGGCAGGTAATGGGAGCGCACCACGGCGTTGACCGAATCGATCTGTAACACACCGAGGCGCTCGATCAAGCGGTTGAGGTGCGCGGGCTTGATCTGTGCAGGCGCCTGGCGCCCGGAAAATCCCTGGGCGGCCAGTGCCATGCGTCGAGCTTGCTTGAGTGAAAACGATAGGTCGGCGGGCATGGGACTCTCCGTGTGGGCGCCCCCTTACCCTACTGCATCCACGGTCATTTTCGCAGCGGGTCTTGCCAGTCGTGCAGACGGCGCTCGCGCTCAACGTCGGCGCGACTGAGACCAATATCCTTGAGCGCGTCATCGCTCAAACTCGCCAATACCTGGCGTTCCTGCCAACGGTGCAGTGCGTTCAGCACACCGCAAAAGGGTCGCTTCGCCATCAGCACAAAACCTTTTTGACCTTTCATCTTCTCGCCCTCCCTTGGGGATGGCGCAAGTGTGTGCCCGGCCTTATGATCAATCCAACGAATGTTTCTTATGCAATACATCTCAGAGATTGATCAATTGTCCGCCTACCCAAGCATCGACACTGAAGTGCTGCGCACCTTCGTCGCCATCGCCGAGCAGGGCGGATTCACCCGTGCCGGCGAGCACGTAAACCGCACCCAGTCGGCGGTGAGCATGCAAATGAAGCGCCTCGAAGAAGACGTGTTGCAGCGCAAGTTGTTCGAGCGCGATGGCCGGCAGGTGCGGCTGACGCCGGAGGGCCAAGTGCTGCTGGGCTATGCGCGGCGCATCCTCAAGCTGCACAGCGAGGTGTTCAACACCCTGCGCGAGCCGCATATGGTCGGACTGGTGCGCATCGGCACACCGGACGACTACGTGATGCGCTTCCTGCCGGGGATTCTCAAGCCGTTTTCCAAGGCCTATCCGCTGATCCAGATCGAAATGCACTGCGAATCGTCGACGGTGCTGATGCAGCGCCGGGACCTGGCATTGACCGTGATCAGCCGCGAGCCGGGTAATGAAATGGGGGAACTGCTGCGCACCGAACGTATGGTCTGGGCCGCCGCCCCCTGCTTTTGCACGGATGAGCACGACACCTTGCCCCTGGCGGTTTCCGGCGGCGATTGCCTGTACACCCAATGGGCCCGCTCCGCCCTGGAAGTCGCCGGGCGCGATTATCGCCTGGCCTACCACAGCACCAATGGCGCGGCGATCCAGGCAGTGGTAAGCGCCGGCCTGGCGGTGATGATCAGCATGGAAAGCCTAGTGACCGAGGACCTTCGCGTGCTCGGCAACGAAGAAGGATTCCCACCCTTGCCGTCGATGAATCTGCACTTGCTGCGTAACCCGCTGATGGCCTCGCCCATCACCGAATGCCTGGCCGAGTACATCATCGAAGGTTTCAAACTTTAAACATCAACATCACCGCACACACCACCAGGAAACCGCAGAACAGCCCGCGCAGCAGCCGTTCCGGCATGGCGTGGGCGACTTTCACCCCCCAACTGATGCTGAGCAGCCCCCCCACCGCCAGAGGCACGCCGATCAACCAATCCACCTCCTGGTGCCAGGCGTAGGTCACCAGGGTCACGCCGGTGCTGGGCAATGCCAGGGCCAGGGACAACCCTTGGGCGACGACCTGGGAGGTGCCGAACAGGCTAGTCAACACAGGCGTCGCAATCACCGCGCCGCCCACACCAAACAGACCGCCCATGGACCCGGACGCCGCGCCCAGGACACCGAGCCATGGCCAGCTGTAGCGCATCTCGGCACTCGGCGGCGCGTTGCGTGTGAACATGCGCAACAGGTTGTAGGCCGACAGTGCCAACAGGAAGGCGATAAAACCGAGGCGCATCGCCCCGGCATCCAGGCCCACCGCCCAGATCGAACCCAGCCACGCAAAGCTGAAGCCCATGATCCCCAGCGGCAGCGCATGGCGCAGTTGAATGCGGTTGCGTTGATGGTACCGCCACAGCGCCAGCATCACGTTGGGTACCACCATCACCAAGGCCGTGCCTTGGGCGATCTGCTGGTCCAGGCCGAAAAACACCCCCAGCACCGGGATGGCAATCAGCCCGCCACCAATGCCGAACAGACCACCCACGGTGCCCAAGGCCACGCCCAATACCAGGTACATCGCTAAATCCAACACCGCTCGCCACTCCACAATCCCAAGACCTCCATGCTACGCAGTCGGCTATGGCACGGAAACGCATAGCAACGCACAATGGCTGTGCCGATCTCGCATAAGCGCTCACCATGAATCCAAATATCCTGACTGACCAACTGAGCCTGTTTCTCGATGTGCTGGAGACCGGCAGTTTCTCCGCCGCCGCACGCCGCCATCCATTGACGCCCTCGGCGGTGGCGCGGCGTATCGACAGCCTGGAAAGCTCGGTGGGCAGCCGCCTGTTCCAGCGCAGCACCCACGCCGTGGTACCCACCCCGGCGGGCCTGGCGTTTGCCGAGCGGGCGCGGCGGATTGTCAGCGAGTTGCAACTGGCCCGGGCCGAAGCGGTGTCCCTGAGCCATGCACCGGAAGGCCTGATTCGGGTGGATGCGCCGGCGGCGTTTGGGCGTCGGCATCTGGCGCCGGTGATTGCGGACTTCCTGAATGTGTACCCCGGGCTGGATGTGCACCTGCACCTGATCGACAGCTTTGTGGACATGCAGGGTGCGCACTTGGGCAAGGTCGACCTGGTGCTGCGTGCCGGGCATATCGTCGACACCCGGCTGATCGCCACGCCCCTCGCCAGTATCGTGCGTATCGCCTGTGCCAGCCCGGCCTACCTGAAAAACCGCGGTACGCCGACCCACCCCCGCGAATTGAGTGACCATGACGGGCTCGACTGGGATGGCCTGGCCCCCATATTCGCCTGGCGTTTCGAGCTGGATGGGCGCCGCGCGACCTATCGCCCGCAGCGCATCCGCATGAGTGCGAACAATGCCGAAGCCCTGCTCTCCGGTGCCCTGGCCGGATTGGGCATCGCACACCTGCCCACCTGGCTGGCCAGCGAATATCTGGTGCGTGGCGAACTCGTACCGCTGTTTTGTGAAGGCGGCTTGCCGAGCCCGGAGACCACCGGGATCTATGCGCTGCGCCTGGAACAACAGCCCAACGCGCGCAGCCGATTATTGCTGGAATACCTGAAAACCCGTTTCAGCCCGGTACCGCCCTGGGACCTGGCGCTGCAAAGCGGCTTGATCTGACTGCCTGGGCAGAATTATCTGGCGCATTAAACATTCGCCCGCTAGATTCCAGCCCAGACATGTTTTTTTAAGGCACCGCCATGAGCAAAAATCCCGCCCCGTGCGAATCCCTGCTGCTGGATAACCAGCTGTGCTTCGCCCTGCACTCCACCTCGCTGCTGATGACCAAGGTTTACAAGCCAATGCTGCAAGCCCTTGGCCTGACCTATCCGCAATACCTGGCCATGATGGTGCTGTGGGAAGAGGATGGATTGACCGTCGGCGAAATCAGCAGCCGCCTGCTGACTGATCCCGGCTCCCTCACGCCCCTGCTCAAGCGCCTGGAAGCCGAGGGATTGCTGAGCCGCACACGCAGCCGTGAGGATGAACGGGTGGTGGTGGTGGAACTGACCGACGCCGGGCGCGCCTTGCAGGACAAGGCCATGGGCATTCCGCAGTGCATCCTCGGTGCCAGCGGCCTGGAGTTGGCGCAGTTGCGCAAATTGCAGGCCGATCTGATTGCGCTGCGCAGCAACCTGCAAGCCAACGTCTGACACTGTAGACCAGCCACCCAGCAGCCAAATGTGGGAGCTGCCTTGTGTGGGAGCGGGCTTGCTCGCGAATGCGGTGGGTCAGTCACTTGATTAGTAGCTGGCAGGCCGCATTCGCGAGCAAGCCCGCTTTTACACACACATTGGGTTCACGTGGTTTCTGGAAATAATTTGCAAATTTATCTTGCGCGCAAAACATTAGCGCTATACATTCGCCTCACCAACTACTTAGCGCGCAAACATTTTGCGCAATTAAACCAAGAGGACGACACCATGCAAACTCTCTACACCGCAGTAGCCACCGCCACCGGCGGCCGTGATGGTCGTGCGGTTTCCAGCGACAATATCCTCGACGTCAAACTCTCCACCCCCAAGGAACTGGGCGGTGCCGGTGGCCAGGCGACCAACCCAGAGCAACTGTTCGCGGCCGGCTACTCGGCGTGCTTTATCGGTGCACTGAAATTCGTCGCCAGCCAGACCAAACGCAAAATCCCGGATGACGCTTCGATCACGGCCCATGTGGGCATCGGTCAAATCCCCGGTGGTTTTGGCTTGGACATCGACCTGCACATCAGCCTGCCAGGCCTGGCTCAGGACGACGCGCAAAGCCTGGTCGACGCGGCACACCAGGTGTGCCCGTACTCCAACGCCACCCGCGGCAATGTGGATGTGCGCCTGCACGTCACCGTCTGACCTAAACGGCGCCCATAAAAAAACCCGACTCAGAGTCGGGTTTTTTTCGTATCGGCGGGGCCAGAATTACTTCTTGGCGCGACCTTTGTACGAACCGCCTTCGCGGGTGTCGATCTCGATCAGGTCGTCGATTTCGATGAAATCGGCTACTTGCAGCTCGGTACCGTTAGCCAGCTTGGCCGGCTTCATGACCTTGCCCGAAGTGTCGCCGCGAGCGGAACCTTCGGTGTAGGCAACTTTACGCACGATGGTAGTCGGCAGCTCTACGGAAACCAGACGGTCTTCGAAGAAGATTGCTTCGCAAACGTCGGTCATGCCTTCTTCCACGAACGGCAGAACGGCTTCGATGTCTTCAGCGTTCAGCTCGTACATGGTGTAGTCAGTGGTGTCCATGAACGTGTAGGTGTCGCCGCTGATGAAGGACAGGGTCGCTTCTTTGCGGTCGAGGATCACGTCGTCCAGTTTGTCGTCGGCGCTGTAAACGATCTCGGTCTTGTAACCGGTCAGCAGGTTCTTCAGCTTGGTCTTCATGATTGCGCTGTTACGACCAGACTTGGTGAACTCAGCTTTCTGAACCAGCCAAGGGTCGTTTTCGAGACGGATCACTGTACCGGGTTTCAGTTCTTTACCAGTTTTCATTGCATATATCCGAAATTTGGATGGGATTTACAAAATTCAAGGTGGCGTATCATATCCAACTTTCATAAAACTGTACCAGCGCCGTCGCAAGATCGGCCTGCAAGGCCTGTTCCAGACACCAGGATTCGGCGTGCTGGTTGAGCTCGGGCCAATGCTCCGCAAGCATTTTCCAGCACAGCGCCATATCGCCATCCGTGTTCCAGGCCTGCCACAACGCGATCAACGCGGCCCGGGCGGCCGGTGATAATGCGGCGGTGTACAGTTCCAGGAAGGCATCGAGCTTGTCCAAATGAATGTCTTCGTCCTGCCGATAGATATGCCACAACAACGGCCGGCCGGCCCATTGGGCACGCACGAACGAGTCTTCGCCGCGCACCGCGTTGAAATCGCAGCACCACAGCAGGCGGTCGTATTGCGCCTGGCGGACGAACGGCAGCACCTGCACCGTCAGGGCATCGCGCTGATGGACGTCGCCCACCGCCAGGCCCTCGGCCCCCAGCCAGCGCTGCACATCGCCGAGGATGCGCCCTTCCGGCACCAATAGATGAGTGGCATGCCCGCCCGTCGATAACACGTCCAGCCAAGCGGCGAGCCCGGCGTTTTCGTAGGCAAACAGCGAGATCAGGCGTGCGCCCGCGACTGGAACAATCCCCATATCATGTAGGAATTGATGCTGCGCAGCGGTGTCCTGCTGAAACGCCCGACGCTGTTCCAGCAATCCAGCTTCACGCAACAAGCCTCCCGTACCAGGGCGGAAGCCGGGAAAGAAGAAGTACTTCTGCACGCCCTTGAACTTCACCGAAGGCAAGCGATGGCAACCCACCACCCAGTCTTCGGCACTCAGGTAATCCAGGTTCATCCATAACGGCGGGCGCTCACGCTCAGCCATGGCTTCCATATAGTCAGGCGGCAATTGGCACGCGAACGCGGCAATCACCACATCCGCCGCCGTCGCGCCCGTCCACTCGGCCGGCCAATGGCGCACTTCGACGCCTGCCTGGGATTGCTGATCGCGTTGCACATCAATCTCGGGGCACATGCGCTCGAAGGCACGCAAGTCATCGACCCACAGGCGCACATCACAGCCGTGCTCCGCCACCAGTTGCCGGGCCAGGCGCCAGGTCACGCCGATGTCGCCGTAGTTGTCGACGACGCTGCAAAAAATATCCCAGCGGGCTTTCATTCCGGGCTCCAACGCTCAAAGGCTCGATTGTCCGCATAAATGCGCCGATGCAGAAGGCTTGATCGCGATTATTCTGCACAGTGGCTGTGCGACAATCGCCGCCACGCCGCAAATGCCTGCCAGGAGGCCGCCATGTCTGATCGTCCGTTGTCGCTGTTCAAGCTCAGTGCCGCCATCGCGTTTGGCGTCTGGCTGGGGTTTATCGCCATTGCGTTGACCGCCTGGCTAGCGTCGCGCTATCTGTTCCCGCAGAGCCTGGCGCCAGTAGCACAGGCGGTCGAGCAATTGGGCAAGCCTGCAGGGGTGGCGCCTGAACCGCCGAATCGCATGTTCGAACAGTATCAACAGAACCTGCACAAGCAGGAACAGCAGCAAACCCTGGATCAGGCCCGCAACAATGCGCGCAACCTGTCCAATCCCAAATGCCAGTTCTGGCTGCAACAGGACCAGAACGCCCCCAACGAAAAGTCTCGGGCCAATGTCCTGCAATTCTGCGATTGATGACCATGAATAAACACGCCGTCCACCACTTGATCCTGGAAAAGCTCAACGTCGACCTCGACATCGCCAGACGTGCTGCGCAAACCGCCTACGAAACCGCGACCCACGAAGAAAACATCGCCGAGAACAAATACGACACCCTGGGGCTGGAAGCGTCCTACCTGGCGGCCGGACAAGCCAAGCGTGTCGAAGAGATCAAGCAGGCACTGACCCTGTGCCAAAACCTGCAACTGCGCGGGTACGATGATCAGCGGGGTATTGAAGTCGGCACGCTACTGGGCCTGGAAGACGAGAACGGTCGCCAGCAATGGCTGTTCCTCGCGCCGGACGCGGCGGGTTTGAAAGTGGACGTGGTGGGGCAGCCGGTGACCGTCATCACCCCGCGCTCGCCGCTGGGCAAAAGCCTGCTGGGCAAGTTCGAAGGCGATGAGGTGGAGATTCTGGTAGCGGGCGCTCGGCAACTGTTTGTGGTTACCGAGGTTAAATAAGCCACATCAGGCGACAAGTTTGATGTGGCGAGGGAGCTTGCTCCCGCTGTGCTGCGAAGCGGCCCCCTGCCCTTTGCGGTTTCAGTGGACGGGCAGTTCAACACCTTCGAACAGCTCTTCCAGTTCCTGCTTGTTGTGGCACTGGATCGCCTTGGCCATGACTTCGCGGGTCAGGTGCGGCGCGAACTTCTCGATGAAGTCGCACATGAACCCCCGCAGGAAGGTGCCACGACGGAAGCCGATCTTGGTCACGCTGGACTCGAACAGCTCGCTGGCATCGAGCACAACCAGGTCTTTATCCAGGTTGGTGTCGACCGCCATCTTGGCGACGATACCCACGCCCAGGCCCAGGCGCACGTAAGTCTTGATCACGTCGGCGTCGGCCGCAGTGAACACCACTTTGGGCGTGAGGCCACGGTGGCTGAAAGCCTCGTCGAGCTTGGAACGGCCGGTGAAACCGAACACGTAAGTCACGATCGGGTATTCAGCCAGGGCTTCCAGGGTCAGCTTCGGCAGCTTGGCCAGCGGGTGACCCTGCGGCACCACCACGCAGCGGTTCCAGCGGTAGCACGGCATCATCACCAGGTCACCGAACAGCTCCAGGGCTTCGGTGGCGATGGCAAAATCGACGGTGCCGTCAGCGGCCATCTCGGCGATCTGCATCGGCGAACCCTGGTGCATGTGCAGCGCCACGTCCGGGTATTGCTTGATGAAATCACGGATCACCGGCGGCAGCGCATAACGTGCCTGGGTGTGCGTGGTTGCGATGGACAGCGTGCCCTTCTTCTCGTTGGAGAATTCCTGGGCGATCTGCTTGATGCTTTCGACTTTGCGCAGGATCTCGCCGGCAGTTGTGATGATGCGCTCACCGGCCGGGGTTACACGGGTCAGGTGCTTGCCGCTGCGGGCGAATACTTCAACGCCCAACTCGTCTTCGAGCAGGCGGATCTGCTTGCTGATACCAGGTTGCGAGGTGTAAAGGCTTTGAGCAGTAGCGGAAACGTTGAGGTCGTGGTGCGCCACTTCCCAGATGTAGCGCAGTTGTTGAAGCTTCATATGTATCCCTCAAAGCAGATAGACGCCACGGGTATCAGCGACGGTATATAACTATATTAAAGGTTTGATGGATAAATCTAGAACTTTTTATCGACATCTAACCATCACACGTCATCACTGCGTCGACGTTGTAACGAGGGCACCAGGTAAACCGGCACCGTAGACAGTTGCAGCACCCGCGCGGCAGTCCGCCCAAGCGGGGTGGCCGTCGCGGTTGCATGGCTGTGACTACCTACGATCAGCAGATCCACGGAAAGTTTGCGCAACTGGTCGAGTATCACCTCGCACGGGTCCCCCTGGATCACCCGGACCAAGCGGATCAACTTCAGGTCTTGCTCGCCGTCTCCCAGTTCCTCGCGAAAACTGTCCAGCACCCGCTGTTCGATCGTCGCCATCACTGTGGTCAGGCCCTGGCTTTGCCACTCGCTCAGGGCCTGCTCATCAAGGTAGCTCTGCAACACCGATTCGGCGAACAGCCCGATGGGCTCGACCACGTGAATCACATACAGATCCGCCTTGAACGTTCGCGCCAGCGCCAGTGCATGTTGCATCACATAGGGCGCATACAGACCGAGGTCCGTGGCGTACAGCATCGAACGAATCATAGAACCTCCTGGACTGCCAGGATGGCGGGGATTGAATGAGCTTAGCAGCGCATCAACGACTTCGACTGGCTTAGCTCCCGGACTGAACCCTCACCTCATTACTGATGCCATGGGGCACATGCCCGGTGGCCACCACCTCCCTGGCTTTCTCGCAATGACCGGCCTGGTCATCGAAAAACACATCGGCGGCAAACGCCTCCAGGAACGCGGACTTCTCCAGCCCACCAAGAAACAACGACTCGTCCAGACGAATATCCCACTCACGCAAGGTACGAATCACCCGCTCATGGGACGGTGCCGAACGGGCGGTGACCAGCGCCGTGCGGATCGGGCAGGACTCGTCCGGGAACTCACGCTGCAACAAATTGAGCGCCGCCAAAAAGCCTTTGAAAGGCCCCCCGTGCAAAGGCTGACGCGCCGACTCACGCTCGTTGGCCTGGAACGCTTCCAGGCCGCCAGCCTGGTATACACGCTCCGACTCATCGGAAAACAGCACTGCATCACCGTCGAAGGCAATGCGCAGTTCATCACTCGACGCCCGTCGTGCGCCGCCCGACAAAATCGTCGCCGCAGCAAAACCGGCATCGAGTGCACTGCGCACGTCTTCAGCATGGGTCGAAAGAAACAGATGACAACCAAAGGCGGCCAAATAAGGATATGGACTACGCCCGCCGACGAAAGCGGCGCGGGAAATATCCAGACCATAGTGTTGGATCGAATTGAACACCCGAAGGCCAGTGTCGGCACTATTGCGGGAAACCAACACCACTTCGACCCGCGCACGACCGAGGCTGGCGTTGAGGCTCAGCAGCTTCTTGACCAATGCAAAGGCGTCGCCGGGCTCGAGGGGTTCGTCCTCGTGTTCGATCTGATATTTGCGGTAGGCCTCGACCCCTTGGGCCAGATAGACCTTATGGCTGTCGCTCAGGTCGAACAGTGCCCGCGAAGAGATCGCCAGCACCAGCTTGTCGCCCAATCCCTTCGCCATGCTGTTCTCCCCTGCTCAGCGGTTGCGCCGGTCGATAAAACTCAAGGCCTGGTAGAGCGCCTGCATTCGCGGCAACTCACAACCGGCCGCCTTGGCGGCAGCCAGTGGCCGGGCATAGATCGCCGCCAGTTCCAGCGGGCGCTTGTGCACATGATCGTGGTACATGCTGGGCAAATAGTCGTCCATGGTTTCGGTCATGGCGAACATCTGCTCGGCATAGCTGGCGGCAATCTCATGGCCGCAGGCATGGGCGCCCTGCACCACTTCCGCCATCAGCGCGCGGATCAGCTCGCGGCTGGATTCATCCGCCATCATGGCCGTGGTGCCCGTGCCCAACAGCACCGAGAGGCCATTGAACGGCACGTTCCACACCAGTTTATGCCAGCGGGCCTGATGCACATTGGCCATGGCCTGGGACTCGATGCCCGCCCTATGAAACAACGCGGCGCCGGCTTCGACAATGGCTTTCTGGCGTGCCTCATCATTGGCGGCGGTACCGCTGTGATAACCCAGGTTGACCCGGCCCAGGGCCTGGTGCTCGACAACCCCGGGCCCGGAGCGGTGCACGCCGATATAACACAAGCCGCCGAGCAGGTGCAGCGACGCCGGCAGGTGCTCGCGCAGACTGTCTTCGACGTCCAGGCCGTTTTGCAGCAGCACCACCTTGGCATCCGGCGCCGCGACCTGGGCAATAGTCGGCGCCAGGTCAACGTTGCCGGTGGATTTGGTGCCCACCAGCAGCCAATCGCAGGGCGGCATGTCGGCGGCATTGGCATAGGCCTGGACCGGGTGCAGGTGCAAAGCACCATGCACTGTGCTGTTCAGACGCAGGCCATGCTGGCTGACGGCAGCGTATTCGCTGCGCAACAGGAAGTGCACATCGAAGCCGGCACGCGCCAGCATCACGCCGTAGAAGCCACCGATGGCGCCGGTGCCGATGATGCCAATGCGTGGGGATTGTACGGTCATGGCAAATCCTCTGGAGTACGGGTAAGTGCGTGGTCAATGGCGCTGGCAAGGTCAGACGGTGTCAGGCGCGTCTGCAGTTGCCCAAGGAATTGACCCTCGCACACCAGGAACAACGCGGGCAAATGAAAGATCTGGTAGCGTTCGACTGCACCACCGTTGTGCCCGGCATCGACCCAGCACACCCGGTCCACCGGCAATCGCCAGCCCGGCAACTGCAGGCGCGCCCAGCGGCAACTGGAACAACCGGCACTGGTGAATATGACGAGCGAAAGGCCTGGCAATCCCAGCAATTGCTGGTCAATATCCAGGTCGGTCAATTCCAGTTCCTTCACTATACTGCTGCCACCGCCGTCAACTGGACGGTGTTCGGAGTCCGTGTACATGGGTCGTTTTTTACCTCACCCTGATGATGTCGCCGTCGAGTTAATCCAACGTCCCTCTCCCGCCATCCCTCGTCAACGCCTGCTCACTCACGGCCTGGGTGGCATCGCCTGCCATTGGCCGCGTGCCTGGCGCCAAGGTACGGCGGTTGACCTGCATATCCCATCCCTGGGGCCCAGCGCCCGTTATCCAGGCTATGTGGCATGGTGCCGCAAGGTGGAAGACGGTTACCGCATCGGCATCGCGTTTACCGACGAACATGCACTGTTCGGTGCACGAATGGGTGAACAAGCATGCCGGATAGAGCGCTACTGCCGCCAGCACGAAGATGCCGAACCAACACCCCAGCAATTCGAGGCGCTGGCCCGCGAGTGGGTGTCGCGTCATGCCGTCGAGTTCTCCCACGAGGCCTTTGTGGCGCCAGCACTGGATTAAAGCGGGCTTTGCCCATTGTCGCGGGCCCGTATTACGCGCTAAGGTTCCTCCCCCCTGCATTCAAATCATGCTGTGCTCCGCCGCACGGGGATGGCTGGCGGCCGGCACCCGTGACCCTGACGAGTAACACGATGGCTGATTTACCGATCAATGACCTAAACGTTGAATCCAACGAGACCCTGATCACGCCCGATCAGCTCAAGCGCGAAATCCCCCTGAGCGACGCTGCCTTGCAGACCGTCACCAAGGGCCGCGAAGTCATCCGTGACATTCTCGACGGCACCGACCACCGCCTCTTCGTCGTCATCGGGCCTTGCTCGATCCACGACCTCAAGGCTGCCCACGAGTACGCCGAACGCCTCAAGGTGCTGGCGGCGGAAGTGTCCGACACCCTGTATCTGGTGATGCGCGTCTATTTCGAGAAACCGCGTACCACCGTTGGCTGGAAAGGCTTGATCAACGACCCGTATCTGGACGACTCGTTCAAGATCCAGGACGGCTTGCACATCGGTCGCCAGTTGCTGCTCGACCTGGCTGAAATGGGCCTGCCCACCGCCACCGAAGCACTGGACCCGATCTCCCCGCAGTACCTGCAGGACTTGATCAGTTGGTCGGCCATCGGCGCACGTACCACTGAATCCCAGACCCACCGCGAAATGGCGTCCGGCCTGTCGTCGGCCGTGGGTTTCAAGAACGGCACCGACGGCGGCCTGACCGTGGCGATCAACGCGCTGCAATCGGTTTCCAGCCCGCACCGTTTCCTGGGGATCAACCAGGAAGGTGGCGTGTCCATCGTCACCACCAAGGGCAACGCCTATGGTCACGTGGTGTTGCGCGGCGGCAACGGCAAGCCCAACTATGATTCGGTCAGCGTTGCGCTGTGCGAGCAGGCACTGAACAAGGCCAAGATCAAACCGAACATCATGGTCGACTGCAGCCACGCCAACTCCAACAAGGACCCGGCCCTGCAGCCGCTGGTGATGGAAAACGTCGCCAACCAGATCCTCGAAGGCAACCAGTCGATCATCGGCCTGATGGTCGAGAGCCACCTGAACTGGGGTTGCCAGGCGATTCCAAAAGACCTTGCCGACTTGCAGTACGGTGTGTCGATCACCGATGCCTGCATCGACTGGGCGGCCACCGAAAACACCCTGCGCAGCATGCATGCCAAGCTCAAGGACGTCTTGCCGACCCGCAAACGCAACTGAACCTGGATTACGCACACAAAAACGCCGGGCTAAGCCCGGCGTTTTTCATGCTGGTGTTTTATGCCTTACAGCTTCGCGGCATGGCGCTGATGGCGCTCCATGTAGCGTTCGACATAGGAGCAGGACGGTATCACTGTATAGCCGGACTCTTCGGCAAACTTCAGGGCTTCCTCGGTCAGCGCCGCGGCAATCCCACGGCCGCGCAGTGCGTTGGGCACGAAGGTCCGATAAATGTCCAGGGTCTGCTTACCGAGGTCCATGTAGGTCAGGTAGGCACGATGACCGTCCACATTGGTCTCGAACTGATGACCTGCCTGGTCATGGTGGATGGACAACGCCTCGCTCATCACTACTCCTCGCGGGTCTTGGATTCTGACCCCTACCTTACCGATGTTTTTCCGGCGAAGGAACATCTACGCCACCCCGTGCCGGTTTCGACAACGAGAAACCTCTGGCGCTCACAACCAGCACGCAGTGAGATAGTAGGCACCAATCCTGTCATTGCTCAAGGCGCTCTCGTCATCCCCAACGGCTGGCGGTTATAGAAAGGGCATTGATCAACCGGTGATCGAACGCCTGAACATTGCCGGCAGTTGAAGCTTGAGACGAACAGGCGCTCTTAAAGTCACCTCTACATGCGCAAAAGATGCCAGGCCGGGTTACGGCCAGCTGAACAAAAGAATCAACATCGATATATAAGTCTATACCGGCTTAGCCGAACCAACGCATGCGGGCCGGACCTCTCAGCCGGGCTCACATGGTCATTCGCTTGAAAAAAATTGAACAGTTTTTATACAAACCTCCAAAAGACTAGCCAAAATAGATTCGGCGCGAGAATTTTTTTTGCTTCTTGCGCTACGTCAGTTTACTTACTACAAGTAATGGGTAGTATGTACGCCGGCTATTAGCTCACTCGGAGAAAGTAGCCATTTAATAGAAAGTCCTTGAAGGGGAACACGATGAACAACGTTCTGAAATTCTCTGCTCTGGCTCTGGCCGCAGTTCTGGCTACCGGTTGCAGCAGCGTCTCCAAAGAAACCGAAGCTCGTCTGACTGCAACTGAAGACGCAGCAGCTCGCTCCCAGGCTCGTGCAGACGAAGCCTACCGTAAAGCTGATGAAGCTCTGGCTGCTGCTCAAAAAGCACAACAGACTGCTGACGAAGCTAACGAGCGCGCACTGCGCATGCTTGAAAAAGCTAGCCGCAAGTAATAATCCTTCGGGGTTGTTATCAAGCCGATCCATTTATGGGTCGGCTTTTTTATTGCCCGGATTTCAGCCCTGAATCCCAGGCAATAAAAAGCCCGCCGCAGCGCAAGGCCGTGGCGGGCTGTGGATCCAGCCAGTTTACTGTTGCAGATCGATCGGTGCGCTTGCAGCGACGGATGCGCCACCGGGCACGCCGATCTCAGTCGGCAAACCATCTTCCGCGGCGACCACATCACGGACCTGATCCCAGTTGACCCGCAGGTTATTGGCCATGTCTTCGCGCTTGAGCAAGGCGTTGATCACCGCCGTGTGCTTGTCGACCACCGACGGCGTACCGTCGTCATTCAATGGTGTATGCGCCTCAAGATAGACCTTGCCGCCAGCGCTGCCGAACTTGTAGGCGTCGTTGATGATGCGCACCGACGTGCCCACTGGCACCATGCCGGCCATTTCCAGCACGTTGTTATTGAACATGCGGAAACAGCCGTGACTGGTACGCGTACCGATACCAAATTTCATGTTGGAGCCGTGGATCAGGTAACCCGGCGTGCCCAGGGTGAACTTGAAGGGCCCCAGCGGGTTGTTCGGCCCGGCCGGCACCACGTTGGGCAGCGGATCACCATTGGCGGCGTGCTCGGCCTTGATCGACGCGGGTGGTGTCCAGGTCGGGTTCGGCGTCTTGGCAATGATGCTGGTATGGGCAATCGGCGAGCCCCAACCCTCACGGCCAATCCCCAGCGGGAAGGTATAGACGACGTTCTGCCCCTTCGGATAGTAGTAGAGGCGGTACTCGGCCAGGTTGATCACGATGCCTTCCCGTGGCCCCGGCGGCAGGATGAAACGCGTCGGCAGCACGATCTCGGTGCCCGCGCCCGGCAGCCAGGCATCAACGCCCGGGTTGGCCGCGACCATCTCCGAATACCCCAGGTCGTAGGTGGTGCCCAGGTCGGCAAAGGTGTCTTCGTACTTGGCCTTGATCACCTGGACCTGGCCCACGATGTCTTCACCCGGTGGCGGCAACGGCAATTGCAGGGCTAATGCAGGACCGGCCGCGCAAAGGGCAGCAAGAGACAGGCAGCAAGTGACGACGGAAAGGCGCGACAACATCCGGAAAATCCTTCGCAGAACGACGGGTAGGGAAAAAACTGATTGTATACGTGAAGCACGCAGGGAGCATCAATCCGCCCCGCTTCTACTCGAAGCGCAGCTCCGGCCAGATCAGCGGTGTACCGCGCTTCTGGGATTCGAGGATCGCCCGACACAACGGGCACAGCCGTTGGTCCTGGAAAATCGCACGGTCCACCGATGACCAACGGGGCTGAGCCGGCAGCAAGGTGCCGCACAGCGTGCGGTCGATCGTGCCGCCCAGCTCCAATTGCCGTGCCACCAGATGTACCCGGACTTCCTGGCAGGCGAACAGATCCAGCTGCTCGTCAGGCTCGATCAGTTGGTAGTTGAACAGGGACCAGGCAGGGCGTGACATCGGGGGCTCCAGATCGGGGGGGCGCCACCTTAGCCGAAAGCCTGCCGGTAGAAAAGCGTCATAACAGCGGTTTTAGCGTCGGCCAGACATTTTCCAGCAACTTGGCCTGGGCGCCGACCGCCGGGTGCAGGCCGTCGGCCTGCATCAACTCCGGGTGACCGCCGATGCCTTCAAGGAAAAACGGCACCAGCGGCACGGCTTTTTCCTTGGCGAGGCTGCCGTAGACTTCGGCAAACGCGTTGGTGTAGCGCGGGCCGTAATTGGGTGGCAGTTGCATGCCCAGCAACAGCACCTTGGCGCCAATCGCCTTGGAGTGGTCAATCATCGAAGCAAGATTTTGTTGCAATTGCGCCGGCGGCTGACCGCGCAGGCCGTCATTGCCGCCCAACTCGATCACCACCACGTCCGGCTTATGCTCTGCAAGCGCCGCCGGCAGCCGCGCGAGGCCTCCGGCACTGGTGTCGCCGCTGATGGAAGCGTTGACCACTTTATCGTCGAAACCTTCGCTCTTGAGCCGTTGCTCCAGCAAAGCGACCCACCCTTTGCTGGTATCCAGGCCGAAACCGGCACTGATACTATCGCCAACGATCAGGACTGTACCCGCCGCTGCGTTCTGGGCCATGCACATCAAGGCCAGGCCAGCACTCAAAAACCACATTCGCATCGGATTCTCCATGGGCGCAAGCATTCTCACCGCGCAGAACCTCAGCAAAGTGGTTCCCAGCGCGGAAGGTGAACTGACTATCCTGCACGAACTGAGCCTGGAACTGAACAAGGGCGATAGCCTGGCTATCGTCGGCAGCTCCGGTTCCGGCAAATCCACCCTCCTCGGCCTGCTGGCCGGCCTCGACCTGCCCAGCAGCGGCGAAGTCACCCTCGCCGGCCAAGCCTTGAGCACCCTCGATGAAGACCAGCGCGCGCGCATCCGCGCCGAACACGTGGGTTTTGTCTTCCAGTCATTCCAACTGCTCGACAGCCTCAATGCCCTGGAAAACGTGATGCTGCCGCTGGAACTGGACGGCCGCAAAGACGCCCGCGAACGTGCCCGCCACCTGCTCGAGCGTGTCGGCCTGGGCCAGCGCCTGACCCACTCGCCACGCCAGCTCTCCGGCGGCGAGCAACAACGCGTGGCGATTGCCCGCGCGTTCGCCGCCGAACCGGACGTACTGTTTGCCGATGAACCCACCGGCAACCTCGACAGCCACACCGGCGAGCGCATCAGCGACCTGCTGTTCGAACTCAATAAAGAAAGCGGCACCACCCTGGTGCTGGTCACCCACGACGAGCGCCTGGCCCACCGCTGCCGGCGCCTGATCCGCCTTGAAGCCGGCCTGATGGTCGCGCCCCTGGAGCCTTGATGGCACGTTTGCCGCTGTTGCGCCTGTTCAGCCTGGCCATGCGCCAATTACTGCGCGATGCCCGCGCTGGCGAATTGCGCGTGTTGTTCTTCGCCCTGGTGGTGGCCGTGGCCGCCAGCACCGCCATCGGTTACTTCGGCGCACGCCTCAACGGCGCCATGCTGTTGCGCGCCACTGAGTTCCTCGGCGCCGACCTGGTGCTCGAAGGCAGCTCACCGGCGCGCCCCGAGCAAATCCGCACCGGAACCGAACTGGGCCTGGACCATGCACGTATCGTCGAGTTTTCCAGCGTTATCGCGACCGACAACGGCATCCAGCTGTCCAGCATCAAGGCGGTCAACGAGCAGTACCCGCTGCGCGGCGAACTGAAAAGCGCGGCCGAACCGTTCGCCGCTGAAACCCCCGGTGGCGGCCCGAAACCCGGCGAGGCCTGGGTGGAAGCGCGGCTGCTGACGGCGCTGAACCTCAAGGTCGGCGACAGCATCGATGTTGGCATGAAGACCCTGCGTCTGGCCCGCATCCTGACCTATGAGCCGGACCGCGCTGGCAACTTCTACAGCCTGACGCCGCGGGTGATGATCAACCTGGCTGACCTGGAGGCCACCGGCGTGGTCCAGCCCGGCAGTCGGGTCAGCTATCGCGAGCTGTGGCGAGCACCGCCCGACAGCACCGCCCTGCAAACCTATCGGGACTTGATCAAGCCGGGACTCGCCGCCAACCAGCGCTTGCAGGATTCACGGGACGGCAACCAGCAGATCGGCGGCGCCCTGGGCAAGGCCGAACGCTACTTGAACATGGCCAGCCTGGTGGCAGTATTGCTCGCGGGCGTGGCCGTGGCGCTGTCGGCCAACCGCTTTGCCAGCCGGCGCTTCGATGCCAGCGCGCTGCTGCGCTGTCTTGGTTTGTCGCGGCGTGAAGCGATGCTGCTGTTCAGCCTGCAACTGAGCGTGCTCGGCGTGCTGGCCAGCCTGGCGGGTGCCGTGCTCGGCTGGCTCGCGCAATTTGGCCTGTTCTACTTCCTGCATGACCTGCTGCCGGCGGACGTGCCACCCGGCGGGCTGCTGCCGGCCGTTGCCGGAATCGGCACCGGGCTGGTCGCCCTCGCCGGTTTCGCCTTGCCGCCACTGGCGGCCCTGGGCCGTGTGCCGCCGTTGCGAGTGCTGCGCCGCGACCTGCTGCCGATTCCATCCAGCACCTGGATGGTCTACGGCGCGGCCCTGTTCGCCCTGGGCCTGATCATGTGGCGCCTGAGCCTTGACTTGGTGCTCACCTTCGCCTTGCTTGGTGGCGGTGTGCTTGCCGCGTTGATCCTTGGCAGCTTGCTCCTGCTGTTGTTGCAAAGCCTGCGTAAGCTGCTGGCCCGCGCATCGCTGCCCTGGCGCCTGGGCCTGGGCCAATTGCTGCGTCACCCGCTGGCAGCCGCCGGCCAGTCCCTTGCGTTTGGCTTGATCCTGCTGTCCATGGGGTTGATCGCATTGCTGCGTGGCGAGTTGCTCGACACCTGGCAAAACCAGCTGCCAGAGGACGCGCCCAACTACTTCGCATTGAATATCCTGCCAGCCGACACCGAAGCCTTCAGTGCCCGCCTGCTCGCCCTGCAAGCCCAATCGGCGCCGCTGTATCCGGTGGTACCGGGACGCTTGATCAGCATCAACGGCGAGGCGGTGCAGGCGATTGTCAGCAAGGACTCCAGCGGCGACCGAGCTGTGCAGCGTGACCTGAGCCTGACCTGGGCCGCCGACCTGCCGCCGGGTAACGTCCTGACGGCCGGTGCCTGGTGGTCGCAACAGCCGACCGATGAGATTCCAGGCGTGTCGGTGGAAGCCAAAGTGGCCGAGAGCCTCAAGCTCAAGCTCAATGACCACCTGGTGTTCACCGTCGGCGGCGAAAACCGCGAGGCGCGGGTCACCAGCCTGCGGACCATCAACTGGGACAACTTCCAACCCAACTTCTTCATGATCTTCCAGCCGGGTACCTTGAAGAACCTGCCGGCGACTTACCTGACCAGCTTCTACCTGGCACCTGGGCACGACCAGCAGATTGTCGACCTGTCCCGTGCATTTCCGGCGGTGACGATCCTGCAAGTCGAAGCCCTGCTGGAACAGCTGCGCAGCATCCTCGCCCAAGTGACGCTGGCGGTGGAGTACGTGCTGTTGTTTGTGCTGGCGGCGGGGATGGCGGTGTTGTTCTCCGGTTTGCAGGCCACCCTGGATGAGCGCATTCGCCAGGGCGCGCTGCTGCGCGCACTGGGTGCCGAACGCAAGTTGCTGGTCAAGGCGCGGCGCATCGAGTTCGGGTTGCTGGGCGCGGTCAGCGGGCTGCTGGCGGCGCTGGGCACGGAGCTGGTGACGCTGGTGTTGTACCGCTACGCCTTTGACCTGGCCTGGCACCCTCATCCGTGGCTGTTGCTGCTGCCGGTGATCGGTGCCGTACTGATCGGCGCTGCCGGCGTATTCGGCACGCGTCGCGCGCTGAACGCCAGCCCACTGACCGTGCTGCGCGAGGGCTGAAACGCCAACGGCCCGCACCCTGCCCAGGGTGCGGGCCGTTCTGGCCTACTTCACATATTCGATACCGGTGATCCACCAGCACACTTCACCGCTTGGGGTCTGCACCAAGGCCTCATCGTCGACTTCCTTGCGCAGCAACGCCCTGGCCATGGGTGAGTCGATGGAGATGTAGTCCATGCGATCATAGATCTCGTCATAACCGACGATACGAAAGCGCTTGGTTTCACCCTGCTCGTTTTCGATGTCGACCCAGGCACCGAAAAACACCTTGCCTTCCTGCTCCGGCATGTACTCCACGACGCGCATGTCTTCCAGGCGCTTGCGCAGGTAGCGCACGCGGCGGTCGATCTCACGCAGCAGTTTCTTGTTGTACTGGTAATCGGCGTTTTCGCTGCGATCCCCCAGCGACGCGGCCCAGGTCACTTTGCGCGTGGTGTCCGGACGTTTTTCCCGCCACAGGTAATCCAGCTCTTTTTTCAGCGCCTCATGACCTTCTTTGGTAATCAGCTTGGTACTCAAACGCTTGCATCCCCAGGCAATATCCGTAGGTGCCGATGCGCCAGGGAATCAAGCCCCGGCGTCGACTGGCTGGCGTCGATGATAAATGAACCCTGGAAAGTAGCCAGACCAGACTATCGATCCAGCACCTGGTCCAGCTCGAGCAGCATACCCCGCAGACTCTGCCGCATGCCCGATGCCTGGGCAATCAACACATTCATCGCTTCAGCCTGCTGGCTGACAGCCACCGACTGCTCGTGCAATTGCGCACTGCGCTGTTCGACCTCCCGGGTCTTTTCCTCCAGTTGATGTTGCTCCTGCTGCAAGCGGCTCTGCCATTGCTCAAGCGCGGCCTCACGCTCGATTACCGCGCGCTTTTGCTGGGTCAACTCCTGCGCGACACGGGCGAGGTTATTCAACGTGCTATCCATCTCGAACAACACATTATTGTCCGCCGCCACCGGCAGTTGGGGCGGCACCGGCACCTCAGGCTCACTCGGCGCAACAGGCTCAGTCGACACATTGGCCTGCGATGTTTGCACAGGCATCGGTTGCGGCTCTTCGCTGTGGCATTCAGGTGCGTCCCCCTGGGCCGGCTCGGCTGGACTCACGACCCTGGGGCCAGAACTCATTTTTGATGAGAAACGAATGGAGGGCACGATCAACGTCGCGCTTTCGATCGCCGGTTGCGCGGGGCTGGACATTCCAAGGGTGATGACTTTCATCACCAGGGCTTTCTTGATGATCAGGGAGTGATGATCCTCCGGTCTTGCAGGAGGTAACTTGCAACCTTTCAAATCCACAAAGTGATAAGGAATCTGTGTATCCGTCAAGTCACCGGGATTCGTCCCGGAGGCCGCCCACGTCAATATTTGCTTGAAGACCTGCATTGCCAACTGCAACTCTTCCGGCGCATCAACAGCGCCCAAGTAATACCGCTCAAGTTTCTTACGCAAAACAGCAATATATACCCTGGAACTACCAGGCTCCGCTTCTTCATCCAAGCTATAAACCAGAAAATTACAACCTATCTGGGGTACAGCAAAACTACAAAGCAGTGCACCGTTGACCGGCGCATCCTCACCGGATCGTGCAAGAACAAGAGTACGTAGAAGCATCATGGTCATCGGACCTCATCACGGCGAATAAACATAAATTACACACCAAAAAAACAACTGCCATCTGAAACGTCACACACGCAACAATTGTTTCAGCACATCTCAAATACAAACGTAGGATTTGGCTTATAAATTCAAGACCGGATTTCAAAGCCCCCTCATTGAACGTAATATTTTTTAACCCGAGCCTGCACATACGTCAGCCAAAGTGCTTGTTGCTACCCCTCCATCGACAAACCGATCCAGCAGGACAGCCTAATGATTGCGATAAGTAATCTGACAAAAAAACTCGGCCCGAAAAGTGTGATCCAGCCACTCTCATTCTCTGCCCAACGCCAGGAATGTATTGGGCTATTCGGGCTCGAAGGTGCGGGCAAAACCACACTCCTGAAGTTGGTGGCCGGTTTGGTCAAACCCTGTGCCGGGCAGGTGAACATTCTCGATTTCAATACGCACACCCATCCGCTTCAAATAGGCCAGGCAGTGGGCTACCAACCTCAATCAAATCCCTGCCACCCAACTATGTCTGTCAGCCGCTTCCTGAATCTCCTGGCGACCCTGCGCAAATTGCGCGGGTCCGAAAAACGTTGGCACATCGAGCAGGCTGCGGCCCGCCTGGAGCTGTCGGCGGTACTCGACTACCCGCTCAACACGCTGCCCAACGACCTGCAACGCAAAGTTGCAATGGCCCAGGCCATCCTGCATGACCCCAGCGTGCTGTTGCTGGATGAACCCATCGAGGGCCTCGCCCCCCATCAGCAGGACAAGGTTCGGGCGCTGATCCAATCATTGGCCGAGGACATGACCGTGATCGTCGCCGCACGCGATGGCGAAGCGCTGTCCAACATCTGCACGCGCGCACTAGTCCTCGGAAAAGGGCGCCTGCTGGCGGACATGCCAATGCCCGAGCTTCAGCGCAGTTCCCGCCACTTCAGGGCCATCACCCTGGCGTCGGACGCGCCCCTGGACCTGCTGGCGCTGGCGGTTCTGCCCGGTGTTGCCGGTATCGAGGAACACCGCCATGCCCCTCGCACCGTCACGGTGCTCGCCATGCCCGGCCACTCCATCTACCCCGCCGTCAGCACACTGATCGCCACACGGCAATGGCCCATAACCTCGCTGACGCTGGAGACCGGCCGCCTGAACGATGTGGTCCACCAACTGAGCCAAGAGGCCTCGCTTTGAACCTGCTGCTGCCTGTTTTCAAACTCCAGCTGACCCGCTACCTGCGCGCACCGGCCACCTACCTGAGCATCGCAATGTTCCTGGCACTGTCCACGACACTCGGATTGGACACCCTCGGGCTACTGGAACAAAACAGCAGCGATTTGCAAAACTTCTTTGAGTGGCACCCCTGGTTGTATCTGCTACTCATCCCGGCGCTGTCGATCCAGTTATGGACGGACGAACAACAGACCGGTCTCAGCGAACTACTTAAACTATTGCCTGTCAGCTCGGCAGAGCTGGTTATCGGGAAGTTTCTCGCAGCCTGGACTGTCGTCGCCCTGACATTGGCGCTGACGTTTCCCCTCGTTGTGATGGTCAACATGCTGGGCACAGTGGATAACAGCGTAATCGCCGCGCAATATCTGGTCAGCGGTTTATTGGCGGCAAGTTATCTGTCCATCGGCTGCTTCATGTGTGCCCTCAGTCACCAACGACTACTGACATCTGTGCTGACACTGAGCCTGTTATTAACGATCAGCGGACTGTCATCAGTGCTTGATGCGCTGGAACATCAAGCGCCCATTTGGATAGTCGAAAGCCTCACCGCCCTGAGTCCACTCATACGTTTTGGGATGATTGATCATGGCGCATTGGCGCTGCACGACATGCTTTATTTCATCAGCCTGACAATTGCCTTGCTTGCTGCAACAACCATTGTTCTCAACTACAAAAAAAGCTGAGGGGGGCTATCGATGGGATCTGCACTGCGTGCCAGCATGACACTTATCGTCATAGCCTTACTGTTCCTGGCCTTCAACCTGGTATGGGCAGTCAAGCTGCCTGACCTGCGCTGGGACCCCTCAGCCTTGAAAACCAACACTCTTTCGCCTGCCGTGCTGCATCTGCTGGCCGCCCAGGAAAGCCCGGTGGACCTTTACTACTTCAACGCACGCCATCACCCGAAAAAGAGCGCTGCCAGCAAGCGCTACGCCGTTTATGTTGAAAAGATGCTCAAAGCGTTCGAAACCGCCGCAAACGGCATGATCAACCTGCACATCATCGACCCTGGCGACCTTTCGGACGATGCCTACAGAGCCGGGTTATACGGCCTCGACGATAGCGAAGGATTCTTCGGCCTCATCGGCACTCGCAATGGCCAGGCCGCGCGACGGATCGAATCCTTCAATCCCGACCGGGCGGCGCTGCTGGAATATGAAATCAGTCACTTGATCAGCCAATTGTCGCAACCGCAGCCCGCCACTATCGGCCTGCTGTCAGGACAGCCGATCAAGACCCCGGCCGCGGCGCTGCTGCGCGAACTGCATCGACATGTGAACCTCGTCGACCTGCCTGCCGAGCTCGACCGTATCCCCAGCCACTTCAAGACCCTGATGCTCGTGCACCCGCGCAGGCTGCCCGAGCAAACCTTGTACGCCATTGACCAATTCGTGCTGGGCGGCGGCAAGCTGATGATGTTCATTGATCCGCTTAGCGCCCTGGATACCGACGCCCCGCCCGCCAGCGCCAAGCTGGACGGGCTGCTGGCGAGCTGGGGCGTGCGCATGCCCGCCGACCTGGTGCTGATCGACAGCCGCTATGCCGCACATGAGCCTCCAGGCAGTGATCCGACCCGGTTGACCCTGCCAAGACAGGCCATGACCAGGAACGACGTCAGCAGTTGGCGCCTGGATTCAGTGACCCTTGCAAGCAGCGGCGCGCTCTTCGCGCTGCACAAAAGCCGAACCCGTTTCACTCCGTTGCTGCAAAGCTCCGAACAGTCGGCACTGCTGGACGCCAACAACCTTGCGGTAAACCGGCATCCCGGCGAACCGCTGCCGCACCGTGAGCGCCATGTCATCGCAGCGCGCCTCGAGGGGCCTGCGTATTCGGCGTTTCCTGACGGCGTCGGCGAGCAGCCACCCGGGTTGCAGAAGGCCGCGCAGATCCATGTGGTGGTGGTCGCCGACACGGACATGCTCACGCTGAGCCCGACCCGCACACCGCAATTGAGCAATCACCTGTTTGTGCTGAACACTTTGGACAATCTTGCTGCGCCTGAGGCGCTCGCCAACATTCGCCCTCGCGCCATGGCGAACTACGGCTTGCACGTCGTCGAAAACCTGCAGAACACCGCTGCGCGTGCCTATCAGGACCAGGCCGACGAGTTAGAGCGACGCCTGGCCCAGGCGGAACAGGAATGGCAACGCTTGAACCCGCCCATCACAACCCTCGGCACCGAAGCGGTCGATACCAGCACCCAACTACAAGCGCTCAACAAGGAGCGCCTGCGCTTGGCGATGGAACTGCAAACGTTGAAGGTGGACGCATACAAGCCACTGCAGCGTTGGATACTGGGCGTGAAGCTGTTGGTGATTGTGCCGTTGCCGCTGCTGCTATGCCTGAGCGCCTGGGCGCTGTTTCGCTGGCAGCATCGCCGGCGGCCACTGCCCTTGCAGGTTTAACGACGAGCGATCAGCCCCTGCCGGGCAATGCGCGTGAGCTGGCGGATGACTTCTTGCGCGTCAGCGGCGCTGGGGGCCTGGATGACGGCCAGGTCAAAGCTGTTGTTGGCAAACCGCGCGAGGGAATCGCCGTCTTCGACAAACTGGATCAGGAACGCCGAAGGTCGGCCGGTGCGGCGTGGCCAGCCATCGAGATAACGCAGCAACGTCGGCTGGTGCTTGCCGCCCAGCAGGATTTTCGGATTGCGCTGGGTCAGGTCCGCAGTGATCGGGGCCAGGCGTATGAGGGGGTGCAGTGCATTCATCGTGTCGTGTCTCTGCCTCAAAAGTCTGCGGGCAGGTGAGAGGCAACACCGAACCAGCGCTTTAGCGGTATTTCGAAGCCTGCTCCTGAGTCGGAAACAGCACTTCTATCGGGACTGTGTACGCTGGACCGAGCATAAACAACCACCCATGGCGCCCCGCAATTAGCTGTTTAAATCGGCGCATGAGCGGGCATCCTAGAGAAGCCGACAGGGCCATGTCAAGAATTGCGCGCAACGAAAAGGCCCGCACGCGGCGGGCCTGTTGAGGGGGTTGCAGGTCTGTCAGTTGGCGATGGCGCGGTCGGCGGACAGCTTGCCGGCACCTTCAAACAGCACGGCCAGGGAGCCACCCAGCAAGGCCAGTGCAAACTCATAACCGTTGTTGGCCATAAACAAACCGTTGTGGATGTGCACCGAGAAGATCGCAACCACCGACAGAATGGTCAGCCCCAGCGCCGCTGGACGCACCAGCAAACCGATGATCAGCGCCAGGCCGGCAAAGAATTCAGTCCCGCCAGACAACAGTGCCATCAGGGTACCCGGTGCCAGGCCGATGCTTTCCATCCACTGCGCCGTACCCGCCAAGCCATAGCCGCCGAACCAGCCGAAGAGTTTTTGCGAACCGTGAGCGGCGAAGATAATGCCGACAACGATGCGCAGGATGGTCAGGCCGTAGCCGGCGCGGGTGCTCAGGAGGTTTTTGATCAGTGGGCTCATGGTAAGAATCCTTTTTGAAGTAGGGGTTGGTTGGCCGCCATATTAATCAGTTTATGGAATGATAAAAGCCGAAAAAATGCCTTATTAATATCGATTAAATCGATCACTTCCGTGAGGCGACTTTCGGCGCAGGCGGCTCCAGGGATTCGCGCTCCCGATCGAACGCCAAGTAATACTTGTTGACGCTATTAACATAGCTGACACCCCCCATCCCCACCTGCTCCATGGCAATCCTCTCAACCTGGAAGAACCACTGGTTGGGGTTCAGCCCCCGCCGCTTGGCCTCGGTGCGCATCCCCTGCACCCGCTCCGGGCCCATGTTGTAAGCCGCCAATACAAACGCCATGCGCTCACGTTCGTTCAGCTTGGGGCTGGCGAAGAACTTGCGGCGGATCATCGCCAGGTAGCGGGCGCCCGCCTGCACGTTGCTATCGAGGCTCTCGATATTGTTGACGCCCACCCGCTGGGCCGCCGACGGGGTGATCTGCATCAGCCCAGTGGGCCCACCTCTATTGCGCGCGCCGGGGTCGAGGGCGGACTCCTTGAAGGCCAGCGCGGCAAGGTTCAGCCAGTCCATGCCCTGCTCGCGGGCGTGCTTCTGCAAGACCGGGCGCAGTTTTTCCAGGCGCTGGCGCTCGACCCGCGCCAGCGGGTTGCGCACTTGATAGAGGCGTCGATAGATGCGCTGGAACGCCACGTCCTGGTCGGATGGGGTGTGATAGGTCTTGAGAAATCGATCAATGCTGGCCCGCAGCATCGACGCGTCCTGGCGCAAGAACCAGTATTCGTCGCCCGGCTCGCTGATGGCCACCTGCTTGTCGAAGCGCAACTTGGGCAGGATCTTCGCCCAGCGTTCAGCAATCGGCTTTTCCACAATGGTCAGGTGGAAAATACCCGCCTGTACCATCTCCAGCACGTCTTCCACAGCCAGGGTCGGGTCCACCCATTCCACCTTGATCGGTGGCTGTTTGTGCAGGGCCAGTTTCTGGTTGACCTGGCTGATCGCATCCGCCGCCGCGCTGCCGGTGGTCAAGGCCAGGGTGCGCCCGGACAACTGCTCCAACTTGGTGAACCGCCGCTCGCCCTTCACACCCACCAGCCACAACGGCACACCGCTGGCAATCGGGTCACTGGTGCTGATCTTGTGCGCGGCATTGACGTCGAGCAGCTCGCCGGGGGCGACCAGATCACCTTCGCCACGGGCCAATGCGCCGAGCAGTTGGTCCTTGGCCTTGGGGATGATCTTGAGGTTGATTTCCTGGCCATCACGCGCGTGGCCATTCAGGTATTGCTCGAAGGCGCGCAGGCGATGGTATTCGACACCGATGGCCTGGCCCTGGATTTCACCGGAACTGTTGCGGCTCTGGTTGACCAACACCCGCAAGGTGCGGCTGGAGCGAATCTCGGCCAGGTCACGGACCTTGCCGGGCTTGGTCACTTCCAGCGGCCCGTCCAGGCGCGCGACCGCCGCCATGGGCAGCAGTAACGTCAGGCACAACACTAGCAACGCCGAGGGTCGGATCATCCGCTCTCCGGTAAGAATACTGGCCAACATCCTCGCGAAAAACGAGGCGGTGGGAGTCAGAAACAGAGCACTTGAAGCGCTGAAAAAGCGCGCAACGGTGACACAGGGCGAAGCGTGAGGCCAACCGCGATGTCACTTGCGACGTTCAAAGACAGCGATAACTCGTTGTAGTTCTTCGATTTTCTTATAAATCTACAGCTCTGATATGCTTTCCGGCCGCAGGCGGAGATAGCACCATGCAACTCATTGATATCGGCGTCAACCTGACTAACCCCAGTTTCGACGAGAAGCACCAGGGCGTACTCGAGCGTGCGTACGCTGCTGGCGTGCAACAATTGGTCCTCACCGGCACCAGTGTCGAGGGCAGCGAACAGGCCCTGGAACTCTGCGCAAAGCTTGATGACAGTGGTCAACGCCTGGTCTGTACCGCCGGCATCCACCCCCACAGCGCCAGCGACTGGAACGGCGACAGCGCCCGACGTTTGCGCAGTTTGCTCGGCGAGAGCCGGGTGCGCGCGGTGGGCGAATGCGGGCTGGATTTCAACCGCGATTTCTCACCGCGCCCGCAGCAGGAAAGAGTCCTCGAAGAACACCTGGCCCTGGCCGTCGAGCTGAAGCTGCCGGTGTTCCTCCATGAGCGTGACGCCAATCAGCGCCTGCTGGAGATCCTCAAGGACTACCGCGACCACCTCACTGCCGCCGTGGTGCATTGCTTCACCGGCGAGCAGCAGGCGTTGTTCAGCTACCTGGACCTCGACCTGCACATCGGCATCACCGGGTGGATTTGCGACGAGCGCCGTGGGACGCATCTGCACCCGCTGGTCAGGGAAATTCCCCGAGGCCGCCTGATGCTGGAAAGCGATGCGCCGTACCTGCTGCCGCGCACCCTGCGCCCCAAGCCGAAAAACGGCCGCAACGAACCGGCCTACCTGCCCGAAGTACTGCGCGAAGTCGCCCTGCACCGCCACGAGACGCCTGACGACCTGGCCCAGCACAGCACCGCCTGTGCCCGCGCGTTTTTTCGGTTGCCTGCGGTGGAGTGATGCGGCCCATTGACCCATGTCAAAAGGGTATTGTTGAATAGCGGCACAATAATGGCACCTTGCCAATGCTGTTTCCGCTATCAGAGAAAACCTTCCATGGGTGCCTGGCTTAGCAACATCTCGCTGAAGTACAAATTCTGGGCCGTCAACGCGGTCGCCTTCATCACCACCTTGTTGCTGGTGCTGTACGCCGTACAGCTCGAACAACAGGCACGCAGCGACGCGTCCCAGGCCTCCGCGCAGGCGCAGGCGCGCTTGCTCAGCGCGTGGCCGGCTGACAAACCGCTGCCCAAGGGCGAGCACCTGCTGACATTTGCCCGAGGCCAAGTCCCACAACTGGCGGAGCAGGATCTGTCAGCCCTGGCCAGCGCCACCGGCTGGATCGAACTCAATCACATGCCCTGGCTGGGCGTTAACCCGCTGTTGGGCGCCGATGTGGTCGCGCGCGCCGACGGTCAATACGTCGCCGTGCTGGCCTACGCGCCCAGCCTGAGCCAGGTCTTCGAAGACCGTTTTACCAACTACGCCGTGGCCGTCGCGATCCTGATGCTGGCGATGCTCGGCGCTTCGCAGTTGCTGATCCGTTTCTTGCTCAGCCAGCTCAACACCCTCAAGGACGTGATGCTGCACGTGGAGAAAACCGGCGACCTGTCGGCCCGCGTGCCGTTGGCGTGCAAGGATGAAGTCGGCCAGATGGCCAGCGCCTTCAACGCCATGCAGGCCGGTTACCAACGGGTGGTCAACACCGTGGCGCGTACTGCCCAGCAACTGGACGACGGCGCCGCGCGCCTGGCCAGCAGCATGAACGACGTGCAGCACGGCATGCTCGGCCAGCAAAGCGAAACCGACCAGGCCGCCACCGCCATCAACGAGATGACCGCCACCGTCTACCACATCGCCCAGCACGCCGGCGCCACGCGGGATTTGTCCCAGACCGCCGACACCCTCGCCGGCAGCGGCCATGAAGTGGTGAGCCGCGTGCAACGCTCGATTGCCGGGCTGTCCACCGGCGTGCAACAGACCGCCGAAATGATCCAGAAACTCGCCGAGGACAGCCAGAAAATCAACGGCGTCGTCAGCGTGATCCACAGCATCGCCGAACAGACCAACCTGCTCGCCCTCAACGCCGCGATCGAAGCCGCCCGCGCCGGGGAAATGGGCCGTGGTTTTGCGGTGGTCGCCGACGAAGTGCGCAACCTGGCCAAACGTGTACAAAGCTCCACCGACGAAATCACCCGCATGGTCTCCGCGCTGCAAGCCGGCACCCGCGATGCGGTGGACTTCATGCAGGAAAGCTCCTTCAAGGCCGACGACTGCGTGCAACAAGCCCTTGAAGCGGGCGCGGCACTGGCCGAAATCACCAGCGCCGTGGCGCAGATGCGTGAAAGCAACACTCAGATCGCCGTCGCCGCAGAGCAGCAAAGCCATGTCGCCGAGGAAATGAACCGCGCGGTGGTGAGCATTCGTGACGTCACCGAAAACACCGTGAAACAAACCGTGGATTCGGCAACCACCAGCAACCAACTGGCGACTCTGGCCGGTGAATTGAGCAAAGCCATCGGGCAATTGAAGCTGTAAGCCATCCAAGGTTGGCTATAGCCCCTATAGCCAGCCTTGATTCGCCGCTGCGCCCGTCCCTGCCTAAACTCTGTTCAAGTTGTTTCACCGGACAGAGGATTTTTCAGCATGGGCAAACGTCATCCCAATCTCCCCGCCTGGCAATGGCGCAATTACCCACAGAACCATCAGCACCCGACCAACCTGGCGTTGCACCTGATTGCCGTGCCGCTATTCATCATCGGGTTTCTGCTGATTGTGTCCGGCGTGTTCAGCCTGAGCCTGGCGAGTTTTGCCATTGGCGTGGTCGGTATCCTCGCCGGCCTGGCCTTGCAGCGTCACGGGCATAGCCTGGAAGCCCAGGCCAGTGAACCCTTCAGTGGTCGCAAAGACGCCGTGCAGCGGTTGGTGGTCGAGCAATTCGTGACCTTCCCGCGTTTTGTCTTCAGCGGTGGCTGGTGGCGCGCCTGGCGGCAGCGCCATCGGCACTGAGGATCAGGCGAACACCACCACGGTCTGGCGGCTGATGGCGATCAGCGCACCGCTCGGGCTCCACAGCGCGGCGGCGGCATGGCCATAGCCGTCACGGGCGTGTTCGATGCTGACGTAGTACTGGCACCAGTCGAGGGTGGTCAAATCCTGCAACGGCTGGATGAACTCGATGGTCCAGGTCAGTGTGCTGCCCGGCGCCGGCTTTTTCAGGTGCGGCAGCAACGCCGGGGGCCAGGCGTCGACCAGGGCGAGGATGTGCGCTTCGGTCAGCGGTTCCTCTTTTACATCCCCACGCAGTCGGACCCAGCCGCCCATGTCGCGGGATTTGTTACCGGTAAACGGCAGACCGCCGACGCTCCAACGCATCGCCAAATGGCGCATGAACTCCGGCGTGACGCCCTTGATGTAAGGCAGTTCCTGGCACTCATCCCAGTGCTTGAACACCGGCGGCGCTTCGCTCTCCACCGTGATTTCCGACGCGCGGGAGCCACCGAAACTGGCCTGTACCAGGGTCGCCACTTCACCGTTCTGCACCACACGGCCGAGCAACTGGCTGACGGCCTTGCCTTCGCGCAACACTTCGACTTGATAGCTGGCCGGCACATCCGGCGCTACCGGCCCGACGAAGGTGACCGCCAGCGAGCGCAACGGCCGATCCGCCGGCACTTGGGCGCGCAACGCTTCGTACTGCAAGGCGGCGACCAGGCCACCAAACGTGGCACGGCCTTGCGCCCATTCGGCGGGGATGGTGACGTCCTGCGGGTGGCTACGGGCGGCGTCGAGCAAATCACTGAAACGCATGGCGACCTCACATCAAAAGAAACAGATGGGCGATCTTAACCAGCGGGCCCGCCAGGCACAGCGCCTATTCCGGCCAAAAGCCGGACCGGTTCAGAAACAATCCGCGCTGAGCTTATCCAGCACGCGATCCGCCTGCCCTTGCGCCTTGGCCATGGTGCGTTGCCACACCGCCACGCAAGGCTGCAAATCCGCCTGCTGCTGGGCCTGGGCCAGCCACTGCCAGCAGTCGTGCCAATCGCCCAGGGCAGCTTGAGCTCCCTTGAGGCGAGGCAGGGCTTTGGCGGGGAGTTTGTCCAATTCGGGATACGCTTCGGCGGCGTAACGCACACGCTTGATCAACAAGCGCAGGCGATGGCGATCGTGCTCGGGGTCTTTCAACGCGGCGCCAAGTGCCTGCCATTGCTTGGCCAGGCGCTTCTCGATACGCGTGCGCAGGCCCTTGAGCAGTTTTTGATGTTCAGAAGCGCGGATGAAGCGCGGAAAGGCATCGAGGATCAGCAGCAAGTGCGCCAGCTCCTGGCCTTGTGCCACCTGCCGATACGCCTCGGGTTGCAAGCGCAGGCGTCGGTCGGCGGCCAGGTGATGACCGTGCTGGTGCAAATACGCCGCCAGCACCTCGCGGTCACGCAACGGCGTGGTCAACTGGCCGACCGCGCTGGCGGCCGCTTCCAGCTGTTCCACCCCCGGCAGCCCGCGCAAGGGGCGCAACAGGCTGCGCAGGCGGCGCACGGTGGTGCGCAGATCATGCAGGGCTTCATCGTCGGTGACGGCGGCAAGACGAGCCTGGCAGCTCAGCAACCCAACTTCCAGGCCAATGACCTGAGCGACTAACTGATCGACCAACGCTGACATCCTGCCCTCACTCCCCGATGAAAAATCCTATTAGCGCCCGGATCAACGCCCGGCGCGCGACTCACGAATATAGAAACGCGCTTTTTCGGCCTTGTTGGCGCAGCCTTCAAACGCTTCGAACTGTTGCTGAGTCTTGGCGCCGGTCAACAGCGACAGAGCCTTGGAGTAACTGACCGTACCGGCGAAACCTTCGGCCTTGGCCAGGTCCAGCTCATGCCAGGCGGCATCCAATTGCGTGCCGCAGCTGTCGCGGTACGCGGTTTTCCCGGCACAACCGGCCAGGGCCAACACGATCACAGGCACACACATCCAGGCTTTCATCGATGACACCTCAAAATAAAGAAAAACAGTCGTACGTTGTAGACGTTGCCTACTTGGAAAAGTGCCTTGTCCCTAGCCTGAAATCGATCCTACCTATTGCCAGAGCATACCCGAGCCTTATCACTCCCGCAGCGAAGATTGAAGCCGCCCCCTCAATAGGTGCATTGTGGGCACCTGCCTTCTGTAGGACATGGACCATGAAGAAACGTGTTGCCTTGGTGCTGGGCTCCGGCGGGGCCCGGGGCTACGCCCATATCGGAGTGATCGAGGAGATCGAACGGCGCGGCTACGACATTGCCTGTGTCGCTGGTTGCTCCATGGGCGCCGTAGTGGGCGGCATCTACGCCGCCGGCAAACTGGATGACTACCGTAGTTGGATCGAAAGCCTCGATTACCTCGACGTGTTGCGCCTGGTGGACGTGAGTTTTCGCCTGGGGGCGATCCGAGGCGAGAAGGTCTTCGGCCAGATCCGCAAGATCGTCGGCGAGTTGAACATCGAAGAGTTGCGCATCCCCTACACCGCCGTCGCCACCGACCTCACCAACCAACAGGAAATCTGGTTCCAGGAAGGTTGTCTGCACCAGGCCATGCGCGCCTCGGCGGCGATCCCCAGCCTGTTTACACCCGTGATGCAGGGCAACCGCATGCTGGTGGACGGCGGCCTGCTCAACCCGCTGCCGATCGTGCCGGTGGTGTCGAGCCATTGCGACTTGATCATTGCGGTCAACCTCAACGCCACCAACCAGAAACACTACCAATTGCCGGTGATCCAGCGCCCACCAGCGTTCAAGAGCCGTTTCAACAGCCTGGCGAAATCCCTCGGTTCGCACCTGCCCTTCCGCCGCAAACAGGCCGAACAGTTGATGAAGCTGGAGCAAGAGGCATTGCAGGCCGAAGCCGCAGACATCAACCCCTGGCTGGACTCGGCGGAACCCGAAGCCCAACAACCCGCCGCCGCCCCGGAAACCGCCGGGGCACCGAAGTCGGCGACCGGTTCGTTCATCATCGACAACGTCGGCCCGGCGTCGTTGCTGGACTTGATCAACCAGAGTTTCGAGGTGATGCAGACCTCGTTGGCGCAATACAAGATCGCCGGGTATCCGCCGGATGTGTTGATCAACGTGCCGAAGCGGGTGTGCCGGTTTTTCGAGTTTTACAAGGCGCCGGAGTTGATCGCGTTGGGGCGGGAGATTGCGCGGGATACGTTGGATCGGTATGAGCGGGAGCAGTCTTGAGATGATGGGGTGTTGCTGATGACCCCTTCGCGAGCAAGCCCGCGAAGAGGCCGGCCCATACACCAAAGATCTAAGCGCCCAACAACCGATACCCCACCCCCGCCTCCGTCACGATAAACCGCGGCTGCGTCGGGTCATCCGCCAACTTCTGGCGCAGATGCCCGACCACAATCCGCAGGTAGTGACTGTCTTCGGTATGGGTCGGCCCCCAGATGTCCTTGAGCAATTGCTGCTGGGTAATCACCCGCCCCGGATGACGCGCCAGTTGTGCCAGTACCGCGTATTCCTTGCGGGTCAAGGCCACCTCGGCACCGTCCAGCAGTACACGGCGATAGGCCAGGTCGACGGTCAACGGGCCGAAACTCAACGACGCTTCCTGAGCCTCGCCCGTCGGCACCTGGCGCAACAGCGCACGCACGCGGGCAAGAAACTCCTGGATGCCAAACGGTTTGGTCACGTAGTCATTCGCGCCACCGTCGAGGGCCTCGACTTTCTGCCCTTCGCTGGCCCGCACCGAGAGCACCAGCACCGGCACCATCGACCATTCGCGAAACTCACGCAGCACCTGCTGGCCGTCCATGTCCGGCAGGCCGAGGTCGAGCACCAGCAAGTCCGGCTTGTTCAGCGCGGCCTGGGCCAGGCCTTCATTGCCGGTGCCGGCCTCAATCACTTTGTAGCCCTGGGAGGCCAGGCTGATGCGCAGGAATTTGCGGATCTGCGGTTCGTCATCAATGACCAAAATCGTCGCGGTCTGGCTCATGGTGTCCAATCAGAATCGGCGGAGAAAACAGGGTAGCTCATGCCTCGCGCTCAAGGCCAGGCTGGGTCGGCAACGGTAGGAACAAGGTGATGCAGGTGCCGCGCCCGTCGATACCTTCGGCCACGCTGATATGCCCACCGTGCGCGCCGACCATGCCCTGGCAGATCGCCAGGCCGAGGCCGGTGCCCTGCCCGCCGCGATCACCCCGGGCGGCGGTGTAGAACATGTCGAAAATTTTCGCGCGCTCGTCCTCGGGAATCCCCGGGCCTTCGTCGGCAACTGCAAAAAACAGCTGGTTATCCGACACCCCCGCACTCAAGTCCAAACGCCCGTGGGCGGGCGAAAACCGTGCGGCGTTTTCCAACACATTGACCAACGCCTGCTCGATCAGCGCCGCATGCACGTAGAGCAAGGGCAACCCCGATGGCACCTCAGTGCGCACCTGCAATGGCGCCAGCACGGCGCGCAGCCGGCCAAGCGCGCTGCCGACGATGTCACCCGGCGCCACCCAGTCACGCGCCAGCTTCAGCGCACCGTGGCCCAGGCGTGTCATGTCGAGCAGGTTCTGGATATAACGGTCGAGACGCTCGGCCTCATCGCGGGTACCTTCCAGCAACTCGCGGCGATCCTCCAGCGGAATAGCTTCACCGAGGGCCAGCAGGCTGTCGATGCTGCCGCGCATGGCGGTCAGCGGCGTGCGCAAATCGTGGGACACCGACGCGAGCAAGGCGCTGCGCAGTTGCTCGGTTTCACCGTGCAGGCGTGCCGATTCCAACTCCTGCGCCAGTTGCGCACGGGCCAGGGCTTGCGCCAGCGGCTGGCTCAAGGCCGTGAGCAAACGGCGACGCTGGCCGCTCAACTCCAGGCCCGGCTTGGGACTCACGCCGAGCAAGCCCAACGGGCCCTCTTCACCCGACAGCGGCCACCACCACCAACGCCCGAACGGCAAGGTACCGGTGCCCATGCCGGCCGGCTGGTCGTGTTGCCAGGCCCAGTCGGCGGCGGCGCGTTCGGCTTCGGTGAGGGTCAGCGGGCCGCCGGTCTCGATGGTCCAACCGCCCTGGCCGTCGCGGTTGACCAGGCATAAGTCGAGGTCGCTCCAACCTTCCAGGTGATGGGCCGCCGCACTGATCACCGCCTGGCGATCGGTGGCGGCGGTGAGTTTGCGCGACAGGTCGAGCAACTCGCTGGTTTCTTCCTGGGTGTCGCGCAGCGCCTGCAACTGCCGGCGTTGACGCGCGGCGAGGTTGCCGGTGAGCGCCGCCATCAGCAGGAAAAACAGCAGCGTCAGCACATCTTCTTCACGCTGGATCGCGAAGGAAAAATTCGGCGGGATAAACAGGAAGTCATACGTCAGAAACGACAGCGCCGCACACACCAGCGATGGCCCCAGACTGCTGCGCACCGCCACCAGCAGCACGGCAGCGAGGAACACCAGGGAGATATTCGGCAACGGCAACACGCTGGCCACCGCCCAGGCCAACGCCGCCGCCACCACGGTGGCGGCAACCGCCAGGCCGTAGTCGAACCACACCAACCCACGTACATCCGGCAGGCGTGGCGGCGCGGGGACGTCGTCGCTGTCGAGGACGTTGATTTCCAAGCCCCGCGCATTGCGCAACAGACGCGCCGCCAGACCACCGCCGAACACGCGACGGTGCCAGCGCATCCGCGACTGTCCCACCAGCAGCAAACTGGCGCGGCGTTCGGCGGCGTGCTGGATCAGGGTCTTGGCCACTTCCCCCGCACGCAGCAACACCACTTCGCCGCCGAGGCGCTCGGCCAGTTGCTGGGCGTTTTGCAGGCGCAGACGCGATTGCTCATCCCGCGCCCGGCCGTTGTCGATATGCACCAGGCTCCACGGCAGATGCCGACGCTGGGCCACGCGGCTGGCATGGCGCACCAGGCGTTCGGCCTGGGCATCGCCGTCCACGCCGACCAGCAAGCGCCCGCGCACAGCCGGTGCGGCCTGGCCGAGCTGGCGATAGCCTTGGGCCAAGTCATCGTCGACGTGGGCGGCGGCGGTCTGCATCGCCAGTTCGCGCAGGGCCATCAGGTTGGTCTGGGTGAAGAACGCGTCGATGGCGGCGCGGGCTTGTTCCGGCACGTACACCTTGCCGTCGCGCAGGCGCTCGAGCAGCTCACGGGAAGGCAGGTCGATCAACAGCAGTTCGTCGGCCTCTTGCAGCACCCAGTCCGGCAGGGTTTCGCGCACTTGCACGCCGGTGATGCCGCGCACTTGGTCGTTGAGGCTTTCCAGGTGTTGGACGTTGACTGTGGTGAACACGTTGATGCCAGCGGCGAGCAGCTCCTGGATGTCTTGCCAGCGCTTTTCATGCCGGCTGCCAGGGGCGTTGCTATGGGCCAGTTCGTCCACCAGTACCAGCTTGGGCTTGGCGGCGAGCAGGCCGTCGAGGTCCATCTCTTCGAGCATCACGCCGCGGTATTCGCTGCGCAACAGCGGTTGCTGCGGCAGGCCGCTGAGCAGCGCTTCGGTCTCGGCGCGGCCATGGGTTTCGACCACCCCGGCGATGAGTTTGACGCCCTGGCGCAGCTGCGTATGGGCGGCCTGGAGCATGGCGTAGGTCTTGCCCACCCCCGGCGCGGCGCCGAGAAAGACTTTGAGCCGGCCACGGCCGTTGCGGGGCAGATCGGCTAATAAGGCATCGGCGCGGCCGGAGTCGCTCATGTAGGGGGTTCCTTCAGGTGTTTATTTACAGTCTTTAAGGCCGTCATCGCGGGCAAGCCCGCTCCCACAAGGGCTTGCATTGCAAATGTGGGAGCGGGCTTGCCCGCGATGGCGGTTTCACTGCTTACAGTTTTTCCAGGGCCATGTTCAATGCCAGCACATTCACCACCGGCGGGCCCACCAACGGGCTTTCAATGTGCTCATCCAACAAGCGCTGCAAGGTCGACACCGGCACATTCCGCGCCGCCGCCACGCGCGCCAGTTGATAGGCAATCGCCTGTGGTGGCAAGTGTGGATCAAGACCGCTGCCAGAGGTAGTCAGCGAGGCCAAAGGCACCGGCCCCTGGCTTGGCACCAGTTGTTTACTCGCGTCCTCGAAGATACGCGTGGCCAATGCCGGGTTGCTTGGGCCGAGGTTGCTGGCGCTGCTGGAGACCGTGGCAAAGGCACCCGCGGATGGGCGCGGGTGGAACCAGTTGTCACCGCTGAAATCCTGGGCGATCAGGCTGGAGCCGCGCACCTTGCCGCTGGCGTCGTACACCAGGCTGCCGTTGGCCTGCTCGGGAAAGGCGACTTGGGCGACGCCAGTGACCACCAGTGGATAGGCGACGCCGGTAATCAGGGTCATGAGCACCAGCAGGCTCAGGGCCGGGCGGATGATGTTAGCCATGTTCAACTCCTTAACAAATCGAGAACCACCGTGGCGAGGGCGCTTGCCCCCGTTCGGCTGCGCAGCAGCCGCAAAACGTGGAACCGTTACGCGGTCCAACGGGCGCAAGCGCCCTCGCCACAGACAGTCATAGGGCTCAAACCAAGTGCAGTGCGGTCAGCAGCATGTCGATCGCCTTGATGCCCACGAACGGCACCAAAATCCCGCCCAGGCCGTAGATCAACAGGTTGCGCCGCAGCAACGCCGCCGCGCTCGCCGCTTGCACGCGCACACCGCGCAGCGCCAGGGGAATCAGCACCACGATGATCAGCGCGTTGAACACGATGGCCGAGAGGATCGCGCTCTGCGGGCTTTGCAGATGCATCACATTGAGCACGCCCAGTTGCGGATAGATCGAGGCGAACAGCGCCGGCAGGATCGCGAAGTACTTGGCCACGTCGTTGGCGATGGAAAAGGTGGTCAGCGCGCCACGGGTCACCAGCAGTTCCTTGCCGATCTGCACCACGTCCAGCAGCTTGGTCGGGTCGCTGTCGAGGTCGACCATGTTGGCGGCTTCGCGGGCGGCCTGGGTGCCGTCGTTCATCGCCATGCCGACGTCCGCCTGGGCCAGGGCCGGGGCGTCGTTGGCACCGTCGCCGCACATGGCGACCAGGCGGCCGTCGTTCTGCTCGTGGCGAATGCGCGCGAGTTTTTTCTCCGGGGTGGCTTCGGCCAGCACGTCGTCCACCCCGGCTTCAGCGGCAATCGCGGCGGCGGTCAGCGGGTTGTCGCCGGTGACCATCACGGTGCGAATCCCCAGCTTGCGCAGTTCGGCGAAACGTTCGCGGATGCCGGGTTTGACCACGTCCTTGAGGTGGATCGCGCCGAGCAACTTGCCGTCGGCGCACACTAGCAATGGCGTGCCGCCGCTCTGGGCGATCTTGTCGATTTCCCGTGACAGCGCCGGGGCCAGTTCACCGCGTTGCTGGCCGAGGAAGGCGAGCAGCGAATCCACCGCGCCTTTGCGGAACACACGGCCTTGATAGTCGACCCCGGACAAACGGGTTTCGGCACTGAACGGTACGCCGGTCAGTTGCTCGGGCGCCGGTTCGGCCTGGGGGTGCAAGGCGCGCAGGTATTCGACGATGGATTTGCCTTCGGCCGTGTCATCCGCCAGGGAGGCAAACAGCGCGCCTTCGGCGACTTCCTTGCCGCTGACGCCAGGGGCCGCGACCACCGCCGCGCAACGACGGTTGCCGAAGGTGATGGTGCCGGTCTTGTCCAGCAGCAACACGTGCACGTCCCCCGCCGCTTCCACCGCACGGCCGGATTTGGCGATCACGTTCAGGCGCACCAGACGGTCCATGCCGGCGATGCCGATGGCCGACAACAGGCCGCCAATGGTGGTAGGAATCAGCGTCACCAGCAGTGCGACCAAGAACACCAGCGGCAAGCTGCCACTGGCGAAGTGGGCGAACGGCTGCAACGTCACCACCACCAGCAGGAAGATCAGCGTCAGGCCGATCAGCAGAATATCCAGCGCCACTTCGTTGGGGGTCTTCTGGCGCTTGGCGCCTTCGACCAGGGCGATCATGCGGTCCAGGGTCGACTCGCCAGGGTTGGCGGTGATGCGGATCAGCAGCCAGTCCGAGACCAGCCGCGTGTTGCCGGTGACCGCCGAGCGGTCGCCACCGGATTCGCGGATCACCGGTGCGGATTCGCCGGTGATCGCCGCTTCGTTGACCGCGGCGATACCTTCGATGACCTCGCCGTCACCGGGGATCATTTCCCCGGCAGCGACGCGCACTACATCGCCTTTACGCAGGCTGGTGGCCGGCACCACCTTGAAGCTGCCGTCGGTTTCCTTGCGCCGGGCGCTGAGGCCTTCGCTGCCAGCCTTGAGGCTGTCGGCGCGGGCCTTGCCACGCCCTTCAGCCAAGGCTTCGGCGAAGTTGGCGAACAGCACGGTGAACCACAGCCACACGGCGATTTGCACAGCGACGAAGGTCGGCACGGTGGTGTCCGGCACAAAGCACAACACGGTGGTGAGGATGGCGGTCAGCTCGACCACCAGCATCACCGGCGAGCGTTGCAACTGGCGCGGGTCCAGCTTGACGAACGCCTGGATCAGCGCCGGGCGCCACAGGGCAGAGATAGCGGTTTTGGCGGGCTCCTGGGCTTTCACCGGAGCTGCGTTTTTTGCAGGCATATTCATTTTCATATCCCCTTAGAAGCCCATGCTCAGGTGTTCAGCAATCGGGCCTAGTGCCAGCGTTGGCAGGAACGTCAGGCCGCCCACCAGCAAAATGGTTACGGTCAACAGGGTCACGAACAGTGGGCCATGGGTCGGAAAGCTGTTTTGGCCAATCGGTGCAGCCTTCTTCATCGCCAGGCTGCCGGCCAGGGCCAGCACCGGGAGGATGTAGCCGAAGCGCCCGATCAACATGCCCAGGCCAAGCATCAGGTTGTGGAACGCGGTGTTGGCACTGAAGCCAGCGAACGCCGAACCATTGTTGGCGCTGGCCGAGGTGTAGGCGTAGAGCAACTGGCTGAAACCGTGGGGGCCGGGGTTGCTGATGGCACTCGCCGGGCCAGGCAGGCTGGCCGCAATGGCGCCAAGCACAAGCACGCCCACCGGCATCACCAGCAAGGTGACGACGAGCAATTGCACTTCCTTGGCCTGGAGTTTCTTGCCCAGGTATTCGGGGGTGCGGCCGATCATCAGGCCAGCGAGGAACACGGCGATCAACACGTTGAGCAGCATGCCGTACATGCCGGCGCCGACGCCGCCGAAGATCACTTCGCCGACCATCATGTTAACCATCGCCACCATGCCGCTCAGCGGGTTGAGGCTGTCCTGCATGCCGTTGACCGAACCGTTGGACGCCGCCGTGGTGGTCACCGACCAGAGCACGGTGCCGGTAGTACCGAAGCGCGCCTCTTTGCCTTCCAGCGGTGCGGTCTGCTCGACGGCCGGGGTGTTCAGGGTCGGGTTGGGCTGGTATTCGGACCACAACGACGTCGCGCCGCCGATCAGGAACAGCGCAAGCATGCAGCCGAGAATTGCACGGCTCTGACGCAGATCCTTGACGTAGTGACCGAAGGTGAACACCAGCGCCACAGGGATCAGGATGATCGACGCCACCTCGAACAGGTTGGCCCACGCGGTCGGGTCTTCAAACGGATGCGCCGAGTTGACGCCAAAGAAGCCACCACCGTTGGTGCCCAGTTGCTTGATCGCGATCTGGCTGGCGGCCGGGCCCAGGGGGATCACTTGATCCACGCCTTGCAGCGTCACCGCGTCAATGTAATGGGCGAAGGTTTGCGGGACGCCCTGCCAGACCAGCAACAGCGCCAGCACCAGGCACAGTGGCAGCAGGCCGTAGAGGGTGGCGCGGGTCATATCGACCCAGAAGTTGCCCAAGGTCTTGGCGGATTTACGGCCGATCCCACGGCACAAGGCGACCAAGACGGCCAGGCCGGTGGCGGCGCTGACGAAGTTCTGCACGGTCAGGCCAGCCATCTGGCTGAGGTAGCTCAGGGACGCCTCCCCGCTATAGGACTGCCAGTTGGTGTTGGTCATGAAACTGACGGCGGTGTTGAAGGCAAGGGTCCATTCCTGACCCGGCAATTTCTGCGGGTTCAGTGGGAGATAGTCCTGGAACAGCAAGATCGCGAACAACAGCAAGAAACCGGCGAGGTTGAACGCCAGCAGGGCCAGCGCATATTTCTGCCAGCTCTGTTCTGCCTGCGCGTCGACACCGGCCACGCGATAGCAGGCGTTTTCCACCGGCCCCAGCACCGGGCTCAGCCAGGTGCGCTGGCCTTCCATCACCTTGTAGTAGAACCGCCCCAGGAACGGCGCGGGCAGTAGCACCAAGGCAAAGAAGGCGATGATCAGCCAATAGTCATAACTGTGCATGGCCAGCTCCTAGTTCCGATCCGCGCGTAACAGCGCAACCAGCAGATAAATGAACAGCGCCACGGCCAATAGCAGTGACACCCCGTCCAGAACGCTCATGGAAGTCTCTCCGTTTAGCGGCGTGTTGCCGCGTGTGGGGTAATTGTCCGCAGGAGTGGCGTAAAGGAACGAGAGCGAGGGTATGGGCGGGGCGTAAAGACGGCGTAAAGAGTGGGTTTATGCGGGGGTTACAGGGGGGCTTTCGGTGTCTGGGCGGGCCTCTTAGCGAGCAAGCCCGCACACATTTTGATGGGTGCTTGCCTGGCGAACGCGGTCGAGTGTGGGCGCGGGCTTGCTCGCGAAAGCGTCGGTTCAAGCACCGCCGCACTTATCTGGTGCAACCCTGGCGGGATTCAAACGCCAAACCATTCCCCCCACGACAGTTGCGCGGCTTTACGACAATGATTCTCAGGCTGGCATGGCCGCTGCAACACCTTGAATCATTCCAAACCGTTCAGGGAGCGCAGCACGATGAACACACAACTCAAACCCACCTTGGGCACCCTGCATTTGTGGGGCATTGCCGTCGGGCTGGTGATTTCCGGGGAATACTTCGGCTGGAGCTATGGCTGGGGCGTGGCCGGGACCTTGGGCTTCTTGGTGACGTCGTTGATGGTCGCCGCGATGTACACCTGCTTTATCTTCAGTTTCACCGAGCTGACCACCGCAATTCCCCACGCTGGCGGGCCGTTTGCCTACAGCCGCCGGGCGTTCGGAGAGAAAGGCGGCTTGATTGCCGGGCTGGCGACTTTGATCGAATTTGTCTTCGCCCCGCCCGCCATCGCCTTGGCCATCGGCGCCTATCTCAACGTGCAGTTCCCGGCTCTCGACCCAAAACACGCGGCCGTCGGCGCTTACATCGTATTCATGGGCCTGAACATCCTCGGGGTGAAACTCGCCGCCACCTTTGAGCTGGTGGTGTGCGTGCTCGCCGTGGCCGAGTTGCTGGTGTTCATGGGCGTAGTCGCCCCGGCGTTCAGCTTCAGCAACTTCGCCCTGAATGGCTGGGCCGGTTCCGACACCTTCGGCGCACCGGCCATTGCCGGGATGTTTGCGGCGATTCCGTTTGCGATCTGGTTCTTCCTCGCCATCGAAGGCGCGGCCATGGCCGCTGAAGAAGCAAAAGATCCGAAGCGCACTATTCCAAAAGCCTACATCAGCGGCATCCTGACCTTGGTGATCCTGGCCATGGGCGTGATGTTCTTCGCCGGTGGCGTGGGCGACTGGCGCACCCTGTCGAACATCAACGACCCGCTGCCCCAAGCGATGAAAACCGTGGTGGGCGACAGCTCCGGCTGGCTGCACATGCTGGTATGGATCGGTTTGTTCGGCCTGGTGGCCAGCTTCCACGGCATTATCCTCGGCTACTCGCGTCAGTTCTTCGCCCTGGCTCGCGCCGGTTACCTGCCATCTTTCCTGGCCAAGCTGTCACGTTTTCAGACGCCGCACCGCGCCATCATCGCCGGTGGCGTGGTCGGTATCGCCGCGATCTACAGCGACGGCCTGATCAACCTGGGCGGCATGACACTGACCGCCGCGATGATCACCATGGCAGTGTTCGGCGCCATCGTGATGTACATCATGAGCATGCTCAGCCTGTTCAAGTTGCGTAAGACCGAGCCGCTGCTGGAACGCACCTTCCGCGCGCCGGGTTATCCGATTGTGCCGGGCATCGCGCTGGTACTGGCGGTGGTGTGCCTGGTCGCGATGGCCTGGTTCAACGCGCTGATCGGGCTGATTTTTCTGGCCTTCATGGCAGTCGGGTTTGCCTACTTCCAGTTGACTGCACAAAACCGCGCCGATGCCCCGGCGGATGCGATGTTGACCGGGCTCTGATCTACTTGAGGCAGAACGGGCCTACACTGAACTACTCAGAAAGCCCGTCACTCAAAGCAGTTATTACCGTGGGAAAATTCTCCCACGGCAATCTGCCTCAAGGAGAGCCTTATGCCGTGGTATGCGTGGTTGATTTTAGTGGTAGCGATCGGATCGATCGTCGGTGGCTTGCTGATGCTGCGGGACAGCGCCAACAAAGTGGAACTCACCGACGAACAACGCAAGCGCGTGGCCGAACGCAACGCCCAGGCGGATGCCAAGGACGCGCAGGATCGCTGAGCCTTGGGTTACTCCCAGGCAGCCTTGGCAATCTGCAAACCGTGCTGCCCCTTATAGGCAGCACGTTCCGGCTGGCTCCAGCCATCCAGCAGCGCCTCGTCCAACCGATAGATCTCGACACCCAACGGACGGCACACCGTCAGGGGGTCCTGGGCGTTGGGCCCCCACATCGGCAGTGACAAGTCCCCGCCCGGGCATGTCGACAGCGCGCACAGCAGATCAATCTCGGCAAAGAACTCCAGGTAATCGCCCTTGCGCGCCGGGCACGCCTTCATGAAATACATGTCGTCATGATTGAGGCCGGTGCACTGGAAAATATTCAGCACGTCATGCACGTCGAATTCCGTCAGGCCGTGGGGCAATACCGCACGCGTCAGGTTCGAATGGCAGTGGTGGTGGAAATCCTCGCCGGTGAGCATGCGGTTCACATAGGGATCGCAGCGCGTGCCAAGCAAATCGTGCAGGCGCCCGCCGTGTTCATCGATGCCATAGCCCGCCAGGCTGTCATCGGTGATCGTAACCAGCGGCCGCAGGAACGGCAGGTTCGACCACAACCGGTCATGGGTACTGACATGCGCACCCTGCAACTGCCGCGTGCGTGCCGCCCAGAGGCGCTCGCGCGGATCGTTGGCGTTCCATACATTGAAATCCCCCACCTGCGGACCGACCGGCGTAGTCACCCGGAACACATGCCCTGCCGGCACCTTCCACGCCCTCCCCGTGCGAATCGGCACCTCGAATTGTTCGATCAACGTGCGCTGGTCGGCACGCTCACGAATCCGCTCATAAAACGCGGTGTCGACCTGCAACGCCGAACCTTTGCTGACCTGATAGGCGGCCGGATAGTCTTTGTACATGATGGGGTTCCTCGATCAGGGTTGGGTGAACAGGGCCAGTGACAGACGTTCCGAATCATCCAGGTACACGCTCATCGCTTCGCCTGCCGCCGGTTTGTCCTCCTGGACCAGTAACGTGTAAATCTCACGATCACGCTCCAGCCAAGGCGACTGGAAGCGCTGCTCGTCGGGCGCCGCACAAAACACCAGGCGCAGCTGCGCGATCACCTGGGCGAAAAATTCATCAAACAAGGGGCTGCGCATCAAGCCGACAATCTGCTGGTGGAACACCAGGCTGTGGGTGGCCACGGCTCGCCAATCCTCACGCTCCCGCGCCAGGCTGGTGGCATCGATGGCGTTCTGCATGCGCTCAGACTGATCGGATGTCAGCGCGCGGCTTTGGGCGATGGCCTGCAGCTCCAGGGTACGTCGGACGACAAACAAATCGCGCACCTCGTCGCGCTCCAGGCGCCGGACCATGACCCCCTTGTTGCGCACATAACGGGTCAGGCCCTCCTGCCCCAAACGGTGCAACGCTTCGCGGATCGTATTGCGCGACGCGTTGTACCTCTTGACCAATTCCACCTCGACCAACGCCATTCCAGGTAACAACCGCCCGCCGATGATATCGGCGCGCAGCTCCAGAGCGATCTGGTCGGCCAGCGACAAACTGAGCGTCATCTTTACCTCGTGATTGTTGAACAATCTGCGCTGTAGACGTAATCACTTTTCATGCCAAGCTGCAGACCTGTGTGCAGATGCGTAATAACGTTCAACTTGGTTAAACTTCCCCCTCGTTCCCGAGGCCGCCTTATGCGTTATTCCCGAGACCACAAAGCCAAGACTCACCAACGCATCATCAAGGAAGCGTCCGTGCGCTTTCGCCGCGATGGCATTGGCGCCACCGGCTTGCAACCCTTGATGAAGGCGCTGAACCTGACCCATGGCGGGTTCTACGCACACTTCAAGTCCAAGGACGAACTGGTGGAAAAGGCCCTCCTCGCCTCGGCGGCAGAACTCAATGCGCATTGCGAGACACTCTTCAGCCAGGAGCGGCCGCTGGACGCGTTCATCGACAGCTACTTGTCGGACTGGCACCAGGTCTCCCCGGACCAGGGTTGCCCGCTGCCAACCATGTGCTCCGAGTTGGGGATGAGAGGCCAGCCTAGTCCAACAACGGACGCTGTACTCGACGCACGGCTCAAGCAGATTGAAACAGCGCTGGGTGAAGGCCGCGGTGATGCGCAGAGCCTGGTGGTGATGTCGACACTGGTGGGCGCATTGGTGCTGGCCAGGAGTGTCGAGAATCCGCAGTTGGCGGCGCGGATCATGGCGGTGGTGCGCGATACCTTGAAGGCGCAGATACAGGATGACGAAAAGGCCGGTCAATGACCGGCCTCCCTGACGCCTCAGTTGATCGACAGCCTTTCGCGATTCTTCTCCAGCAGCGCCTTGCCGATCCCCTTCACTTCCAGCAACTCATCTACCGCCGTGAACGGCCCATTGCTATCGCGGTAGGCGATGATCGCCTTGGCTTTGGCGGCACCGATGCCAAACAGATCCCGACGCAGGGTCTCCGCGTCGGCGGCGTTCAGGTTCACCTTGGCGGATTGCTCGGCCTTGTTGATCTGCGCGGAAATGGGCGCTGGGGCTTCGGGTTTGATCGAAGGGGCGGCGGTGGTGGTGACGGAAAGTGTGGCGAGGACAGCGAAGATCAGGGAAGAAATGTAGGTGTTTTGCATGGGTGACGCTCCTTGGGATCAATAAGAGAAAAGCAGCTTTTCCGAAGCTGCTTTTCAAACTTAGGTGATGTGGGGGATTCGTCAAAGAGGGTTGAGTTACAGGGTGTAAATTTAAGTATTCGAAAGGTGCTTCAGGAAATAAATAGTCATAGAAAATTATGCAAACCTGAATAAAGGCTATTATTTCGACTCTACCAAATAAAATCAGAAGCAACTTAAAAACTCAAAAACACTCCATGAATCCTTATAACTAAATTGACCGTCGAGCCGATAGCGCTCTGATACTAAAGCGCAAAGTCGATGACCGACTCGACAACTCGACTCGGACAGTATTTAAGTAAAGCCTCACGCTTCATAAAACCGGTCAATACAGCACAGGTACTCATACCGAGCGCAGCACCCACCTGTATATCTTTCCCTGTATCGCCAATCACCCAATCAGCCGAACTCAAATCCTTGACGTTTTGCGAAATCAAAAAATCTTTTGTATTGCGCTGTTCGGTAACCATCACACTTTCAAAATACTCGAGCAACTTCAGACTTTCCAGTTGCACATAGACAGGGTCAACCAACTGACGCGCCGTGCAAACATACAATTTCGCCTCACTTTTCAACCGCGATAACGCAGCATGCACACCGGGAAAATTCGTATCTATCGAAAGAAATTCCGGACTTTCAATTAAATCCATCCATCGCTCACGAAACTCTATAACCTGCGTTTCTCCAAGGCCGAATTGGCGCGACAAAATCGCCTCATTTGAAAGCCCCGCAAATTTAAAATCCCAGTACTGAATATAATCAAGCCGTGACTCCGGAACCAACTTTTGGAAAAGCTGATATAGGCGAAGACGCGAGTCGATCAGCGTGCCATCGAGATCAAATATAATATTCACTTGAGGCTCTCGAAGTAAGCAAACTCGGCGTTCAGCCCCAACAAGAAAGGTGTCTCTTGAGGTAGCAAATATTTCTTTAACAACATTGTATCAAAAACAAAGTCGCGCTTAACACCCGAAAATTCGCGCCGAACTATTTCAACGGGCCGACCACTGATTGCAACCAACTCATCCAATACTGTTTTGATTGATACGGCGGTACCACCGACGATGTTAATGACAGAAACCTGTTCCGCCAAGTCAACCGCAGCGAGCAGCGCCGTAACGACATCATCAATATAAATGAAACTTCTTAACTCAGCCCCATCCCCGTACAACTCAACAGGTCCGCCTGCCAGGATACTTGTGATAGTTTTGGGTAGGAATTTCGCGTATTTCTCCTCACCTGGTCCGTAGACGTGGCCGACGCGCAGAATTGTATGATTAATTTTTTTCTCACGGGCAAACAGTGAAACCATTTGTTCGCAGTAAAGCTTAGACCACCCATACAAGGTCGCAGGCACAGTAGGTGTAAGCTCCGATATCGGAGTGGCGGATGCATACACATCGAGCGTGCTGACAAACAATATCCTGCTCAGTTTACTAAAGGGTAATTTCAGCAACTCTTCAGTGAAATAAACATTACCGTTACACGCACTAAAAATATTGGCTTCGCCGCCACTTTTCGGAGTATAGGCTCCCGCATGGATCAAAACATCGACATTTTCGATCCTGGCAAGGTCCGCGGCCTGCAAACCGAAACCGGGCAATGATTTATTATAAACAATGCTATAACAGCCCTCGATTTTCCGAGAACTGAACGCAGTGACACTATCCTTCCCCCACAGCGTGATTGCCGCATCTAATAGCCGCTCGCCAATAAAACCAGACGCGCCGGTAATTAAAATATTCATATGAAGATAATCTCATCTCGAATACCTTGCTCGGTAGTCAACCTTGGAGGCGTATCCATACCGCGCAGCCACATAAGGTCATTTGGCAAAGGATTGATGATGGACTCTAGCTGTGGAAACTCCCCGTGCAGTGCAATATCCTTGAAAATCTCAGGCATATTCAAACCTGCCTCGGTAAAAAACTGCACGGTTGTGAAAAATCTGGAAATATTGATTTCAGTAGGATTTGGCACACCATCAAAACCATACGCCATGTCCACACCAAATATTCCATGCGGCTTTTCTGAAACAGCCTTTATACAGTTAATTGCTACTTCAGTGGCTTTATCGTTAGCGCAGGTAACCCCAACTTTCGTGACACCTGTAACACCAGAAATACTTCTATTGCCATGAGTCCAACTTCTACGCTCACGTGATTGCGCTACAACCAAATCACCTTCGTGCCAGATAGAAAGCCATGTAATAGTGTTGGGTGTGAGCAACTCAGCAGCTACAAAATCCCCCCAACCGTTATAATGATCAATCCACGACTTAGCCAAGGCAAAGTCATTGGTAGGTATCGCCCCCTTGCCACCGCCCCCAATAGAGGACGCACGCAACCAAATTTTACCGTCAACATTCCCGAGGGATTTGAATGCCTCTCGCAGATCCTGCTCGTCGTTGATCATAATATTGCGGGGCACTGTAATGCCTGCGCGCTTGAAAGCTTCATAAGACTTATGCTTATGCACGCACGTATCGATAACTTCATGACTGGGCATAAACAACTTTGTACCCGTTGCAAGAATTGCATCACGTATCAAAGAGGCATGAAAAATCTCAAGATCGTTCTGGAAGTGAACTAAATCTGGCTTCTCGGCATTTAATAGTTGAATCAGCTTGCCCTGGTATTCTGGCGTGTTGGCGTACGGAATATAAAACTTCTTACTTGCCTTTGACAACGCGAGGTCTGAAGGCTCCGACCCCATTCCAATAACCGTATCGCCTTTGGCACCCATCAAAAGTGAATTGATCACGCCCTCGGACGGTGCCCCACCAGCCCCTGCGATAAGTATTTTAGACATTTCAGACTCCAATCTATGAGGCACAAAACCAAAACTGTGCAAAATAAGTAAACTGTAAAATTAAAAGAGCTAGATATTCAGAGAACATCCTTACCCTCCAACCTGAACACACTAGCTACTTAAGAAGATCATGTCGATCCTCGACAGTGAGCAGACAATCATTCGCATCAATGCCACTGTGCTACGCCTCGGCAGACTATAGCCATTATGGTTCCTGTCGACGTTGTTGATAAACCCAATCGACTATCTCGCCGTCAGGTGAATATCCGCTCACCGTATCACGAAGTAGTTGTCGTACCCGACCATAGTCATCGTGATGAATCGCGTCGAGTAGTTCACTCAACTTTGTCTTCAGGACATCCCAGGCGATGTGATCCTCACTGGCACTCATAATCATTGGATGCTGAGTACCGACTACGTTATCGCCGATCAGCAATTCCTCATAAAGTTTCTCTCCGGGCCGCAGACCGCTGAACTCTATTGCAATGTCTCCATGAGGATTTTTCTCAGACCGCAGACTCAAGCCTGAGAGGTGAATCATTTTTTCCGCCAATTCAACGATCCTAACCGGCTCCCCCATGTCGAGTACAAACACATCGCCGCCCTGCCCCATCGAACCAGCTTGAATAACCAACTGGGCAGCCTCAGGAATGGTCATGAAATACCGGGTAATTTTAGGATGGGTAACCGTTAGCGGCCCCCCAGACTTGATCTGTTTATGGAATAAGGGAATGACTGATCCGGATGACCCTAGCACATTGCCAAAACGAACCATGGTGAAGCGTGTTTTATTGACACGAGAGACGTTTGCCTTTTCACCAAACATCACAGGCGCCACTTCCTGACTGAGGGCCTGCAGCGTCATTTCGGCCAACCGCTTGGTACTGCCCATAACGTTAGTTGGCCGCACCGCTTTATCAGTAGAAATCAATACGAAATTGGCAACTCCGGCCTGCAGAGCTGCCTGTGCAGTATTCAAGGTACCGATTACATTATTCAGTACCCCTTCAGCAATATTATGCTCAACCATCGGCACGTGCTTGTAAGCCGCAGCATGATAAACAGTATCTACATGCCAGGTTTTCATCACGTCCAGCAGTTTCGCTGGATCACGAACAGATCCTAGGATCGGTAGGACTCTAACAATCAGCGACTCGCGCGCAATGCGTTGCTCCAACTCAGATAAAATGCAATAAAGATTGAATTCACTGTGTTCAAACATCAACAGAGTAGTCGGACGAAGCTCCAGAATCTGCCTACATAGCTCAGAACCAATCGAACCACCAGCACCGGTAACCAAAACCGTTTGCCCTTTAATGCAATGCTCCAGTAGTTCCGCTTGGGCCGGGACCGCATCACGTCCTAAAAGATCGGCAATATCGACTTCCTGAATATCGTCAACCTTTACACGACCGCTCGCAAGGTCCATGAATCCGGGAACGCTACGCACATGCAGAGGATACTTCTCAAGAAGCCCCAAGATCTCACGACGGCGACCACGATTGGAAGAAGGGATCGCCAATAGAATCTCTTGAGCACCTGTAGCATCGATCATTCGCTGAATATGACGCGGTTTGTATACCTGCAAGCCCGAAATGACACGATCGGAAATACTGTCGTCATCGTCAATGAACGCTACAGGCCGCATTACACGACCCATTCGTAAAGCAGCAACTAGTTGGTTACCCGCGGCACCGGCACCATAAATCGCAACTCGCGGAAGACCGTTTTCTCGACTGGTAAATGGAACATGCTGAGCAGCCGCGAACCAATCACCCAAGAAATACTGTCGCATCGCCAAGCGCAAACCGCCCACCATTATTAGACTTAACCACCAGTAATTAAAAATAATGGACCTTGGAATAACACTCTGATGATTACTGAACCAATAAACAATCACACCCAGAATAAGAGATGAGAGACAAACAGCTTTGATGATAGCGATGAGCGCATCATTACCGAAGTACCGCATCACAGCGCGGTACATTCCAAACCGAATGAACAAGGGGATGGCGACGACCGGCGCACAGACGAACAACCACAGATGCAGCCTGACCGGATTGGTCATTTCGTCTATTCCCAGGCGCACTACGAACGCAAGCCAAAGCGCACTCCAAACCAAAATCACATCCGTGATCACCTGCAAGACCCGCTTTTGTCTTCGAGGAAGACTCAGCAAGTACGCCCGTATGCGATCCATATACCCCTTGAACACTATTTTGCTCCCAGCGAAATCTTCATTCTGACCATCATTGCGCCATCTCACACAATTATTGGATTGATGCCTCACCCACTATGTCTGTCAATACTCTGCAAGTCATCTGAATTTCACTTGCCGTCAACGTTGGATGGACGAGAAGCATCAAACTCGTCTCACCTAGCTCTTTGGCGTTGGGGAGCCTTTTTGCCGGTCGCCAGCCGGTGTTGTCGAATGCTTTTTCGAGATAGACCTCAGAGCACGATCCTGAAAAGGCAGGAACGCCGCGTGCCGCGAATTCGCTCAAGATACGATCACGGGACCAGCCGTCTCTTAAACGTTCTGGGCGTACAAAGAAATAACACTTATAGGCAGCGTGCACATCACCTTCAGGAAAGTCCGGGACTCTCAACGCAGGCAACCGACGTGCAGCCGCCCAAATGCTCTGCGCATTCTGTGCACGCTGAGCGTGCCATGCCTCCATCCGGCGCAACTGAATACGACCAATTACAGCCTGCACCTCAAGCATACGCCAATTGGTACCAAAACTTTCGTGTACCCAGCGAAAACCAGGGGCATGGGAGCGCTCGTACACAGCCTCCCAACTCTTGCCATGATCCTTGTACGACCACATCTTCGCCCAAAGATCGCGGTCGTTAGTCGTGACCATGCCACCTTCGCCGCCGGTGCTCATGATTTTATCCTGACAGAAGGACCAGGCTCCGATATGGCCTATGGAGCCAACTGGCCGGCCCTTATAATAAGCCCCGTGCGCCTGCGCACAGTCCTCAATGACTTTCAAGTCATGTTCGGCAGCAAGGCTCATGATTGGATCCATATCACATGGCCAGCCTGCAAGGTGTACACAGATCACTGCTCGTGTACGTGGAGTAATCACTGCTTCAACAGACTTCGCTGTGATGTTTTGCGAGTCAAGATCCACATCAGCGAACACAGGGATGGCACCTGCATTCACAATGGAAGAAACAGACGCAAGGAATGTTCTGGAGGTTACGATGACCTCATCACCGGAACCAATGCCTAGAGCTACCAGCGCTACGTCCAACGCAACAGTCCCGTTTGCGAGCGCAACAGCATGATTGACGCCCGACCAGGTAGCGAATTCCGCCTCGAACTGACGCGTTTCCTGCCCCGTCCAATAGTTGACCTTATTTGATAGAACCACATCGCGGACAGCGTCTGCTTCCTCTACCGTGAAAGAAGGCCAGGGAGAAAATGTTGTTCCTAACATGGAAACTCCTTATGTATTTATAAAAGCAAAAGCATGCGACACTGATCGGCTAATTTACAGCGCCCAGGTGCATCAGTCCTTTTTCACTTAGTGCCTGTAAACTTATTCATTGTTGCTACGCCGTCAGCACTAATACCCTCTCTGACGAAAACCTTCTTAACAGTCATCATAATTATCTTAAGATCCATCCAGAGCGATCTTCTTTCAACATACCAAATATCGAGTTTAAATTTTTCTTCCCAGCTAAGGGAGTTACGTCCATTTACCTGAGCCCAGCCAGTGATGCCAGGTCTTACATCGTGGCGCCGATACTGCTCAGCACTATACAAAGGCAAATATTCCATCAATAACGGCCTAGGGCCGACGATACTCATGTCCCCCTTGAGTACGTTCAGAAGGCTAGGCAATTCATCAAGGCTGGTGGAGCGCAAGAAGCGACCGAACCTAGTCAGGCGATCAGAATCGGCCAGCGGAACTCCATCTTGATCGCAATCATCACGCATAGTACGAAATTTGACCAACGTAAAGGGTTTGCCATTCAGCCCCGGTCTGACCTGCTTAAACAGCACCGGCGACCCAAGCTTCTTCCTGACGAACCAAGCCACGACAATCATGACTGGAGCAAATAAAAAAAGACCGCATACAGATGCAAAAATATCAAATGAACGCTTAAGCATAATCTACCCAGTAGAGAAATAAGGCTGGCTTCAACCCTGAGCTAACAAAAACACGAAAACCATAGGTTCCAAGCCACATCCTATGATTTACAAGCACTAAATACCCATTCCATCCAACATAACTTCGTTGACCTTTTTCACGTCATACTTAATCTCGCACAAATGCCGGGACTGCTTGCCCATCGTCTGGATGAGCTCGGGGCACTCGACGAAACGCAACATCGCCGCAGTGAGTTCACTGACGTCCTTTACTGGTATCAAGAACCCATTTTCGCCGTCAATAACAGTCTCTCTGCAGCCTGGTGCATCGGTGGTAATAATAGGCCTGCCCATGGCCATCGCTTCAAGTACTGTACGAGGAGTTCCCTCACGATAAGAGGGCAGAACATACACGCTTGAATCAGAAATTGCGGGGCGGACATCTTTCAGACGCCCAAGAAACTGAACTGTACCGTCAGCAATCCAGGCGTCTAATTCGTCAGGTGAAATCTTGTCGGGATTTTCGTCGATCCATCCTACAATCTTGAATACAACGCCCTCATGCTTGGCCTTAACGGCCCGGGCGGCCGCAACGAACTCGCGTACCCCTTTATCGCCAAGAAGTCGGGCGATTAAAAGAAAACTGACCGATCCGGGGAGTGGTACGACACCAAAATTGCTAAGATCGACACCTGAGCCGTTTACCACCGTAGACGGTGTCTCGGAAGCGATTAATCGCATCTCCTTGAAAAGCGCCTCATCATCAGGGTTCTGAAAGAAAACCCTCGTAGCAGGTCGCAGCGCCAATGCATACAAATGCTGCACCAGCGACTGGAGCAATCCGCGTCCACCACTCCCAGGATTAGTCGCGTGTTGAAACGCGTAACCTAAGCCGGTAATAAGCGCAAAACGACGGCGAACTCTCATCAGGCGCGCGGCAAGCAAGCCATAGATTACTGGTTTCACTGTGTAAGCCAGGACGGCTTCTGGATTGACGCGCACCATTAGCTTACAAAGCGAGATAAACGCCATGAGATCTGCGAACGGGTTCGTTCCCACACGCTGCAAAGGTATTTCGTATACTGTTATACCTTTACTTTCCAGATCTGCTCTAACGGCACTTCCAGCGGGTAACCCTGGAGCAGCAACACTCACCGAGAGACCTCTCGCAAGCAAAGCGTCCAACAAAGGTCCCCGAAAATTAATCAATGAGTCCGCGTAGCTAGCAATCACAAGAATTTTCATATCATTGTTCCGCCAACCACGCCTGAAACATCAAAATGTCCCACAAATGATGTTGCCAATTTTTCCGCCCACTCAAGTGCTCCGCCCACTTACGGCGAATCGGCTCTGGGTGAAGATAACCTTCTCGACGGAGCCGCGATTCATCCAAGAGCTCCTCAGCCCACTCTCGTAAAGGACCTCTCAACCAACTGTCCAGCGGGATGCCGAAACCTTGCTTCGGGCGCTCGATAAGATCTTTAGGAACGTGACGGTACAGCACCTCTCGTAACAACCATTTGCCTTGACCGCCACGTATCTTGTATTCCAACGGCATCCGCCAGGCCAGCTCAACCACCCGATGATCAAGCATCGGCACCCGAGATTCAAGGCTCACAGCCATAGACGCGCGGTCCACCTTGACGAGGATGTCATCAGGCATATAAATCTGTGCATCCATCGCCATCATCCAATGCTCAAAGCTATCGGCGGCAGGCCATTCATTTTTATTTGTAAAAAGCGTTTGAGGTTCACACGCACCAATAACCACACTGGCAGGATCGTCCCAGTGACTATTCAGTTGATGATAAAACGCTTCACCACTGGTAAGCCCAAGTACCGATGCGAGCTTGTGAGCCTTATCTCCTGGGGTTGCCAAATGCATCCGCTCTGGTAACAGAGGTTTAGTTAATGCAAATAGGCGATCCCAGCTAGCAGGAGAAAGAGAACGCAAGATTTGGGAAGCGCCACTACGCGCAAACCCAGGCAAACGGTGCATGCGCTGCCAAACTTTACGCGCGGTCAAATAACGATTATAACCACCAAATAACTCATCGCCACCATCGCCACTAAGAACTACAGTCACGTCTTGTCGGGCCATTTGACTAACAAGAAAAGTTGGAATTTGGGAGCTATCACTGAAAGGCTCAGAATAAATCGACGCCAATCCAGGAATAACTCGAAGTGCATCTTGAGGACGAACATAAAGTTCGGAATGCTCTGTGCCCAGATGCTTCGCTACTGCTTTAGCATATATGGCCTCATCATATGCAGCCTCATCGAAACCGATAGTAAACGTGCGAACCGCACGTGTACTTTGGGCCTGCATTAATGCAACAACCACACTACTGTCGACACCACCACTCAGGAACGCACCGAGAGGTACATCAGCAAGCATCTGTTGACCGATACTATGTAGAAGTGTGCTTTCCAATGTATCCGTAGCCTCAACTTCGGAACCTTGAAAGGGGTTCGCGAGCCCTGCTTCTACGACACTATTTACAGACCAATATGCATGAGGACGAGCATCTTTAGCTGCACTCGGGTTACCCAAATTCAGCGTGATGTAATGACCAGGACGAAGCTTGTTGATATTTTTGAAAATGCTGTAGGGGGCAGGAATACAGCTGTAGCGCAACATAAGCGCCAAGGAATTACGGTCAACTTCTGCCTTGAATCCTGGATATGCTTTTATGGCACTCAACTCGGATCCAAATAAAAGAACATCTCCTTGCCAGCCCCAATAAAGTGGCTTTTCACCCATACGGTCCCGTGCGAGCGTCAGTATTTGCTCATGCCTGTCCCAAAGTGCAAACGCAAACATCCCCACCGACGCCTTTAGGGCTCTTTCAACCCCCCATCGAACTAGGCACTCAAGCAAAACCTCAGTATCTGAATGCCCGCTCCACGCCACAGAGGCACCTTCATCAGCTAGCTGACTACGGAGCTGGTTATGATTATAAATTTCGCCATTGAACGTCAGGACGTATCGTTGATCTGCTGAGTGCATGGGCTGGTGGCCAGCACTCGTGAGATCGACTATCGCCAAACGTCGATGCCCAAGTGCAAGACCGCAGTCATCAATCCAAACGCCCGCGTCATCAGGTCCACGATAAGCTATGGCGTCGTTCATTTTTGAAATGCAATCGTAAAGCTGAGCGGGCTTAGAAAGGTCAAAAAGACCACTTATTCCACACATTGTTAACGAATCCTGAATTTGAGCACTTGGACGAAAAAAACGCACACAGATCTTAAAAAATCAAATGAACATGAGCACAAACAACACCAGAGCCGGCCAACGCTGTTATGCATGGTCGAGGCTTTCTCCCGCACGTCCAAGTATATCTCTAATCCGAGGAGCTTGAATCTGTAAGGAAAAAGTTTGCTCGACAGCACGACGCCCGTTCCGCCCATAACTGGACCGCAGTTTTTCGTCACTCAACAGCTTGCCCAAACAATCTCGCCAATCAGAAAGATCCACCGCCAACATACCGCACTGATTCCCCTCGACGATGTCGACGTTTACACCAACCGGCGAAGCAATGACTGGCACACCGCAAGCCATGTATTGAATGAGTTTATATCCACATTTCCCTTTTTCCCAGTCTCCATCAACGAGAGGCATTATTCCAATATCCAATAGCTGAATAAAGCCCGTTTCAGCATCCTCGCTCCAAGGATGAAGCTCTATATCGACACCTTCGAATTCGCTAAGAACTCCTGCCCCCGCCCCCATGAGTACCAGGCGAGCGTCGTACGTCTCACACGCTTCCCTGAGCGCATCACGAATCTGGACAACGTATTTTTCGGTTGAGGGCGACCCAATCCATCCAATCGTAAGTTTCCTATTTCGTTGCGACGCTTCCCCAGAATATCTTAAATAGTCAACAACGGTAGGAACAACTTCAATGCTTGACGCACCAGCATTAGCCGCCCTTTGGGCCAGATAATTATTTCCAGCGACTACACAATGCGCGTATCGCATTACAACATCAATTTTCGAGCCTAACAGCGCTCTAACAAAAACGTTTTTTGACAAATCATAGTTATGAAAAATAGCATCATCGTAGTCAACAACGTACGGAATACCCAAAACTTTTAGCAACCGCTCCACTGTGGCGGGCAAGAAAGGAAATATTTCCTTCTCGATCCAAATTACATCATATTTTCCCACTTGGAAAAGAACCAAAAAACGCGCTATATACCGCTTGAGCGTCAGCCAATGGGAGCGGCCTCGCCCCTGATAAAGGGACTCTAAATATTGGTCATCAAAAAGAGTTTGAACTTTTACCTGGACGCCATCACTTTCCAAGTAAGGCAAATACTGTAGCGCTCTAAGTCGGGTACTGGCGCCCATACGAGAGTATTTTGACAACAACAAAACCTTCATATCAACCAAAACTCCAAACCATCACAAGCAAACTTTGAAAGGCACAACCAACCATTGCCCACCACAATCAATAGCACTAATTCCGCCCAATAAAACGACCAGCAAACAGCGGAATAAATATTAACGCCAAATACAAATACGTGGTTAACGAGAACTGCCAGGCGTAAAACATCATAATCAACGCATACATGTAACAACTCAGCAAAGCCAGGTAATAACCTTTCCGCTTCATCGCCAACACTCGTAGCAGAGCAAAAACGCCACCGAGAAATGCCATACTGACTATGACTGCTGGAGTTCCTCCAGCTAGATACGGAGACGCCGCGTAGGTAAGAACGTTGAAATCACGGTCAGTAAGCCCAAGATCGAGCGGTGCGCACGAATACAAGCCGAGCGAGATAATGTCAATTAACTTACCAAACACAAGATCAGCGCAACCTAAATACTCCCTCCCCTCAGTCCATACCGAAAACGCCGTCACCGCATAAGAAAAGTACTTTAATAAAAAATCATAGCTATTGTCCCCGCCGGTTTTCCCAGTACCAATAGCAACGATAATAAACAATGCGACCAGCAGGGCAAATGAAACGAGTAGCCCCTTGAGCTTGACCCACCCCTCGTTAATCGCCGTATACCCGATCGCAACAAACAAAAAAAGCATACTTGTTCTTTCGGCCATGCTAAATGCAGAGACCAAGTAAATCGAAGCGGCAATAATGCAAGGAAGCGCCCTTTTCCTCTGCGCATAGTAAAGTGCCAACGCCAAAGAAAACAACGCGAAGTGCTGCGCACCGTAGGAAGGCTGATGCTCCCATGTATTTGCAATTCGCAGTGCCAACAAAACACTATCGTACTGCCCACTCATCCCGACGGCAATAATCTTATAAAGACAAAGAACAAGGCCAACAAAAGACAAAACCCAGTAGAGCTGTATAACAAACAAATAAGGTACAGAGACCTCCTTCTTGGGCGTTATAAAATTCGTCAACAACAAGAACGCATAAACTAAAAAATAAAGCACAACAAACGAAAGCACGCCCAACAAATATACACTATGCCCCCACTCCCACTCTTGCTCCAATGCAAAAATATTTGCGGCAAACATCAACGTCGTTATGAACAATAAAATGAAGACAGGGGACACTAATGCGTTCTTAAAATATTTTCCCACTTAAGCCACCGTCTAGAGAAACGCAAATACTTTGACGAAACCAACATACCACTATTGAACCTTTACGCAATAAATCTAGCGCAAATCTTGCGACATAGCAGCTCAATCATAGCAGGTAGTGCACTCAGAACATATTTCGGTTTTGAAGCAGCAAGCATCGCACGTATTGCGCTAAAATCTCGAACTTTAATTGCGGACAATATATAGGAAGCAAGTACACGAGAAATCGCTTTGACCTTTATCGACTCCGGTGCTAAAGATGCAATAACAGCCGAAACCATAGAATATTGTCTTCTTATATTTTTATAACTATTAGAACTATGCTGCCGATATCCAACCACGCAAAACTCAGGAGCGAAAAAGAAGTCAGTGTTCAGTAGAGGATATTTCAATAACATTTTTACAAACGTAGGATAGTCATCCAGCACCAAGTTCGAATCCCACCCACCAATCGCTCTTAAAGCCTCGGTCCTAAAAACTGTCGATTGCAAAAGCAATGGAGAAGGGTAATTCAAAAATAAACTGCGCGCGATAGACTCAGGTGGCAACCTGAAAAATACATCCTGAGCGCGCCCATAGACGGGAAGTTTTTTTTCCGGCGCATCATCATAAAATGCATATCCACCGCCCACGATAAATTTTGCATCTGGATTATTGATTAATTCTCTGACGCTTTTACTAATACCCTCGGCATTAGGTAAATCGTCAGATGCAACCAAGTAGAAAAACTCTGTAACCGCTGCATCGAGCCCTAGGTTCAACGACGATACAAGTCCAGAATTTTTCTTACAGACAAGCTCAATTGAGTGATCATTCAAACGCTCCATATACTCTTTAACTACACCCACAGTTCCGTCTGTGGACCCATCATCAACAACCAATATCTTCCGCCCTGGAATATCTACAGATCTAGCCGCGTCCAAACAGTCAACTATATAATTTTCATGATTGTAAGAAGGAATCAAAAGAGTAATCATTACAAACTCAATCTAATTTATTTAATGACTTAAGTTTATGGGACATACAAACTCCCATCACAACCCAATAAGCAGCATAGTTAAGCGCATAGGCGATCGTCACGCCCTGCAGGTCAAACTGTTGAGTAAAAACCCAAGCCAGCAGCACAAAAGAGCACGAAAAAACAACTTCCGTAATCATAAAGAGCTTAAACATTGCTTTACCCAGCATTAAATAGGCCAGGACCCAACTGCCGATTTTCAATACATCGCCCAGCATTTGCCAAGCAAACAAATCGATCATGGGCAAGAACTCAGGGGTGAATAATAGACTTACAATTAGCTCGCGAAGTAAGTATATGATTAACGCTCCTGCTGCAGCCACAGGTAAAATTATCTTATAGCCCTTGATTATCTCGGCACGAATCTGATCGGAATTCTTAAGCTCTGAGAACCGCGGCAAATAATATACGCTCAGGGTCGTGGTAATCAGCATCAAATAAGCCGCACTTAATCTGGTCAGCGCCTCCCAATAACCTGCAGCCTCCCAACCGAAACTTTGCCCAATGTGATTGCGAACCAGAATTTGGCTAAGAGGAACACATGCTACCGAGGTCAATGACATCGCCGTATACTTAGCCAAATCACGCGCAACCCCCGAGTCAATTCGACCTAAAAAGTATTTAAACTTAAACCAAGGCGCGCGATAGGAAAGCCACAACGTAACAAAAAAACTCAACGACTGATAAACAGCCAACGCTACCAGAGCGCCATATAATCCCCAGGCAATTGCCATGCAACTGGTCACTGCTAACGCGAACAAGCTTCCGGCTATATTCGATATGACGTAGCGACCTATCTCCTTCTTACCATTTAAAACGGCAAGCAACAAAGCATTCAAAACGAATAGTACTAATGTTATCGCGAACCAAACAAAGACACTACCGAGAGCACGATCATTTAAAAAAAACAGCGCCAATTCTTTATTAAATACGACAACAGCAACACCAGTAATGACCGAACTCAGCAAAGAAATACTTCCCGCAGTCCTCCACACTGTATGCTGCTTAACCTCATCCTCGAAATGCTCAGCAGTGTACTTAGTCACACCAGCATTAATCGCACCACTTGCAAACGCGGTAATCATTTGCACCGCGTTTTGGAATTGTCCGAGGGCCGCATACCCAACCGGCCCGACGTAAATCGCAAGAATCTTATTGATACCCAACAATGTGAGCATACGAACCGCAACTGCTATTCCGTTGAGCAAGCTAGTTTTGAGAAACGTCATTCTATCGTAGCGCCAATATAGCTATTACACGCAAGGATAACTAACTTAATATCGTCCATACCCATGTTTGGCGAGATTGGCAAACTAATAACCTCAGCATGAATATCCTCAGTAACCTCAAAGTTTAGGTCGGACCATTCTGCATAGGCTTGTTGCTTATGAGGAGGGATAGGATAGTGTATCAATGTCTCTACATTGTTGGAGCGCAAATGCTCTTGAAAGGCCTTCCGATCCTTGCAACGAATAACGAACAAATGCCAAACGTGCCCCGAGTAATTTTCAACATCAACCGCGTCCGAAAAAGGCAACTGCAGTAATTCATTCTTTATCCCTGCCATATAAGCAGCCGCTACGCTTCGACGATTATTGGTATCACGATCCAAATACCTAAGCTTCACGCGCAGCATTGCTGCTTGCAATTCATCCAGGCGGCTATTAACGCCTTTGAATAGGTTGTTGTATTTTACTTTTGACCCATAATTCCCTAAGGCACGGATCGTCTCTGCTAGGTCTTCATCATCGGTAGTTACCGCGCCCGCATCACCTAACGCGCCAAGATTTTTTCCGGGATAAAAGCTGAAGGCTGAAGCATCTCCCCAACTTCCAGCTTTTTTACCATCGACACTCGCGCCATGAGATTGCGCGGAGTCTTCCAGTACTAAAAGATTATGTTTTTTTGCTATCGCCATTACAGCGCCCATGTCACAAATACGGCCATACAAATGAACCGGAAGTATCAACTTTGTGCGACTAGTTAGAGCCTGCTCCACATTTTTGGGGCATATATTAAATGTTTCGGGATCGGGCTCAACCAAAACAGGAACTAAATTATTCTCAGTGATCGATAAAATACTAGCAATGTAAGTGTTCGCAGGCACGATAACTTCGTCACCATCCTTCAAGCGCCCCATCACTTTCCATGCTCTTATAGTCAGCGTCAACGCGTCCAAGCCGTTCGCAACGCCGACACAATGCTCTACACCACAATAATTAGAAAACTCGGACTCAAATGCACTGACTTCCGCTCCAGAAATATACCATCCAGAGTCGATCACTCGAGTGCACGCACTTATCAACTCGTCGCGATATGCAGAATTAATACCTTTTAAATCGAGAAAGCCTACCATTTGAATAATCCAATTAATTTCCTGAAGAAACTTGCACGACTGTCAACCACCGAACAAGCCTTTAATATAAAATACGTATAAAAAATTATATGTTATTTTTTACAAGCACCTTCCAAAAACTCATCATAATCTCGAATATAGTCTGCTTCGTCGTAGGCTGCACTCGCCAGAACCAAAAGTACGCACTGCTCACTAAAATCGTGCATTTCGCGCCACACCCCACCTTCGATGAGTATTCCCTTTGTCGCGCAATCGAGCCAGACATCTTCACGTGTGATGCCATTATCTAAAACCATGCGGCATTTGCCCACCAAGCATATTGCAACTTGTTTTAGGCTTCGGTGAGCATGAAAACCGCGACTGACGCCCTCAGCGGTCCGATAAATATAATAAACCCGCTTTATTTCGAAAGGAACGATCTTACCTTGCTCAATAGAAACAAGACTGCCTCGTTCATCACCTAACGTTTGAAAATCTATCCATTTTACAAGACTCATCACGCCCCTCCCATCACAGCCATATATATCAGTGAATCATGAAGTCATTAGTTTAAAAACTTAACATACCAAGGCATCGCCTTCTCCACTCCTCCGTCTATAGAGTAAGTAGGGGCATACCCCAGCTTAGTTTTTATTTTACTTATGTCTGCTTGCGAGTGCCTGACATCACCATCACGAAACTCCCGATATACCGGATCTTTTGTATAAACCACTCCATTCAAATTCAATTCATTTTTCATCGCAACAAACAAACTATTGAGCGTTGTACGACCACCGACAGCAACGTTGTAAATCTGATTTCTTGCGTCATGATCTTCGGTAGTTGCCGCGAGTATATTTGCCTGAATAGTATTCTCGATAAAACAAAAATCCCTGCTTGTCTCTCCATCGCCATTGATGAATATAGTTTCATCCTTGATCATGGATGCGGCCCACTTTGGAATAACTGCCGCATAGGCACCATCAGGATCTTGCCGTTTGCCAAACACATTAAAGTAACGAAGACCTATACTATTAAAGTTATAGCAGCGTGCAAACACATCGGCGTACAACTCGTTCACGTATTTTGTAACAGCATAAGGGGATAGCGGATTTCCGATAACGTCCTCTACTTTTGGTAACCCGGGATGATCACCATAAGTCGAACTGCTTGCAGCATAGGTGAAGCTATTGACACCTGCATCACGCGCAGCAAGCAGCATGTTAAGGAAACCGTCAATATTGGTCTGATTAGTGCTGATGGGGTCGTTCAGAGATCTTGGAACCGAACCTAATGCGGCTTGATGAAGCACATAATCGACAGCGTGACATGCTTCACGGCAACAATTTAAATCTCTAATATCGCCTTCAATAAACTTCAAACGCATCCATTGCTCATCACTTACAGACCGTTGGACTTCTTTTAGATTTCGATGATGACCCGTAGAGAAGTTATCCAGCCCAATAACGTGCTGATTGAGCTTAAGCAACGTTTCAAGAACATTTGAACCTATAAAGCCCGCGACACCAGTAATGAGCCAGGTCTTCGGCGCACGGATAAGTGATTCCAGTACATTTTCATAACGAGTCATTGGTTGCGCTCCTAAAATTTTATACCGACCCTAGTAAGTCAAGCCTTCCTTGCTTGATTACAATCGTATATCGGATTGGGCTCGATCTAAAAGATATTTCAAGTCGTATAGAATATGTTTCGCCTTTCCTAAAGAGCGAATACGTTCTGCGCCCATTGCTCGAAACTCGTTGTGCGCTACTGCTAGTACTATTGCATCATAACTATCAGTCACCGGAACCGCTATTGGAATAATGGAATATTCATGCTGAGCCTCTGACGGATTTACCCATGGGTCATACACATCCACTTCAATGTTGTACTCACCTAATTCACGCACAATATCCACTATTCGAGTATTGCGAAGATCGGGGCAATTCTCCTTGAAAGTCAAGCCCATGATGAGCACTTTTGCTCCATCAACGTGAATACGCTTTTTAAGCATAGCCTTTACTAATTGCGAAACTACATATGCACCCATACCGTCATTCAGACGGCGCCCAGCCAGAATAATTTCTGGGTGATAGCCTATCGACTGAGCTTTATGAGTCAAATAGTAAGGATCAACGCCAATACAATGTCCGCCTACCAGACCTGGACGGAAGGGTAAAAAATTCCACTTCGTTCCAGCAGCCTCTAGGACAGCTTCAGTATCTATCCCCATCTTGTTGAAAATAATAGCCAACTCGTTAATAAGTGCAATATTAAGGTCACGCTGCGTATTTTCAATCACTTTGGCAGCTTCGGCGACTTTTATGCTGCTTGCCTTATGAGTTCCTGCGGTAATAATTTGTCGATATAAAGCATCTACTATATCCGCCACTTCCGGAGTAGAACCTGATGTGACTTTTTTAATAGTCGTTACGCGATGTTCCTTATCGCCAGGATTGATGCGCTCTGGACTGTAACCGGCGAAGAAGTCGACGTTAAACTTCAACCCTGAGTATTTCTCTAGCACCGGAACGCAGTCTTCTTCGGTCGCGCCTGGATAAACAGTTGATTCATAAATAACCAAATCCCCCTGTTTAAGCACTCGTCCAATTGTTTCTGATGCCTTAATCAATGGCGTTAGATCAGGCTGATTATACTGATCAATCGGAGTTGGCACGGTGACAATAAAAACATTACATCCTTTCAGTACATCTGACTTAGCACTGAAGCTTAAATGCTTTGCTGCTTTTAACTCGTCGTCATTTACTTCTAATGTGCCATCACGCCCTTCATTCAGAGCATCAATTCGAGCTTGATTTATATCAAAGCCAATAACCGAACGATGCTTTCCAAACTCAACAGCCAATGGCAAACCGACGTACCCCAAGCCAACAACAGCGAGCTTTATATCTTCAAGTGACAGCATGTATTTATTCCGTGATAAATGTTTAAAATAATCGCTCTATGTTTTTTTCGTTGAAAAATCTCTTCAATATGAGCAACTCAATTAGAAAATCTCTCTGATCATCGATTAAAGGATTTTTCTGACATTGAATGCTCACATGATTGGGACCACTTTAGAGCATTCAAACACCACAACAGATCCCAAAACATTGATGCCGTGCCGTACACAAACCCAAATTTCAACACGCTACCGCCCCGGGATTTAAGCCCTCGATGCGGCGCTGAGTAACGAGGGCTCCCCTACCTCCGCGGTATGGGCATGCGAGCTCGTTGCCGACAGAAAAACACTCTGACCAATTCAACACATTGATTAGCAAAACCACCCGGCGCCATCCATCTGACGTCATGAAAATGGAATCACGATAAGCTGTTGTGCTATCCAATATGAGCATTTCCTTAACCATAGCGTATGTAGAAGAATCTCTAAAGCGACCTCGGTCGTTGAAATTTCGAATCACGCACAAGCCCGCCGCCCAAGGAGAAGGAGTAAAAGCAACTGCCAGCTCAACCCCTTGCATACATTTTAGTGAACCCTATGCAGGTCAACGAGGAGGCAAATCAAGAGCCCCCCCCCCCAACAAAAGCCATTTACTGGCGATCCATCCAGTAAGCATTTCGCTCCAAACGCAGGCACAACCCAGATATTTCACTTGCCCCGAAGGTTTTCATCGGCAAGTTCGCTCACCTCAGGCCTGCGCTTAACCCAATTCCAATGATTCGTACTGACAGCATGATGGCTATTGGACACGACCCTTAACCGTTCATTCCAATAAATCATTAACTAACATCAATTTCCTATGAGGTTATTGCATCAGCTATCGATATGAGGATTTTTCTGACAGGGATGCAGACCCGAACCGGTGCATCACCAAAACATATCCAAAAAATGGCCGGCCACTCACCCGCCAACCTAGACCTGTGATATTAAGCGAATGATCCAGTGCTGCAAACTCAATTCAACCAACGGCACCGCTTCGGAAATAGTGGTGAACGGTGACCAGGTCAGCCACAATGATGAATGATGGCATATAGCCAATAGCCACACCTTCTACGCTACCGACTTCAAAAGACCTGACAAGGCTGCTATCGCATCCCCCTCAGGTATTCAGAGCATCAACATGACTTAGCTTGATTGTCGCTTTCTGAGAAAAAGAAATTCGCGCAGTGCTGCAAAGACAACACCAAATATTAAGCCCAACATAAGCCCTAGGACAATTATTAGTGCTTTTTTGGGTTTTATGGGGTTTAGGGGTTCTATTGCTTGCTTATCGATAGTGACCAGTTTGATTCTGGACATATCGATATTTAAATTCTGCAAGCGAACAGCTTCTGCGCGCATAGGGGCTACTCCGCTCAAGAATAGCTCCTCATTTTTCCGCTGATTCAAAACATCTATCTGCCGATTTGACTGCAGCAGTTGAAGCTCCTTAGCGATAAGCGAGACTCTTTTTTCCGAGAAATCATCTGACTTACGCTGCAATAACGCAGTGCGCTCTGCCTCCAAAGCCTCAACCCCCATAAAATAAAGAGGTATTTGTTGATTATTGATTTCTGTACGCATGATATTGGTGGAACTATCATGAATGGCATCACCAAAAGAAGATGGCGTTGCAGGCTTTCGGATGCCAAGTGATTTTGCGATCACAATAGCTTCGTTCAACTGCGCCACTCTTTCCATACGGTTGGTTTTTAACTGGACTCTAAGCGCACTGAGCTCGTCCTGCAATTGAGCACGCTTTACGAGGTCAGACTCTACAAGCAAAGCAATTTTGGCTTGTTTCTCTGTCTCATAATTGGCGCGAGCTGCATCCAACTTTCCGTTTAGCTCTGCCATCCTATTTTTGACGATAACTTCAAGATCAGAACCGATTTGTTCACGCTCATTTGAGATTGCATAATCAATGAGGCCATTCAATATCGCTACACCGTCTATATCCTTCGGATAAGTCATTTCAAGTTTAATATAGGCACTCAACGAATCTGCTTTCTTAGTATCTGGCAATATTAGCTTGATCGAGTTACGATTAAACTCTTCGAAACTTTGCTCTAGCGTTCGACCGGGCTGCACAAAATTCTTGAATAAATTCGGGTTAGCACGAAAAAAACCTAAACGAATATCGTAAGATTCAAGGGCCGCACCAACTTTATTCAAAGCCTCAGAAGGTGGGAGTTTATAGATTTCTGAACGATTCAAAGCGTCCAGTTCATTAATTGCTGAAGGTCGGAGAACACTCGTAACCTGAAACTCGGGAGTGGCTACAAAAGCGTATAGAACCGCTATCGCAGTCGAGAGCGCTGAAACCAGCAAAATCAGCTTCTTTTGCCGCCATATGGATCGGAAAAATGCTGCAAATTGAATGTCTTCAGCCGGGGAAATCTGCGGGGTGCGAAAGCTACTACTCACAACAAAAACCTGCCTTCAAGAATGAAACTGCGGGCTCGTTATGCAGGCATTTTGTAGCTCTTTAGCGTGTCATCTCGGCTATAACTCCCACCTAGCTGTTAAAGCCCACAAAAAGCCTGTTCTCGAGAACAATTAGCATTTTGACATCTAACGACAACAATACAAGTCTTGACAAGGCTGTAGGAGAATTCCTTCAAGCGAATTGCTCAATAGTCCTGTAGCAGAATCAACCACCTCGCCCAGCGAATGGGGTCGCTCTGTGCTCAGCCCCAGCGACAACTTCAATCTCGGCGACGACTCGCCTTCAGAACCACAGCAATCGCTGGCCCGACGATCATTCCCACGATTAGAAAGAGGATCATGAAGGCAGAAACCGCCAAGCCAGGCGTACGCCACCCCAGAAATGACAATGTAACGCTTTGCTGGTTCTCCAAGACAAACGTCGCCACTGCCAGCACGAGCGACAATACAATCAGAACCTTGAAAACGCGTGCAAATGCACCCGACGACCTCCTCGGCAGCAGACTCACTCAGAGACCCTCGTCTTCATCTTCATTCACGCGATCCCGCAGCTCTTTGCCCGGCTTGAAGTGAGGCACAAACTTCCCGTCCAGGCTAACAGATTGCCCGGTTTTTGGGTTACGACCCACACGAGGTGCCCGATAATGAAGTGAAAAGCTACCAAAACCTCGAATTTCAATACGGTCACCAGTAGCCAAGCATTGCGACATTTGTTCAAGCATAGTCTTGATAGCCAGCTCTACATCCTTGGATGAAAGTAGCCCTTGATGGGTGACAATTCGTTCGATCAACTCCGACTTCGTCATATTTTTCCCTTCTTTTTCAAGCAGCTAGATCAGCGCTCCAAAGGTTTTAGCACGACTTGATGCTTTTGAAAAGCCCGTCCTCCGACTTCAGTTGGCATACCGACAAAAAATCGCGCAGCACCGCTACTGGAAAATTTCTACCCTCACTCCAAGGCACCCAAGCTCACCCCTGCCTGATTACCCCACGAAATATATGGAGGCAATCAGTTACGTCGAACTCAGGCACAACTCGCCTCACAAGTACTTTTCGCCTCGCCCTCTGGACCTGATAGTTTTTGCCGGCGAACCGTATGCAACGGTGTAAGGAGGTACATCCTCCAACACCATCGATTGGCCACCAACGACTGCGCATTCGCCTATGCTAATACCATGACGTAAGCTTGCGCCGATCCCCACAGCTGCGAGCCTACCCACCCGGCAGCCGCCCCCCGTGCTGACACCGGGTGCCAGACTGGAAAAATCCTGCATTGTAGAATCGTGATCCAAAGATGCTTTTGTATTAACAATACAAAAATTACCTATTTCGCAGCTCGGATTTACAATCCCTCCCGCCATTATTACCGTACCCACGCCTATAGAAACATCACGCCCAATAATTGCGCTGGGATGTATGGCATTGACAAACATTAAGCTAGGGCACAATCCTGCAACTCTAGTTGCCACATCCTCCCTTACGGCATTATCTCCTATAGCAATAACTATTCCCTTGATACTGTGCTGTGCGACGAGCGTCGGGAGGTCCGATTCACACCCAAGAACCTGGTAGCCAAGCGTTTCAGCACCGGGCGCTCTAAAATCGTCTACGAAGCCAAGAATTGCATAGCGCGCCTGTTTTTCGACAATATCGATAATGACTTTGGCGTGACCGGACGACCCCAAAATTACAATCTTTTCCATACTCAACTCCTAAACTGACCGACTACCGAGGGAGTGCTACGACAGCCTCGCGATTCGATTCAATACCACCAGACAATATCACCACTACTTATTACAAGTACTTATCACAATAACTATCAGCTAATTATTTTGCGCGTTTCTATACACTCAACCTCGACCAGCTTCCAAAAGTTTAACGTCTCTGCAACTTACAAGTGCGGCCATTACTAAATGAGCATCATAGCCAGAATACATTCATTCTGATTTGGCGATCCAACGAATTTCAGGCACAAAAAAGGGCGACCGAAGTCGCCCTTTTTCTAAAGCCTTACAGAACTTAGTTCTGCTTAGCCATTGCTTGACGCAACAGAGCAGCCATAGTGGTGTCAGCTGCTGCTTCGCCTTCCGGAGCCGATTTCAGGCTCTGGATTGCTTCTTTCTCTTCAGCATCGTCTTTCGACTTGATGGAGAGCTGAATTACACGGCTCTTGCGATCAACGCTGATGATCTTGGCTTCTACTTCCTGGCCTTCTTTCAGAACGTTGCGCGCGTCTTCAACGCGGTCACGGCTGATTTCGGAGGCTTTCAGAGTTGCTTCGATATCGTCGGCCAGAGTGATGATGGCGCCTTTAGCGTCAACTTCCTTCACGATGCCTTTAACGATTGCGCCTTTGTCGTTGTCCTGAACGTATTCAGAGAACGGGTCGCTTTCCAGCTGCTTGATACCCAGGGAGATACGCTCGCGCTCTGGGTCAACCGACAGGATAACGGTGTCCAGCTCGTCGCCCTTCTTGAAACGACGAACAGCTTCTTCGCCAACTTCGTTCCAGGAGATGTCGGACAGGTGAACCAGGCCGTCGATGCCGCCGTCCAGACCAATGAAGATACCGAAATCGGTGATCGACTTGATGGTGCCGGAGATTTTATCGCCCTTGTTGAACTGGCCAGAGAAATCTTCCCATGGGTTAGATTTGCACTGCTTGATGCCCAGGGAGATACGACGACGCTCTTCGTCGATGTCCAGAACCATAACTTCCACTTCGTCGCCGACTTGTACGACTTTCGAAGGGTGGATGTTCTTGTTGGTCCAGTCCATTTCGGAAACGTGTACCAGGCCTTCAACGCCTTCTTCCAGCTCAGCGAAGCAGCCGTAGTCGGTCAGGTTGGTAACACGCGCGGTTACGCGAGTGCTTTCTGGGTAACGGGCTTTGATAGCAACCCATGGATCTTCACCCAGTTGCTTCAGGCCCAGGGAAACACGGTTGCGTTCGCGATCGTATTTCAGAACCTTCACATCGATCTCGTCGCCAACGTTGACGATTTCAGATGGATGCTTGATGCGCTTCCAAGCCATGTCGGTAATGTGCAGCAGGCCATCGACGCCACCCAGATCGACGAATGCGCCGTAATCGGTGAGGTTCTTGACGATACCTTTGACTTGTTGGCCTTCCTGCAGGGATTCCAGCAGAGCTTCACGCTCGGCGGAGTTCTCTGCTTCCAGGACGCTGCGACGGGAAACGACAACGTTGTTGCGCTTCTGATCGAGCTTGATGACCTTGAATTCGAGTTCCTTGCCTTCCAGGTGCGTGGTGTCGCGCACTGGACGAACGTCGACCAAAGAACCTGGCAGGAACGCACGGATGCCGTTAACGTCGACAGTGAAGCCGCCTTTAACCTTACCGTTGATAACGCCCTTGACCACTTCTTCAGCTGCGAAGGCTGCTTCGAGAACAATCCAGCATTCAGCGCGCTTGGCTTTTTCACGGGACAGCTTGGTTTCACCGAAACCGTCTTCAACCGAGTCCAGAGCAACGTGAACTTCGTCACCGACATTGATAGTCAGGTCACCAGCATCGTTGTAGAACTGTTCCAGCGGGATCAGAGCTTCAGACTTCAGACCAGCGTGAACGGTTACCCAGCGAGCTTGGTAATCGATATCAACGATAACACCGGTGATGATGGAGCCAGCCTGAAGGTTCAGGGTTTTTAGGCTTTCTTCAAAGAGTTCCGCAAAGCTTTCGCTCATTTTAATTCCTGTTGATAAGGGCGAAGAATACGCCCATCTCCACACCCCAGACGGTGTGGGTCAATTTCAGTTAAAAGAAGCCACCGCAGGACTATGACTGGTCCCCCGCGGCCTTCTTGATCACCCGGCAATATCGCGAATGGCGATTTCACTCAAGATGCGTTCCAGCACCTGCTCGATGGACAACTCCGTGGAATCCAGCTGTATGGCGTCAGCCGCCGGCTTGAGCGGGGCTACCGCACGCTGGGTGTCACGCTCATCGCGTGCACGGATCTCATCTAGCAGACTCGACAGACTAACACCATCGACTTTGCCCTTCAACTGCAAGTAGCGCCGGCGAGCCCGCTCCTCGGCGCTGGCGGTCAGGAAAATCTTCAGGGGCGCCTCGGGAAACACCACCGTCCCCATGTCACGACCATCGGCAACCAGGCCCGGCGGCTCTTGAAATGCCCGCTGGCGCTGCAGCAACGCATCACGCACGGCCGGCAGCGCGGCGATCTGGGAGGCCCACGAGCCGACTTGCTCGTTGCGCAAATCATCGGTCACATCATCCCCTTCCAGAATGATGCGCTGCGGATGACCTTCCGTCGCCCCGACGAACTGCACATCAAGATGCGCCGCCAGCAGTTTCAAGGATTCTTCGTTGGTCAGATCGACGCCATGGTTGCGCGCAGCAAATGCCAGCAGGCGGTAAAGCGCGCCGGAATCCAGCAGGCACCAGCCCAGGCGCTTGGCCAGGATGCCGGCGATTGTGCCTTTGCCCGAGCCGCTTGGCCCGTCGATGGTAATCACCGGTGCTTTGATATTCACAATTGAGCCTCTTGGGCAACACGGATGCCGACTTGGGCACACAGTGTAAGAAAGTTCGGAAAAGACGTAGCAACATTGGCACAGTCACGAATACGAATCGGCGCCGCCGCCCGTAGGGAGGCCACGCTGAACGCCATTGCAATCCGGTGATCGCCATGGGCATGGACTTCACCACCACCCAGCAACCCACCGTCAATAATAATCCCATCTGAGGTCGGTTCACACTTGACCCCCAGCACCCGCAGACCATCGGCCATCACCTGGATACGATCGGACTCCTTCACGCGCAGCTCTTCAGCCCCGCACAACACCGTTCGCCCCTCAGCGCAAGCCGCCGCGACAAACAGTACTGGAAACTCATCGATCGCCAACGGCACCAGCGCCTGGGGAATGTCGATACCCTTCAGCACCGCTGCGCGCACACGCAGATCAGCGACAGGCTCGCCGCCCACTTCACGGGGATTTTCCAGGGTGATGTCCGCCCCCATCAGCCGCAGGATGTCGATTACCCCAGTGCGCGTCGGATTGATACCGACATGTTCCAGCACCAGCTCGGAACCCTCGGCAATCGTGGCGGCCACCAGGAAAAACGCCGAAGAGGAAATATCCCCTGGCACTTCAATACGGGTAGCGACCAGCGCACGCCCGGATTCAACCGACGCCGTAGCCCCCTCCACCACCACCGGGTAGCCAAAACCTCGCAACATGCGCTCAGTATGGTCGCGGGTCGGCGCAGGCTCGGTCACTGCGGTCTTGCCTTCGGCATACAGCCCAGCCAGCAACAGGCAGGACTTGACCTGGGCACTGGCCATCGGCAGCGCGTAACTCAAGCCCTTCAACACCTGCCCGCCACGAATGGTCAACGGCGGACGCCCCTCAGGCCCAGTCTCGATCACCGCGCCCATTTTTCGCAGCGGCTCTGCCACGCGGCTCATCGGGCGCCTGGACAGTGACGCATCCCCCGTCAACACGCTGTCGAAACGCTGCGCGACCAACAAGCCGGACAGCAAGCGCATGGACGTACCGGAGTTCCCCAGATAGATCGGCCCCGGCGCAGGCTTCAAGCCATGCAAGCCCACGCCGTGAATTGTCACGCGCCCATGGTGCGGCCCCTCGATCACCACGCCCATATCGCGAAACGCCTGCAAGGTCGCCAGGGCGTCTTCACCTTCGAGGAAACCTTCAACCTCGGTCACGCCATCTGCCAACGAGCCCAGCATGATCGAGCGATGAGAGATCGACTTGTCACCCGGCATGCGAATACGCCCGCTCAAGCGCCCACCCGGGTTGGCGACGAAGGTCAGCTCATCGGTGCTCACAGCGGTTTCGACGTAAGCCCGGCGCTCCAGAATCTTGCCGAAGTGCTCACGTGCCACCCGCGCACGGGTGAATACGCCCAGCAACTGATGACCATCCCCTGCATCGACCGCGTCCCGCAGGGCGTCGAGATCACTGCGGAAGGTATCCAGCGTGCGCAACACCGCTTCGCGGTTGGCGAGGAAGATGTCGTGCCACATCACCGGGTCGCTGCCGGCAATCCGCGTAAAGTCGCGAAAGCCACCGGCGGCGTAACGGAAAATCTCGAGGTTTTCGTTGCGCTTGGCCAGGGAATCCACCAAGCCAAATGCCAACAGATGCGGCAAGTGGCTGGTCGCCGCGAGCACTTCGTCATGACGCTCGACCTGCATATGCTCGACATCCGCCCCCAACGCGCGCCACAGACCATCCACTACGGCCAGCGCAGCCGGATCGGTTTGCGCCAATGGCGTCAGGATCACTTTATGGCGGCGGAACAGCTGCGCATTGGACGCCTCCACCCCACTCTGCTCGGAACCGGCAATCGGATGCCCAGGCACGAACCGCGCAGGCATGCCGCCAAAGGCCAGTTGCGCCGCGCGCACCACATTGCCCTTGGCGCTGCCGACATCCGTCAGAATCGCCTGCCCCAGATCCATCCCCGCCAGCAGAGCCAGCAACTTCTCCATCGCCAGGATCGGCACGGCAAGCTGGATCACATCAGCGCCCTGGCACGCGAGCGCCAGGTCAGCCTCACAGCGATCCACCACCCCCAACTCAACCGCCAACTTGCGCGACTGCGGGTCCAGGTCCACACCGACCACTTCGCCACACAGCCCACTTTCACGCAGGCCCTTGGCAAAGGAGCCGCCGATCAAACCCAGGCCGACCACCACCAGGCGACCGATCATAGGCACGACAGGTTGCAATGCAGTGACATCAACCACGAGCCAGAACCTTGGCCAGCGCCTCCAGGAAGCGGGCATTTTCAGCCGGCAAACCAATGGTGATACGCAAGTGGTTCGGCATGCCGTAATTGGCCACCGGGCGCACGATCACACCCTCGCGCAGCAGCCCCTGGAACACCGGGGCCGCCACCTGGCCGAGGTCGACACAGATGAAGTTGCCCTTGGACGGAATCCAGCCCAGGCCCAACTCACGGAAGCCTTCCTGCAATTGCAGCATGCCGCTTTGGTTGATACGACGACCTTCTTCCAGGTACTCGGTATCCTTCACCGCCGCACAAGCTGCCGCCAGGGCGAAGCTGTTGACGTTGAACGGCTGGCGAACACGGTTCAGCACATCGGCGACGACTGCGGTGGACAGGCCGTAACCGACCCGCAACGACGCCAGGCCATAGGCCTTGGAGAACGTGCGCGATACCAGCAGGTTCGGGTAGGCCGCAAGGAAGTCCAGGCCGTCCGGCAGGTCACTGCCCTCGGCGTACTCGATGTAGGCTTCGTCCAGCACGACGAGCACATGCTCCGGTACGTCCTGCAGGAAATCGTCCAACGCCTGCGCATCGAACCAGGTCCCGGTCGGGTTGTTCGGGTTGGCGATAAACACCACGCGGGTCTGTGCATCGATGGCCGCCAGCATCGCTGGCAGATCGTGGCCCCAGTCCTTCGCAGGAATCACCCGCGCATCCGCACCAACCGCCTGGGTAACGATAGGGTAGACGGCGAACGCATGCTCGCTGAACACCGCATTGAGGCCCGGCGCCAGGTAAGCACGGCCGACCAGCTCAAGGATGTCGTTGGAACCGTTGCCCAGAGTCACCTGGTTCAGCTCGACCCGGCACTTCTCTGCCAACAGCGACTTGAGGGCAAAACCGTTGCCATCGGGATAACGGGTCAGCTCGGCCAACTCTTCACGAATCGCCGCCAACACCTTGGGGCTCGGGCCCAGCGGGTTCTCGTTGCTGGCCAGCTTGACGATCTTTGCCGGGTCCAGGTTCAACTCACGCGCCAACTCGTCCACAGGCTTGCCCGGAACGTAAGGCGACAGTTGCTGCACGCCCGGCTGCGCCAGGGCGAGAAAGTTGCCACTCATGTTAACGCCTCACAAAACCGCTTTCGGGTAAGAGCCCAGCACCTTGAGCGCCACGGCTTCCTGGCTGATCTTCTCCAGCACGCCCTTGACCAGCGGGTCGCGGTGATGGCCGATGAAGTCGATAAAGAACACGTAGGTCCATTTACCACTGCGCGAAGGACGGGTCTCGATGCGCGTCAGGTCAATCCCGTTGTCGTGGAACGGCACCAGCAGTTCATGCAGCGCGCCGGGCTTGTTGCTCATGGAAACGATGATCGAGGTCTTGTCGTCGCCAGTCGGCGGCACTTCCTGGCTGCCAATCATCAGGAAACGCGTGGAGTTATCCGGGCGATCCTCGATTTTCTCGGCCAGGCGCGTCAGGCCGTACAGGCCCGCAGCCATATCACCGGCAATCGCCGCCGAGTTCCACTCCCCCTTGACCCGCTTGGCCGCTTCGGCGTTGCTGGACACCGCCACGCGCTCGACATTCGGGTAGTGCGCATCCAGCCACTTGCGGCACTGGGCCAGGGACTGGGCGTGGGAATAGATACGGCTGATGCTGTCGGTCTTGGTGTTCTCACCCACCAGCAAGTGGTGGTGGATACGCAGTTCGACTTCACCGCAGATCACCATGTCGTGCTCAAGGAAGCTGTCCAGGGTGTGGTTGACCGCGCCCTCGGTGGAGTTTTCCACCGGGACCACGCCAAAGTTCACCGCCCCCGCCGCCACTTCGCGGAACACTTCATCGATCGCCGCCATCGGCTTGCTGATCACGGCGTGGCCAAAGTGCTTCATGGCTGCCGCCTGGGTGAAGGTGCCTTCAGGGCCGAGGTAAGCCACTTTCAGCGGCTGCTCCAGAGCCAGGCACGAAGACATGATTTCGCGGAACAACCGCGCCATCTCTTCGTTGCCCAGCGGGCCTTTATTGCGTTCCATCACGCGCTTGAGCACCTGGGCCTCACGCTCGGGACGATAGAACACCGGCACCTCGCCTTCAGCCAGGGACGCCATCTTCACCCGTGCCACTTCCTGGGCGCAGCGCGCACGCTCACTGATCAGCTCCAGGACTTTCTCGTCCAGGCTGTCAATGCGCACGCGCAGAGCCTTGAGTTCTTGCTCAGACATTAGCCGTGTTCCTTTTCGAACTCTGCCATGTAGGCAACCAGCGCGTTGATCGCATGGATGTCGACGGCGTTGTAGATGGAGGCGCGCATGCCGCCGACCGAACGGTGACCCTTGAGGTTCAGCAGGCCACGCGCGTCGGCACCGGCCAGGAACGGCTTGTCCAGGCGATCATCAGCCAGACGGAACGGCACGTTCATCCACGAGCGGTCAGTGCGGTTGATCGGGTTGCTGTACAGGCCGCTGGCGTCGATGAAGTCGTACAGGGTGCGCTGCTTCTCTTCGTTCAGCTTGCCCATGGCAGCCACACCGCCCTGCTCTTTGAGCCACTCGAACACCAGGCCGGACAGATACCAGGCGAAAGCCGGCGGAGTGTTGTACATCGAGCCGTTATCGGCCGCGACCTTGTAGTTGAGCATGGTCGGGCACAGCGAACGGGCGCGACCCAGCAGGTCTTCGCGGACGATATTGACCAGGATGCCGCTCGGGCCGATGTTCTTTTGCGCACCGGCGTAGATCATGCCGTATTTGGACACATCGATCGGGCGCGAAAGAATGTCAGAAGACATGTCACACACCAGCGGAACGTCGCCCACTTCCGGTACCCAGTCGAACTCCAGACCACCGATGGTTTCGTTCGCGACGTAGTGCACGTAGGCCGCATCCTTCGACAGCTTCCATTCGTTCTGACCTGGAATCGCGAAGTAATCGTAGGGCTTGGCAGTGCCCGCCACATTCACGTGACCGTAACGGGAGGCCTCTTCAATGGCCTTCTGCCCCCAGATACCGGTGTCGATATAGTCGGCAGTGCCGTCTTCCGGCAGCAGGTTCAGCGGGATCTGGGCGAACTGCTGGCTGGCGCCACCTTGCAGGAACAGCACTTTGTAATTGGATGGGATGTCCAGCAAGTCGCGCAGGTCCTGCTCGGCCTTGTTGGCAATGGATACGAACTCATCGCTGCGATGGCTCATTTCCATCACAGAGAGGCCTTTTCCATGCCAGTCGAGGAGTTCACCCTGCGCACGCTGCAGGACTGCTTCAGGAAGCGCCGCGGGACCGGCACAGAAGTTATAGGCTCTCTTGCTCACATCCAATCTCACTCTGATCTGGTGGGGCTGCAATCATGTTCGGCAACAACCTTTCTCTGGAGCGAATCCCGTGGGAGCTGGCTTGCCTGCGATAAGGGCACCTCGGTATCGCAGTGATACCGCGGCGCTGCCATCGCAGGCAAGCCAGCTCCCACATTGACCGCATCCAGCCAAAGGATGTGTTATTTCACAAGGGACAAACAACAAGGGGGCGAATCTTCATCCGCCCCCTGTGTGTCCGCTTATTCCTGCGGTTCTTCTTCGCCTGCGGCAGCGTCGAGGGTTGGCTCGTCAACGTTGTCATCGCCTGCTGCGATCACCTCGCCGTCAAACTCTTCACCTTCCAGCTCCTCGCCTTCGACTTCCGATGGCTCCTGGACACGCTCCAGGCCCACCAGGGTTTCGTCGCTGGCCAGCTTGATCAGCGTCACGCCCTGGGTGTTACGGCCCAGGCTCGACACTTCGGCCACACGAGTACGCACCAGGGTGCCCTGGTCGGAAATCAGCATGATTTCCTCGCCATCGAGCACCTGGACCGCACCGACCAGACGGCCGTTGCGGTCGTTGCTGACCATGGCGATCACGCCCTGGCCGCCACGCTTGTACTCCGGGAACTCGCTGATGGCGGTCCGCTTGCCATAACCACGCGCCGAAGCGGTGAGGATCTGGCTGCCTTCTTCAGGGATCAGCATCGAAATCAGCTTCTGCCCTTCCGGCAGGCGCATGCCGCGCACACCGCGGGCGGTACGGCCCATGGCACGCACGTCGGATTCCTTGAAGCGCGTTACCTTGCCGCCGTCGGAGAACAGCATGACCTCACGCTCGCCATCGGTGATGGCCGCAGAGATCAGTACGTCGCCTTCATCCAGCTCCAGGGCGATCAGGCCCACGCTGCGTTGACGGCTGAAGGACTCCAGCGGGGTCTTCTTCACGGTGCCTTTGGCGGTCGCCATGAAGATGAAGTGACCTTCGGTATATTCCTCCACCGGCAGCATGGTGGTGATGTATTCATCACTGTCCAGCGGCAGCAGGTTGACCAGCGGACGGCCACGGGCGGCACGGGAGGCTTCCGGGATTTCGTAGGTTTTCAGCCAGTACACCTTGCCCTTGCTGGAGAACAGCAGCAGCGTGGTGTGACTGTTGGCGACCAGCAGGTGAGCGATGTAGTCCTCATCCTTCACGCCGGTAGCCGATTTACCTTTACCACCACGACGCTGGGCCTGGTACGCAGCCAAAGGCTGGGTCTTGGCGTAGCCACCGTGGGAAATGGTCACGACGCGCTCTTCTTCCGGGATCATGTCACCCAGGGTCAGGTCGAGGCGTGCATCGAGAATCTCGGTGCGGCGCACGTCGCCGTATTCGGCGCGGATCACTTCCAGTTCTTCGCGGATCACTTCCATCAGGCGCACAGCGCTGCTGAGGATGCGGATCAACTCGCCGATCTGGTTGAGGATCTCCTGGTACTCGGCCAGCAGCTTCTCGTGCTCCAGGCCGGTCAGGCGGTGCAGGCGCAGTTCCAGGATGGCCTGGGCCTGTTCCGGCGACAGGAAGTACTTGCCTTCGCGCAGGCCGTATTGCGGGTCCAGGGTTTCCGGACGGCACGAGTCGGCACCGGCACGCTCAACCATCGCCACCACGGCGCTGGATTCCCAAGGCGTGCTGATCAGCGCTTCCTTGGCTTCCGACGGGGTTGGCGAGGCCTTGATCAGAGCGATCACCGGGTCGATGTTCGACAGCGCAACCGCCTGGCCTTCCAGGATGTGGCCGCGTTCGCGGGCCTTGCGCAGTTCGAATACGGTACGGCGGGTCACCACTTCACGACGGTGACGGACGAAGGCTTCCAGCAGATCCTTGAGGTTCAGGATGCGCGGGCGGCCATCGATCAGTGCAACCACGTTGATGCCGAACACGCTTTGCAGCTGGGTCTGGGCGTAGAGGTTGTTGAGGATCACCTCAGGCACTTCGCCACGACGCAGCTCGATCACCACGCGCATACCGTCTTTGTCGGACTCGTCGCGCAGCTCGGTGATGCCTTCGAGCTTCTTCTCTTTGACCAGCTCGGCGATCTTCTCGATCAGACGCGCCTTGTTCAGCTGGTACGGCAGTTCGGTGATGACGATCTGCTGGCGACCACCGACCTTGTCGATGTCTTCGATCATCGAGCGGGCGCGCATGTAAATGCGGCCGCGGCCGGTGCGGTAGGCTTCGATGATGCCAGCGCGACCATTGATGATCGCGGCAGTCGGGAAGTCCGGACCGGGGATGTATTGCATCAGCTCGTCGACAGTCAGCTCGGGGTTGTCGATGAGGGCCAGGCAACCGTCGATGACTTCACCGAGGTTGTGCGGCGGGATGTTGGTCGCCATGCCCACGGCGATACCACTGGAACCGTTGACCAGCAGGTTGGGAATCTTGGTTGGCATGACAGCCGGGATCATTTCGGTGCCGTCGTAGTTCGGCACCCAGTCCACGGTTTCTTTATGCAGGTCGGCCAGCAGCTCGTGCGCCAGCTTGGTCATGCGCACTTCGGTGTATCGCATGGCCGCGGCGTTGTCGCCGTCGACCGAACCGAAGTTGCCCTGACCGTCTACCAGCAGGTAACGCAGGGAAAACGGCTGGGCCATCCGAACGATGGTGTCGTACACCGCAGTGTCGCCGTGAGGGTGATACTTACCGATCACGTCACCGACAACACGGGCAGATTTCTTGTACGGCTTGTTCCAGTCGTTACCCAGCTCGCTCATCGCGAACAGCACACGCCGGTGCACGGGCTTCAAGCCATCGCGCGCATCAGGCAGTGCCCGACCGACAATTACGCTCATCGCGTAGTCGAGGTAGGACTGTTTCAGCTCGTCTTCGATATTGACCGGGAGGATTTCTTTGGCCAGTTCGCCCATGAGAAGCCTGATTCCTTTTTCGGGTGAAACCTCGTCACATCCATATGGGACGAACGAAGCTCGCCGCTGCCGGCACGGTGCCTGACAACGACTTACGACAAATCAACGAGTTATGACACGGATCTGCACGTTATAGGCCACCCCTCGGGGCGGCCTTGGAAACCGCCGGATGTTATCACAATCGCCGCCACGCACCTATCCCCCTGATGCGCATGGAGCATAGTAAGTTGACGGATGACAGGCTTGAGGGCGACGAGAGGGGCTCAGAGCTGGATCCAAGCCCGTTTCCGGGGGCAAATTGGCTTAATGCAGGCGCTTACGACACATCAACTTGGCCAGCTTGGCAGCGTCCGGCCGTTCGACCACGCCTTTTTCGGTCACGATCACGTCGATCAGGTCGGCCGGGGTCACGTCGAACACCGGATTGAAGGCTGCCACATCCGCCGCGAAGCGCTGGCCGGCGACTTCGAGCAACTCACCGGCATCGCGCTCTTCCAGGGCAACATCATCGCCAGTGGCCATCATCAGGTCCAGGGTAGAACTCGGCGCCACGACCATGAAACGCACGCCGTGGTGCATCGCGCATACAGCCAGCTGGTAAGTGCCGATCTTGCTGATCACATCACCGTTGGCGGCAATGCAGTCGGCGCCGACGATGACCCAGGTCACACCTTTGGTCTTGAGGATATGCGCACCGGCCGAGTCGGCGTTCACCGTCACCGGGATACCCTCGCCCGCCAGCTCCCAGGCGGTCAGCCGCGAACCTTGCAGCCAGGGCCGGGTTTCATTGGCATAAACCTGCTCGACCATGCCCTCCAAAAAGGCCGCACGAATAACCCCAAGCGCCGTGCCGACGCCGCCGGTGGCCAGTGCGCCAGCATTGCCATGGGTGAGGATCGCCTGGGCATTGCCCTGGTGCTTGCGAATCAACTCGACGCCGAGCTGGGCCATGGTCAGGTTGGCCTCGCGATCACTTTCATGGATCGCAATCGCTTCGGCCTCCAGCATCGCCAGCGGATCGGCGTGCTTTTTGACGCGATCGAGGCGGTCACGCACGCGCTTCAACGCCCAGAACAGGTTCGACGCGGTGGGGCGGGCGTCGGCTAAAAGTGCGTAGTCTTCTTCCCAGGCGGCCTGCCAGTCACCCCCCTCGGCAATCCGCTCACGGGCGGCGAGTACCAGGCCATAGGCGGCACTGATACCAATGGCTGGCGCGCCCCGCACCACCATCGTACGGATCGCGGCGGCCACGGCTTCAACCGTGGAGCACGCGACCCAGCTTTCCCGGGACGGCAAGGCACGCTGATCGAGCAGGTACAGCGCGCCATCACGCCAATCGATGGCCTTCACTTTCTCCGCAGCCAACAGTCGATCGCGCATCCCTTACTCCGCACTCATGAACAAAAGCCGCCGATTATAGCGATCCGCCAGCCAGGACGCTCGGGTATACTTCGGCCTTCTTTTATAGCTGCCTGGGAAGAAGCCCGCGATGACCTCCACTGCCGCCCCGCTCGACTTGGTGTTGCTGCCGACCTGGCTGGTGCCTGTCGAACCTGCCGGCGTGGTGCTCAAGGACCACGCCCTGGGCATCCGCGACGGGCGCATCGCGTTTATCGGCCCACGGGCGACGGCGCTGAAACTGGCGGCCACCGAGGTCCGTGAGTTGCCGGGCATGCTGCTCAGCCCTGGCCTGATCAACGCCCACGGGCACGCGGCAATGAGCCTGTTTCGCGGCCTGGCCGACGACCTGCCGCTGATGACCTGGCTGGAAAAACACATCTGGCCCGCCGAAGCCAAGTGGGTCGACGAAGCGTTCGTGCGCGACGGCACCGACCTGGCCATCGCCGAGCAGCTCAAGAGCGGCATTACCTGCTTCAGCGACATGTACTTCTACCCCAAGGTGGCCAGCGACTGCGTGCACAACAGCGGCATGCGCGCGCAGATTGCAATTCCGATCCTCGACTTCCCGATTCCCGGCGCCAGCAGCGCCGACGAGGCGATTCGCCAGGGCGTCGAGCTGTTCGGCGACCTCAAGCATCACCCCCGCGTCAACATCGTCTTCGGCCCCCACGCACCGTACACCGTGAGCGATGAAAACCTGGAAAAGATCCGGGTCATGGCCGAAGAGCTGGATGCTTCAATCCATATGCACGTTCACGAAACCGCCTTCGAAGTGCAGCAAGCTGTCGAGCAGACCGGCGAGCGCCCACTGGCACGCCTGGCCCGCCTCGGGCTGTTGGGCCCGCGCTTCCAGGCCGTTCATATGACCCAAATCAGCGAGGCCGACCTGGCTTTGCTGGTAGAAAGCAACACCAGCGTCATCCATTGCCCGGAATCCAACCTGAAACTGGCCAGCGGCTTCTGCCCGGTGGAGCGTCTGTGGCAGGCTGGGGTGAATGTGGCGATCGGCACCGATGGCGCCGCCAGCAACAATGACCTCGACCTGCTGGGCGAAACCCGCACCGCCGCGATGCTGGCCAAGGCCGTCGCCGGTTCGGCCACCGCCCTGGATGCCCATCGCGCCTTGCGCATGGCCACACTCAATGGTGCGCGCGCCATGGGCCTGGAAAGCGAAATTGGCTCGCTGGAAGTCGGCAAGGCGGCGGATATGGTCGCCTTCGATCTGTCGGGGCTGGCGCAACAACCGATCTACGATCCGGTCTCACAACTTATATATGCCACCGGACGCGATTGCGTGAAACATCTCTGGGTCGCCGGCAAGCAGTTGCTCGACGACCGGCAATTGACCCGCATGGATGAACAACAGTTGACCGCCACGGCCATCGCCTGGGGCCAACGCATCGGCGGGCATAGCGAATAACGCCGGCCTTGAAGCGGTACGTTCAAGACCGACAAACCGATTTATCAGATTTAGAGGATGCACCATGAGCAACGTCGACCACGCCGAAATCGCCAAGTTTGAAGCCCTGGCCCACCGCTGGTGGGACCGCGAAAGCGAGTTCAAACCCCTGCACGACATCAACCCGCTGCGGGTCAACTGGATTGACGAACGTGTCAACCTGGCCGGCAAGAAGGTGCTGGACGTTGGTTGCGGCGGTGGCATCCTCAGCGAAGCCATGGCCCAGCGCGGCGCCACGGTGATGGGCATCGACATGGGCGAAGCGCCTCTGGCCGTGGCTCAGTTGCACCAGCTGGAATCCGGCGTGAACGTCGAATACCGCCAGATCACCGCCGAAGATCTCGCCGAGCAAATGCCCGAGCAGTTCGATGTGGTCACGTGCCTTGAGATGCTCGAACACGTGCCTGACCCGTCCTCGGTGATCCGCGCCTGCTTCCGCATGGTCAAGCCTGGCGGCCAGGTGTTCTTCTCCACCATCAACCGCAACCCCAAGGCCTACCTGTTCGCGATCATCGGCGCCGAATACATCATGAAGCTGCTGCCGCGCGGCACCCATGACTTCAAGAAATTCATCCGCCCGTCCGAGCTGGGCGCGTGGAGCCGTCAGGCCGGGCTGACCGTCAAGGACATCATCGGCCTGACCTACAACCCACTGACCAAGCACTACAAGCTGGCCAGCGACGTTGACGTCAACTACATGATCCAGACCCTGCGCGAGGAATAAGCCTGTGAAGTTGCGAGCAGTTCTCTTCGACATGGACGGTACACTGCTGGACACCGCGCCGGACTTTATCGCCATCTGCCAGGCGATGCGCGCCGACCGCGGGCTGGCGCCGATCAACGACCAGCACATCCGCGATGAAATCTCCGGCGGTGCGCGGGCGATGGTGGCCGTGACCTTCTCGATGGACCCCGAATCCCCAGGTTTTGAAGAGTTGCGCCTGGAATTCCTGGAGCGTTACCTCAAGGGCTGTGCGATCCACAGCAAACTGTTCGACGGCATGGACGAACTGCTGGCAGACATCGAAAAGTCCAAGCTGGTCTGGGGCGTGGTCACCAACAAGCCGCTGCGCTTTGCCGAACCGATCATGCAGCAGTTGGGCCTGGCCGAGCGCTCGGCGCTGTTGATCTGCCCGGACCACGTGAAGAACAGCAAGCCCGACCCTGAGCCCCTGATCCTGGCGTGCAAAATGCTCGACCTGGACCCAGCCAGCGTGCTGTTCGTCGGCGATGACCTGCGCGACATCGAGTCCGGTCGCGACGCCGGCACCCGTACGGCAGCGGTCACATTCGGCTATATCCATCCGGACGACAACCCGCGTAATTGGGGCGCCGATGTCGTGGTGGATCACCCGCTGGAATTGCGCAAAGTGCTCGATAGCGCGCTGTGCAGTTGCTGATTGCTCAAGAATCTCAAAAACACCGATTCCATGTGGGAGCTGGCTTGCACATTGAGCGCTGTATCACTGTGAATTTTGTCGAGGCTATTTATGTTTGATTACTCTGCGCGTCCAGAACTGCTCAAAGGCCGGGTGATCCTGGTGACCGGCGCCGGTCGCGGGATTGGCGCGGCGGCGGCGAAAACCTACGCCGCCCATGGCGCCACCGTGCTGTTGCTGGGTAAGACCGAAGCCAACCTGGCCCAGGTGTATGACGAAATCGAAGCGGCCGGCCACCCCCAGCCGGTGGTGATCCCGTTCAACCTGGAGACCGCCCTGCCCCATCAATACGATGAGCTGGCTGCGATGATCGAAAAGGAATTCGGTCACCTCGACGGCCTGCTGCACAACGCCTCGATCATCGGCCCACGTACGCCGATCGAACAGTTGTCCGGCGAGAATTTCATGCGCGTGATGCACGTGAACGTCAACGCGATGTTCATGCTCACCAGCACCCTGCTGCCGCTGCTCAAGCTGTCCCAGGATGCGTCGGTGGTGTTCACCTCCAGCAGCGTCGGGCGTAAGGGTCGGGCGTACTGGGGGGCTTATGGTGTGTCGAAATTTGCCACTGAGGGCTTGATGCAGACCCTGGCGGACGAGCTTGAGGATGTGGCAGCGGTACGCTCTAACAGCATCAACCCAGGTGGCACACGCACCAGCATGCGCGCCCAGGCCTATCCAGGGGAAAATCCGATGGAACGGCCTGCGCCAGAAGAGATCATGCCGGTGTACCTGTACTTGATGGGGCCGGACAGCGCTGGCATCAACGGCCAGGCGTTCGACGCGCAGTAACAACTGACACACCATAAAACTAAATGTGGGAGGGGTCTGTGTGGGAGCGGGCTTGCTCGCGAAAGCGGAGTGTCAGCCAGCAGGTCTGGTCCTGATACACCGCTTTCGCGAGCAAGCCCGCTCCCACACAAGCCCGCTCCCACATTTTTTATTGCGGTGTTAGCTAGTTTTTCACCACTTCTTCAAGGGTGAAGCGGCCCAACGGGTTCTGCAGGAAGTTACTGATATTGCTGCGCGAGATATTGATATACGGGCTGTAGTACAAGTCGATCCAGTTCACATCCTGCTTCGCCAACTTCTGCAATTGCACATACATCTGCTCACGCTTGGCCGGGTCCGCTTCGATCCGCGCGGCTGCCACCAGGTCCTTGACCTTGTCGTTCTTGTAGCGAGTCATGTAGTTCTGGTTGGTGTCGTGGCCCAGCACGAAGGTGGTCTTCTGGTCCGGGTCGAGGATGTCGTTGGTCCAGTACATCACCGAAATATCGTACTCACCGTCCACCAGCATCTGCCAGCTCTGGGTCGGGTCGACCTTTTGCAGGTTGGCGGTCACGCCGACCTTGGCCAGTTGGTCCTTGATGATCACCGCGATCTGCTCGTCGGCTTCGTTGCCGGCGTTGACCACATAGTTGAGCTTCAAGTCCTTGGCACCGGCAGCCGCCAGCAGTTTCTTGGCTTCGGCCGGGTCGTACGGGCGTTGCAGGTTGTTGGCGTAGTGGTACAGCGAGCCCTTGGGGATATAGGAATACGCCACAGTGCCCTGACCGTAGGTGGCGGTCTTCACCAGCGATTGTTTGTCGATGGCCAGGTCCAGTGCCTGACGCACTTCGGGCTTGGCCAGCAGGCCGTGCTCGTGGTTGATCAACAGATGATCTTCACGGGTCGACGGGTCGGCGTGGATCACCACGTTCTTGTCTTTCTTCAGTTCTTCAACCCGCGAGAACGGCACGAAGATCGCCGTATCCAGCTCGTTGTTCTGCACCATGCGCATGCGCGTGTTGTCGTCGGTCACCGAGACCCACTCCACGCCATCCAGGCTCACGTTCTTGGCCTGCCAGAAGTTCGGGTTCTTCTTCAGGATCACACGATCGCCCTTGCGCCACTCGTCTACGGTGAACGCGCCGGAGGTCACCGGGTTTTCCGAGTAGGCGTCTTCGCCCATCTTGGTCATGGCTTTTTCCGACAGAATCGATACCGTCGGCGACGCCAATTGCGAGAGGAAGGCTACGGCCGGAGTCTTGAGGGTGACCACCAGGGTTTTCGGATCCGTCGCCTTGGCCGTGTTGATCAGGTTGAACGGGTCAGCCCACAGCGAAGCCTTGTTGTCGCGGATGCGCAACAGGCTGAACGCCGCATCCTCGGCGGTGATCGGCGAACCGTCGGAGAACTTCGCATCCCGCAGCTTGAAGGTGTAGGTCAGGCCGTCCTTGGAAATATCCCAACTTTCTGCCAGCCCCGGCTCCATCTTCGTGCCCAGGTTATCCACGCGCACCAGGGTGTCGTAAACGTTGGCGAACACCCAGGTATCGCGGTTTTGCGCGCTTTTGATCGGGTCGAACGTGGTGCTGTCTTCACGGCAGCCGATGGTCAGCACCCCAGCGGCTTGCGCCAACCCGGTAGTCAGGGACCATAGGGTCAATGTAGCGGCGGCGAGAGACTTCAAGTGGCGCGATTGCATATCACAACTCCTTGTTAATGAATGGCAGAGGGTTAAAGCAAGGGTTCTTCAAGCACGCAACTGTATCGATGCTCGTGCAGGAAATGGGTGGGCGGCAACACCGCGGCACACATCGTTTGCGCATGCCGGCAACGCGGGTGAAAGGCGCAACCAGTAGGCAAATTCAGTGGGCTCGGTGGCTCACCAGGCAAGGGTTCAGTAGGCAAAGGCTTGTGCGGATCGATCTCGGGAATTGCCTGGATCAGCGCAGCCGTGTACGGATGGCGCGGCGTGGTGAAGACCGCTTCCACCGGCCCTTCCTCGACGATCTTGCCCAGGTACATCACCGCCACCCGGTCGCACAGGCGGCGCACGATGGCCAGGTCATGGGCGATAAACAGGATCGCCAGGTTCATGCGCTGTTGCAGTTCCAGCAACAGGTTGATGATCTGGCCCTGGATCGACACATCCAGCGCCGCCACACACTCATCGGCAATGATCAAGCGCGGCTCCACCGCCAGCGCCCGAGCGATGCCGACGCGCTGGCACTGGCCGCCGCTGAGGGCGCCGGGCTTGCGGCTGGCCAGTTCGGGGCGCAGGCCCACCAGTTCGAGCAGTTCATCGACCCGGGCCGGGATCTGCCCTGGCGCGACCTTGCGCTGCACCCGCAGCACTTCGGCGATGGTTTCACCGACGGTGTGGCGCGGATTCAGCGCGGCGTAGGGGTCCTGGAAAATCATCGCGGTTTCATGGCGCAGGCGTGCGATGTCGATGGGGCTGCCATGGGCCATGTCGACGCCATCGAACAGCACCTGCCCGGCGCTGATCGGATTGAGGTGCAAGATCGCCCGGCCCAAGGTGCTCTTGCCGCTGCCGGACTCGCCGACCAAGCCCAGGGTTTGCCCCGCCGCCAGGTTCAGCGAAACCCCGTTCACCGCCCTCACCCACTGCTTGTTCAAGCCGAACAAGCCGGTGCCGGACGCGGCGAATTTCACTTCCAGGTCCTTGATCTGCAACAGGCTCATGCCGACACCCCCAGTGGGTAATGACAGGCGACTCGCGCACCTTCCGGCAGCACTTGTGTGCACAAGGCGCCGACCTGCGGGCAGCGCGGGCTGAAGCGGCAGCCGGCGGGCAATGCATCGAGCAGCGGCGGTTGCCCGGCGATGGTGCGCAACAAGGCGTGACCGCTGCTATGGGCCGGTTGGCAATCAATCAGGCCCGCCGTGTACGGGTGTTGCGGATGGGCCAGCAGTTCGTACTTGCTGCCGTGTTCACACAGGCGCCCGGCGTACATCACCGCGATGGAATCGCAGGTCTGCGCCACCACGCCGAGGTCGTGGGTGATCATGATGAGCGACAGGCCGCGACGGTCGCGCAGGTCCAGCAGTAGGCGCAGGATCTGCGCCTGCACGGTCACATCGAGCGCAGTGGTCGGCTCGTCGGCGATCAGCACTTTCGGGTTGCAGCCCAGGGCCACGGCGATCATCGCACGTTGGCGCATGCCACCGGAAAACTCGTGGGGGTAGTTGTCGACCCGCGCCTGGGGATCGGGAATGCCGACTTGGCGCAGCACCTCGATGGCTTGCAGGCGTGCGTCTTTTTTCGAGGCGCCCTGATGCAGGCGAATGCCCTCGGCGATCTGTTCGCCGATGCGCATCAGCGGGTCGAGGTGGCTGCTCGGGTTCTGGAAGATCATGCCCAGTTGCCCACCGCGCACAGCCCGCATGCCGGCATCGTCCAACTGCAACAAGTCCTGTCCGGCAAGCCGGACGGCGCCGCCCTGCACGCGCAGGTTCGGCGACGGCAACAGGCGCATCAGGCCGCGACAGGCCATGGTCTTGCCCGAACCGCTCTCGCCCACCAGGCCGAGGATTTCGCCTTCGGCCAGCTCAAACGACACGCGATCCACCAGGGTCACATCGCGCCCGGCATTGTTGGCAATCACACTCAGGTCCTGCACCTGCAACAGGCTCATGAACGATCCCCCAACACTTGCGCGACACCATCGGCCAGCAGGCTGAAACCCATGGCCAAGGTGACGATGGCCAGGCCGGGGAACGTACAGATCCACCAGGCGGTGGTGATGAACGCCTGCCCTTCGGCGACCATCGTCCCCCACTCGGCAGTGGGCGGTTGCACACCCAGCCCCAGGTAGCTCACGGCCGCACCGTTGAGCAGCACCAGTACCGCGTCCGACATGGAAAACACAATCGAGCCAAACATCGCATTCGGCAGCAGATGCCGGAACAGAATGCGCCCATGACCAAAGCCCAGGCTCTTGGCGGCCAGGGCAAAATCGCTTTCCTTGAGCACCAGGATCTGCGAGCGGATCAGGCGCGCATACGACACCCAGCCCACAAGCGCCATGGCGATGTAGAAACTCTTCAGGCCCGGCCCGAGGATGGCCATGATCGCCAGCATCAGCACCAGGAACGGAAACGCCAGGATCACGTCGATCACGCGCATGCAGAAGCTGTCGAAGCGCCCGCCGATATAGCCCGACACCGCGCCGACAAAGGTGCCGATCATGAACGGGAAGATCACCCCGACAATCGCCAGTTGCAGATCGATGCGTGCGCCCCAGATCACCCTGGAGAGAATGTCGCGGCCGTAGTTATCGGTGCCGAAAGGATGCGCCCAGCTGGGGCCCAACAGGCTGAAATCGGTGTTCTGCGCAATCGGGTCATAGGGCGCGATCCATGGCGCAAGCAACGCCAGGACAAACCACAACAGCAGGATCAACAACCCCGACGCAGCGGTCAGCCGACCATTGCGAAAACCCAAGCGCAGGCGCAAGCGCCAGGGTGCAATCAACGGGCGGCTGCTCATTGCATCTTCACCCGTGGGTCGAGGGCCACCGTCACCACGTCGGCGACAAAGTTGACCAGCACCGTCGCACACGCCAGCACCATGGCCACGCCCTGCACCACCATGTAGTCACGGGTGAAAATGCCGCGCACCAGCAATTGGCCGATACCGGGGATGGCGAACAGGCTTTCGATCACCACCGTGCCGCTGATCAGCCAGCCGATATTCACCGCCAGCAGGTTGACCGCCGGCACCAGGGAATTGGGCAGTACATGCCGGCGAAATACCGCGGCTTCTGACAGACCCCGTGCCCGAGCGGCGGTGACGTGATCGGCCTGCAACTCCATCAGCATGCTCGCACGCAGGTTGCGCACCAGCACCGCCGACAGAGCCAGGGCAATGGTCAGACACGGCAAGACCATATGGTGCGCCTTGTCGAGAAAGGTGCGGCCGTAGCCGGATACCGGGAACAAGCCCCACTGCACGCTCAACAACAGAATCAGCATCAAGCCCAGCCAGAATGCCGGCATGCCCAGGCCGACCGTGGTGAACACCCGGATCAGGTTGTCCACCCAACCGCCTTTATTGCGCGCCGCCAGGGTGGCCAGCGGCACCGCGATCAGCAACGCCAGCAGTACGCTGCCAAGCACCAGCACCAGGGTCGGCTCGATGCGGGTGACGATCAGTTTCAAGGCGTCAACCTTGTACAACAGCGACTGGCCGAGATCGCCCTTGAGCAGGTTCTTCAGGAAGTAGAAATATTGCAGCCACAGCGGCTGGTCGAGGCCGTACTGGGCGCGGATCTTCAGCAACGCATCCGGCGTGCTGCGCGAGCCGAGCAAGGCGCGCGCCGGGTCGCCGGGGATCGAGCGCACCAGGATGAAGGTGATCAGGCTGATGCCAAACAGCACCGGCAGCAATTGCAGTGGCCGGGACAGCACAAAACGGTAGCGCGCCAGGTTCATCCGTCAGCCTCGGTGACGCGCGAGGAAGTCGAGTAGCACCGGGAAGTACGCCTGGGGCTCTTCGTAAAACGGCATATGGCTGCTGTTGGGGAATACGTGCAGTTCAGCGTGCTTGACCGCCATCTTCATGCGCATGGCGCAGGCCGGGGTGAGTTCGTCGTGTTGGCCGGTGGTGATCAGTGTCGGCATCTTGAACTCGGCCATTTCGGCGATGCGGTTCCAGTCCTTGAGGTTGCCGACGTAGAGGAATTCGTTGGGGCCTTGCATGGTTTCGTACGGGCCCATGTTCCAGTCGCCGAGGGAGCGCTTGACCGGCTCCGGCCACTCGTCCAGGCGGCACACGTGACGGTAGTTGAGCAGGGTGATTGCGGCCTGATACTGCGGATGATCGAGGGTGCCCATGGCTTCATGGCGCTGCATCATTGCCACGGTTTCGCTGCCAAGGGCACCGCGCAGGCGTTCAAGTTCCTGGGACAAGTGCGGAATGTCGCCGACGGTATTTTCGAGGATCAGGCTTTTCAGCGCATCGGGGTAATGAATGGCGTATTCAATGCCGAGCCAACCGCCCCAGGAGTGCCCGAGCAAATGCACACGCCCCAGGTTCAGGGTTTGGCGGACGGTTTCGACTTCTTCGACATAACGGCCGATTTCCCACAGGGAAACATCGGTGGGTCTGGCTGATGCGCCCGTGCCAAGCTGGTCGAATGCAACCACTCGCAGGTTATGCTCCTTGAGCCAGCCATGGGCGTCGCGCAAATAGTCACACGGCAGGCCCGGGCCACCGTTGAGACACAAGAGCACCTCATCGCCGTCGCCGAAGCTGTAGACCACGAGGTTGTGGCCGTCGACTCTCACGTTGTATTGCTGGTCGGGGGCAATTTCACGCCACATGCATACGTTCCTTGTGTGGTATCAGCCTGGCTGGCAGCGGCCGTTGATCAGGCCAACACTACCGAGGTTGCCGTGCGTCCATAACCTAGTATTTCTTATAGGTTTGGCCTGGCAGTCCTTCGCCGGGGCGTGGCATTCTACTTGCCGCAAGTCGAGATTCAAATGAATTCGGGAGCAGAACGGATGCTGGCCAAGCTTACTGCCTTCAATAATCGTCTGATGCCGGGCAGGAGCCTGGACGAACAGATGGACAACACCTTTATCCTCGCCCAACAGTTGGGTTTCGATGCGCTGGTGTACGACTACACCCCGGTGCCCATCGATCACGACGGCGCCTTGATCACCCCCTCGGTGCTGGAGTTGCGCAACACCCCACCAGACTGGCACGCCTTGTGGTGCAGCGAAGGCTTCTACCAGATCGACCCGGTGCAACACCTGGCCTTGAGCACGGTATCGCCGTTTGTCTGGTCCTACGAGGCAAAAGCCCAGACGGCCCTGCAAAAGATCATCGACCCCTGCCATGCTCCTGTTTCGTCCTACCTGCACGAACGCCAACTGACCTGCGGCGTCAGCGTGCCGATCCACCTGCCCCGCGGCGGTTTCGCCTCGTTGACGGGCTTGCGCATCGGCAAGGCGCGCAGCGTACTGGAGGATGCACAGCAGACCCTCGCGGATTTCAGCCTGATTACCCACGCCTTGCAGGAAGCGGCCTACCCGCTGTTCAGCAAAGAGCTACGCACCTACCCGCATATTCACCTGACCAAACGCGAACGCGAGTGCCTGAAATGGGCCGCCGACGGCCTCACTGCGGCCGAAATTGCCACGCAACTGAGTCGTTCGCTGGCCGTTGTGACCCTGCACCTGGCCTCGGCAATGCATAAACTGGGGGCCAAGAACCGCGTGCAAGCGGTGGTCCGGGCCACCCATTACCGGCTCCTGGAAGATTGACCAGAGAGTAAAACCTAGCTGTTTTGCTAGTTACCTAAATTTGGCGTGCCGACTATCGTGTCCCTGATCCTTTTTTTCACGAGCAGGGTACGAAATGGAATTCATCGAAAAAATCCGCGAAGGGTATGCGGCGTTTGGCGCCTACCAGACTTGGTACCGTGTTACCGGCGACCTGACCACCGGCCGCACGCCGCTGGTGATCATCCACGGCGGCCCCGGTTGCACCCACGACTACGTAGACGCCTTCAAGGACGTCGCGGCCAGCGGCCATGCCGTGATCCACTACGATCAACTCGGCAACGGCCGCTCCACCCACTTGCCGGATAAAGACCCGTCGTTCTGGACCGTCGAGTTGTTCCTCGACGAACTCGACAACCTGCTCGACCACCTGAACATCAGCGACAACTACGCAATCCTCGGCCAGTCCTGGGGCGGAATGCTCGGCAGTGAACATGCGATCCGCCAACCCAAAGGCCTGCGCGCGTTTATCCCAGCCAACTCGCCGACGTGCATGCGCACCTGGGTCAGCGAAGCCAACCGCCTGCGCAAGCTGTTGCCCGAAGGCGTGCACGAAACCTTGCTCAAGCACGAAGCCGCCGGCACCTACCAAGACCCGGAATACCTCGCCGCCTCGCGGATTTTCTATGACCAGCACGTGTGCCGGGTCAACCCGTGGCCGGAAGAAGTGGCGCGCACCTTTGCCCAAGTCGACTCAGACCCCACGGTGTACCACGCCATGAGCGGCCCGACCGAATTCCACGTGATCGGCAGCTTGAAGGACTGGAAGTCGATTGGCCGGTTGTCGGCGATCCAGGTGCCGACCCTGGTGATCTCCGGCCGGCACGACGAGGCCACGCCATTGGTGGTCAAGCCGTTCCTGGATGAGATCGCGGACGTGCGCTGGGCACTGTTTGAAGACTCCAGCCACATGCCCCATGTGGAAGAACGCCAAGCGTGCATGGGGACTGTGGTGAAGTTTTTGGATGACGCCTGTTCTGTAAAACACCAAGCGCTGAAGACGGGCTGAATTCAACATGTGGGAACGGGCTTGCTCGCGAAGGCGGTGTGTCAGTCAACAGATTCATTGGCTGATCCACCGCCTTCGCGAGCAAGCCCGCACACATTTTTAAACCTCGGTGGCCTCGGGCATGGCCGTGCGCTTCTGCACCTGCGCCACCAACGGGATTTCCTTGCCCTCGGCATCAAACAATTTCCCGCCCCGGAAGTAATCCCCATCACGCAACGCCGCCACATCTTGGAAGCACAAGCTGCGTTCCGTCCCCGCCACGAACACCGATTGCTGATCCGAATTACCCGCCGTGAAGTGGTTGAACGCCAGGTTCAACAGGATCGCCATGATCGCCGACGAGCTGATCCCCGAATGGAAGATGGTCGCGAACCAACTCGGGAAATGATCGTAGAAGCTCGGCGCGGCAATCGGGATCATGCCAAAACCGATGGAAGTGGCGACGATGATCAGGTTCATGTTGTTGCGGTAGTCAACCTTCGACAGCGTGCGGATCCCGCTCGCCGCCACGGTGCCGAACAGCACAATCCCGGCCCCGCCGAGTACTGACGTGGGCACCGCCGCAATCACTCGGCCCATGAACGGCAGCAGGCCGAGGATCACCAGGAACAACCCGCCCGTGGCCACCACAAAGCGGCTCTTGACCCCGGTAACCGCCACCAGGCCGACGTTCTGCGCAAAGGCGCTCTGGGTGAACGAGCCAAAGATCGGCGCAAACATGCTCGACAGCATGTCGGCGCGCAAGCCGTTGCCCAGGCGCTTGGAGTCGACCTTGGTGTCGATGATCTCGCCGACCGCAAGGATGTCCGCCGAGGTTTCCACCAGCGTCACCATCACCACGATGCACATGGAAATGATCGCGGCCACATGGAAGGTTGGCATGCCGAAATGGAATGGCGTAGGAAAACCGAACATCGGCCCCTGGGTCACGCCGGAGAAGTCGGCCATGCCCAGGAACACCGCGATCACGGTGCCGATCACCATCGCCAGCAGGATCGACAGACGGGAAATGGTCGCGCTGCCGATCTTGCTCAACAACAGCACCAGCACCAGGGTCAGCGCCGCCAGGCCGATATTCGACATGCTGCCAAAATCCGCCGCACGGCTATTGCCGCCCATGGCCCAGCGCGCCGCAACGGGCATCAGGGTCAGGCCGATGGTGGTGATGACGATGCCGGTCACCAACGGCGGGAAGAACTTGGTAATTCGCGAAAACACCGGGGTAATCAGCAACCCGATGAATGACGCGGCCATCACCGCGCCGAGAATCGCTGGCACCCCGCCAGCGCCGTCGCTGCCAACGATTGCCACCATGGTTGCCACACCGGCAAACGACACGCCCTGCACCAGCGGCAACTGACAACCAAAGAACGGTAAACCCAGGGTTTGCAACAGCGTGGCCAGGCCACCGGCAAACAGCGACGCGGCGATCAACAAGCCGATGTCCGCCGGCGACAGCCCGGCCGCCTGGCCGACGATCAACGGCACGGCAACGATGCCGCCGTACATGGTGAGGACATGCTGCAGGCCGTAAGCCATGTTGGCGGCGACGCCGAGATTTTCATCTTCAGGCCGCTGCGGTGAAGCCTTCGGGATAGTCATGGTGAGGGGATCTCTGTTTTTGTTGTGCAATCACTGTATGCAAAGGAAACAGAGGATGTCCATAGAGTTGTATACAATCAATTTCACAACAAGCTGGTAATCGCCGTTACAAAAATCCATTCAGCCGCCCTGCCCTGTGGCTCGAACACCTGCGCAAAAGGACCTGAAAAAAATGCTCAACCGCAAACTGCGCATCCACGCCCCGGCCATCTACTACTTCGACATGGTGCGACGCTGTCACTCGATCCGCGAAGCCGCGCGGCGCCTGAACGTGGCGTCGTCGGCGGTGAACCGGCAGATCCTCAAGCTGGAGGACGAGATGGGCGCAACATTGTTCGAGCGTTTGCCCGGCGGCCTGCGCGTGACGGCGGCGGGCGAGATCCTGACGCGCCACATCAGCCTGCTGCTGCAGGATGTGGAACGGGTGCGCGGCGAACTGGATGGCTTGCATGGTGTGCAGACCGGCCACGTGGAGATCGCCACGGTGGAAGGTGCCGCCGTCGAACTGCTGCCCACCGCACTCAAGCGCATGCGCGAGCGCTATCCGAAGGTCACGATTGGCGTCACGGTGCAGGGTTCGCAGTCGATCCCCAGCGCGGTGATCAACGGCCAGGCGGATCTGGGGCTGGCATTTGCCCTACCCCGCAGTGGCGAAATCACCCAGCTGTGTGTCGGCCATTTCCGCTTGGGTGCACTCATGGCACCGGCGCACGCGTTGGCGGGAGAAAGCTGCGTCAGCTACGGGCAGTGTTGCGAACACGGAGTGATCCAGGCCAAGAGCGAGCTGTCGGTGCACCACCTGATCGCGCCGCTGCACAAACGCGCAGCACCAGGCAAAGCCCTGCTGCACAGCAACTCGATGGAACTGGCCCGTCAACTGGCACGCCAGCAATTGGGCATCGCCTTCCAGACCCGTATCGGCATCGAGGCCGACCTGGCGCGCGGCGAACTGCTGCATATCCCGTTGAGTGACCAGGGCGGCATCTTCAGCGATTTGGGCGTGTATGCACGCAAGGAACGCGACCTGCCGGTGGCCGTGCAGGCGCTGGCGCATTTGTTGGGCGAAGAAATCGCCTTGCGCGAACGCGACGAAACCGGCGCAGCGTCACGTATTTCCTGACTTCTCAGGCAACCCGGCTGCTGCCGTTTCGGCATCGGCCCAGGCGAGATTCTGTTCTTTGGTGCGCGCCAGCCTTGTGTCGATACTGCGCCCGGCGGCCCCTGCAAGGCCGCCATGAGCCAAACGCCAAAGGAACTAAAACAATGAAAAAGGCACTGCACGGCGCAACCGTTTTACTCGCACTCCTCGGCGGCGGGGAGGCTGTCGCGGTGGAATGGATGAACAACAGCGTAGGATTCCGCTACGGCCAACAGTTCACCAATCCGAACAACCCCGACGAATTCAGCAAGCGCATCTACAGCTTCACCCACGCCAGCGGTTACGCGTACGGCAGCAACTTTCTGAACCTGGATGTGTTCCTCTCCGACAGCAGCGACCCACGCAAGGGTACTGACCATGGCGGCAGCGAGGTGTATGCGGTGTACCGCCACCAACTGTATGCCTCACGGGTATTTGATGTGCCGCTGGGCACCGGCCTGATCAAGGATTACGCGCTGACCCTGGGCTTCGATGCCAACCGCAACAACAACTTCGCCTCGGCGAAAAAACGTGCGGTGGTGATTGGCCCGACCTTGAAGTTCAACACCGTCGGTGTGCTGGACCTGAGCCTTTTGTACTACAAGGAAAAGAACCACACCGGCATCCCTGGCGCGCGGGAGTCGAACCACACCTTCGACGACACCTACATGCTCAACCTGACCTGGATGCGCCCATTCGAAATCGCCAACCATGCGGCGAAATTCCAGGGTTTCATCAACTACGTCGGCGAGAAAGGCGAGGACTACCACGGCCGCGACACCGCGCCGGAAGCGCTGATGCGCGGCGCATTGATGGTGGCGGTGCGCCCGGGTAAAAGCGTGAAGCCGAACCTGTATCTCGGCGTGGGTTATGAGTATTGGCACAACAAGTTTGGTGTGGACGGCGGCCGGGGCAGTCGTACGTCGACGCCGACGGTGAATATGGAAATCACCTTTTAGCCTACCGCCAGGCAACTGAAGAAACCGGATCAAAATGTGGGAGCGGGCTTGCTCGCGAATGCGGTGTATCAGTTGGAACAGCATTGACTGATCTAGCGCATTCGCGAGCAAGCCCGCTCCCACATTTTTTCATCGAGTTTTCAGGTCAAACGTTCGCCAGTTCGCCATTGTCAGCCTTCGGCCGCGCCAGCCAATAACCCAACACCGCCAGCGGCGCGGTCGCCAACATCACAATCACAGTAATCAATAGCGGCTGGTCGATCAGCGACGACACCAGCAAGCTGCTGAGAAAGCACAGCCCCAGTTGCAGGGTGTTTTGCAGGGCGGCCGCCTTGCCGGAGTTTTCGGCAAATGGCATCAGTGCATTCGCCACCACGATGGGGTAACTGGCACCGTTGACCAACGCCATCAGGCAGAACGGAATCAACAACGTGGTGAGAGTCGGCACGCTCAACGTCGCCACCAGGTACAACGCCAACATGCTGATGCAATACGCCACCAGCAACCAGGGCAACAGCGTCTTGCCCTGGAAACGCTGCAAGGCGCTGCGGCAGCTGTAGCCGCCGACCAGAAACGCCAACGTGGGCAACACGTAGCTCAGGCCAATATCGTTCGGGCTGTAGCCCATGTCGCCAAGGATGAAGGGGGAAGCCGTCAGCCAGGCGAAGAAACTGGCAGAGCAGGCAGCGAAGATCATTACGTTGCCGGTAAACACGCGGGAACCGAGCAACTGGCCATAACCGAGGCGCACAGGTTCGCTTTTTTGCGTCCGACGTTTCGGCACAGTGCGCAGGAACAATGTCGGCAATAACAGCAGCAGCGACACACCGAGCAATACCCCGAAGATCGCCTGCCAACCCAAATGGTTCAACACCAGCGCCCCCAGCAACGGCGCCAGGGCCGGCGACAGAGACATCAACGGCATGATGCTGGCGAACACGCGATGAGCCTTGTCGGCCGGATAACGGTCAATCACCAGCGCCTGCCAGCTCACGGCGGCGGAACACACGCCAATCGCCTGGATAAAGCGCAGCGCAAGCAACTGCGCCGCCGTCTCGACCCAGAACATACCCGCGCAACCCAGCACAAACAGGCTCAAGCCCGCGAGCAGGATCGGCTTGCGCCCCAGGCGGTCGGACAACGGCCCCCATACCAACTGCCCCAGCGCAAAACCGCCAAGGAAAATACTCAAGCTGGCGCCCACCGCCCCCGCGCCAATCTGTAACTGCGCGCCCATGGCGCCGAACGCCGGTAAGTACATGTCCATGGCGAGGTAACCGAGCATGCTCAGCCCCGCCAGATACCAAGTGAAACCAAAAGAATTTTTCATCGAAGCCTTGTTGATCCTGCCATCAAACTATTTGCTGACTGGCGCCTATTATGAAGCTGACAGTTCCTGTGTGAAGCGATAATAATTGGATACTCTTATCAATAATTTTGAAGGCAGCCGTCATGTGGTCCGAATACTCCCTGGATGTAGTCGATGCGGTGGCCCGGCATGGCAGCTTCAGCGCTGCGGCGCAGGAATTGAACCGCGTGCCGTCGGCCATCAGCTATACGGTGCGTCAGATAGAGGAGTGGTTGGCCGTGCCGTTGTTTGTGCGGCGCCACCGTGATGTCGAGCTGACGGCGGCCGGCCGACTGTTCGTCGACGAAACCCGTGGGGTCATGAAAAAAATGCTCGGCACCCGGCGCATGTGCCAGCAGGTGGCCAACGGTTGGAGCGGCCAGTTGAAAGTCGCGGTGGATTCCATCGTCAAACCCCAACGTTGTCGGCAATTGGTGCTGGATTTCTATCGCCAATTTCCCGAGGTGGAACTGCTGCTGGAATACGAGGTGTACAACGGCGTGTGGGATGCCCTGGCGGACGAACGCACCGACATCGTGATCGGCGCCACCAGTGCGGTGCCCGTGGCCAGCCATTTCACCTTTCGCGACATGGGGCTGTTGAATTGGCTGTGCGTGGTCAGTGCACAGCATCCGCTGGCGGCGGTAGAAGGCCTGCTCAGTGACGATCAACTGCGGCCCTTCGCCTCGCTGTGCATGACCGATACCTCGCGCAATCTGCCCAAGCGCGACACCTGGACCCTGGATAATCAGCGGCGGCTGGTGGTGCCGAATTGGCCGTCGGCAATTGATTGCCTGCGCGACGGCCTGTGTATCGGCATGGCGCCGGCGCATCAGGTATCGCCATGGATCGAGCGCGGCGAGTTGGTGGCGCTGCAACTGACCCGGCCATTTCCGGCCAGCCCTTCGTGCGTGGCCTGGGCGCCGAACAAACTGTCGCCGGCGATGGCGTGGCTGTTGGAATACCTCGGAGACACCGAGACCCTGAACCAGGAATGGCTCAATGGGCCCACACTCACCCTGTGATCAATTCAGTAGGCGGGTGATGGCTCGCACGATCATCTCGACCTCTTTCGCCTCCAGCGTCAGCGGCGGCAGCAAACGGATGACCTTGCCCCGCGTCACGTTGATCAACAGGCCATGCTCCTGGGCTGCACGCTGGGCCAGGTCGCGGTAAGGGCTGGCCAGTTCGATACCGATCATCAGGCCCTGCCCGCGAATCGCCAACACTTGCGGATGCTCGCTCAATTCCACGCGCAGCCGCGCCAGCAAGCGTTCGCCCTGTTGCGCGGCGTTCTGCAGCAAGCCTTGCTCCTCAATAATCTCCAGCACGGTGCAGCCCACGCGGCAGGCTAGCGGGTTGCCACCAAACGTGCTGCCGTGGCTGCCGGGCGTGAACAGTTGCGCCACCGCCGCGCGCGCCAGGCAGGCACCAATCGGCACGCCATTGCCGAGGCCTTTGGCCAGGGTCATCACATCCGGCACGATGCCTTCATGCTGGAAGGCAAACCAACGCCCCGTGCGGCCAATGCCGGTCTGGATTTCGTCGAGCATCAGCAGCCAACCGTGGCGCGTACAGTGATTGCGCAGGGCTTGCAGGTAACCCGGCGGTGCAGGCAGTACTCCACTTTCACCTTGGATGGGTTCCAACAGTACCGCTGCGATACGCGTGCCGAACGTTTGGGTGATGGCTTCTATCGCCGCCAGGTCCCCAAAAGCCACCTTGAGAAAATCCCCTGGCAAACGCTGGAAGCCCAGGCGTACCGATGGCCCATCGCTGGCGGCCATGGTGCCAAGGGTGCGGCCGTGGAAAGCGTTTTCCATGACTACCACCAGAGGCTCTTCGATGCCTTTTTTCCAGCCATGCAAACGCGCCAGCTTCAACGCCGTCTCGTTGGCTTCGGCCCCCGAGTTGTTGAAGAATGCGCGGTCCAAGCCGGACAGTCGGGTCAGGCGCTGGGCCAACCGTTGCTGCCAGTCGATGCTGTAGAGGTTGGAAGTGTGCAGCAGCAAACCCGCCTGTTCGCTGATGGCTGTCACCAATTTTGGATGGGAATGCCCGACGTTGGTCACGGCCACGCCCGCCACTGCGTCCAGGTATTCGCGGCCCTGGTGGTCCCATAGGCGCGTGCCCAGGCCGCGGGTAAAGCTCAGGGCCAAGGGTTGATAAGTGCTCATCAGGCAGGCGGCGGTCATGGTGTCAGGCTCCAGTGCTTCATTGTGATGCCAACAGTATCGTTAGCCACCTGAGCTGGATAAACTGCGCTTTCCTGCAATAACTTTAAACAAGGGATTGATAATGGACCTGTTCCAGGCGATGTCGGTTTACGTGAAAGTAGTGGAAGCCGGCAGCATGACCGCCGCCGCCCAGGCCTGCGGGATGTCGACCACCATGGTCGGCAATCACCTGCGCGCCCTGGAGCAACGCCTGGGCGTCAGCCTGCTCAAGCGCACCACTCGCAAACAGAGCCTCACGGAATTCGGCGGGCAGTATTACCAGCGTTGCCTGGAAGTGCTGGGGCTGGTGGCCGACTCCGAACAACTCGCCGAACAAGCCCACAGTGATGTGCCCAAAGGCACCTTGCGAATCACCGCCCCACCCGCCTTCGGCACCGAGCGCCTGGCCCCGGCCTTGAGCGAATTCTCCCAACGCTACCCGCTGATCAAGCTGTATGTGGTGCTCAGCAATCAACGCATGGACATGGTCGACAGCGGCTTCGACGTGGCCATCCGCCTGGGCGAACTGGAACCCTCAAGCCTGATCGCCCGGCCGATGCAGGATTACACCATCACCCTCTGCGCCTCACCGGGCTACCTGGCGCGACGTGGCACACCACAGACTCCCGAAGACTTGCAGCAACATGACTGCCTGGCGTTCGCCTACCCGTCCACCGACGATTGGCGCAACGCCGACAAGCTGTGGCGCATGAGCGGCGCGGCAGGCGAAGTGGAAATCCCGGTGTCCGGCTCGCTGACCATCAACAGCTCCCAGGCCTTGCGCCAGGCAGCCGTGCAAGGCATGGGCATCGTCATGCTGCCAGATGCCCTGGTGCAGCCCGACTTGCAGGAGGGAAAACTGGTGGCCTTGCTGACGGCCTACCAACTGCCCAGTCGCCCCATGCATTTGCTGTACGGCCAGGACCGTTACCGCCTGCCCAAACTGCGAGCATTCGTCGATTTCGCCATGGAAAAGTGGGCGCGCTAGAAGCCCACTCCCAACTCACGCAACCGCGCTGCGGTGTGCTCGGCCGACACATGGTGAATGCCTTGCCAACCGAGGGCGACGGCGGCGTCAATATTGCCGGCGACATCATCGATAAACACGACTTCAGCGGGCTGAATATCCGGCAAGTGCGCGCGGACCTGGCCAAGGCTTGCCTGATAGATCGCCGCATCGGGCTTGATCAGTTTCAATTCGCCTGACACGACGATGTCGCGAAAGCACTGCAGGAACGGGTAGTTGGCCCGCGCATAGGGAAAGGTCTCGGCAGACCAGTTGGTCAGCCCGAACAACGGCATGCTGGCCTGGTGCAATGCCTTGAGAATCGCCACGCCTTCGGGCAAGGAGCCACGCAGCATCTCGTGCCAACGCTCGTAATAGGCCTGGATCAGGCGTTCATGCTGGGGAAATTGCTCGATCAGGCTGCGGGTGCCGTCCGCCAGGCTGCGACCGGCGTCCTGCTCGGTGTTCCAGGCTTGGGTGCAGATGTTGTCGAGGAACCATTGCCGTTCGTGGTCATCGGCAATCAGCTTGCGGTACAGGTGGTGCGGGTTCCAATCGAACAGGACACCGCCAAAATCAAAAACTACTGCACGAATAGCCATACCCACCTCCGTTAGTGTGATACGCCAGTCTCCCATGCGCATGGCACGCCCAGGCAAGCAAACATGCGTACGACTGTTCTGATAATTTCACGGCACATGAACAGAATACAGAGCTATGCCCCTTGTATTACGGCCTTGAACACTTCCTCTGCGCTTCTTTTTCAAATCGTTAGTAACACTCACTTCTCCCAACAAAATAACAGTTGCTCTAGTGTTTCCTACGTGACCGAAGGAGCGCTTTGGGCTGGAAGGGAACATCCAACGTCCCGACGAACACGAAGTGGAGCAATTCAATGACCGGTTTACTCACCTCGGCTATTTCACCTTCTGCGCTGAGCTTGAACACTTTGCAACACACCCTACCCCATCAACCGGCTGGCCCCCTCCAAGACATGAATGATCCGGTATACGCGGCGTTCGAACGTGTCCGAGGAAAGACCGGAATAGTCCCGAGCCACCTTGTGCCCTTGCAGAGGATTGCGGCGCAGACCAACTCCATCATCGGCGTACGCCCCGTGGAAGCGGTCGCTACCGGATTGATTGAGAACGGGCATCCCACCAAGGACTATCATATCAAGGGAAAAAGCGCCAACTGGGGGCCGCAAGCGGGCCTGATCTGCAAGGACCAGGCCTTCAGCAAGCTTGAAAAGTTCAAGGTCTGCGAGCCCGAAAAGGTTGCGCGAGCCAATAGACAAGTCGAGGAATGCATAAAGGACAAGCATGCGGTTGCGATCCCCTTGAAGCTCTCACGCAACCGCCTCGGCGAGTTGATACAACTCGGTCAGATCACTCAGCTGGCCGTGAACGAGCAGGACGGCACGCTGCGTTTCAACGCCAGAGCGCCAAGCCAGGAGGTGTATGCATTCGAAGGCAAGCGCACAGCGCCAACAGAAGACAGCTATGCCATTACCCATAAGGACAAACCCGTCGAAGTCCTGGCCAAATCCGAAACAGGCAAGGCGTTGACAGCCGACTATGACCTGCACATGGTCGCGCCCCACCTCAGCGATTTCGGATCACAGGATAAGATCCCGGTGCCCGATATTGCGCACAGTGTTTTCACGCAGAGAATTGATCGCTACAGACAGCAACAACCAGACCCGTCGGTGTTCGAGGTGCCCGAAGCGTTACGCGCAGACTATGAAGACACCGAACATTTCTATCGAAAGGAAGACTTCGACCTGGGCAACGCCACACAGCGAATAACGGACATGATAAAGCTGATCAATCACCAGTTGGTCGGTGATGGAGAGCGGGTGGTTCACCACAATGCGGACTCTGGCAGCCCTGCGACGGACGTTGCCGCCAATTACCCGGCAACGTTCTTCCTGCCCACCCGGCTAGGGCGATATGACGAAATCTGCATCATCAACGACCGCAAAGAGATGGCTGAACTGATAAGAACAGCCAAGGACAGCGGCTATCACGTGCCCCTGAATCCACTTTGGGAAAGCGAAGTGAACAGTATCAAGCGCTCTGGCTTCGTCCAGGCCCAAGGACGGTTGGCGTCAGCCTTTGGCCAAGGCTGACGCTGTGAGGCGCAAACAAGACAGCAGCCTCATGACACGGCGATTGAGGCTGCTGTTGTCGACCCCGACACCTATTTATGCAGAGACAAGACCATTGATTTTCACGGTCGGATTCACATCAGCGTCGTAGTCCACGCCCTCGACCTCGAAGCCGAACAAGCGCAGGAATTCAGCCTTGTAGCCGGCGAAATCGCTGATCTCGTCGACGTTGTCATCGGTCACCTGATCCCACAATGCTGCCACGGCGTCCTGGACCTTCGGCTCCAACTCGGCCAGGTCGGCACGCAGGCGGCCGTCGGCGTCGAGTTTCGGCTGGCTGCCGTACAGGCTGTCCTTGAACAGGCCGTAGACCTGCTCGATGCAACCTTCGTGGGTGCCCTGCTCTTTCATCACTTTGAACAGCAGCGACAGGTACAGCGGCATGATCGGGATTGCCGAGCTGGCCTGGGTAACCACGGCCTTGAGCACCGACACACGGGCATCGCCCTTCAGCGCAGCAAGGTTGTCGCGCAGGGTCAGGACTTTCTTGTCGAGGTCTTTCTTGGCTTCGCCGATGGAGCCGTTCCAGTAGATGTCCTGGGTCAGCTTTTCACCGAGGTAGGTGAACGCGGTGGTCTTGGCGCCTTCGGCCAGAACGTCGGCGTCACGCAGGGCGTCGATCCACAGCTGCCAGTCTTCACCGCCCATCACTTTGACGGTGCCGGCGATTTCTTCCTGGGTCGCAGGCTCAAGGGTGGTATCGACCACCACGCCCTTGTCGGTGTTGATACCCCGCAGGGTCACAGCCTTGCCGATCGGCTTGAGGGTGGAGTTGTACACTTCACCGGTTTTTGGATCGGTGCGGCGTGGTGCGGCCAGGCTGTAGACCACCAGGTCGATCTTGCCCAGGTCTTTCTTGATGGTCTCGATGGTCAGGCGCTTGATCTCGTCGGAGAACGCGTCGCCGTTGATGCTCTTGGCGTACAGGCCTTTCTCGACGGCAAACTTTTCGAATGCAGCGCTGTTGTACCAACCGGCGGAGCTGAGCTTGCCTTCTTCGCCCTCTTTCTCAAAAAACACGCCCAGGGTGTCGGCGCCGCAGCCAAACGCAGCACTGATGCGCGCGGCCAGGCCGTAGCCGGTGGAGGCGCCGAGGACCAGCACCTTCTTGGGGCCGCCTTCGATGGCGCCGTGTTGGGTCACGTAGTCGATCTGTTCCTTGACGTTCGCTTCACAGCCAACAGGGTGAGCGGTCACACAGATAAAGCCACGAACCCGCGGTTTGATGATCATAAAATTTCTGCCTCTTCCAAGGGGTCGATGGCCAGTGGTGGCCATTCAACTTCAATCGTACCGGTCTATGACGTCCGAAAAACCGAAGCGTCACGATAGTCGCAAATCTTCTGTTTACAAAATCCAATCGGTAAAACCCATATCCGGTGAAAAACTGTGTAAAGCCTTCACAATTTTGCAATATTTAAAACGACTCTGCGGCACCGGACGCCTTATCATGGCGCGATTGTTTCAATATGTTTCAAACCCCACCACTCGCGGCCACGGATACGGACCTGTCGAATGGCGTCCTGCCGGAGCTGAGCTGCATGAACACGTCTGCCCTACGCAAAAAAGCGGTGTCGATCGCCTGGATACTCGGCGTTTTGCTGATCATTTGCCTGTTCCCCCTGACCACCGCGGTGTTTCTTGGCCTGGTACTGGTCTGTGGGATCTACGACTTCCTGCGCAATGGGCTGTATGACGCCCCCACCATCAAGAAATACTTTATCGGCAGCGGCCGCAACACCTGGCTGCTGGCGCCGTTCAACACGCTGTTCGACCTGTTGAGCTCGCGCAATCGCCACGTTTATACGATGCACGACCTGCCGCCCGCCTGGCGCGAAGACTTGCAGCAAGTGATCGATGAGGCCATGGCCCACAAGGGTGAAATCATCGGTTACCTGGATGAACGCATGGCCGAGAAAAAACGCGGCATGTTGTTTTTCCAGTGGTACGGACGCCCAATCGAAACCACGCTGGACATCCCGAAACTGCGGGAAAAACTGCCATTCGTGAAGACCGTCGGCGTATCGGTATTCAACGAAAACCGTTCGACCTCCTTTCACTTCGGCCCGCTGCGCATGATGTTTCGTGTGCTTTACAACATGGCACCTGCCCCCCATCACGAGGGCGTGTACATCCAGGTGGGCCAGCACAAACATTACTGGCACGACGATCCACTGTTTATTTTCGATGACACGTTGATGCACGCATCCTTCAATAAAAACGACGCCAAGCGCTACTGCCTGTTTATCGACATCGTGCGACCAACGCCGCTGCCTTCGGTGCTCAAGGCCGTGATCGCGGGGTTTGCCGGGATGGTCTTTACCCTGCGTCGGGTTTTCTACAAAAACTGGAAGCTGATTCAGTAAGTTCTGCGGCATGATGGTGCGGGACGGTGTTTGCACTCGGCCTTGGGCCTGAGGTAAATATCCGTCTCGTGCGACCGAGTTCGGCGCCCATTCTTCTCTAGCCATCGCAGCCCATGGGGGTGCGATGGCTGCGCTTTCAAGGAATCAGAATGCCCCAACGTCAAGTCATCAATGCCTCCGTCAGCCCCAAGGGCAGCCTCGAAACCCTGTCTCAACGTGAAGTGCAACAACTGAGCGAAGCCGGCACCGGCAGTATCTACACCCTGTTCCGCCAGTGCGCCCTGGCGATCCTCAACACCGGCGCGCATATCGACAACGCCAAGACCATCCTCGACGCCTACAAAGATTTTGAAGTGCGCATCCACCAGCAGGACCGCGGCGTGCGCCTGGAACTGCTGAACGCGCCAGCCGACGCGTTCGTCGATGGCGAAATGATCGCCAGCACCCGCGAAATGCTGTTCAGCGCCCTGCGCGACATCGTCTACACCGAGAACGAGCTGGACAGCCAGCGCATCGACCTGAGCAACTCCCAGGGCATCACCGACTACGTGTTCCACCTGTTGCGCAACGCCCGTACGCTGCGCCCCGGTGTCGAGCCTAAGATCGTGGTGTGCTGGGGCGGGCACTCGATCAACACCGAAGAATACAAATACACCAAGAAAGTCGGCCACGAACTGGGACTGCGCAGCCTGGATGTGTGCACCGGCTGCGGCCCGGGCGTGATGAAAGGTCCGATGAAAGGCGCGACCATTTCCCACGCCAAACAACGGATTACCGGCGGGCGCTACCTGGGCCTGACCGAGCCGGGCATCATTGCGGCGGAAGCACCGAATCCGATCGTCAACGAACTGGTGATCCTGCCGGACATCGAAAAACGTCTGGAAGCCTTCGTACGTGTCGGCCACGGCATCATCATCTTCCCGGGCGGCGCCGGGACGGCCGAAGAATTCCTGTACCTGCTGGGCATCCTGATGCACCCGGACAACAAGGACCTGCCGTTTCCGGTCATCCTCACCGGGCCGAAACACGCCGCGCCATACCTGCAGCAACTGCACGCGTTCGTCGGAGCAACCCTTGGCGAAGCGGCGCAGGCGCACTACCAGATCATCATCGACGACCCGGCCGAAGTGGCCCGCCAGATGACGGCCGGGCTCAAGGCAGTGAAACAGTTCCGTCGCGAGCGCAACGACGCGTTTCACTTCAACTGGCTGCTGAAGATCGATGAAGGTTTCCAGCGCCCCTTCGACCCGACCCACGCCAACATGGCCAGCCTGCAACTGAGCCATGCGCTGCCGCCCCATGAGTTGGCGGCCAACCTGCGCCGCGCGTTCTCGGGCATTGTGGCGGGCAACGTCAAGGACAAAGGCATCCGCCTGATCGAAGAGAACGGCCCGTACGAGATCCACGGCGATGCGGCGATCATGAAACCGCTGGACGAGCTGTTGCAGGCATTCGTCGCCCAGCACCGCATGAAGTTGCCGGGCGGCGCGGCGTATGTGCCGTGTTACCGCGTGGTGCAATAACGCCATCAGTTGGTCATACGTTGTAGCGCTTTGGCCACGTTGCCGGGCGTGCTGATGCGGTGAATCGGACTAGGGTTCAGTTATTCCGATTCACACACTGCACGAGGCGCAACCTATGGACCAACGGATCTTGTCCTCCATAATTCCTTACCCTAAGGTAAGGAATATCACCATGGAGATTCTCACTATGGCAACCGCCACACTTACCTCAAAAGGGCAAATCACTATTCCCGTTCAGGTCAGGACCGCCCTGGGCCTGGAAACAGGCGACCGCGTGGAATTTGTCGAAATGGAAGACGGCCAGTTCTCGCTGATTGCGGCGAGCAAAACCGTGCATGACCTCAAGGGCCTGATCCGCAAACCCGCCAAACCCGTGTCCCTTGACGATATGAGCCGCGCCATCGCGGCGCAAGGGGCAAAAGCGCGATGATCGGCCTGGATACCAATGTGCTGGTGCGCTATGTCACCCAGGATGACCCTGTGCAATCGCCCAAGGCATCCGCGCTGATCGAATCGCTCACCACCCTGTCGCCGGGCTTTGTCAGCCTGGTGTCGGTAGTTGAACTGGTGTGGGTTCTGCAAAGTTGCTACCAATGCCTCAAGCAGGAGGTGGTGACGGTGCTGGAAACGCTTTTGCGCACCCGTGAAATCACCCTCGAGCATGCCGAGATCATCTGGCAGGCACTGCGCCGCTTCAGCGCGAACAAAGCCGATTTTGCCGACTGCCTGATCGAACGCTGCGGCCACGCGGCGGGGTGTGAGTACACGGCCACCTTTGACATTGAAGCAGCCAGGGCACCTGGCATGAAACGACTGGGCTGAACCGTAGTGTTGCGACGACATTGAGGCTTTGGTAAAAATCCCGTTCAACGTTGATCGAGAGAAAGACCCACGTGCGTACGCTTCTTCTCGCAATCCTGAGCATTGCATCGCCCTTGGCCAGCGCCAACACCATCATCTGGCCCGACCTCCCACAAACCTGCTTTGTCAGTGGCCGCTCCGCCACCAGTGCGGACGTCGATACGGGTTGTGCGGCGTTTCTTATCAATGTGAAAGGTGAAGCGGCGGGTACGCCGATCAAGCTGGATATTCCGCAGTACGCGATGCATGTCGACGAAACCACCGGCAAGGAAACGCCGGTGATCATCATCCAGGCGGAAGAGAACGGCGAGATCAAGGCGGTGGGTTACAAGGAACTGGGCACCGATCAGCTCGGTGCCGCGCTATTGCGGGAAGTTCGGCTGCTGGGTATCAAGAAGCCGAGCTAGCCTGGGGCTCAACGCACCCAGCCACCACCCTGCCAGTGGTAACCATCACTACGTTGCACCCAATGCGGATGCACGTAGCGATACCCCTCGCGCACCGGCTCCCAATGGCCGTGAACCGCAACGTAACGCCCACCCGCCCAACGCCAGTAACCGCGCGACCATACGTAGCCATAACGGACTGGCGGCTCGACTTCGATCACCTGCACGGGCGGCGGCTGCGGGGCAATCACCTCGACGTATTCACGCTGAACCGGCCTGCGTTCATGCACGACACGCTCTTGCACACACCCGGATGCCGCGACGACCACCGCCGCCAATGCCGCATAACGTAGCAACATACAAACCCCTCGGGCGTCATCGCCCTACACCTACACCGACAAAATCCCCCCTTGCTGCAGCCACGCTCCTGCTTGGCCTGGAGTATTTTTAACAGGTCGTGTCTGTCGGGTTGCTGAACCCATCACCGCCGAAACGCTGCAACACGGCCTCGACAAATCGCCGCAGCTTGGCCGTACGCTGCCGGTTGGCGGTATAGACCAGATGCATCGGCCGACTTGGCGCATCGAAGTCAGGCAGTACCCGGACCAACTCTCCCTTGGCCAACGCCACACGCAAGAAATCTTCCGGGCCGAGGACGATACCAAAACCATCCAGCGCAGCGGACATCAGGGCCCTGCTTTCGTTGATCCGCAAACGACTGGCAACCGGCACGGTGTACGACGTCGCGCCCTGGTGAAAAACCCACTCGCGATCCGCCGGGCGAGACCAAAAGGCGTAGCCCAGGCATTCGTGGTGCTCAAGGTCTGCCGGCGTCAGCGGTAGACCTCTCGCTGCGAGGTAAGCGGGTGCCGCGCAAACCACCAGACGATAAGGCGCAAGTGGTCGCGCGGTGAGGCCGGTGGTCGCGAGGGGACCAATGCGAAATGCCACCTCGTAACCCTCCTCCACCAGATCGACGAATCGGTCGGTCAGGTGCAGGTCGATTTCCACATCCGGGTGGTCGCGTAGAAATTGGGTGATCAAGGGCATCAGGCTGTAGGAACCAAACGTCACCGGCGCAGTGACTTTCAGCTTGCCGCGCGGCGTGTCGTTCATGATCTGCGCCAGCGAGTCGGCGGCATCAGCCTCCGTCAGGATATGTTTGCAACGCTCGTAGTACGCACTACCCAACTCCGTCAGGCTTTGCCGCCGCGTGGTGCGGTTGAGCAGGCGGGCACCGAGACGTTGCTCAAGTGCCGCGACGTGTTTGGCGACCATCTGTGCCGACATGTTCAAGCGCTCGGCCGCACGGGCATAGGAGCCTGATTCGGCAGCCATCACGAAAGCCTTCATGCTTGAAAGACGGTCCATCATTCCCTACTCCCAGTAACAACAGCGACACCAGAACGATCATTTATCACCAAATGGTTGCCAATCATCATAACCACTCCCGCAATTCACTGGAGCAAGGACATGAACATTGGCGTTATTGGAGCAGGATTCATCGGGCGCGCTGTTGCCCAGTTGGCCCTGGCTGCCGGGCACGAGGTGATGTTGAGCAACTCCCGTGGCCCACAAACCATGAGCAGCGTGCTCAGCGGCATACCCGGTGTTCAAGTCGGCCGCGCGGAAGACGCCGCCAAGTTCGGCGAACTGGTGCTCATAGCGATTCCCCTGGAGCACTATCGCGCCGTGCTCCCGCAATGGCTGGAAAGCAAGACGGTGATGGATGCCAACAATTACTATCCGCAGCGCGACGGGCACATCCCGGTGCTGGACCGTTTTGAAACCACCACCAGCCGGCTGCTCGCCGACCATCTGCCACACGCGCACGTAGTGAAGGTGTTCAATGCGATCTTTGCGCCGGAGCTGACCCAGGATGCGCGCCCTCACGGCGCCACCGACCGCCGTGCGCTGCCAGTGGCTGCGGATGATGCAGCGGCAAAGGCGCAAGTGATCCGATTGCTTGATGAGTTGGGTTTCGACGCGGTGGATGCCGGTGGGCTGGATGAAAGCTGGCGATTTGAGCGGGCCAAACCGGCCTATTGTGTCCGATTGGACCAGCACGCCTTGAAGGCGGCGCTGGCCGCAGCCGAGCGAACGGTGGAATTGCCTGCAGTCGAGCGGGTTCGCACCCACGGGTAACCTGCGCACAAAAAAAACCCGCTGACCGTTGCCGGTTCAGCGGGCTTTTTTGTTTCAGCGTGGTCCGTGGGACCACAGCTGTTTCTTACAACGCCAGGTCAGACGCCGGCTTGCTCGGCTCAGCCGCAGGCTTTGCAGCCTCGACAGCCTTTGGCGCAGCGCTTTGTGGGATCACAGGCGGTGTCGGCAGTTGCAGGACACCAGCGGTGTAGGCCCATTCCTTGGCAACCGCTTCAGGGCTGTCGTTCAGCTTGGTGCCATAGCTCGGTACGATCTGGTGCAGCTTGGCCTGCCACTCAGGGGTCGCAACCTTGTCCTTGAACACTTTCTGCAGCACGGTCAGCATGATCGGAGCCGCGGTGGACGCGCCCGGCGATGCACCCAGCAAGCCTGCAATGGTGTTGTCGGCAGAGCTGACCACTTCGGTGCCCAGTTTCAGGACGCCGCCCTGCTCTTCGTCACGCTTGATGATCTGCACGCGCTGACCGGCTTGCCACAGGCGCCAGTCTTCTTTCTTGGCGTTCGGGAAGTACTCTTGCAGCGCCTTGAAGCGGTCGTCATCCGACAGCATCAGTTGGCCGGCAAGGTACTCGACCAGCGGGTATTCACGAATACCGACTTTGGTCATTGGCCAGATGTTGTGGGTGGTGGTGCTGGTCAGCAGGTCCAGGTACGAACCTTCCTTCAGGAACTTGGTGGAGAAGGTCGCGAATGGGCCAAACAGGATCACGCGCTTGCCATCCAGCACGCGGGTGTCCAGGTGCGGAACCGACATCGGTGGCGCGCCAACCGACGCTTTGCCGTAGGCCTTGGCCAGGTGCTGCTCGGCCACGGTTGGGTTATCGGTCACCAGGAACGAACCACCTACCGGGAAGCCAGCGTATTCCCTGGCTTCAGGAATGCCGGATTTTTGCAGCAGGTGCAGTGCACCGCCGCCCGCGCCGATGAACACGAACTTGGCGTCGGTTTCAGTCTTGGTACCGTCTTTCAGGTTTTTGTAGCTGACACGCCACGAACCGTCGGCGTTCTTGGTGATGTCCTGCACTTCGCTCGACAGTTTCAGGTCGAACTTGGGCGTGGTTTGCAGGTGAGCGACGAATTGGCGCGTGATTTCGCCAAAGTTCATGTCAGTACCCAGCGGGCTCCAGGTAGCCGCGATTTTCTGGTTCGGGTCACGCCCTTCCATCATCAGCGGGACCCACTTGGCGATCTGCGCCGGGTCTTCGGAGTACTGCATGCCGGCAAACAGCGGGCTGGCTTGCAGGGCTTCGTAACGCTTCTTGAGGAACTTGATGTTGTCATCGCCCCACACAAAGCTCATGTGCGGAGTGGTGTTGATGAACGAACGTGGGTTCTTCAGCACGCCCTGCTGGACCTGCCAGGACCAGAACTGACGGGAGATCTGGAATGCTTCGTTGATTTCGACCGCTTTCGGGATCTCAACGTTGCCGTTCTTGTCTTCCGGGGTGTAGTTCAGTTCAGCCAGAGCCGAGTGACCGGTACCCGCGTTGTTCCAGCCGTTGGAGCTTTCTTCGGCGACGCCATCGAGGCGCTCGACCATCTCCATCGACCAACCCGGCTCCAGCTCATTGAGCCATACACCCAGGGTTGCACTCATGATGCCGCCGCCGATCAGCAGCACATCGACTTTCTTTGCCTCTTCCGCGTGAACGGACGTGATCCCCATCGACAAAGCCAGCCCCAGCAGGGCAGTGTTTACTTTCTTAAACATCAGTAGCACCTATGATAAAACGCCATCCGCCCCACTGCCCCTAATCATGGGCAACCCTCCTTCATGCTGCGCCAGGCAACGCACCGCGAGGTAGGGTTTGCACATTCACTTCAGGACCGCAGGGTGGGCACACAAGGCCGACGTATCGACCTCACTTTTATGTCCCTTCTGCGCTGACTTCTTATCATTATTGGCTTCAGCTACCTCGGCGACAGTCATCCGCCGGCACGTATTCGGGTGTACGTGCCGAGGAAAGCTCAAACCAAGATGGCGCGCAGAATATCATGCCCGAGGAGGATGGGGCGTCTGATGTGGACTCAGCGGTCGAATCCCGACATCGGCGGGCTACCGGAGGAAACGCCAGACCGGAGCAGATTGGAACCTTTCGCCTCCCGCCACAATCGATATTGTCATTGTCCGGTAACGCTGTAACAGCAAATGCATTTAACTAATCTACAATCATCGAAACGTATTAAAAAGGATCTCTCGTGAGAAGCATGACGAAGCCGAATAATCAATACAACGATGATGAAATAGATCTCCTGCCGTTCATCCATGCCTTATGGAAAAATAAAATAAAAATAATTATAGCCGTCGTAATTGGAATAGTGATTGCGTTGGCTGCGTTTTACTTTTCACCCCCTAAATGGGTTGCCAGCAGCTATATCACCAAAGGCTCGTTGTTGAGTATGTACAGAGAAGTGCGCAGCACCGAAACAGTGCCCGTCTCGACGACACAACCGATAGAAATCAAGCTCTACAGCTCGATCCAGGACGATGTGTACTACATCGCCATGGGCATCATGACAGCCAACAAGGTTGACATCGTGGGCACACCCCAACCCTACGTCCATCTGGCGTCGTTCAAGGCAAACTCAAAAGAACTGGCTATATCGAAACTGAAATCGATATTGGATACCGCCAACACACAGGCCCTTGCCCTCAGCCTACCGTCCCTGACGGTTGATCACAGCCTCAGGGCATTCAACACCCTGGGTAAAGTCAAAATAAAAAACGCAAAAGCCATAACACCGTATTTGGTAGCGGGTATTTTCCTGGGACTATTAGTAGGGTGTTTATTGGCCTTACTACCCCTGCTCAAATCTCATTATGAGCGTACGAATCGCGACTAACACTATTAATGCTGGACAGACCACAAGAACCACTATTTAAAAACAATCAGCGCATTCGCAGCGGTTTGTATTAAACACTCATCGAGGGTTCGAGCGATCGTATGAAATCCCTGCGCCACCACTCACTAACGACTCTTCTACCCTGCGCATTCTACGGACCAAACCATACCTGAACGCCAAGCACCTGAAAGCCCTGAGCTCTGGCGTGAAAAGCCTTTCCTAGACGCCTCCCTTGACGTTCTTTAGCATCACCGGCTTACCTTGCGCCCCTTGAGAACAGAGCATCCCATGTCCACCCAACAAACACTTGGGCACGTACTGCCCGCGCGCAGCGCCGCCAAAATGGAAGCGGCGATGGCCGTCGGCAGCTTCGCGATTGGTACCGGCGAATTTGCGATCATGGGCTTGATGCCCGACATCGCCAGCAACCTGCACCTGAGCGAACCCCAGGTGGGCCATGCGATCAGCGCGTATGCCCTGGGCGTAATGGTCGGCGCCCCGCTGCTGGCAATCCTTGGCGCCAGGCTATTGCGCAAACATATGCTGCTATTGCTGATGGGCCTTTATGCCTTGGGCAACCTGGCGACCGCCTTCACCCCGACGTTCAGCTCCCTGGTGGCGTTCCGCTTTGTCAGCGGCCTGCCCCACGGTGCTTACTTTGGGATTGCCGCCGTAGTAGCGTCCAGCATGGTGCCCTCGGACAAGCGCGCCGGTGCAGTCGCGCGCGTAATGATGGGCTTGACTCTGGCCATGCTACTGGGCAATCCAATCGCGACTTTCCTGGGGCAGCATCTGGGATGGCGTTCGGCGTTTGCGCTGGTGAGCCTGATCGCCCTCTGCACCATCGCCCTGGTCTGGCGCTTCGTCCCCGAGCGTCATGACGAACCGCGCAGCGACCCACGCAAGGAACTGCGCGCTTTCACCAAACCCCAGGTGTGGATGGCCCTGTCGATTGGCGCCATTGGTTTTGCCGGCATGTTCTGTGTCTTCAGCTATCTGGCCCCGACCATGCTCGAAGTGACCAAGGTCGCGCCTCAGTGGATCCCCTTCGGCCTGGCCGCATTTGGCGTTGGCGGCATCATCGGCAATATTGCCGGCGGAAAGCTGTTCGATCGTATGCAGTTCCGCGCCGTGGGGTTGATATTGGTGTGGTCGATGGCCGTGCTGGTGTTCTTCCCTTTCGCTGCCGGATCGCTTTGGGGTGTGTTGCTGGGCATCGGCCTGGTCGGCACCATGGTGTCACTGGCAGCACCGCTGCAGATCCGCCTGATGGACATTGCCCACGAAGCACCAAGCCTGGCGGCGGCGTCCAACCACGCGGCATTCAACTTGGCCAATGCGTTGGGACCATGGTTTGGCGGGATCGCGATCACTGCAGGCCTGGGGTGGACCAGCACCGGCTACATTGGCGCAGCGACCGCCTTGATTGGACTGGGGCTTTACCTGGTAGCCCGGCGGATGCGCGGAGGCGATTAAACGATCGAGACGCACCTGTCAATGAAACAAAGCCCAGCTGCGGATAGTTATTTATTTATCAGACAGGTTAGGTTCAGGTTGGATCCAATAGCACCTCACGTGTAACATTCCCGTCATATTTCCTCCATGACAAGGACGTGTTTTGATTTTCCCCGACCCAGGTGTGCTTCGGAGCTTTCCAGCAACACTCGACCACCGCAACGCCAGGATTTTTCTGACACAAGAAACAGATAGCAGTGTCGAGTTGGCGATCCAGAGTCTGATCGACAGCCGACACCAGCTACCGCACCGCATCAGCGCCCCGCTTCAAGGCATGGAAAGCGACCTTTTTGCCAAGTTTCAACCCCTCGACAGCCTCAAGCCAAAATTGAGAGTGACCCTCGGACGTGCCAAGCGCGACGGCGCGTTCGATTGGCCGGTCGAAGAAGTCATCAACACCTACGGCGCACAGAAACGCGGGGCCCCCGTCGCCAACTTGCTGGGCTTTGGCTATAGGAAATCGGCGATTGGCTTGATCCAGGAGTTTTTTATCTTCACCGAAATGCTCGATGACCATCTCAATGGTCTCGAGTGGCTAAACCAGAGCCGCGACATCCGCAGCCTGATCACGCGGTCATTCGACCTGCTTCGCGCCCTGCACGAAAAAGGCATCGTGCACATGGACTTCTGGGCAAACAACGTGATGATCAATTTTGACGACGCACGCCCCGCAAAGGCAATTGATCTGGAAAACTGCTTCCTCACTCCGGCGGACTACTTGGCCGAAGTATTAGCGTTTCAATTCGGGTTCTATTATCGCCGGGAAGTCTTCCGCTTTGTGATCGAACAGGAATACGACCAACTCGTCATGGACGAGTTGAGCAAATATGGCGATATCGATCGTCGTCGATTCGACAGCATCTATGCAGCAAGCAAGTATGAAAATATAAGCCGCCGAGCCAGACGGGAGATTTTTCATAAAGGCACGGTGACTACAGGGTGAGGCCAAATCCTGAATGCCATCCGGCAGCAGGGTACGGATTCAGTGACGGCAGCGCCGCAAGCATGGGGTTTACAGCGGCCTTATAGGGCATGTTGCCCCCAGGACTTTTTATCAAAATCCCGGCCAAGCGATAGTCTCAGACCTGAATATCAACTCATAAAGTCACTCAGCATGTACCAAGTCCAATCGTTTAATCCCAACAAAACGGGTCGAGACTTTATAGTCGGCGATATCCACGGACACTTCAGGCTTTTAGGCATCGTTTAAAAACATCGGGTTCAATACACGTCGACTGTTCTTCTGATGACGGGGCAGTAACACTCATTGAACTCAGTTTGTTCTGTGCGTGAAGCGGCTGATTACTTGTCAGTTCCAGGCAGGATATGTTCGTCCACATATTCAATCAGTCGACCCAAGCTGTGCTCAAACGTCTGGCCAGCGGTGTCGATGATCAGATCAGGGGCCAGCGGCGGCTCGTAAGGCGCGTCTATACCGGTAAAATCGCGAAGCTCTTTGGCCCTGGCCTTGCGGTATAGACCCTTGGGGTCACGCATCTCACAGGTTGCCAAGTCTGCCGCTATGTAGATCTCATGAAACGAAGTGTTGCAGGCGACGGCACGCGCACGCGCCCTCCCCTCACGATAGGGTGAAATAAACGCCGTGATGCAAATCATGCCCGCATCGGCGAACAGGGCCGCCACTTCACTTACCCGGCGAATATTTTCTGTTCTATCGTCTTCTGAAAAGCCCAAATTGGCGTTAAGCCCCTTGCGGACATTATCCCCGTCAAGGGTGTAGCACGCGTAACCCGACCTCAACAGGTGAGCTTCCAACGCCATCGCCAGACTCGACTTGCCAGAGGCGGAGAGCCCAGTGAACCAAAGCACCGCGCCGCGATGCCCCATATAATGGGCGCGCTCAGCCTGGCTCACATGGTGGCTGACAGAAGTCAAATTCTGGTTATTGACCGGCGAATTCATAAAATAGTCTAGCGCCTCACAACACATTGATTATGTCCGCCCGAGCATTCCACTCGGCAACGTTTTATTGTAGCCGGCAAACCTCGACGTCACTGCACCAGGCAATCAGCCAAAACCTCTTCCAAATACCCAGATAGATATTCGGCTGGAAAGGCGTGGGCTGCGCGTACTCCACCAACTCTGGCTGTTCAGCGCTGCATGGCCCAACCCACCTGGCTGAGCCAGCTCGGTCTCCCGTCGCTTGGCCCACGCCTGGGCGACCGGCTTACAATCGAAGGCTCGGCTTTCCTGATAAACTGTCTTGCCATCCCGATTGATCCGTATCTGCGCCGCGTAGGCTGTCGAGTTGTCCTTGCGCTTACGTGCTGTGATCGTGCCCATTTCCAGTTGCTACATTGCCGAATGTCGATCGCTACTACGTAGCTACCGACTTCAGAAAACAAGGGAACACGGGTAAAAACCGCCGTATAAAAGATCAGTATTAATGAACTCCGAAAAAGCCGAATCCCCAGCAAACGCTAACCTTTCCCGCTCCGAGCCCTCTCGCCGCTTCAGCGTCGCGCCGATGATGGATTGGACTGATCGCCACTGCCGTTTTTTCCTGCGCCTGCTGTCAAAAAACGCACTGCTCTACACCGAGATGGTGACCACCGGCGCGATCCTGCATGGCGACCACGAGCGTTTCCTGCGCCACAACGACGCCGAGCACCCGTTGGCACTGCAACTGGGTGGCAGCGTTCCGGCGGACTTGGCGGCCTGCGCCCGGATGGCCGAGGCCGCCGGGTATGATGAGGTGAACCTGAACGTTGGATGCCCCAGTGATCGCGTGCAGAACAATATGATCGGCGCGTGCCTCATGGGCCATCCGGCGCTGGTGGCAGATTGTGTGAAGGCAATGCGCGATGCGGTGTCGATTCCGGTAACGGTGAAGCACCGCATCGGGATCAATGGCCGGGACAGCTACGCCGAGCTGTGTGATTTTGTCGGGCAGGTGAAGGACGCAGGCTGCACCAGTTTTACCGTGCATGCGCGCATTGCGATTCTGGAGGGTTTATCGCCCAAGGAGAATCGGGATATTCCGCCCTTGCGTTATGACGTGGCGGCGCAGCTGAAGCGGGATTTTGCCGAGCTGGAGATCATCCTGAACGGTGGAATCAAGACGCTGGAGCAGTGCCAGGAGCACTTGCAGACCTTTGACGGGGTGATGCTGGGGCGCGAGGCGTATCACAACCCCTATGTGCTGGCGCAGGTCGATCAGCAGCTATTTGGCAGCACGCAGCCGGTGATCACGCGGGCGCAGGCGCTGGCGCAACTTCGGCCGTATATCGCGGCGCATTTGGCGACAGGCGGTTCGATGCACCACATCACCCGGCATGTGCTGGGGCTGGGCACCGGCTTTCCTGGAGCGCGCAAGTTCCGGCAGTTGCTGTCGGTGGATATTCACAAGGCTGCCGACCCACTGGCACTGCTCGATCAGGCAGCCGCTCTGCTGGATGGGCGCTGACCATTAGCGGAGTTGAACCTGCCAGCCTTTTCGCCCTCCTATTAAACCGTCAGGCCCGCTATTCAGATGACCGTTCCCAGGTTGTTGCCACGGCGGGCCGATGAACGCATTTGCGCCCTTGAGCGGCTGTCAGCGCTCGGGTAATGTCATCAGACCCACAGGACAGAGCACGCCCATGACTTCCAAGCTGGAACAACTCAAGCAAATCACCACTGTCGTAGCCGATACCGGCGATTTCGAAGCTATCGCCCGGGTCAAACCGCAGGATGCCACCACCAACCCGTCCCTGCTGCTCAAGGCGGCGTCGATTCCGGCCTATGCCAAGCTGCTGGATGAGTGCGTGAAAGACTGCAACGGCGACGTTGGCCTGGCCAGTGACCGCTTTGCGGTGGCCGTGGGCCAGGAGATCCTGAAAGTAGTCCCGGGGCGCATCTCCACTGAAGTGGATGCACGCTTGTCGTTCGACACTGACGCCGTACTCAAGCGTGCGCACCGTCTGATCGATCTGTACGAAAAAGCCGGCGTTGGCCGTGACCGCGTACTGATCAAGATCGCCTCCACCTGGGAAGGCATCCGCGCCGCAGAGAAGCTGGAAAAAGAAGGCATCCAGACCAACCTGACCCTGCTGTTCTCCTTCGCCCAAGCGGTGGCTTGCGCGGAAGCGGGCGTGTTCCTGATTTCGCCGTTCGTGGGTCGCATCTACGACTGGTACAAGAAGGCCAACGGCACCGACTACACCGGCTCGGAAGATCCAGGCGTGCAGTCGGTGACGCGCATCTACAACTACTACAAGGCCAATGGCTACAAGACCGTGGTGATGGGTGCGAGCTTCCGCAACCTGAGCCAGATCGAAGAGCTGGCCGGTTGTGATCGCCTGACCATCAGCCCGGACCTGCTGGAAAAACTCGCTGCCGATACCGGCAAGCTGGAGCGCAAGCTGTCGCCCGGCCATGCCGGTGAGCCACGCGTGCATTTGACTGAAGCGCAGTTCCGCTGGGAATCCAACGAAGACGCGATGGCAACCGAGAAGCTGGCCGAAGGCATTCGCCAGTTTGCGCGTGACCAGGAGAAGCTGGAGGCGCTGTTGACTGCCAAGCTGTAAGGCAGCAGCAACAAAAAGGGCGGCACCTGTGAAGGTGCCGCCCTTTTTTGTCTGTTTGGAAGTGCGCTGATCGATCTGGCGCTATCGGGGCGAGCCCCCTTCCATATTTGGGACGTATTCCTACACAGGAGATCAGTGGCGCTCGAGGGCATTGACGAGGTCGTGAAACGCCTCGCGGTTGGACTCGTTCAAGCCCATCAGGATCTTGTGCGCTTCCAGCACCTTGATGCGTACCACCTCCTCGGACTGGTCCTGGGACGGCAAGTCAGTCAGGCATTCCGGGCACGGAATCGGGCGATCAACGATGTTGAACACCTGATCGAAGCCCATGGACTGCAACAGCCGGGTGATGTCTTCGTGGGTGGTGACCACCGTCGGCAACAGGCCGACCTTCTGCCGCGACAGAATGGACAACTTGGCCAACAACCCAAGGGTCGTGCTATCGATGCTGCGGGTTTCGGTCAGATCGATCACGATCGCCGAAAAATTCAGCGCGGTGAAGATCCGCTCGATCGTCGCATCCAGCGCCGAACACAAGGTCAGGCGCACTTCACCGACAAACTTCAGGACAAAGGTCCCGTCTTGCTCGGCGAATTGGATTCTTCCGGTACTCATCAAAGATTCCTGCTCAACACCAATAGGGCGATATCATCCGGCATCTCCCCTAGCGTGGCCAATCCAAAAACCTGCCGCAGGCCATCCAGGCTGCCGCCCGCCGACTTGACCTTTTGGGGCAAGGCAGCTTCTTTCTCCTTGAGTGTAGGCTCTGGAAGAAGGTCGAGGATGCCATCGGACATCAGCGTCAAGCTGAACGTCGGTGGCAGTTCCAGGATGTGGTCTTCGTAGGTGGCTTCGTTAAACAAGCCTACGGGCAGACCCCGTCCTTCCAGGTAACGCACACTGTCAGGCGTGTACAACACAGGCATCGGCAGGTGACCACCAATGCTGTAGGTCAAAAGACCGGTTTCTTCATCAATCACGCCGCCCACCATCGTTACGTGCTTGCCCAGCTTGCAGCTGATCAGGCCTCGGTTGATGTGGCCCAGCACCTCGGACGGGGTGAACTCCGGCAAGGTGCCATTGCGCTTGGATTCGAACAGCAGCCGCGTGGTCATGAACTTCAACAACACGGTGACAAAAGCAGAGGAAGCACCATGGCCGGAGACATCGGCCAGGTAGAACGCGACACGCCGCTCATCAACGCGGAAGTAGTCGACAAAATCACCCGACAGGTACAAGGACGGAATGATCTGGTGGGCAAACTGAAACTCGTCAATGGTCCACGGGCTCACCGGCAGCATGTTCATCTGCACCTGGCGACCGGCGTTCTGGTCTTCCTGGAGCAGGTTCAGGCTGGCTTCGAGTTCGCGGTTGGCGGTTTCGAGCTTTTCGCGGTAGCGCTGGTTTTCCAGCAGCAGGCGTGCACGATCCAGGGCACGACGCACCGAGTGCTCCAGCACCGCGAGGTCTTCAAGGGGCTTGATCAGGTAGTCGGCAGCGCCCAGGCGCAGAGCCTCGACCGCATCGTTCATCACCCCGGCACCGGACACGACAATCACCGGCGTCTGCGGCGCGAGCTCGGTCACCTGGCGAATCAGCTCCAGGCCGCCCATCTGGGGCATGCGCAGGTCGCAGATCACAAGGTCGGGCTTGTCGCGCTCGAATACCTGGAGACCCTGTTGGCCATTGCTGGCCTGCAGGACGCTGAAGCCACTGTCTTCCAAATAGGCCGCGAGACTCGCGCGCACTACTTCGTCGTCATCGATTATCAGCAGCGTGGCACTGGTTTTTTGCATGTGGGCAAACGGCGCCAGAATTAGGTTGGCGTAGGTGGCGCGACAATGGCCGGGCGCACTTACTGGATTCGCTTTCTAGCCTCTCTGTCCTACAAAGCATGGGCATTTGGCCCACGCACAACGGTAAAGCAGAGGTGCCCTTCTAAGGCGCAGACGGTACTCCCATCCGTCTGGGGTTTCAAGCTCATGCCGATGGTCGCCAAGCGTCTTTACATCGCAAATCACCGAGAGTTATAAGAACAGCCACGACCACAACACAAAGTAAGGATGGAACCCGTGAGCCAACACGAGCGCGACTACGCCGAAAAACGCGATTTCATCCGCATGCGAGTGGATGCCGATGTGTCGCTGATCCACGCCGGGCAGGAGATTGCCGGGGTTTGCGTGGACCTTTCCAGTTCCGGCATGCAGGTGCAGGCACCTCGCCAATTCCAGGTAGGCGACAAACTGACTGTACGCATCGATTCCGAGCACAGCGCCCTCACGGGACTGGAAGCGGACACCGAAGTGGTCTGGACCAAGACAAACGGCCCAGACCAGCACCTCGGGCTCAAGATCCTGAAAATGTACTGAAACCTGCCCACAAAAAAGGCGACCATCGAGGTCGCCTTTTTCGTTTCAAAACATCACGGCTTAAAAGTCGTCGACGACCTTGCCGTCCTTGACCTTGAACTCGCGGTTCTGCAGGTAAGCATTGCGGATGAACGTGTACTTGTCGCCGGTGATCAGCTTCTCGCTGTCCAGCAGGCTGGCACGGGTATCGACAACGTTCAGACCAAAGGTGCTGTTGCGCCAGCCGATGTCGTTCATATAGCGGTACGGCTGGGTGTAGCTGTCTACGTATTTGGACGGTGCATCACGCAGGGTGCTTGGGCCCAGCAGTGGCAGCATCACATAAGGACCACTGCCGACGCCCCAGTAGCCGAGGGTCTGACCGAAGTCTTCGTCACTGCGTTGCAACCCCATTTTGGTACCGACGTCGATAAAGCCGAGCACACCAAACGTGGTGTTCATCAGCAAGCGCGCCGTGTCCACACCCGCCGCATGCGGCTTGAGCTGCAGCACGTTGTTGGCCAGGTTGCCGACATCGCCGATGTTACGGAAGAAGTTATGAACGCCGTCCTGCATGAATTGCGGCGTCACGAACTGATAACCCTGGGCCAATGGCTTGAGCGCATAGGTATCAACGGTGTCGTTGAAGGTGAAGATCGGGCGGTTGACGCTTTCCCACGGATCATCTTCCGAGGCGGCCTGTACAGCGAACGGGGCCAGCAGGACAGTGGCACACACCGACAGCTGAGCGAAATAGTGGCTCCAGCGCATAGCTTTTGCTCCTTAAGGGTCTGTCATGGGCGCTATGCCCTGAATAAGTCGGTGAGTATATGACGGAAGTGTCCATTTACGCAGCAGTCGGGGAAACGTCCTGTCTAAAATGCACAAAATTCCTACAATTGAGGCCCTGTGTCATCCACTTGTCATCCCATGCCGATAGCGTCAGAGCTATTTCAGGGATGTCGACATGCCTCACGCCGAGATTGCCATCGCCAGCGCGCCTGCCTTGACCGCTGTATTGTTCGGCCTGAGTGGCTGCCTGGTGGACTTCGGTTCCCAGGCACGTACCGATTCGCCCTCGCCGGGCTCCCACGCCACGCCGGGCGCCCTGAGCATCCTGCGCAGCCTGCATGAACAAGGCGTGCCCTGCGCCTGGCTGGATGAACTGCCCGCCTGCGTCACCACACCACTGGCCGCCGTATTGCCGGGCTGGCTGAAAGCCGCATCGCCCTCTGCCATCCGTTGGCCTGCGCCTCACGCCTGCTGGCAAGCCTTGATGGAACTGAACATAGAACGCCTGGAAGGCTGTGTGCTGGTCAGCGGCGAACCGCGCTTGCTGCAATCGGGGCTCAACGCCGGCCTGTGGACGATTGGCCTGGCATCCTGCGGCTCGCTGTGCGGCATGGCCCCGACACAATGGCAGGCATTGAGCGAGCAAGAGCGCGAGCACAAGCGCGGCAAAGCCACCGTGGCCCTGTACGGGCTGGGCGTGCACTCGGTGATCGACCACCTGGGCGAACTCGGCACCTGCCTGGCCGACATCAGCCTGCGCCAACTAAAAGGCGAGAAGCCCTGACACGGATCATGCACGGTTGGCGCCAGTGGATTAATCTACAGGTCAGCCCGTAGACCTTTCTCGGCGTACCGTGGTCTATGTCAGTGCCTATCGATAAAAGGAAACACGTCATGCCTGATCGCAAAAAACTGGAAGAACAGGTCGAAATCCTGCGCGGGCAGTTGGAACAGGAACCGCCGCTGTCGGAAGAAAAACGTACAGCATTGCAAGCCTTGATTGCCAAGTTCGAATTACAACTTGAACTTGAGCCGGCCACCCAGACACCGAGTATTTCCGATGATGTGAATCAAGCGGCCATTGAGTTCGACGCTGAGCACCCGGTGATTTCCGGGACCTTGCGCAATATCATGGTCACCTTGGGCAATATCGGGATCTGACGGCATAGCACCTGAAAATCAACATCTATCAGAGCTGCATTTGCGCGGATCCCTCTCGGCAAACAATTGAAAACCGATGCCTAAGCGGGCGTCGGCTTTTTTTTGCTCAGAAATACGCCTTCCCTTTTGTAGAATCATAGCGTCGCTTTTGCGGGAAATTTCATCATCGACGGGAACCCAAACCACGGAGCTTGCCACTGAGGTTGTGAGAGGAATGGTCCTTTCAATTAACTTTGGAGCTTTACTTATAATGAGTGCCGTATCGAGCGCATCGCCAGCTTTTCAAGTAATGCAACAGTATTTTCAGCAGAACGAGATAGATGCAGGGCAGCAAGAGGCTATGAAAGGCAAAGGAACTGAGCCTTCATACTCAATTTCGAGGAGCTATGGTGGGGCTACAGACGAGAATGATCGATATTTCCCAGTTGGCGATGGCAAAGAGAAAATCACATACTGATACCCACGAAACGCCGTCTATCCACGCACATTAGGCATAGATAAGAAAGTGGCGGGAGGAACCACTCCCCCCACTCCTGAAGAGTGACGTTTTCCGGCTTTACTGACGCGCCAGGCGCACGTTCTGGAACGCCACATCTTCAGTACTGCGATACGGGTTGATATCCAACCCGCCCCTGCGAACATACCGCGCATACACGGTCAGTTTTTCCGGCTTCAGCAAGCGCTGCAAATCCAGGAAGATGCGCTCCACGCACTGCTCATGGAAGTCAGAGTGCTGGCGAAAGCTCACGATATATTCCAGCAAGCTCGCGTGGTCCAACGCGCGACCCCGGTATTCGACCACCACACTGCCCCAATCGGGCTGGCTGGTCACCGGGCAGTTGGATTTGAGCAGGTGGCTATGCACGCTCTCCTCGACAATCCGCGATTCATCGCAACGCAGCAGTTCCGGGCGTGGGTGTTCGTAGTTGCTGACGCTGATGTCCAACTCATCAATGCACACACCGGGCAACGCCATCACGCCTTCGGCCTCGATCTCGGCCAGGCTGCGGATGCGCACGCTCACTGGCTTGCCGGCGGCGGCGCCGAGGTCGGTACGCAAGGTCGCTTCCAGGCTTGCCGTATCGGCAAACGCGGTCTGGTTCAACGAGTTGAGGTACAGCTTGAAGGACTTGGACTCAATGATATTCGGCGAGTCAGCCGGGATGCTGAACTCACCGATGGCCACCACCGGCTTGCCCGACGGCAGCAGCCAGGACAGTTCGAAGCAGTTCCAGAAATCCACGCCTTTGTATGGCAGGGTCTCGGCACTCAGGCCCAGCTCGGCCCATTTGGCGGCGCGAGGGATCGGGAACAACAACGACGGGGTGTAGGTGGAGATGTATTCACTGGACTTGCCCAGCGGCGAATGTTCGGCTGCGGGATGCATGGCGGAAACCTGGCTAAATAAACGCCGCCAGTCTACCAGCCTTTGCCCCCGCCTTTGCGGCCTACTCGACGTTCAGCTTGCCAACCATGCCCGCCTGATAATGCCCTGGCAGGTTGCAAGCAAACTCCAGGCCCGTGGACTGGGTGAACGTCCACGTCAACTCGGCGGTTTTGCCGGGCTCGACCAACACGCTGTTGGGATCATCATGCTTCATCATTGCGCCATGGCCCATGGCGCTGTGATCCATCTTGCCCATGCCAGTGGCGGTGAGCATACCGCTGGCCTGCATCTGCAACATTTCCTTCTGGTGCTGGGCATGCATCGCCGCATCGCCCAGGTTGAATTCGTGCAGCAACTGGCCTTTATTCACTAGGACAAAGCGCACGGTCTCACCGGCCTTCACGTCCAGTGACTTGGGCGAAAAAGCAATGTCCTGCAGGGTCACTTCCACGGTACGCGTGGCCTGCTCGGCAGGGGCCGCGTGGCCGAAGGCAAAGGTATGTGCCGCATCCGCCATCGCACCAAAACTCGCCACCAACAGGCAACCTGCCAACATCAGGGGTGTACGCAATGCCATCTCAACTCTCCAAAAATGTGTAACCCGCTTGGACAGCACTCTAAGATGAGGCCGCTGCCAGCCAGCTGACTGCTAGATTACAACTTTGTCAGGTTGCGCCCTGATCCCGTAACCCACGGTATAAAGCGCCTCGTGCACCGCAACCAAGAGCCGCCCATGAAATTGCTGATTGTCGAAGACCAACCGAAAACCGGCCATTACCTGCGCCAGGGCCTGGCCGAGGCCGGCTTCACCACCGAACTGGTGGCCGACGGCACCAGCGGCCAGCACCTGGCACTGACCGGCGACTATGATCTGCTAATCCTCGACGTGATGCTGCCGGGGCGCGACGGCTGGCAAATCCTGCAAGCGGTACGCAGCGCTGGCCTGGACATTCCGGTGCTGTTTCTCACCGCTCGCGACGCCGTGGAAGACCGCGTGCATGGCCTGGAGCTCGGCGCCGACGATTATCTGGTCAAACCCTTCGCCTTTTCCGAACTGCTGGCCCGGGTACGCAGCCTGCTGCGCCGCGGTAGCAGTTCGCCGCAGGAAACCGCCCTGCAACTGGCCGACTTGCGCCTGGACCTGATCCGCCGCCGCGTCGAGCGGGATGGCCAGCGCATCGACCTCACCGCCAAGGAGTTCTCCCTGCTGGAACTGCTGCTGCGCCGCCAGGGCGAAGTATTGCCAAAATCCCTGATTGCCTCACAAGTGTGGGACATGAACTTCGACAGCGACACCAACATCATCGAAGTGGCGATCCGCCGCCTGCGCCTGAAAGTCGACGACAACTTCCCCAACAAACTGATCCACACGGTGCGCGGCATGGGTTATGTGCTGGAGGAGCGTGTCAATTGATCAAGCGCCTGTCCCTGGCCAGCCGCCTGGCGCTGCTGTTTGCCGCGTGCACGGCGGTGGTCTCGTTGCTCGCCGGCGTGTTGTTCAACCGCGCCAGCGAGGCGCACTTCATCGAACTGGACCAGCAACTGCTCGAAACCAGGCTGGGAGCCCTGCGCAGTACCTTGCAGGGGGTCGACACGCCGCAGCTATTCAGCCAGCGCGAAGCGCAATTGCGCACTGAACTCGATCACCAACCCGACCTGACCCTGCGCATCAGCGCTGCCGGCCAACGCTGGTTTGATGGTGCGCCAGGGGTCACTCTACCCGAATCCCCCGGCCTGCATCGCCTGCAACACGCCGGCACCGATTACCGTGTCTACAACGCGCCGCTGAGCGCCGGTCAACCGGGCTCGGCGCAACTGAGCCTGATGCTCGACATCACCCACCACCAGCACTTCCTGCAACGCATGCAGCATTTGATCTGGCTCACCGTCGGCCTTTCGGCACTCGCCACCGCACTGCTCGGCGCATGGGCGGCACGCAGTGGCTTGCGGCCACTGCGGCGCATGGGGGAAGTGGCGGCGGGCGTTTCCGCCCACTCCCTGACCCAGCGCCTGCCCCAAGAACAAATGCCGGCGGAACTGGCCGAGTTGGCCCAAGCCTTCAATGCCATGCTCGGCCGCCTGGACGACGCGTTCCAGCGCCTCTCGGCGTTCTCCGCCGACATCGCCCATGAACTGCGCACGCCGCTGTCAAACCTGCTGACCCAGACCCAGGTCATCCTCACCCAGCCACGCCCGCTAGAGGATTATCGCGAGGCCCTGCACAGCAACCTGGAAGAGCTGCAATGGATGGCACAGCTCGTGAACGACATGTTGTATTTGGCCAAGGCGGACCACGGCTTGCTGATGCCCAGGCGCGAACCGCTGGCACTGGCGGACGAAGTGGATGCCCTGCTGGAGTTTTTTGCGTTGCTGGCGGAAGACGCGCAGATCAGCCTGACGCGCGAAGGCACGGCCCACATCACCGGGGATCGTGGGATGCTGCGTCGGGCGCTGTCGAACCTGCTGGATAACGCGCTGCGGTTCACCCCGACAGGCGGAGAAGTGCGGGTACGGATCGAGGACGGGGTGCGGCTGACTGTCGAGAACACCGGGGAAGGCATTGCACCGCAGTTGCTACCAAAGCTGTTTGACCGCTTCTACCGGGCTGACCCGGCGCGGCGCGAGGGCAGCAGCGAGCATGCGGGGCTGGGGCTGGCGATTACCCAGTCGATTGTGCGGGCGCATGGGGGGCGGATTTTCTGTGAGTCCGGGCCGGGGTGGACCAGGTTTGTGGTTGAGCTGCCACAGCCGGATTGATGCAGGCGGTGCCGGCCGCTTCGCGAGCAAGCCCACTCCCACATTTGAATGTATTCACAACTCAAAATGTGGAAGCGGGCTTGCTCGCGAAGACGGTCTTAAAAACTACGAGTATCTCAGGGCATGCGCCGGCTCAATCTTCGCCGCCCGATACGCCGGGTACAGCGTCGCCAAAAAGCTCAACACAAACCCCGCCGTACAAATCAGCAGCACATCGCCGCCTTGCAGCTCCGAGGGCAGGTTACTGACGAAGTACACGTCTGAGCTGAAGATATGCTGCCCCGTCACCCGCTCGACCCAGCCCACCAGCTCACTCACGTTCAGGGCCGCAATCACCCCCAGCACACCGCCAATCAACGTGCCGACGATGCCGATCACCGTGCCCTGCACCATGAAGATCGCCATGATCTGGCGTGGCGTGGCGCCGATGGTGCGCAGAATCGCGATGTCGGCGCCCTTGTCGTTCACCACCATGATCAAGGTCGCGATGATGTTGAACGCCGCCACCGCGACGATCATCAGCAGCAACAAGCCGATCATGGTCTTTTCCATCTTCATCGCGCTGAACAGGCTGCCCTGGGTGTGGGTCCAGTCATCCGCCTTGTAAGCCGCGCCCAGGCTAGCGGCAATATCGGCCGAGACTTTGGGGGCGGCGTACAGGTCCTTCACCGCCAGGCGCACGCTCTGCACCTGGTTCGGCTGCCAATGCTGGATTTCTGCCGCGTCAGCCATGTGGATCAACGCCATGGAGCCATCCAGCTCGGCGCCGACCTTGAAGATGCCGACCACATTCAAGCGCTGCATGCGCGGGGTGATGCCCCCCGGCGCGCTGCTGATTTCCGGCACGATCAGGGTCAGCTTGTCACCCACGTTCAGGCGAAAGCGCCGTGCGGTGATTTCGCCGACCACCACACCGAACTCGCCGGGTTTCAGGTCATCCAGTTTGCCCTGCACGATGTGCTGGGCCACGATCGACACCTTGCCTTCCTGGGCTGGGTCGACGCCGCTGATTTCAATCGGCTGCATGGCGCCCTTGTAGGAGAACATGCCATCCATTTGCGTGAACGGTACTGCGGCAGTCACCTCGGGATTCTTCATCGCAGCGGCAGCCAGCGGCTGCCAGTCGTCAATCGGGTTCACGCCGACGATGGTGGCGTGGGGCACCATGCCAAGGATGCGCGAGCTCATTTCACGCTGAAAGCCGTTCATTACCGACAACACCACGATCATCGCCAGCACGCCCAGGGCGAGGCCGATCATCGAGGTCATCGAGATAAACGAAACAAAACGGTTGCGGCGCTTGGCGCGGGTATAGCGCGTGCCGATGAAAATCGATAACGGTCTGAACATTCGCGGGCACCGTTGGAAAAATAGAAAACCCGATGTAGGACACCGGGCTTGAAACAGGTCAGATGGCGACCAGATGACCTTCCTGCAGATGCAGCACACGGTCCATCTGGCGGGCCATGCTCATGTCATGGGTCACCACCAGGAACGCGGTGCGCATCTGGGTGCTCAGTTCCAGCATCAAGTCCTTGATGCCCTGGGCGGTGTGGGAGTCGAGGTTGCCGGTCGGCTCGTCGAGCATCACCAGGCCCGGGTTGTTCACCAGGGCGCGGGCGATGGCCACGCGCTGGCGCTCACCACCGGACAGCTCGGCCGGCTTGTGCTCCAGGCGATGGCCGAGGCCGACGCGCTCCAACAAGGCTTGGGCGCGCTGGCGGGCTTCCGGGATCGCGGTCTTGCCGATCAGCAGCGGCATGCACACGTTTTCCAGGGCGGTGAACTCCGGCAGCAGGTGGTGGAACTGGTACACAAAACCGAGGGAACGGTTGCGCAGTTGGCCACGAGCCTTTTCACCGAGGGCCGAAAGCTCTTCGCCGGCCAGCCAGACGCTGCCCTGGGACGGCGTATCGAGGCCGCCCAACAGGTTCAGCAGGGTACTTTTGCCGGAGCCGGAACTGCCGACAATCGCCACGCGCTCGCCTGGATGCAGTTCCAGTTGCAGGTTCGACAGCACCACCACCGACTCCGGGCCTTCCTCGTAGGACTTGCCCAGGTTGCGGCAGCTCAAGATTGCTTTTTCACTCATGCCCGATTCACTCATAACGTAAGGCCTGTGCTGGCTGGGTACGTGCCGCGCGCCAGGCTGGATACAGGGTGGCAAGGAAGCTCAATACCAACGCGGCGCCGCCCACCATCAACACGTCCTGGGCCTGCACCTGGGACGGCAAGTAATCGATGAAATAGACGTCGGCGTTGAGGAATTTGTGGCCGATCAAGGTTTCAAGGCCGGCGATGGCGGCGCTGACGTTGAGCGCGGCCAAAATCCCGACGGCGGTACCGATCAAGGTGCCGACCACGCCGATCACCGTGCCCTGCACCATGAAGATCGCCATGATCTGCCCGGGCGTGGCGCCCAGGGTGCGCAGAATGGCGATGTCGCCCTTCTTGTCGTTCACCACCATCACCAGCGTGGAGATGATATTGAACGCGGCCACGGCGACGATCAGCAGCAACAGCAGGCCGATCATGGCTTTTTCCATGCGGATGGCCTGGTACAGGTTGCCGTGGGTACGCGTCCAGTCGCGGGCGTAGTACTGGCTTTCACCCAGGTGCTGAGCGATTTCCCACGAGGTACGCGGGGCGTCGAACAGGTCGTTGAACTTGAGACGCAGGCCCTGCACCTGATCCGGCTTCCAGCGATGCAGGCGCGCCAGGTCGGTGAGGTTGGTCAAGCCGAGGTAGCCGTCGATCTCGCCGGCGCCGACGTGGAAGGTGCCGACCACGGTAAAGCGCTTCATGCGCGGGAACATGCCTGCCGGGGTCACGGTGACTTCCGGGGCGACGAAGGTCAGCTTGTCACCCAGGTTAACGCCGAGCTTGGCCGCCGCCTTGTCGCCGATCACAATGCCGAATTCACCCGGCGCCAGGTCATCGAGTTTGCCCGACAACATGAACTTGTCGATGATCGAGACGTTGCGCTCCTGGGCCGGATCGATGGCATTGAGCAGGATCTTCTGCACCTTGCCGTCATTGGTCAGCAACCCCTGCATCTGGGTAAACGGCGCGACGGCCACTACCTTGGGGTTCTGCTTGACCTTGTCGGCCAGGCTTTGCCAGTCACTGATGGGCGCGTCGCCCTCGATGGTCGCGTGGGGCACCATGCCCAGCACGCGGGTACGCATCTCATGATCGAAGCCGTTCATCACCGACAGCACCACGATCATCACGACCACGCCCAAGGCGAGCCCGATCATCGAGGTCAAGGAAATGAACGACACAAAATGATTGCGACGCTTTGCACGGGTATAACGCGTGCCGATAAATACGAAGAGAGGTCTGAACATGTCGGGGCTTGTTCGGAGGAAAAGAAGACGTCCCGGTGGCGGGGTCTGGTAAGCAGCTTTACACTCAGACCATTAACGCTAGCTGGGGTTCGCCATGTCGACATTAGATGAAGAAGAGCGCCGCGAATACTACCGTATCGACGACATGATCGCACTTCAAATCAAAAACCTGTCCGCCCCTGAAGCGGCGAGCAAGGAAGTGTTGCAGGATGAGTCACCGCTGTTCAATCTGCTCAGCGAACTGCACCTGAGCGAATTCGAAGCCCAACACCTGCTACGCCAGATCAGCGAGAAAGATCGCAGCCTGGCCGCTTTCCTCAAAGTGCAGAACAAGCGCCTGGACCTGCTCAGCCAGGTCATGGCGCAAAGCCTGCGCAGTGCGGTTGGCGAGCCACAGCCGGTGATCATTTCCGAAGGCGGCATCGACTTCCAGCACCCCACCCCGCTCGTCCCCGGCGCACACCTGGCGGTCAAGCTGGTGCTGATGCCCCAGGCGCTCGGCCTGCTGCTGCGTGCGCGGGTGACCCATTGCGATCCCAAGGGCGAAGGTTTTGACATCGGCACCGAATTCGAATCCATGACCGACGCCCAACGCCAACTGCTCGCCCGCTACATCCTGCAAAAACAAGCCCAGGAACGCCGACTGGCGCGGGAACAAAGCGACGCCCAAGACACCTGAATCCCTATTCACCCCGCCAGGACAGCTGGCGCAAAGGAGCAATTGTGACCCTGATTTACGGCCACCGCGGTGCCAAAGGCGAAGCACCGGAAAACACCCTGACCAGCTTTCAGGAATGCCTCAAGCACGGCGTGCGCCGTTGTGAACTGGATCTGCACCTGTCCATGGACGGCGAGTTGATGGTCATCCACGACCCTACCCTCAAGCGCACCGCCGACCGGCGCGGCAAAGTCGTCGAATACTCGGCGGCGGACCTGGTGAAGATGGACGCGCGCAAGGGCGGCCCTGGCTGGATCACGCCTTGCCCGATCCCGCGCCTGGAAGAACTGTTCGAAAAATGCGACTTCGATCACTGGCAACTGGAAGTCAAAAGCGCTTCGCGCACCCGCGCGGCCACCACCGTACTGGCAATTCGTGAGATGGCCGTACGTTTCGGCCTGATGGACAAGGTCACCGTGACCTCAAGTTCGCGGGAAGTACTGAAAGCTGCGGTAGAACTCACCCCGGATCTGTCACGCGGCCTGGTGGCCGAATACGCCTGGCTCGACCCGCTGAAGGTCGCGCAGAACTACGGCTGTGAGATTCTGGCGTTGAACTGGACGTTGTGCACCCCCGAGCGTCTGGAAAAAGCCCAGCGCCAGGGCCTGCATGTATCCGTGTGGACGGTCAACGAACCTGCGCTGATGCGCAGGCTCGCCGACTTCGGCGTAGATAGCCTGATTACAGACTTTCCCGGTTTGGCCACTGCCACCCTCGGGAATTACTGAAATCGGTCTCCCCGGCCGGCTCAGGCCACCGGCCGGAGCCGCTCAAAAAAGCCGGTTGAGACCGTCGTAGGCGGCTACCCGATAGGCTTCGGCCATGGTCGGGTAGTTGAACGTCGTGTTCACAAAATACTTGAGGGTATTCTGCTCGCCCGGCTGGTTCATGATCGCCTGGCCGATGTGCACGATCTCCGACGCCTGATAGCCGAAGCAATGCACGCCGAGGACTTCCAGGGTTTCGCGGTGGAACAGGATCTTCAGCATGCCTTGGGGCTCACCGGCGATCTGCGCACGCGCCATGCTCTTGAAGAACGCCTTGCCCACTTCGTAAGGCACCTTGGCCTTGGTCAGTTCGTGCTCGTTCTTGCCGATCGAGCTGATCTCGGGAATCGTGTAGATCCCGGTCGGCACGTCGTTCACATAACGCCAGCTGCCATTGTCGACGATGCTGCCAGCGGCCGAACGGCCCTGGTCATGCGCGGCACTGGCCAGGCTTGGCCAGCCGATCACGTCACCGGCGCCGTAGATGTTCGGCACGCAGGTGCGATAGTTCTCGTCCACCTCGATCTGGCCACGGCTGTTGACCTTGACCCCGATGTTTTCCATGCCCAGCTTGTCGGTGTTGCCGGTACGGCCGTTGCACCACAGCAAGGCGTCGGCCTTGATCTTCTTGCCGGACTTGAGGTGCAGGATCACGCCGTTGTCCAGGCCTTCGACGCGCTCGTACTCTTCGTTGTGGCGCACGGTGATGTTGTTGTTGCTGAAGTGGTAGCTCAACGCCTGGGAAATTTCCGAGTCGAGGAAGCTCAGCAACTGGTCGCGGTTGTCCACCAGCTCCACCAACACACCCAGGCCGCTGAAGATCGAGGCGTATTCACAGCCGATCACGCCGGCGCCGTAGATGATCAGTTTGCGCGGGGTGTGGCCCAGGCTCAGGATGGTGTCGCTATCGTAGATACGCGGGTGGTGGAAATCGATGTCCGCCGGACGATACGGACGCGACCCCGTGGCGATGATGATGTGCTTGGCCACCAGCTTTTCGACCACGCCATTGGAGCAGACCACTTCGACGGTTTGCTCATCGGCGAAACTGCCGGTACCGAAGAACAGGTCGACACGGTTGCGCGCGTAGTAGCCAGTGCGCGAGGCGACCTGCTTGGAGATGACTTTCTCGGCGCTTTTCAGCACGTCCGGGAACGAGAACCAGCGCGGCTCACCAATGGCCCGGAACATCGGGTTGGTGTTGAACTGCATGATCTGGCGTACGGAGTGACGCAACGCCTTGGACGGGATGGTACCCAGGTGGGTGCAGTTACCGCCGACCTGGCGACGGCTATCGACCATCGCCACCTTGCGCCCTGCCTTCGCGGCGTTCATCGCCGCACCTTCTCCAGCCGGGCCGGAACCCAGTACCACCACGTCGTAGTTGTAGACAGCCATGCGTACTCCTCAGAACAGGCCAGGCGTACGGTTGGACGCCGGGCTAAATCATGCCGCGGCCAGCGGTCATGAAGGACAATTTGGCTCAAGTGTGTGAACCGGGGCACAGTCTATATAAGGCTCAACGCCGCGCACATTAACCCTTGGTCGCGTCGTAGGCCAGTCTTGCCTTTACTACAGGCTGCCGATTACGGTTTCAGCGCCGTCAGTTGCTCGAATGCCTTGTTACTGCGTGTGACGAAACCTTCGCCCTCACGCAGCACAAAAAACGCCGCGATCTGCTGTTGTTCGGCGTAGTTCCACGCCTGTTCAGGCCCAAGCACCAACAGCAACGTCGACAACCCATCGGCCATCAGCGCCGACGGATGCAACACCGTCACCGACGCCAGTCGATGCCTGATCGGCGTACCACTGCGCGCATCCAGCGTGTGGGAATAACGCTGTCCATCCTGCTGGAAATAATTGCGATAGTCACCTGACGTGGACACACCAAAGCCATCCACGGCGATGATTCTTTCGGCGACCCGTTGATCGTCACGCGGCTCTTCCAGGGCGATGCGCCAGGGTGTGCCGTCCGGTTTGCGCCCGGCAGCCTTGAGTTCGCCCGTCGCTTCGGCGAGGTAATGGTGGATGCCCTGCCCGACCAACAACTCGGCGATGCGATCCACTGCGTAACCGGCGGCGATGCTGTTGAAGTCGACCTCGACGGCGGCGTCCTTGCACAACTGCGCGCCGTTGATGCGCAGGTGCTGGTGGCCAACCCGCTGGCGGACCTGCGCCAGCGTCGCCGCGTCCGGCACCTTCAGTTCACGCGCCAGGGGGCCGAAGCCCCACAGGTTGAGCAACGGCTCGACCGTCAGGTCAAACGCGCCGTCACTGGCCAGGGACAACTGCTCCCCGGTGCGCACCAAGTGCAGGATCGGCTCGGGCATGGGCTGGCAACTGTGCGCCGGCAGGGCATTAAAGCGCTCGATGTCCGAATCGCCGCGGTAGGTCGACATTTGCCGGTCAACTTCATCCAAGAGACTTTCCACTTGGCGTTGAAGCTCTTTCGGCGCCGGAGTATGGGCCGTTCTGACATACTGGACCGAATACGTACTGCCCATGGTCGGGCCTTCAAAGTGCTCCAGCGTCTCGCCACCGCATCCCGCCAGCAGGGCAAGCATCCCCATCATCACCACTTGTCGCAGATCACCCATAAATCCAGTCGCCATTGCAAATTGAATTAACCTGTAGGCACGCACCCTTTCAGGACTGGCCATTATGCGGCATGCGCTTTTTTGTCTATTGCTGATGTTGGCGCCCACAGCCCAAGCCAATGAGGCAGATCGTCTCAGGCAAGCGGATTTTCCGGTGCAGGCGCATGCGCTGACCCTGAAAAACCAGACCGTGCTCACCTACCTCTGGGCCGATGTGTACGCAGCCGCCCTGTACGCCCCGCCTGACATCAGCGCGAAGCTCGCCTGGCATCAACAACAGGACCTGCGTCTTGAACTGTATTACTACCGCGACATTGATCGCAGCGATGTGATCAAGGCGGCCAATAGCACGCTGGAGCGCCAGCAAGCCGACGCGCGCTTGAAGCCCGCAGTGGCCCGGCTGCACGCCCACTTTCGCGACATCCGCCGGGGCGACCGGTATGCGCTGGATTATCGAGCAGCGCGCGGCTTGAATCTGGAGATCAATGGCCAGGTGGTGTTCAGCAGTCGCGATCGTGAACTGGCGAAGGCTTACCTGGGAATCTGGCTGGCGCCCAAGGGGTTGTCAGAGGCGCTGCTGGACTGAAACTGATCGGTTGACTGAGCTGACGCCTTCGCGGGCAAGCCCGCTCCCACAGGGGGTTGCATTCCAAATGTGGGAGCGGGCTTGCCCGCGATGAGGCACTCACAACCAACACAAACCCCTCAGCCACAAAAAAGCCCCGAACCAGTCGGGGCTTTTTCATTCAGCGCTGATGCTTAGCGCGGGAACGCAGGCGGGTTGACCCCGGCCATGTCTTCCATCACGCGAACCACCTGGCAGCTGTAGCCGAACTCGTTGTCGTACCACACGTACAGGACAACACGGTTGTCCTGGGTGATGGTCGCTTCAGCGTCCACCACACCGGCGTGGCGCGAGCCAACGAAGTCGGTGGAGACCACTTCCTGGGAATTGACGAAGTCGATTTGCTTATGCAGATCGGAGTGCAGCGCCATGAAGCGCAGGTACTCGTTCATCTCTTCGCGGGTAGCGGCTTTCTCAAGGTTCAGGTTGAGAATGGCCATCGACACGTTAGGCGTCGGAACGCGGATCGCGTTACCGGTCAGCTTGCCGGCCAGTTCAGGCAGGGCCTTGGCGGCGGCAGTGGCAGCACCGGTCTCGGTGATGACCATGTTCAACGCGGCGCTGCGGCCACGGCGATCGCCCTTGTGGAAATTGTCGATCAGGTTCTGGTCGTTGGTGTACGAGTGAACTGTCTCAACGTGACCGTTGACGATGCCGAACTTGTCATTCACCGCCTTGAGCACCGGCACAATGGCGTTGGTGGTGCAGGAAGCGGCGGACACGATCTTGTCGTCAGCGGTGATTTCACCGTGGTTGATGCCGTGAACGATGTTCTTCAGCTTGCCCTTGCCCGGAGCGGTCAGGACAACGCGGTCGATACCCGGGCAGGCCAGGTGCTGGCCCAGGCCTTCGGCGTCACGCCACACACCGGTGTTGTCCACCAGCAGCGCGTCTTTGATGCCGTACTGGGTGTAGTCCACCTCAGTCGGGTTCTTCGCGTAGATCACCTGGATCAGGTTACCGTTGGCGGTGATGGTGTTGTTTTCTTCGTCGATGGTGATGGTGCCGTTGAACGGACCGTGCACCGAATCACGACGCAAGAGGCTTGCGCGCTTGGTCAGGTCGTTGTCGGCGCCTTTACGCACCACGATGGCACGCAGGCGCAGGCCGTCGCCGCCACCGGTTTTTTCGATCAGGATGCGCGCCAGCAGGCGGCCGATACGACCGAAGCCGTACAGCACAACGTCGGTGCCTTTGCGGGCAGCGGCGTTTTGCTGACCCACCACATCGGCCAATTCTTCACGCACGAACTGCTCGGCGGTACGCCCGGCGCCTTCCTTGCGGAATTTGTAGGCCAGCTTGCCCAGGTCTACCGAAGCCGCGCCGAGCTTGAGCTCGCTCATGGCTTTAAGCAGCGGGAATGTTTCGTGGACGGAGAGTTCGCTGTCGTCGGCGGAGCGATGGCGCGCAAAGCGGTGAGCTTTGAGAATCGCGATGACAGACTGGTTGATCAGGCTGCGGCCATAGATCGAGCTCACCACATTGTTATTGCGGTACAGCTGGCCGATAAGCGGAATCATCGCTTCTGCGAGTGCTTCACGGTCGATCCATTCACCAAGACACTGGTCGGGCTTCTGAGTCACGGGAACCTTCCACATGTAGGGGCAGAAAAAAGGGGCTACATTATGCCGCCCGACCGCCCTCGGAGCAATGCGCGCAACCCAACAAAAAGTGCTTGCGAAAAACAGGCACCACGCTGGAGCCCAGTAAACACGCGGGTTTCAGAAGGCCATCAGTTGAGCGCGGCACGCGACTTGTCCGTAACCCTCCGAAAACCTGAGCAGTTTTGGCACTACATATTGAGTCAAAACCCGCCATTGTTTGTCTTAGCCACTACATTTCCTACAAACCGTAATAGGCGCAGTCAGCAACTGACAGACGGCGCCTTGCCCCGTTACAATTACCGACTTTGTCGCAACGCTTGGAGCTCAACCTTCCGTGCCCGTCCTGCGTCTACCGCTTCTCCCTGCTGCGGCAGGCAAACAGCACTGGGGCAACCTGCCCGGTGCCGCCCTGAGCCTGGCCATCGCCGAGGCTGCCAGCGCAGCCAAGCGCTTTACCCTGCTGCTCACCGCCGACAGCCAAAGCGCCGAACGGCTGGAGCAGGAGCTGAGCTTCTTCGCCCCCGATTTGCCGGTGCTGCATTTTCCCGACTGGGAAACCCTGCCCTACGACCTGTTCTCGCCGCACCAGGACATCATCTCCCAGCGCATCGCCAGCCTGTACCGCCTGCCGGAACTGGCCCACGGAGTGCTGGTGGTGCCGATCACCACCGCCCTGCACCGCCTGGCGCCGACCAAGTTCCTGCTGGGCAGCAGCCTGGTGCTGGATGTCGGCCAGAAGCTCGATGTAGAGCAGATGCGCACGCGCCTGGAAGCCAGCGGCTACCGCTGCGTGGACACGGTGTACGAGCACGGTGAGTTCGCCGTACGTGGCGCGCTGATCGACCTGTTTCCGATGGGCAGCAAGTTGCCGTATCGCATCGACCTGTTCGATGACGAAATCGAGACCCTGCGCACCTTCGATCCGGAAAACCAGCGCTCCATCGATAAAGTCGATTCGATCAAGTTGCTGCCCGCGCGGGAATTCCCGTTGCAAAAGGATGCGGTCACCCGCTTCAAGGCGCGCTTCCGTGAACGCTTCGACGTCGACTTCCGCCGCTGCCCGATCTTCCAGGACTTGAGCAGCGGGATTACACCCGCTGGTATCGAGTACTACCTGCCGCTGTTCTTCGACGAAACCTCCACCCTGTTCGATTACCTGCCCCAGGACACCCAGGTGTTCTCCCTGCCAGGCATCGAGCAAGCGGCGGAAAACTTCTGGAACGATGTGCGCAACCGCTACGAAGAACGTCGCGTCGATCCGTCCCGGCCTTTATTGCCGCCCGCCGAGTTGTTCCTGCCGGTGGAAGACTGCTTCGCCCGCCTGAAAAACTGGCCGCGCGTGGTCGCCAGCCAGCAGGACGTGGACGCTGGCAGTGGCCGCGAGCGCTTTCCCGCGCAGGCGCTGCCCAACCTGGCGATTGAAGCCAAGGCCAACCAGCCACTGGAAGCGCTGTCCAACTTCCTCGGCGATTTCCCTGGCCGCGTGCTGTTTACCGCCGAATCCGCCGGCCGCCGTGAAGTGCTGCTGGAACTGCTCGAACGCCTGAAACTGCGACCGAAAACTGTCGACAGCTGGCCGGATTTCGTCAAAGGCAAAGACCGCCTGGCGATTACCATCGCGCCGCTGGATGAAGGCCTGCTGCTGGACGACCCGGCCCTGGCACTGATCGCCGAGAGCCCGCTGTTCGGCCAACGCGTGATGCAGCGCCGCCGTCGTGAAAAACGCGCCGACGCCAACAACGACGCGGTAATCAAGAACCTCACCGAACTGCGCGAAGGCGCGCCGGTGGTGCATATCGACCACGGTGTCGGGCGTTATCTCGGCCTGCAAACCCTGGAGATCGACAACCAGGCCGCAGAATTCCTCACCATGGAATACGCCGAGGGCGCCAAGCTCTACGTGCCGGTGGCCAACCTGCACCTGATCGCGCGCTACACCGGCAGCGACGACGCGCTGGCACCGTTGCACCGCCTGGGCTCCGAGACCTGGCAGAAAGCCAAGCGCAAGGCCGCCGAACAGGTGCGCGACGTGGCCGCCGAGTTGCTCGACATTTATGCCCGCCGCGCCGCCCGCGAAGGCTATGCGTTCGCCGACCCGAAAGCCGACTACGCCACCTTCAGCGCCGGCTTCCCCTTCGAAGAAACCCCAGACCAGCAAACCACCATCGAAGCGGTGCGTGCCGACATGCTCGCACCCAAGCCGATGGACCGCCTGGTCTGCGGCGACGTGGGCTTCGGCAAGACCGAAGTGGCCATGCGCGCCGCCTTCATTGCGGTACACGGCGGCCGCCAGGTGGCGATCCTGGTGCCCACCACCCTGCTCGCCCAACAGCACTACAACAGCTTTCGCGACCGCTTCGCCGACTGGCCGGTGACCGTGGAAGTGATGAGCCGCTTCAAGTCGGCCAAGGAAGTGAATGCCGCCGTCGCCGATTTGGCCGAAGGCAAGATCGACATCGTGATCGGCACCCACAAGCTGCTGTCGGATGATGTGAAAATCAAGAACCTGGGCCTGGTGATCATCGACGAAGAGCACCGCTTTGGTGTGCGCCAGAAAGAACAGCTCAAGGCCCTGCGCAGCGAAGTCGACATCCTCACCCTCACCGCCACGCCGATTCCGCGCACGCTGAACATGGCGGTGTCGGGCATGCGCGATCTGTCGATCATCGCCACGCCGCCGGCGCGCCGCCTGTCGGTGCGCACCTTTGTGATGGAGCAGAACAAAAGCACGGTCAAGGAAGCGCTGCTGCGTGAACTGCTGCGCGGCGGGCAGGTGTATTACCTGCACAACGACGTGAAGACCATCGAGAAATGCGCAGCCGACCTCGCCGAGCTGGTGCCGGAGGCGCGTATCGCCATCGGCCATGGGCAGATGCGCGAACGTGAACTCGAACAGGTGATGAGCGACTTCTACCACAAGCGCTTCAACGTGCTGATCGCCTCGACCATCATCGAGACCGGCATCGACGTACCGAGCGCCAACACCATCATCATCGAGCGGGCCGACAAATTCGGCCTGGCGCAACTGCACCAACTGCGTGGCCGGGTCGGGCGCAGCCACCACCAGGCGTACGCCTACTTGCTGACGCCGCCGCGCCAACAGATCACCTCCGACGCGGAAAAGCGCCTGGAGGCCATCGCCAACACCCAGGACCTGGGCGCTGGTTTTGTACTGGCCACCAACGACCTGGAAATCCGTGGCGCCGGCGAACTGCTGGGCGACGGCCAGAGCGGGCAGATCCAGGCGGTGGGTTTCACGCTGTATATGGAGATGCTCGAACGCGCGGTGAAAGCCATCCGCAAGGGCGAACAACCCAACCTCGATCAGCCGCTGGGCGGTGGTCCGGAGATCAACCTGCGCTTGCCAGCGTTGATTCCCGAGGACTACCTGCCCGACGTGCATGCGCGACTGATCCTGTACAAGCGCATCGCTTCGGCTACCGATGAAGAAGGCCTCAAGGACCTGCAAGTGGAGATGATCGACCGCTTCGGCCTGCTGCCGGAACCGACCAAGAACCTCGTACGCCTGACCCTGCTCAAATTGCAGGCCGAGCAACTGGGGATCAAGAAGGTCGACGCCGGGCCGCAAGGTGGGCGTATCGAGTTTGAAGCGCAGACGCCGGTGGACCCGCTGGTGCTGATCAAACTGATCCAGGGCCAGCCCAACCGCTACAAGTTCGAAGGGGCTACGCTGTTCAAGTTCATGGTGCCAATGGAGCGCGCCGAAGAACGCTTTAATACCCTGGAGGCGCTGTTTGAGCGCCTCATCCCGAAATCTGTTTGAAGGACGCCGTCATGCGCCTGTTCCGCACCCTGAGCCTGTTGTTGCTGGTCGTGGCCCCGTCGGCGTTCGCCGACAGCCCGTACCAGGTGGAAATGATCCTGGTGCGCCAGAATGCGGAGCCGCCGCTCAACAGCCGCGCCGCGCCGGAAAACTGGGATGCCGGGGCGATGCATCTGAACGCCGATAAAATGAGCCCGCCACGCCTGAGCAATATTGTCGACAAGCTGCGCGCCGACAACAGCTACACCGTGCTGGTGCACAAGGCCTGGGAGCAAAACCTCGGCGAGCAACCGGTAAAGGTCGCGATCACCGACTGCCAGGAACAGTTCGGCCAGTTCCCCATCGAAGGTGTACTGAACCTGCAATTGGGCCGTTTCACCGACATCGACGCCGACTTCTGGCTCAACAGGTTCGACAGCAACGGCAGCGTGATCGCCAGCGAACATCTGAGCCAGACCGACGTGCGCACCAAGAACAACCAGCTCAACTACCTGGACGGCGGCCACCTGGCCTTGCTGATCAAGATCACTTCGCTGACCGCCAAGCCACCCAGCGCACCACCGCCTGACATTCAGGACTGATCCAGCGCCATGCCCCTGACGTCGCAATTGACCAAACCCCTGGCTCCGTCATGGGCCAATCGCTTTAAAGAGCAGAGCCTGGAGCGCGGGCGGCGTTATGCCCTGGAGAATCGCGTGCGCATCGTCGAGTCCGGCGACAGCACCATCATCGCCAGTTGCTTGGGTTCGGGCGGCAACGTCTACCGGCAGACCATCTCGTTGCGCGAGTCGGCCAAGGGCACGCTGATCCTCGTCGACAGCCGCTGTACCTGCCCGGTGCACACCAACTGCAAACACATCGCAGCAGTGCTGCTCAAGGTCCAGGAAACCCTGGACTACCCCGCCGCTGCCCAGGATGCCGAGCTGCTGGAAAAACTCCAGGCCGTGCTGGATAACCGCGTGGTATTGCCGCAAGTGCTCATGGAGGATGTGCTGCCGGTGCCGCGCCTGTGGCTGGCCAGCGTCGAGTTCAGCGCCTTTGAACCGCGCAATGGCAAGATGCAGCGCTATATCCAGCACCGCGCGGCGCTGTCGTTCAACTACCTGGGCAACTATGTCAGCGGGCAGAAGAACGCCGACATCATCGTCCGTCAGGACACCCAGAGCCTGCGGATCAAGCGGCATCCGGAGCTGGAGCAACCGTATCGCGAGCAACTGCGCCTGTTGGGTTTCAAGATCGCCACCCGCCAGAGCAAAGCCTTGCCGGAAAGTGCCGGCGAGCTGTTCGAGATGGTCAATGACAGTGCCTGGCTGAACTTCACCCTCAATGCGTCGCCCACCTTGCGCGCCGAGGGCTGGGAGTTGCAGATCGACGAGGATTTCGGCTTTGACCTGAGCGCCGTCGACGATTGGTACGCCACCGTCGATGAAGGGCCGGAGCGCGACTGGTTCGACCTGGAACTGGGAATTATCGTCAACGGCGAACGCCTGAGCTTGCTGCCGATCCTGTTGAACCTGATGCGCTCCCACACCGAGATCCTCAACCCGGAGAAACTTGCGCGACGCCGCGACGATGAGCTGATCCTGGTGAACATCCCCGGCCTGCCCAACGGCCACGGCCCGCTGCAAGTGGCGCTGCCCTACGGCCGCTTGAAACCGGTGCTGGCAACCCTCGGGGAGTTTTACCTACAGGAACCCGGCACCACAACGTTGCGCCTGGCAAAGGCGGATGCAATCCGCTTGAACCCGCTGGAAGACCTGCCGCTGCAATGGGAGGGCGGCGAGAAGATCCGCAACTTCGCCCAGCGCCTGCGGGACATCAAGGATTTCAGCTGTGTGGCGCCAGACGGGCTGAACGCGACCTTGCGCCCGTATCAACTGGAAGGCTTGAGCTGGATGCAGTCGCTGCGTCAGCTCGATGTCGGCGGCATTCTTGCGGACGACATGGGCCTGGGCAAAACCCTGCAAACCCTGGCGCATATTCTCACCGAGAAAGCTGCCGGGCGCCTGGATCGGCCCTGCATGGTGGTGATGCCCACCAGCCTGATTCCCAACTGGCTCGATGAGGCTGCGCACTTCACCCCGCAACTCAAAGTTCTGGCACTTTACGGCGCCGGGCGTAAGAAACATTTCGCCAGCCTGCAGGACTACGACCTGCTGCTGACCACCTATGCCCTGCTCCCCAAAGACATCGAAGTGCTTGCCGCCCAGCCCTTGCACGTGCTGATCCTCGATGAAGCCCAATACATCAAGAACCCTAACAGCAAGGCCGCCCAGGCGGCGCGTGAGCTGAACGCACGGCAGCGCCTGTGCCTGAGCGGTACGCCACTGGAAAACCACCTGGGCGAGCTGTGGTCGCTGTTCCACTTCCTGCTGCCGGGCTGGCTGGGTGACGTGAAAAGCTTCAACCGTGATTACCGCGTGCCGATCGAAAAGCGCGCCAGCGAGGTGCGATTGCAGCACCTTAACGGTCGGATCAAACCCTTCTTGCTGCGCCGCACCAAAGAACAAGTGGCGACGGAGTTGCCGCCCAAGACCGAGATCATCCACTGGGTCGATCTCAACGAAGCCCAGCGCGACGTGTACGAAACCATGCGCCTGGCCATGGACAAGAAAGTGCGCGATGAAATCACCCGCAAGGGCGTGGCGCGCAGCCAGATCATCATTCTTGAAGCGCTGCTGAAGTTGCGCCAGGTCTGCTGCGACCTGCGCCTGGTCAACGACGCCGCCCTGCCCGCCCGCGGCAGCAGCTCAGGCAAGCTCGACAGCCTGCTGGAAATGCTCGAAGAACTGTTTGCCGAAGGGCGACGGATCCTGTTGTTTTCGCAGTTCACCTCGATGCTCAGCCTGATCGAAGTCGAGTTGAAGAAACGCGACATCGCCTACGCCCTGCTGACCGGCCAGACCCGGGATCGGCGCACGCCGGTGAGGGACTTCCAAAGCGGCAAGCTGCAGATTTTCCTGATCAGCCTGAAGGCCGGTGGCGTGGGGTTGAACCTCACCGAAGCCGACACGGTGATCCATTACGACCCGTGGTGGAACCCGGCCACGGAAAACCAGGCCACCGACCGTGCGTATCGCATTGGCCAGGAGAAGCCGGTGTTCGTTTACAAAATGATTGCACGGGGCACAGTGGAGGAGAAAATCCAACATCTGCAAAAGGAAAAGTCCGACCTGGCGGCCGGCGTGCTGGATGGCCGCACGACGGGGGATTGGCAGTTGGGGAACGAGGATATTGAGGCGCTGTTTGCGCCGTTGCCGAATAAGCAAGAGAAGCGCTGAGCTGTAGATCGCTATCGCGAGCAAGCCCGCTCCCACAGGTTGAGCGCATTCCAAAACAGGCACTCGGTCGAATGTGGGAGCTGGCTTGCCTGCGATGGCCACACCACGGTATTCAGCCGATCAACTGCGCATCCCGCAACGCAGTCAGCGCCAACAACCAGCGCGGGTCTTGCTTGTAATCTGTCGAAGCAATCGCCTGCCCGCGCATCCGCGCGATGCGGGCCGACGGCGTCACTTTCATCCGCTGGGCAGCAGTCAGTGCCAACTCCGCCGCCGCGCGATCGTTACACACCAGCCCCATGTCGCAACCCGCCGTCAGCGCCGCCTCGATCCGACTGGCCGCATCGCCGACCACATGGGCACCGGCCATGGACAGGTCATCGCTGAAAATCACCCCATCAAATTGCAACTCGCCGCGCAGGATGTCTTGCAACCAGCGCCGCGAAAACCCTGCGGGCTGGGCATCGACTTGCGGGTAGATCACGTGGGCCGGCATGACTGCCGCCAACTGCTGACTCAGGCGTGCGAAAGGCACCAAGTCATTGGCGCGAATCTGTTCCAGGCTGCGCTCGTCATTGGGAATGGCAACGTGGGAATCGGCCTCAGCCCAACCGTGCCCTGGGAAATGCTTACCGGTGGCGGCCATACCGGCGCTATTCATGCCACGGATAAAAGCCCCGGCAAGCACGGCGGCGCGCTCGGGGTCGCCTTCAAAAGAACGGGTGCCGACCACGGCGCTCCGCTGGTAATCCAGGTCCAGCACCGGAGCGAAGCTGAGGTCGAGGCCCACGGCCAGCACTTCAGTGGCCATGATCCAGCCACACTGCTCGGCCAGGTATTCGGCGTTGGGGTTGTCCGCCAGCGCACGCATGGCCGGCAGGCGTACGAAGCCCTGGCGCAGACGCTGCACGCGACCGCCTTCCTGGTCGACCGCCAGCAGCAGGTCCGGGCGCACCGCACGAATCGCCGCGCTCAATTCGCGTACCTGGCGCGGATGCTCGATGTTGCGCGCAAAAATGATCAGGCCGCCCACTTCAGGCTGGCGCAACAGGTGGCGATCCTCGGCCGTCAGCCAGGTACCGGCAACGTCGACCATCAATGAACCTTGCAGGGCAGCAGTCATAAACCTTCCTTAAATAACGCACACAACCCGTTGCCCTCACCCGATGCGATTGGCACGGTGAACACAACGGGTTGCGAGTAGATAGCTGAATTCGGCATGGGCGGCTAGCTTAGCGGATGCAAGCGGCCGCGCACACCCGGAACGGTCAAACCTTGGCGACAGCCGGGGTGGATTTGCTGCGCGGGCGCAATTGCGCGGCAGCCATGGCCTGGTCGGTCACGCCGGTTTCGGCACGCATGCCGGCGGCGAGGAATGGCACCATCAGGCGCATGACCTGCTCGATGGAGGTATTTACGCCAAAATCGGTCTCGGCAATCGCCCGCAGCGCCTTGATCCCGGACATGCTGAATGCTGCGGCGCCGAGCATGAAGTGCACACGCCAGAAAAGTTCGATCGGCGGGATGCGCGGGGCGGCTTCGTTGACCAGCAACATATAACGACGGAATACCTTGCCGTACATGTCTTCCAGATACCGCCGCAGGTGGCCCTGGCTCTGGCTGAACGCAAGGCCCAGCAAGCGCATGAAGATCGACAGGTCGTTGCCGCTGCGCGGCTGCACCACCAGCGCTTGCTCGACGAGGATCTCCAGCAGGTCTTCCAGGCTTGGCTTGTTGTCAGGCTTGGTCTGGCGGCGTTCCAGCTCACGGTCGAGGCTGGCGCAGAATGGCCCCAGGAAGCGCGAGAATACGGCCTGGATCAGGGCTTTTTTCGAGCCGAAATGGTAGTTCACTGCAGCGAGGTTGACCCCGGCCTTACTGGTGATCAGCCGCAATGAAGTTTCAGCAAATCCTTTTTCCGCGAACAACTGCTCGGCAGCATCGAGAATGCGTTCAACGGTTTCCGACTGGGCCATGACTACTCCGCCTGACAAACACTTGTTTGAAACATACGTTTCAGGGTGTGTCTTGTCAACCCTGAGGGTCCGTTTTCCGGCCGGTCAGTCATCTATTTAATCGCTATTTAATCACATCCTTCCTGGTCTGTAGGCAGCGCTATCTCCGGCTTGTAGGAGGAGTGACGAATGACCGTCCAGCGGAGCGACAGAAAAGGATGATTGCCAAGCGCAGTTCACTGTATATAATCCCAGTCACTGTATAAAAAGACAGAGCGATCAACATGCTAAAACTGACGCCACGCCAAGCTGAGATTCTGGCTTTTATCAAGCGCTGCCTCGATGACAACGGCTACCCGCCGACACGAGCGGAAATTGCGCTGGAACTGGGGTTCAAGTCCCCCAACGCCGCCGAGGAACACCTCAAGGCCCTCGCCCGCAAAGGCGCGATCGAGATGACCCCGGGAGCTTCACGCGGCATTCGCATCCCTGGCTTCGAAGCCAAGGCCGACGAATCGACACTGCCGATCATCGGCCGCGTCGCCGCCGGTGCGCCGATCCTGGCACAGCAGCATGTCGAGGAATCCTGCAACATCAACCCGACCTTCTTCCATCCTCGCGCCGACTACCTGTTGCGGGTCCATGGCATGAGCATGAAGGACGTGGGCATTTTCGATGGCGACCTGCTGGCCGTCCACACCACCCGCGAAGCCCGTAATGGCCAGATCGTCGTCGCCCGTATCGGCGATGAAGTCACCGTAAAACGCTTCAAGCGCGAAGGCAGCAAGGTCTGGCTCCTGGCCGAGAACCCTGAGTTCGCACCGATTGAAGTGAACCTGAAAGATCAGGACCTGGTGATCGAAGGCTTGAGCGTCGGCGTCATTCGCCGCTAAAGGAGGCATCATCATGCAGCTCGTGCACACCCCACAACACACACAACTGTCGCTGTTCGAGGCCTTCATGGCCCAACCCCTTGCGCCTATCCTCAAGGAAACGGTCGAGGCGCCCTGGAGCGCCGAGCCCGAGGCGTTCAGTGAATTGTCGTTGCGCGGTGCGGCCGGGAGCTGCCTGAGCCTGCTGGCGCCAATCCTGCGCGAACTCAGCGAAGAACAGGACGACGCCCGTTGGTTGACGTTGATCGCCCCGCCCGCCAGCCTGACCCAGGCCTGGCTGCGGGACGCCGGCCTCAACCGCGAGCGCATCCTGCTGCTGCAACCACGTGGCGCGCAAAGTGCGCAGCAGTTGACGTGCGAAGCGTTACGCCTGGGCCGTAGCCATACGGTGGTGAGCTGGTTGAATCCACTGAATGCCAGCGCCAAGCAACAGTTGGTCAGCGCAGCGCGCGTGGGCGATGCTCAGAGCTTGAATATTCGATTGGGATAAAGTCACAGGCTGGGCTGTGGTGGGCGCGCTCACTGTGGCCAGAGAGCTTGTTGTGGCGAGCGAGCTTGCTCGCGCTGGGCTGCGAAGCAGCCCCAAAACCAGGCACCGTGGAATGCCTGATAGACCGCATCAATCTATTTAGGGCCGCTTCGCAGCCCAGCGCGGGGCAAGCCCGCTCTCTGCACTGCAGTTCGGTTCTTAATGAAGAACCCGCGGCCCATCATCCTTCTCCGGTTCGCCTTCCGCCAGACGCCCTGCCATCTGCACACCAACGCTCAACATGGCTTTTGCCACTTCCACGTGCTGGCCTTGCAGGAACGCTTTTGCGTCTTCGGAAAAGTCCAAAGTCACCAGAGAACCCTCGTCCTCAGCCCGGCGCAGCTCGATTCGGCCGTCAGGCAGTTCAACAATTTCCAGAAAGGACGTTGGCATAAAAGTCAGTTCTCCACGAAAGGCCGGGATTATATCAGTCATCCACCCGGCCCCGCTGAGGATCTGAAGAGGTTTCTTTACAGCATGATGAACGGCGCGCTCTGCTGCATAGCTAAACAGTGGGGGTACATCAGCACTCGTTCAAGCCTTCGCGAAACCGCAGTGCCATTTTTTTCAGGTCCTGACGCCAGCTTTCCAGCTCCTGCCGGCTCAACGGCTTGGGCTCGTCTTCTTCCAACGCAACTGCCACGATCAGCGGCTGGGTCACATCGCCCTTGGGCACATGGGGGACGCGCGGAGGCTGGAACATATCGGCATGGGCCTTGAGCAGGCGCGCCACCCAACTGTCGGGGCTCTGGGCCATTTCCACCAGTTCGGCCAGCTCAGGGATGGCCATGGTTTCCAGCACCTCGCGGTTCATGATCATTTCTGCGCGGGGCGAACCGGCCTGGGGCAAGCGATAGAACCCGGCGATTTCATGGCACAGCCCCAGCAAAGCACCGTACAGGTGGAACAACGCCGCTTCACGCCCCGCCTGGACCAACGCGATGGCATTCATCTCCTTCCCGTCCTCGGCACGGCCAAGGGCCTCCAGAGACAAACCCGCAAAGTAAATTTTCTGATTGGTACGGGTATAGAGTTCGTTGGCCATAACGGCAGTCTCCACAACGAAATGAGGCTTGATGCTGGTTTTGTAATGTAACGAGGGAGCTTGCTCCCGCTGGGGCGCGCAGCGTACCCAAAGCTTGGGCCTGCTGCACAGTCCGGCGGGAGCAAGCTCCCTCGCCACAGCAAGCCCGCCCCTACAACTCCGACAGGTTAGTCGATCAAGCGCCCTGGCGCTTGTCCTCGACCTTCCACTTGCCGCCGTCGTAGAACGCTTTCCAGCCGGTAGGCTTGCCATCCACTTCGGTCTGCACGTACTGCTCCTTGGTCTTGCGACTGTAGCGGATCACGGCTGGGCGGCCATCCGGGTCCTTCTTCGGCGCTTCACACAGGAAGTGGTACTTAGGATCGATCTCATCCTTGTGCGGCACGATCTCCAGCACCAGCGGGGCACGGGTCTCGCGGTTTTTCGGGAACTGGCTGGCAGCCAGGAACAAGCCCGAAGCACCATCACGCAGGATGTAAGTGTCGTTGACCTTCTCGCACTTGAGCTCGGGCATCTTCACCGGGTCCATCTTCGGTGGCGCCGCATCGCCGCTCTTCAGCAGTTTGCGGGTGTTCTTGCACGTCGGATTGGTGCAACCGAAGAACTTGCCAAAACGGCCGGTCTTGAGCTGCATCTCGCTGCCACACTTGTCGCACTCCAGGCTCGGACCTTCATAGCCCTTGATGCGGTAAGTGCCCTCTTCAATCTCGTAGCCGTTGCAATCAGGGTTGTTACCACAGATGTGCAGCTTGTGCTTCTCGTCCAGCAGGTAGGCGTCCATCGCCGTGCTGCAGATCGGGCAACGGTGCTTGCCACGCAGCACCAACGACTCGGATTCACCCTCGTCGTCAGCCGCAATTTCATCGCCCGGCACCAGATTGACCGTGGCCTTGCAGCGCTCTTTCGGCGGCAGGCTGTAGCCCGAGCAACCGAGGAAAACACCAGTGGACGCGGTCCGGATCTGCATCGGACGGCCGCAGGTCAGGCACGGGATGTCCGTCATCACCGGCTGGTTGGCGCGCATGCCGTGCTCCGGGCTTTCGGCCACTTCGAGCTTCTTCTTGAAGTCGCCGTAGAACTCGTCCAGCACGTTTTTCCAGTCGCGTTCGCCCTGGGCGACGTCATCGAGGTTCTCTTCCATGCCGGCGGTGAAGCCGTAGTCCATCAGGTTGGAGAAGCTCTCGGACAAGCGCTCGGTAACGATGTCGCCCATCTTTTCCGAGTAGAAACGACGGTTGTGCAGCGCAACGTAGCCACGATCCTGGATGGTCGAGATGATCGCCGCATAAGTCGAAGGACGACCGATACCGCGTTTTTCCATCTCTTTCACCAGGCTGGCTTCCGAGTAACGGGCCGGCGGCTTGGTGAAGTGCTGGGACGGATCGAGCTTGATCAGTTTCAGCGTGTCGCCCTGGGCCATGTCCGGCAGCACGTCGTCATCGCCTGGCTTGGCGATTTGCGGCATCACACGGGTGTAGCCGTCGAACTTGAGGATACGGCCCTTGGCACGCAGCTCGAAGTCGGAAGCCGCAACAGTCACCGTGGTGGACAGGTATTGCGCCGGCAGCATCTGGCAGGCCAGGAATTGGCGCCAGATCAACTCGTAGAGGCGCTCAGCGTCGCGCTCCATGCCGGTCAGCTTGGCCGGCGTGGTGTTGGCGTCGGAAGGACGAATCGCTTCGTGAGCCTCCTGTGCGCCTTCCTTGCTGCTGTAGACGTTCGGGTTCTCCGGCAGGTACTTCTTGCCGAACTCGCCTTCGATATAAGTACGCGCCATCGCCACCGCGTCTTGCGACAGGTTGGTGGAGTCAGTACGCATGTAAGTGATGTAGCCGGCTTCGTACAAGCGCTGGGCCATCATCATGGTCTTCTTCACACCAAAGCCCAGGCGGTTGCTTGCGGCCTGTTGCAAGGTGGAAGTGATGAACGGCGCCGACGGCTTGCTGCTGGTCGGTTTGTCTTCACGCTTGACGATGCTGTAGCTGGAAGCCTTGAGCTTCTCCAGCGCGGCCATGGCCTGGGCTTCGTTCAGCGGCTTGAAGGCCTCGCCTTTCTCGCGGGCCACTTCAAAGCGCACGTTGGCGCCCTTGGCGGTGCCGAGGTCGGCGTGGACTTCCCAATACTCTTCAGGAATGAACGCACGGATCTCGCGCTCACGCTCCACCACCAGTTTTACCGCAACCGATTGCACACGGCCGGCGGACAGGCCGCGAGCGATCTTGGCCCACAGCAGCGGCGAGACCATGTAACCCACGACGCGGTCGAGGAAGCGACGGGCCTGCTGGGCGTTGACGCGGTCGATGTCCAGCTCGCCCGGCTTGGAGAAGGCTTCCTGGATGGCTTTCTTGGTGATTTCGTTGAACACCACACGCTTGTAGCGGCTGTCATCACCGCCAATGGCTTCCCGCAGGTGCCAGGCAATGGCTTCCCCTTCGCGGTCCAAGTCCGTTGCGAGATAGATGGTGTCGGCATCCTTGGCGAGCCGGCGCAGCTCTTCGATGACCTTTTCCTTGCCCGGAAGGATTTCGTACTTGGCCTTCCAGCCATGATCCGGGTCCACACCCATGCGCGATACCAGCTGCTTGCGCGCCTTCTCTTTAGGGCTGAGCACCGGACCTTCGCCCGCAGCCGCCTTGCCGCGCTTGGCGGCAGGCTCCTTGCTGGCGCTAGCCGAACCGCTGGTGGGCAGGTCTCGGATATGGCCGATACTCGACTTCACCACGTACTCGTTACCCAAGTACTTGTTGATGGTCTTGGCCTTAGCCGGGGATTCCACAATGACCAGCGATTTGCCCATGGATCGGAAAATTCCTGAATTCGAGAAGTGAAAGGCAGTTGGCGCCTGTCGCGGCAACGCTATATATAGTGGCAACAAGGTGAGGTCAAGCGCAGCATTCCGCGCGACCAGCTGTTATTGCCCTGAAAAAAGACTGGGTTCGGCCTGGACCAAAGCAAAGCGCGGGACCTGCTCACCGTCAACTTCGACGGTCTCCACGAACATGCTCAATGGGCGTACCCAAAAGCCGTAATCCCCATACAGTGCTTGGTAGAACACCACTTCTTCTTCGGTCTCGGAATGCCGCGCCACACTGAAAACACGGTACTGCGGACCTTTATAATGCTGGTAGAGCCCTGGTTCGACTTTCATGCTCTGCCCCTCTTACAAAATTTGTTGAAAAAAAATACGAAACTGCCCAAAAACAAAAACCGGGGCACTGGGCCCCGGCTTCCGTCAACCCAACGCTTAGACGCGTTCGAAGACGGTGGAAATGCCTTGGCCGAGACCAATGCACATGGTTGCAACCCCGAGGTTGCCGCCATTTTGCTTCATCACGTTCAGCAAAGTGCCGGAGATACGCGCACCGGAGCAACCGAATGGGTGGCCCAGGGCAATCGCGCCGCCGTGCAGGTTAACCTTCTCATTCATCTTGTCGAGTACTTTCAAATCTTTCAGCACTGGCAAGGCCTGTGCGGCGAAAGCTTCGTTGAGCTCGAAGAAGTCGATGTCGTTGATGGTCAGGCCCGCGCGCTTCAAGGCTTTTTGTGTGGCCGGTACTGGACCATAGCCCATGATTGCCGGGTCCACACCCGCCACTGCCATCGAACGGATCACCGCCAGCGGCTGGATACCCAGGTCCTGGGCACGCTGCGCCGACATCACGATCATGCACGAAGCACCGTCGGTGATTTGCGACGAAGTGCCCGCCGTCACGGTACCGCCCTTTGGATTGAACGCCGGCTTCAAGGCCGCCAGGCTTTCCAGGGTGGTGTCCGGACGAATGGTTTCATCGTAGTCGAACAGTTTCAGGAAACCGTTCTCGTCATAGCCGTTCATCGGGATGATTTCGTCCTTGAACTTGCCTTCCACCGTCGCCTTGTGGGCGAGCTGATGGGAACGCAGGCCGAACGCATCCTGGGCTTCGCGGGTAATGCCGTGCATCTTGCCGAGCATTTCTGCGGTCAGGCCCATCATGCCCGAGGCTTTCGCCGCGTACAGCGACATGTGCGGGTTCGGATCGACGCCGTGCATCATGCTGACGTGGCCCATGTGCTCCACGCCGCCGACCACGAATACATCACCGTTGCCGGTCATGATCGCTTGCGCAGCGGTGTGCAGCGCGCTCATCGACGAGCCACACAGGCGGCTGACGGTCTGGCCGGCCGCAGTGTGCGGGATCTGGGTCATCAGCGACGCCATGCGCGCGATGTTCCAACCCTGCTCCAGGGTCTGGTTGACGCAGCCCCAGATCACGTCCTCGACTTCGCTCGGATCAACCTTGACGTTGCGTTCCAGCAATTTGCTGATCAGGTGTGCCGACATGTCTTCGGCACGGGTGTTGCGGTGCATGCCGCCCTTGGAGCGGCCCATTGGCGTGCGACCGAAGTCGACAATCACCACGTCTCTTGGATTCAAGCTCATAAATAGTCTCGCTCTAGTCGTTTGGGCGCTTAACCGAAGAAGCTCTGGCCGTTCTTGGCCATTTCACGCAGCTTCGCGGTCGGGTGGTACAGCGGGCCCAAATCAGCGTATTGATCAGCCAGGGCAACGAACTCGGCCACACCGATCGAATCGATGTAACGCAGCGCACCACCACGGAATGGAGGGAAACCAATCCCGTACACCAGGCCCATATCGGCTTCGGCGGCGGTTTCAACGATGCCGTCTTCCAGGCAACGTACGGTTTCCAGGCACAGGGCGATCATCATCCAGTTGATGATGTCTTCGTCCGACACCTCACGCTGCTCGTAGATGACAGGCGCGAGGACTTCGTGCACCGAAGGGTCGGCCACTTTCTTCTGCTTGCCCTTCTTGTCGGTCTCGTAGGCGTAGAAGCCCTTGCCATTTTTCTGGCCCAGGCGCTTGGCCTCGTAGAGCGCGTCGACAGCCGAGCGGCGGTCGTCTTTCATGCGGTCCGGGAAGCCTTCAGCCATTACGTCGCGACCGTGGTGGCCGGTGTCGATGCCGACCACGTCCATCAGGTACGCCGGGCCCATTGGCCAGCCGAATTTTTCCATGACCTTGTCGATGCGTACGAAGTCCACGCCGGCGCTGACCAGCTTGGCGAAACCGCCGAAGTACGGGAACAGCACACGGTTGACCAGGAAGCCCGGGCAGTCGTTGACCACGATCGGGTTCTTGCCCATTTTCTTGGCGTAGGCAACGGTGGTGGCGATGGCCAGCTCGCTGGACTTCTCGCCACGGATCACTTCTACCAGCGGCATCATGTGCACCGGGTTGAAGAAGTGCATGCCGACGAAGTTTTCCGGACGCTTGAGGGCCTTGGCCAGCAGCGAGATGGAAATAGTCGAGGTGTTGGACGCCAGGATGGTGTCGTCTTTGACCTGAGCTTCCACTTCGGCCAATACGGCTTGCTTGACCTTCGGGTTTTCGACAACCGCTTCGACCACCAGGTCGACATGGCCGAAATCACCGTAGGACAGCGTAGGACGAATGCCGTTAAGCACTTCAGCCATCTTCGCTGCGGTCATGCGACCTTTATCCACACGACCGACCAGCAGCTTGGCGGCTTCCGCCAGGCCCTGCTCGATGCCGTGTTCATTGATGTCTTTCATCAGGATCGGCGTGCCTTTGGACGCCGACTGATAGGCGATACCGCCGCCCATGATACCGGCGCCGAGTACGGCAGCCTGCTTCACGTCCTTGGCGATTTCGTCGTAGGCCTTGGCCTTTTTCTTCAGTTCCTGATCGTTCAGGAACAGGCCGATCAGGCTCTGGGCCGCCGAGGTTTTCGCCAGTTTGACGAAACCTGCTGCTTCGACTTCCAGGGCTTTGTCGCGACCGAAGTTCGCCGCTTTCTGGATGGTCTTGATCGCTTCAACCGGCGCCGGGTAGTTCGGGCCGGCCTGGCCAGCCACGAAACCTTTGGCGGTTTCGAACGACATCATTTGTTCGATGGCGTTGAGCTTGAGTTTTTCCAGTTTCGGCTGGCGCTTGGCCTTGTAGTCAAATTCGCCGCTGATGGCGCCCTTGATCAGGTTCAGTGCGGCTTCTGCCAGCTTGTCCGGGGCAACCACGGCATCGACGGCGCCGACTTTCAGCGCGTCTTCAGCACGGTTTTCCTTGCCGGCGGCAATCCACTCGATGGCGTTGTCCGCACCGATCAGGCGCGGCAGGCGGACGGTGCCGCCAAACCCTGGGTAGATGCCCAGTTTGACTTCAGGCAGGCCGATCTTGGCCGTGGCCGACATGACGCGGAAGTCCGCCGCCAGGCACATTTCCAGGCCGCCGCCCAACGCGATGCCGTTGATTGCGGCAACGGTCGGCACGTTGAGGTCTTCGAAATCGCTGAAAATCTTGTTGGCTTCGAGGTTGCCAGCCACCAGCTCGGCATCGGGCAGCTTGAAGTTGTCGACGAATTCGGTGATGTCAGCGCCGACGATAAACACGTCCTTGCCGCTGGAAACGATCACGCCCTTGACCGAAGCATCTGCTTTGATGGTGTCTACGGCCTGACGCAATTCATTCAGGGTTAGACGGTTGAACTTGTTGACGGACTCACCCTTGAGGTCGAACTTCAGTTCGACGATGCCACTTTCAAGAGCCGTAACCGTGATGGCTTTACCTTCGTAAATCATCAACTGATCTCCACGATATGGAAGCTGAACAGTACACATTGGACGCTGGCCTATTGGTTGGACATTGATGATTTGGTCAACGTTCAGGCCAATCCGCCAGGCACACCCGCCAATGCGATAGTCGGGATTATGTATGAGCGGTCTGACAGACAAACGCTCAATTCATACGCCCGTTTGATTTGGGTACGCCACCTTCATCCAATTCCGGGCAATTGTCAATCGCTCGAAAGGCTAGGAAAAACGCGACTTTCCAGTCATTTCAGAACCCCGCGCCCACACCGACGCCTCGTCAATATTCGAATATTCACGAAATCAATAATAGAAAAGAGCCGGGAAAAGGCTGTACAGATTCGGATATACGGCTAGGCTAGCCGCAACCGCAAAGCGCACGGATGAACATCCGGCGCAAGACAACTCAGAATTACCGGCCTGCCTGGCCAACTCCAGCCCGATGATGATGTCGGGCTTTTTATTGCCTGCCATTTTTGCTGCACGGGTTGGCTCAGGCCAAGGCTTTGAGCAGCGTATCAATGTCCTTCAACACACTCGCATCACCCTTCTCGCCCCAATACAAGGCGATCATTTGTTTATCCGCCTCGATTTTGTAGACGTTGTCCGGCAGCGTCGAAAAATACCCCAGCAACGTCTCGTCGACGCACACTTCACGCCACTGGTTGACCCACACCCCCGGCTCCAGTTGCCAGTAACTCCAGAGCGCCGGTGTGCTGCCGCGCCGTGGCCGACAGTACTGCGCGCACGGGCTCGGCGGCTCCTGCTTGAGCCAGTGCGGCCACTCCTGAGGCGCCAATTGCATGGCCAGGCCGATGCGGCGCGCCTCCATGCGCAGGGCCATGCGCCCGCTCTGATGGCGCGAAGGGCGCAGCCAGGCCAGAGGGCTCAGAACCACCACAAGGATTGACACCACTATCCAGACCGTCATATGTGTACTCCCGAATTTCTAGATGAGCGGATTTGATCTGACGCAACCCCATCCGCTTGAAAGCAGCCATACTGAATCTATTGCAGTCCCCTGGAGGAACGCCCCATGTCCTACGAACGTATTCTGGTCGCTGTCGACCTGACTGAAGAGTGCGATCCAGTCATCAAACGTGCGCGCGCGTTAGCCGTCGCCAGCGGCGCCAAATTATCGCTGGTGCATATCGTCGAGCCCATGGCCATGGCCTTTGGCGGCGATGTGCCGATGGACCTGTCCCAGCTGCAGCAACAACAGTTTGATCAGGCCAAGGAGCGTCTTGACCGCCTGATCCTCAAATATCCTGAGGTGACCAAGGAAAATTCCCACCTCACCTACGGCCAACCACGCCAGGAAATCCACCACCTGGCCAAGGAACAGAATTGCGACCTGATCGTGGTCGGCAGCCATGGGCGACACGGCCTGGCGCTGCTGCTGGGCTCCACCGCCAACGACGTGCTGCACGGTGCGCCGTGCGACGTACTGGCCGTCAAGCTGGTCAAAGCCCCTTGAGCGATATGAAGATCCAATGTGGGAGCAGGCTTGCCCGCGAAAGCGGTCTGTCAACTGCGGCATTTGGCGGCTGATACACCGCTTTCGCAGGCAAGCCAGCTCCCACACGTTTGATAGCATTTCATACAAAAAGCCCGGCGTTCATGCGAATGAAAGCCGGGCTTTTTTAATGTGCAGGAATCAATCAGGCATCCAACTCAGCCCAACGCTCAACCAACGCTTCCAGCTCCTGGTTCAACTTTTCCAGGGAGGCGATGACCTTGGCAGTCTCAGCCGCCGGACGCAGGTAGAACCCCGCGTCAGCCATTTCGGCCTCTACCGCCGCAATCTGCTGTTCCTTGGCGTCGATGTCACCCGGCAGGGCTTCCAGCTCGCGCTGCAGCTTGTAGCTCAGCTTCTTCTTGGCAGCCGGTGCTGCTTCCTGGACCGGTGCAGCGGCGACCACAGGCGTCACCACCGCCGACGTCAGGTCGGCCTTGCCGGACTTGCTCTCGGTCACGCCCAGCAGGCGCGGCGAGCCGCCCTGACGCAGCCAGTCCTGGTAACCACCGACGTACTCGCGCACCTTGCCTTCACCTTCGAAGACCAGGGTGCTGGTGACCACGTTGTCGAGGAATACCCGGTCGTGGCTGACCATCAGCACGGTGCCGTTGAAGGTCAGCAACACCTCTTCCAGCAGCTCGAGGGTTTCCACGTCGAGGTCGTTGGTCGGTTCGTCGAGGACCAGCAGGTTCGCCGGCTTGCTGAACAGCTTGGCCAGCAGCAGGCGCGCACGCTCACCACCAGACAAGGCTTTCACCGGCGTGCGTGCACGCTGCGGGCTGAACAGGAAGTCGCCCAGGTAGCTGAGCACGTGACGGCTCTGGCCGTCGATGTCGATAAAGTCACGGCCTTCGGCGACGTTGTCGATCACGGTTTTTTCCAGGTCCAACTGGTGGCGCAACTGGTCGAAGTAAGCCACGTCGATGCGCGTGCCCTCCTCAACCTTGCCGCTGGTCGGTTGCAGGCCGCTGAGCATCAGCTTGAGCAAGGTAGTCTTGCCAGTACCGTTGGCGCCCAACAGGCCGATACGGTCACCACGCTGCAGGACCATGGAGAAGTCCTTGATCAGGAACGGGCCGTCCGGGTGATGGAAGCTGACATTTTCCAGCACCATCACCTGCTTGCCAGATTTCTCGGCGGTATCCAGCTGGATATTCGCCTTGCCGGTACGCTCGCGACGCTCGCTGCGCTCGACGCGCAGGGCTTTCAAGGCGCGCACGCGGCCCTCGTTACGGGTGCGACGGGCCTTGATGCCCTGGCGGATCCAGACTTCTTCCTGGGCCAGCTTTTTGTCGAACAGCGCGTTGGCGGTCTCTTCAGCCGCCAGGGTGGCTTCCTTGTGCACCAGGAAGCTGGCGTAGTCGCCGTTCCAGTCGATCAGGCCGCCACGGTCCAGTTCAAGGATGCGTGTGGCCAGGTTTTGCAGGAAGGAACGGTCGTGCGTGATAAACAGCACGGCGCCCTGGAAATCCTTGAGGGCTTCTTCCAGCCAGGCGATGGCGCCAATGTCCAGGTGGTTGGTTGGCTCATCGAGCAGCAGCAGGTCCGGTTCGGATACCAGGGCCTGGGCCAGCAGCACACGACGACGCCAGCCGCCGGACAACTCGGCGAGGGTCTTGTCGGGCGGCAGCTGCAGGCGGCTCAGAGTGCTGTCGACCAGTTGCTGCAAACGCCAGCCGTCACGGGCCTCGAGGTCTTGCTGGACATGCATCAGCTTGTTCAGGTCGTCTTCGGTGACGCAGTTCTGTGCCAGGTGGTGGTATTCGGCGAGCAGTGCGCCGACGCCGTCGAGGCCTTCGGCAACCACGTCGAACACTGTCCGTCCGTCGGCCACCGGCAATTCTTGCGGCAATTCGCCGATCTTGAGGCCTGGGGAGCGCCACACGGAGCCGTCATCGGGCTTCTGGTCGCCTTTTACCAGCTTCATCATGCTGGACTTGCCGGTGCCGTTGCGGCCGATGATGCACACCCGCTCACCACGGGCGATCTGCCAGGACACCTTGTCCAACAACGGCATAGCGCCGAAAGCAAGGGACACATCGCTGAATTTGAGCAGGGTCATACGCTTCTCCAAAAACTGGGCGCGCATTCTACCTGAGTTAGGGGTGGGATGCGGCTGGCATTTTCGCTATCGACACGTTCTGTAGGACATTTCCGGCGAACCTGAACGAACCGGCCAGCAAAGCTTTCGTAGGTGTCGAGCAAAAGGCTAAGCTAGGGGCAATCTAGTGTCGGCCTTACCGGCGCTCTTCGTGATTTCTCTGCACGGACGTCTCATGCGCAGTCGCCTTTTCAACTTTTTATCTTGTCTGCTTCTTTCCGCCACTGCCGCCCAATCCGCCCAGGCCGTGGACCTCACTACCCAACGTCAATATTACGATGAGGCCAAGCGTGCCCTGGCCAAGGGCGATTCCGGCCCGTACATGCAATACAGCCAGGCGCTGGCCGACTACCCGCTGACGCCGTACCTGGCCTACGACGAGCTGACCGCGCGCCTGAAAACCGCGAGCAACGAGGAAATCGAACAATTTCTCGGCAAAAACGGTGACCTGCCCCAAGCCAACTGGATGAAGTTGCGCTGGCTGCGCTGGCTGGCCGAGCGCGGCGACTGGCAGACCTTTGAAAAGTACTACGAGCCCAAGCTCAACTTCGTCGAACTGGACTGCCTGCACGCCCAGTACCAACTCACCCACAATCTGAAGGCAGAAGGCTACAAGACCACCGAAAAGCTCTGGCTGACCGGCAAGTCCCAGCCAGCCGCCTGTGATGCCACCTTCGCCCAATGGGCCGCAGACGGCCAACTCACCGAACAGAAGATCTGGGACCGTGCCAAACTCGCCGCCGAAGCGCGCAACTACGCGCTGGCCAACAGCCTGGTGAAAACCCTGCCAACCCTCGGCGCCCAAGGCCGCCTGATGGTGGACGTTGCGCAAAAGCCCGAGATGCTGAGCGACCCGTCGCGCTTCCGGCCGGTCAACGAGGCCATGTCTGACGCCGTGGGCCTGGGCCTGCGTCGCCTGGCGCGCCAGGACCCGGACAAGGCCATGGCCCTGCTCGACGGCTATGCCAGCAGCATGCACTTCTCCCGTGACGAAAAAGTGTCGATCGCCCGTGAAATCGGCCTGACCCTGGCACGTCGCTACGACCCGCGCGCCCTTGACGTGATGACCCAGTACGACCCGGAGCTGCGCGACAACACCGTGTCCGAATGGCGCCTGCGCCTGCTGCTGCGCCTGGCACGTTGGGAAGATGCCTACCAGCTCACCCGCAAGCTCCCACAAGACCTGGCGACCACCAACCGCTGGCGCTACTGGCAGGCCCGCGCCCTGGAACTGGCCGAACCCAAAAACCCGCAAGCCCTGGTGCTGTACAAAAACGTGGCCAAGGAACGTGATTTCTACGGTTTCCTCGCCGCCGACCGCTCCAAATCCCCCTACCAGTTGACCAACAAACCGCTGGTGATGAGCCAGGCGCTGACCAACAAGGTGCGCAACACCCCAGGCGTGCGCCGCGCCCTGGAGTTCTACGCCCGCGGCCAGATCGTCGATGGCCGTCGTGAGTGGTATCACGTCAGCCGCCACTTCAACCGCGACGAAATGGTCGCCCAGGCCAAGCTGGCCTACGACATGAAGTGGTACTTCCCGGCGATCCGTACCATCAGCCAGGCGCAGTACTGGGACGACCTGGACATCCGCTTCCCGATGGCCCACCGCGACACCCTGGTGCGTGAAGCCAAGGTGCGCGGCCTGCATTCGAGCTGGGTGTTCGCCATCACCCGCCAGGAAAGCGCGTTCATGGACGACGCCCGCTCCGGCGTCGGCGCCAGTGGCCTGATGCAACTGATGCCCGGCACCGCCAAGGAAACCGCGCGCAAGTTCAGCATCCCCCTGGCCTCCCCGACCCAGGTGCTCGATCCGGACAAAAACATCCAGCTCGGCGCGGCCTACCTGAGCCAGGTGCACAGCCAGTTCAACGGCAACCGCGTGCTCGCATCGGCCGCCTACAACGCCGGCCCCGGTCGCGTACGTCAATGGCTGCGCGGCGCCGATCACCTGAGTTTCGACGTGTGGGTGGAAAGCATCCCGTTCGACGAAACCCGCCAGTACGTACAGAACGTGCTGTCTTATTCGGTGATCTACGGGCAGAAGCTCAATTCACCGCAGCCGCTGGTGGATTGGCACGAACGCTACTTTGACGACCAATAGTCCTGGTTGTAGTGAGCGGGCTTGCCCCGCGCTGGGGGGCGAAGCCGCCCTAAACCCAGGCACCACGGTGTATCAGTAAGACCGCGGGGCCTGGATTTGGGGCGGCTTCGCCCCCCAGCGCGGGGCAAGCCCGCTCACTACGCCCGTCAGGGGCTGTCACTGAACTGCAACGCCGCCAACCGCGCATACAGCGCATTGCTCGCAATCAGTTGCTGATGCGTGCCCACCGCCACCAGCTTGCCTTGGTCCATCACCGCGATCCGGTCCGCGTTCTTCACCGTTGCCAACCGATGGGCGATCACCAGCGTGGTACGGCCCTGCATGAGTTGCGGCAGGGCTTGCTGGATCAAGTGCTCACTCTGGGCATCCAGCGCACTGGTGGCTTCGTCCAGCAGCAGAATCGGTGCATCCACCAACAAGGCGCGGGCGATGGCCAGGCGTTGGCGCTGGCCGCCGGAAAGGCCCATGCCGCCGTCCCCCAGGTGGGTCTGGTAGCCGTCGGGCATTTGCAGGATGAAATCGTGGGCGTGGGCGATGCGTGCGGCGGCTTCGACCTGTTCCCGGGTGGCGGTCGGGTTGCCATAGCGGATGTTTTCTTCGACGCTGCCGAAGAACAGCGCCGGGCTTTGGGACACCAGGGCGAACTGGCGGCGCAGGTCCATGGGCTCAAGTTCGGTCAGCGGCTGGCCTTCGATCAGGATACGGCCGTGCTGCGGGTCATAGAAACGCAGCAGCAAATCGAAAATCGTCGATTTGCCTGCGCCGGACGGGCCGACCAGGGCCAGGGTTTCGCCAGGGTTAATCGTCAGATTCAAGCCGTCGATGGCGTAGCTGTCCGGCCGCGATGGGTAGGAAAAGCGCACGTCTTGCAACTCCATACGACCGCTGACGCGCTCCGGCAACTGGACCGTGCCGGTGGCAGGAGCCTGGATGTCATTGTTTGACTGCAACAATTCGCCGATGCGCTCGGCGGCACCGGCAGCACGCTGCAATTCGCCGAGCACTTCACTCAGGGTGCCGACAGCGCTGCCGACGATCAGGCTGTAGAACACAAACGCCGCCAGCTCCCCACCGGAAATGCGCCCGCCAATCACGTCCATACCCCCCACCCAGAGCATCACACCCACGGCGCCGAGCACCAGCATGATCACCAGGGTAATCAGCCATGCGCGCTGGACGATACGTTTGCGCGCCGTGGCGAAGGCCTCTTCCACGGTCATGGCGAAGCGCTGCTCGTCCTGCACCTGATGGTTGTAGGCCTGCACGGTCTTGATCTGCCCAAGGGTCTCGGACACATAGCTGCCCACGTCGGCGATCCGGTCCTGGCTCTGGCGCGACAAGCTGCGCACGCGGCGGCCGAAGATCAGGATCGGCGCAAGCACCAGCGGCAACGCAACCACCACAATACTGGTGAGCTTGGGATTGGTGACAAACAGCAGCACGATGCCACCGATGACCATCAACCCATTGCGCAGGAACAGCGACAGCGACGAACCGATCACCGATTGCAGCAACGTGGTGTCGGTGGTCAGCCGCGACTGGATTTCCGAGCTGCGGTTGTTCTCGTAGAACCCCGGGTGCAGGTAGATCAGGTGGTTGAACACCTGACGCCGGATGTCCGCCACCACCCGTTCGCCAATCCACGACACCAGGTAGAACCGCGCAAAGGTGCCCACGGCCAGGCCCAGTACCAGCAGCATGAACAGACCGATGGACTGGTTGAGCAGGTGCGGCGATTGGGTCATGAAGCCCTGGTCCACCAGCAGGCGGATGCCCTGCCCCATGGACAAGGTGATGCCTGCCGTGATGATCAGCGCCAACAAGGCACCCAGCGCCTGCCAGCGGTAGGGCGCGATAAAGCGGCTGGCCAGGCGGATCGCACGGCGTTGACGGATCGAGAACATGGAGGGCATCACCTGCGCAAGGAGGATAGGTATCTACACTGCAACATTGGGGGAACTTGGCTGAATAACAATGAGTCAGGTTAATTATGCCCGCCAGCATGGGCGCCTAGAGGCTATCGGTCTAATACCCGGCTGGAAATCCGCAGTGGTTTCTGGTGGACTGAGGGTTCGAACCGATGATCTTGCAGGGAGTTGTAACAGCGCGGTCACGCGGGGGAATTAGAGTAGGTACACAACCTGATGAGGAGACAGGCCATGACCTTGCACACCAGCAGCAATGCCAAGATTGAAGTGATCCGTCAGCCGCAGCAGTTGCCTTGCTCGTATATCGATGCAACGGGCCGCGAAGTGCAGATCACCGAAGAGATGATCCAGCAAGCGTGCAGCGAGCTGGAACAGCGACTGGTCACGCCTGCCAAGCAAGGCTGAAGCGCCCAAGCTCTTTCAAACCCGGCCCAGGTGGCCGGGTTTTTTTGTGGCGTGGGAGCGCCTACAGGGACTTGGCGCCCAACGCCGAGACGATACGGGTCAGCACCGCCGACTCACCGTTGATGCGCACGCTCAAACCATCGATCTCACGCCGCGCCGGATAATGCTTGCGCAACAGGTCAAAAGCCGTGCGCTGTTCCTGCACCGTACCTACAAGGCTGCGGCGAAAATCCGCATCGTCGCGGCGCGGGTCATACACGCTGCGGCACAAGGTCGCCAGCGCCCAGGCCGGGTCGGTTTCTGCATTCAGGTGCACCTCGGCCAGCCACAATGGCGGCAGCAGGTCGCTCAGTTGAATGCTCGGCGCCTGCCCCAGATAAGCACAGAACGCCTGATAGATCTGCGCCGTACCGCGCTGGCGGCCTTCCAGGCTATAGCCGGCGATATGCGGCGTGGCCAGCACGCACAGGTCGGCCAGGTCGATGTCGACCTCGGGCTCGCCTTCCCACACGTCCAACACTGCTTGCAGGTCTTCGCGCGCCAGTAACACTTCGCGCAGGGCCGCATTGTCCACCACCGGCCCACGGCTGGCGTTGATCAGCCAAGTGCCGGGCTTGAGCTGGTTGAGGCGCTGACGATCAAACAGGTGCCAGGTGGAACCGTTGCCAGACTTGGTCAGCGGCGTGTGCAGGCTGATCACATCGCACTGCTCGATGATCTGCTCCAGGCTGACGTAATCCCCGCCTTCGGCGCCCTGCCGTGGCGGATCGCACACCAGCACGTTCCAGCCCAGGCCCTTGAGCACCTTGACCAGCCGCCCGCCGACTTCCCCGGCGCCGACGATGCCGTAGGTGCGCTGATTGAGGTCGGCACCTTCGATCTCGGCCAGGGTCTGCAAGCTGCCCAGCACGTAATCCACCACGCCCCGCGCATTGCAGCCGGGGGCGCTGGACCACTGGATGCCGGCCTGCTGGAAGTAGTCGAGGTCCAGGTGATCGGTGCCGATGGTGCACGTGCCGACAAACCGCACCGACGAGCCTTCCAGCAGCGCGCGATTGACGTTGGTCACCGAACGCACCAGCAGCACATCGGCCTGCTCCACGGTGGCGCGGTCAATGGAACGGCCGGGCACCCGGCGGATCTCGCCAAAGCCTTCGAAGAAGGCATCGAGCAGCGGAATATTTTCGTCGGCAACAATCAACATGGCAGGCTCCTTTCGCGGACCCGCAGTGTACACAGTTCCCATGCAGGGGAGCTTGTGTGGGAGCGGGCTTGCTCGCGAATGCGGTGGGTCAGTAACAAATCAGTCGCCTGACACGCCGCCTTCGCGAGCAAGCCCGCTCCCACACAAGCCAGCTCCCACAGGGGATTTGTGGTGCTTGGAAGGGTGCTTACAAATCGCTAACACAGGTTTTTTCCTGACCATTGCGTCAGGGCGTAGAATCCGCCGTCCTTGCGTCTCCCTTATTCCTGGACACCCGTACGTGAACACTGCCACCGCTCCCCTCACCCGCCCCGCCCGCATCAGCCGGGAAGTGCGCGACCTACTGACGCTCGCCCTGCCGATCATGATCGGCCAACTGGCAACCACCGCGATGAGTTTCGTCGACGCCGTGATGGCCGGGCGCGTCAGCCCGCAGGACCTGGCGGCAGTGGGCCTGGGCAATTCGATCTGGATCCCGGTGTATCTGCTGATGACCGGCACGCTGCTGGCGACCACGCCAAAAGTCGCCCAGCGCTACGGTGCGGGCACGTTCAGCGAAATCGGGCCGTTGGTGCGCCAGTCGCTGTGGCTGGCGCTGGTGGTCGGGAGCATCGCCTCGCTGTTGCTGCTCAGCGCAGAACCGATCCTGCACTGGATGAACGTCGAGCCGGATCTGATCGTACCGTCCATGGGCTACCTGCACGGCATCGCCGCCGGCATGCCGGCGATCGCGCTGTATTACGTGTTGCGCTGCTTCAGTGATGGCCTGGGCCGTACGCGGCCAAGCATGGTCATGGGCCTGTGCGGCCTGGCGCTGAACATTCCGCTGAACTACATCTTCATCTACGGCCACCTCGGCGTGCCGGCCATGGGCGGCGTGGGCTGCGGCTGGGCCACGGCCATCGCGATGTGGGTGATGATGCTCGGCCTGGCCGGCTGGACGTTTTTCGGCCCGGCGTACCAGAGCAGCGAACTGTTCAAGCGGTTCGACTGGCCGCAGTGGGCCGTGATCAAGCGCGTACTGGGTATCGGCCTGCCCATCGGCGTGGCGATCTTTGCCGAATCGAGCATCTTCGCGGTGATCGCCCTGTTGATCGGCAGCCTCGGTGCCACGGTGGTGTCCGGTCACCAGATCGCACTGAACGTCAGCTCGCTGGTGTTCATGATCCCCTACTCCCTGAGCATGGCCGTCACCGTGCGCGTCGGTCAGGCACTGGGGCGGGGCCAGCCGCGGGAAGCGCGCTTCGCCGCCGGGGTCGGCATGGGCACCGCCCTCGCCTACGCATGCTTGTCATGCAGCCTGATGCTGGTGTTTCGCGAGCAGATTGCCGCGATCTACACGCCGGACCCGATCGTGATCCACCTGGCCTCGACGCTGATCGTGTTTTCCGCGCTGTTCCAGTTCTCCGACTCGCTGCAAGTCACCGCCGCCGGTGCACTACGCGGTTATCAGGACACGCGGGTGACCATGGTGCTGACCCTGTTCGCGTATTGGGGCGTGGGGCTACCGGTCGGCTACGCCCTGGGGCTCACCGACTGGCTCGGCGAACCGAGCGGCCCCAGCGGTTTGTGGCAGGGCCTGATCGTCGGCCTGAGTTGTGCGGCAGGGATGTTGCTGGTGCGCCTGGCGCGCAGTGCACGTCGACGCATTCGCGCGGCAAAAGCCCTGGGTTAAGCGGACTTCTTGCGAATCCAGTACAGGTACGTACCGGCCTGCTCCTGCTGATCCACCAGTTCGTGGTCGAGGAACACGCAGAACTTGGGAATATCGCGACGGGTTGACGGATCGGTCGCGATCACCTTGAGCAAGCCGCCGGGCGGCAGGTCGCGGATGTGCTGGTGCAGCATCATCACCGGCTCGGGACAGTTGAGGCCGGTGGCGTCGAGCACAGCGTCTACAGGCAAATCGAGGTTCATACATCACTCCTGAAACGGGCGCCGCTCCAACTGTGGGAGCGGGCTTGTGTGGGAGCGGGCTTGCTCGCGAATGCGGTGTGCCAGTCACTGATGATTTGACTGAACCACCGCTTTCGCGAGCAAGCCCGCTCCCACAGGGGTTTTGAGGTCACTTCAAATATTCAGCGGTTCTTGGGTTTCTTGGGGGTTTCCAGGCGGCGCAGGTGACACGTCACTTCCTCGCGATCGTGGTACAGCTGCTTGCAGCCGATCTCCACCCGAATCCCACGCGCCTTGAAGCCGTCCTCGATACGCTCGAGCAAACGCTTCACTTCAGCATAACGCTGCTTCATCGGCAGCTTCAGGTTCACCACCGCTTCACGGCAATGCCCTTCGCCGATCCAGGTTTCCAGCAACGCGGCATTGCGCGCGGGCTTCTCGACAATGTCACACACCATCCAGTCCACCGGCTGCTTGGGCACGAAGGTAAAACCGTCGGCCATCAAGTGTTGCACCAGGCCGGTGTCCATCAGGCTTTCGGCCATGGGGCCGTTGTCGATGGCGGTCACCAGCATGCCGCGGTTGACCAGTTGCCAGGTCCAGCCGCCGGGGGCGGCACCGAGGTCGACGCCGGTCATGTCGCCGTGCAGGCGCTCGTCCCACTGGTCGCGAGGGATAAAGTGGTGCCAGGCCTCTTCCAGCTTGAGCGTCGAACGGCTCGGCGCCTCACGCGGGAATTTGAGGCGCGGAATGCCCATCGGCCACATCGCCGAGTTGTTCGACTCGGCCAGGCCCATGAACACTTCGCGGCCGCTCTTGAAGGTCAGCAGCAGGCGCGGCTTGCTCGGGTCGTCCACCAGCTTGCCGGCGTTGAGCAGGGCTTTACGCAGGTGCACTTCGAATTTCTTGCAGAAGTTCGACAGTTCCTTGCCGTCGTTGGTGTCGACCATCTCCAGCCACAGGCTGCCACATACCGGGAACTCGCGCAGGTGGGCGAGGATCACGCTGATACGGTCGGTTTCCGGCAGGTCGATAAATACCCCGCGCGCCCACTGCCTTGGGAAGATCAACTCGGCAAAACGCTGGCCGTGCATCAGGCGCTGGGCGCCGTCTTCTTCGGTGCAGACAAATTCGGCGCAGGCGCTGCCGGTCTTGGCCTTGGCGTAGCCGGAAACGTTCAGGCGCGCGGCGTGTTCCGCGATCTCGGAACAGACTTCGCCTTCAAACCCCGGGCGGCAGTGCATAAAAAGGGTGTTCATCAACTCTCCTGGTGACTCGACCGACGTTGCGCTATCGCAATGTCTGTCATGAAAACGCGCGCATGATAGCTGAGTTCGGAACCTTGGACTTAACCATAGAGTCCAGTTATTAGCCTGCTAATGAAAACAGCGCTAGCTTTATAGCTCTGTCTGTCCCGTCAGGTCCGTAGCCGTGCGGATCATAAGGAGTCGCGTCATGTCATCGCTTGATAGCCTGAAAACCCTTAAAACCCTGCAAATCGACAGCAAGACCTACCATTACTTCAGCCTGCCCGAGGCGGCCAAAAGCCTGGGCGACCTGGACCGGTTGCCGATGTCGCTCAAAGTGCTGCTGGAAAACCTGCTGCGCTGGGAAGACGACAAAACCGTCACCGGCGCCGACCTCAAGGCCATTGCCGCCTGGCTCAAGGAGCGCCAGTCCGACCGCGAGATCCAGTACCGCCCCGCCCGCGTACTGATGCAGGACTTTACCGGCGTCCCCGCCGTCGTCGACCTGGCCGCCATGCGCGCCGCCGTGGCCAAGGCCGGGGGCGACCCGCAGCGCATCAACCCGCTGTCGCCGGTGGACCTGGTGATCGACCACTCGGTGATGGTCGATAAATTCGGCAACGCCGACGCCTTTGAACAAAACGTCGATATCGAAATGCAGCGCAACGGCGAACGCTACGCCTTCCTGCGCTGGGGCCAGAGCGCCTTCGACAACTTCAGCGTGGTGCCGCCCGGCACCGGCATCTGCCATCAGGTCAACCTCGAATACCTGGGCCGCACCGTGTGGACCAAGGACGAGGACGGCCGCACCTACGCCTTCCCCGACACCCTGGTCGGCACCGACTCCCACACCACCATGATCAACGGCCTCGGCGTACTCGGCTGGGGCGTCGGCGGCATCGAAGCGGAAGCGGCGATGCTCGGCCAGCCGGTGTCGATGCTGATCCCGGAAGTCATCGGTTTCAAACTCACCGGCAAGCTCAAGGAAGGCATCACCGCCACCGACCTGGTGCTGACCGTGACCCAGATGCTGCGCAAGAAAGGCGTGGTGGGTAAATTCGTCGAGTTCTACGGCGACGGCTTGGCCGACCTGCCTCTGGCCGACCGCGCCACCATTGCCAACATGGCTCCGGAATATGGCGCCACCTGCGGTTTTTTCCCGGTGGATGAGGTGACGTTGGACTACCTGCGTCTGTCGGGCCGTCCGTCAGAAACCGTCAAACTGGTCGAGGCCTACACCAAGGCCCAGGGCCTGTGGCGCAATGCCGGCCAGGAACCGGTATTCACCGACAGCCTGGCCTTGGACATGGGCAGCGTCGAAGCCAGCCTGGCCGGGCCAAAACGTCCGCAGGACCGTGTTTCGCTGCCGAATGTCGGCCAGGCGTTCAGCGACTTCCTCGACCTGCAGTTCAAACCGGCCAGCAAAGAGGTCGGCCGCCTGGAAAGCGAAGGCGGCGGCGGTGTCGCCGTGGGCAATGCCGACTTGGTGGGTGAAGCCGATTACGACTTCGAAGGTCAGACCTATCGCCTGAAAAACGGCGCCGTGGTGATCGCCGCGATCACCTCCTGCACCAACACCTCCAACCCCAGCGTGATGATGGCCGCCGGGCTGCTGGCGAAAAAGGCCGTGGAAAAGGGCCTGACGCGCAAGCCCTGGGTCAAAAGCTCCCTGGCACCGGGCTCCAAGGTAGTCACCGACTACTACAACGCCGCCGGGCTCACCCACTACCTCGACAAACTTGGCTTCGACCTGGTGGGCTATGGCTGTACCACCTGCATCGGCAACTCCGGCCCGTTGCCGGAGCCGATTGAAAAAGCCATCCAGAAAGCCGACCTCGCCGTGGCTTCGGTGCTGTCCGGCAACCGCAACTTCGAAGGCCGCGTGCACCCACTGGTGAAAACCAACTGGCTGGCCTCGCCGCCCCTGGTGGTCGCCTATGCGTTGGCCGGCACCGTGCGCATCGACATCAGCAGCGAGCCGCTGGGCAACGATCAGCAGGGCAAGCCGGTGTACCTCAAGGACATCTGGCCGAGCAGCCAGGAGATCGCCGACGCGGTGGCCCAGGTCAGCACCGGCATGTTCCACAAGGAATACGCCGAAGTGTTTGCCGGTGACGAGCAGTGGCAGGCGATTGAAGTACCGCAGGCCGCGACCTACGTGTGGCAGGAGGATTCCACCTACATCCAGCACCCGCCTTTCTTCGACGATATTTCCGGACCGCTGCCGGTGATCGAAGACGTCAAGGGCGCCAACGTCCTGGCCCTGCTCGGCGATTCGGTGACCACCGACCACATCTCCCCTGCTGGCAACATCAAAGCCGACAGCCCCGCCGGCCGCTACCTGCGCGAGCAAGGCGTGGAGCCGCGCGACTTCAACTCCTACGGCTCACGCCGGGGCAACCATGAAGTGATGATGCGCGGCACCTTTGCCAACATCCGCATCCGCAATGAAATGCTCGGCGGCGAGGAAGGCGGCAATACGCTGTACATCCCGACTGGCGAGAAAATGGCGATCTACGATGCGTCGATGAAATACCAGGCCTCGGGGACGCCGCTGGTGGTGATCGCCGGCCAGGAATACGGCACGGGCTCGAGCCGCGACTGGGCAGCCAAGGGGACCAACCTGCTGGGGGTGAAGGCGGTGATCGCCGAGAGTTTCGAACGGATCCACCGTTCCAACCTGGTGGGCATGGGCGTGTTGCCGTTGCAGTTCAAGCTGGATCAGAACCGCAAGACGCTCAAGCTCAGCGGCAAGGAGCAGATCGATATTCTGGGGCTGACGGGCGTGGAGATCGTGCCGCGGATGAACCTGACAGTGGTGATCACGCGGGAGGATGGCAGCAGCGAGAAGGTCGAGGTGCTGTGCCGGATTGATACGCTGAACGAAGTTGAATACTTCAAGGCGGGGGGGATCTTGCACTACGTCCTGCGGCAGCTGATCGCGTCCTGAGCAACACTGCAAATCAAGTGTGGGAGCGGGCTTGCCCGCGAATGCGGTATATCAGTCACAGATGTTTCGACTGATCCACCGCATTCGCGGGCAAGCCCGCTCCCACATTTTGACCGTATTCACAGATTCAGGTCAGAACAACCACTTCCACAGCAGCACCAACACAACGACGGCCAACACCGGCCGCGCAATCCGGTAGGCCTTGGGATGCTTGCGCTTCCACTGCTTCACCACACCACTGAACTTGTCGCTGAAGGTCTTGCTCCAGGCATACGCCTGGTTGATCCCGCCGACGCGCTCGTCGTCCAGGTTCTGCGGCGCTGTGGCGCGGCCCAGTTGCTTGCTGACCCAACGATTGACGCGGGTCATGAAGCCATTGCTCAACGGCCGCTCAATGTCGCAGAACAGGATCACGCGGGTCGTTTCAGTCTCGTTCTTCACCCAATGCACGTAGGTTTCATCGAACATCACGTCGTCGCCATCACGCCAGGCGTATTCCTGGCCGTCGACAAAGATGCGGCAAGCGTCGGAGTTCGGCGTGGACAGACCCAGGTGATAACGCAAGGAACCGGCGAACGGATCGCGGTGCGGGTTGAGGTGGCTGCCACCCGGCAACAGCGCGAACATCGCGCCCTTGACGTTGGGAATGCTGCTCACCAGCGCCACGGTTTTCGGGCACAGCGCCTCGGCCGATGGCAACGGCTTGTCGTACCACTTGAGGTAGAAGCGCTTCCAGCCCTTCTTGAAGAAGGAACCAAAACCGGCGTCGTTGTTCTTTTCGGCGGCGCGGATGTAACCCTCGTCGAACAGGTGCATGGCCTCTTCGCGGATCACTTCCCAGTTGTCCTTCAGCACGTCCAGTTCCGGGAACCTGGAGCGGTCCAGGTAAGGCTTGGACGGCACCGCCGAGAACAGGTACATCAAGGCGTTATAGGGGGCAAACAGCGCCGAATGGTTGACGAACTGACGCAATATCGGCAAACGGGCCTTGCCGCGCAGGTGCACATACAGCGTGCTGCCGATAAACAACAGCAACACCGACAGTTTGGCGGCCAAAGAAAAGGTCATGCAGCAACTCCTGGAAAAATGCGCCGGGCATCATAAACACTTGGGCCATTATGCAGAAGGCTTTGGCTGACCGGCTGATACATATCAAACCTTGCGCCCTCGCCACAGACACACATCAGGCTTGGTTTTCCTGTTCGGTAAACAGATCGCTGAACAGCATGCTCGACAGGTAGCGCTCACCGGAGTCCGGCAGGATCACCACGATGGTCTTGCCCTGCATCTCCGGTTTCTGCGCCAGGCGCACCGCCACGGCCATCGCCGCACCGCAGGAGATACCGCACAGAATCCCTTCTTCCTGCATCAGGCGCAGGGCCATGGCCTTGGATTCTTCATCACTGGCCAGCTCCACGCGGTCGACCATCGACAGGTCGAGGTTCTTCGGCACGAAACCGGCGCCGATGCCCTGGATCTTGTGCGGGCTTGGCTTGATCTCTTCACCGGCCAGCGCCTGGGTGATCACCGGCGACACGATCGGCTCCACGGCCACCGACAAAATCGGCTTGCCCGCAGTGTTCTTGATATAGCGCGACACGCCGGTGATGGTGCCACCCGTGCCGACGCCGGCCACCAGCACATCCACCGCGCCATCGGTGTCGTTCCAGATTTCCGGGCCGGTGGTTTTTTCGTGGATCGCCGGGTTGGCCGGGTTTTCGAACTGGCCGGGCATAAAGTACTGGGCCGGGTCGCTGGCGACGATTTCAGCGGCTTTCTCGATCGCGCCCTTCATGCCCTTGGCCGGTTCGGTCAGCACCAGCTCGGCGCCGAGGGCCTTGAGCACCTTGCGCCGCTCGATGCTCATGGACGCCGGCATGGTCAACAGCAGCTTGTAGCCACGGGCGGCAGCGACAAACGCCAGGCCGATGCCGGTGTTGCCCGAGGTCGGCTCGACAATGGTCATGCCCGGCTTGAGTTTGCCGGTGCTTTCCGCGTCCCAGATCATGTTCGCGCCGATACGGCACTTCACTGAGTAACCGGGGTTACGCCCTTCGATCTTGGCCAGGATGGTCACACCACGCGGCGCGATACGGTTGATCTGCACCAGGGGCGTATTACCGATGGAGTGCGCGTTGTCTGCAAAGATGCGGCTCATGACGGGTCCTATGTTGACGGTATCCGGGAAGGCAACAAGGGTATGCCTCGTGCGGCAAAGCGTCCAGTCGCTGGAACGTTGCGCGCCCCTTAGAGGTCAATCGCCTATCTATACGGAGAATACCTACATGAAACGTCGCTACAGCTGGCCGCTATGGACCGTCGCCGGGCTGGTAGTGGTGCTGGTCGCCCTGGACCTGGCCCTGCCCTATCTGGTGCGCAACTACCTGAACGACAAGCTCGCCGACATGGGCGACTACCGCGGCCGGGTCAGCGACGTGGACCTGGCCCTGTGGCGCGGCGCGTACAGGATCAACGGCCTGGAGATCATCAAGATTGACGGCAAGGTGCCAGTTCCGCTGCTCAAGGCGCCGTTGATCGATTTGGCGGTGAGTTGGCAAGCATTGTGGTCCGACCGTGCGGTGGTGGCCAAGGTGCGGTTTATCAAGCCTGAGGTGAACTTCGTTGACGGCGGCGCCAACAAACAGGCGTCCCAGACCGGTAAGGGGACCGACTGGCGTGCACAACTGAGCAAGCTGGCACCGATCACCCTCGACGAAGTGCGCATCGAAGACGGCAAAATTGCCTTCCACAACTTCAGCTCCAAGCCGCCAGTCAACATCAACGCAACGGCGGTCAATGCCAGCTTCTATAACCTGACCAACATCGTAGACGTCAAAGGCCAGCGCGACGCCCGCTTCGAGGGCAAGGCCCTGCTGCAAGGCCAGGCGCCGCTGGAAGCCAGCGCCACTTTCGACCCGTTGAGCAACTTCGAGAACTTTGAATTCCGTTTCCGCGCCAAGGATCTGCAACTCAAGCGCATGAACGCCTTCGCCTCGGCCTACGGCAAGTTCGATTTCAAGGCCGGTACCGGCGATGTGGTGATCGAAGCCCAGGCGGAAAAAGGCCAATTGACTGGCTATATCAAGCCGCTGCTGCGGGACGTGGAAGTCTTCGACTGGCAACAGGACGTGGAAAACAAAGACAAGAACATCTTCCGGTCGATCTGGGAGGCCGTGGTGGGCACCAGCGAAACCGTGTTGAAGAACCAGCAGAAAAACCAGTTCGCCACCCGGGTGGAATTGAGCGGCAGCGTGCATCAGCGAGATGTCAGCGCATTCGGTGCGTTTCTGGCGATTTTACGCAATGGTTTCATCCAGGCCTTTAATGCCCGCTACGAGCAACCCAAGCCCAGCGCCGATTAAATGTGGGAGCGGGCTTGCTCGCGAAGGCGGAGTGTCAGCCACCGTAAATGCCGACTGAACCACCGCATTCGCGAGCAAGCCCGCTCCCACATGGGTACGAGTACACATTCAGGTCGTGACCCGCCATTCAGAGACTGAATAACCCGTCTGCGTTCACAGTCGCCGGGGCTGCGCGGTATAGTCCGGGCATTGATGAATTCGAGGAAACACCGATGAAGTTCGAAGGCACCCAGGCCTATGTAGCCACCGACGACCTGAAACTGGCCGTCAACGCCGCCATCACCCTGGAGCGGCCGCTGCTGGTCAAGGGCGAGCCCGGCACCGGCAAGACCATGCTCGCCGAGCAGTTGGCCGAGTCCTTCGGCGCCAAGCTGATCACCTGGCACATCAAGTCCACCACCAAGGCCCACCAGGGCCTCTACGAGTACGACGCGGTCAGCCGCCTGCGCGACTCGCAACTGGGCGTGGACAAGGTGCACGACGTACGCAACTACCTGAAAAAGGGCAAGCTCTGGGAAGCCTTCGAGTCCGAGGAACGGGTGATCCTGCTGATCGATGAAATCGACAAGGCCGACATCGAGTTCCCCAACGACTTGCTGCAAGAACTCGACAAGATGGAGTTCTACGTCTACGAGATCGACGAGACCATCAAGGCCAAGAAGCGCCCGATCATCATCATTACCTCCAACAACGAAAAAGAGCTGCCGGACGCGTTCCTGCGCCGCTGCTTCTTCCACTACATCGCCTTCCCCGACCGTACCACCCTGCAAAAGATCGTCGACGTGCACTACCCCGACATCAAGAAAGACCTGGTCAGCGAAGCGCTGGACGTGTTCTTCGACGTGCGCAAGGTGCCAGGCCTGAAGAAAAAACCGTCCACCTCCGAACTGGTGGACTGGCTCAAGCTGCTGATGGCCGACAACATCGGCGAAGCCGTACTGCGCGAGCGCGACCCGACCAAGGCGATCCCACCACTGGCCGGCGCCTTGGTGAAGAACGAGCAAGACGTGCAGTTGCTGGAGCGTCTGGCGTTCATGAGCCGTCGCGGTAATCGCTGATGCTGCTCAACCTGTTCAATGAAATGCGCGCCGCCAAGGTGCCGGTGTCGGTGCGCGAGCTGCTGGACCTGATCAACGCGCTGAAAATGCGCGTGACCTTCGCCGACATGGACGAGTTCTACTACCTGGCCCGGGCGATCCTGGTCAAGGACGAGCGGCATTTCGACAAGTTCGACCGGGCGTTCAGTGCCTATTTCAACGGCCTGGAAAAGCTCGACGAGCACTTGCAGGCACTGATCCCCGAAGACTGGCTGCGCAAGGAGTTCGAACGTTCCCTGAGCGATGAAGAACGTGCGCAGATCCAATCCCTGGGCGGCCTCGACAAGCTGATCGAGGAGTTCAAGAAACGCCTGGAAGAACAGAAAGAACGCCATGCCGGCGGCAACAAGTGGATCGGCACCGGCGGCACCAGCCCGTTCGGTTCCGGCGGCTACAACCCCGAGGGCATCCGCGTCGGTGACGCCGGCAAGCGCCAGGGCAAGGCCGTCAAAGTGTGGGACCAGCGCGAGTACAAGAACCTCGACGATCAGGTGGAACTGGGCACACGCAATATCAAGATCGCCCTGCGCCGCCTGCGCAAGTTCGCGCGCCAGGGCGCCGCCGAAGAGCTGGACATCGACGGCACCATCGACCACACCGCCCGCGATGCCGGCTTGCTGAACATCCAGATGCGCCCGGAGCGGCGCAACACCATCAAGCTGCTGTTGCTGTTCGACATCGGCGGCTCGATGGACGCCCACGTGAAGATCTGCGAAGAGCTGTTTTCGGCGTGCAAGACCGAGTTCAAGCACCTGGAGTACTTCTACTTTCACAACTTCGTGTACGAGTCGGTGTGGAAGAACAACGGACGCCGCACCTCGGAGCGCACCTCCACCCAGGACCTGCTGCACAAGTACGGCGCGGACTACAAAGTGATCTTTATCGGCGATGCGTCGATGGCACCGTATGAGATCACCCAGGCCGGCGGCAGCGTCGAGCACTGGAACGAAGAACCGGGGTATGTGTGGATGCAGCGCTTCATGGCCAAGTACAAGAAGCTGATCTGGATTAACCCGTATCCCAAGGACACCTGGGGGTATACGGCGTCGACGGGGATTGTGCGGGAGTTGGTCGAGGATCAGATGTATCCGCTGACGTTGCGCGGGCTGGAAGAAGGGATGCGCTTCCTCTCCAAATAAAACGGAGATCCCAATGTGGGAGCGGGCTTGCTCGCGAAAGCGGTGGTTCAGTCGACTCATCAGGTGGCTGACACACCGTATTCGCGAGCAAGCCCGCTCCCACACAAGCCCGCTCCCACATTTTTAATTGCGACGTTACTTAAAACGCTGCAAGAACTCGGTGTGCTGCCGATGCGCCGTCTCCTGCACCACCGGCGCCAACCTGACCTTCTCCCCCGGCAAACACTGCGCCAGCCGCGCCAGCGCCAACGGCGTCAACGCGCCCAGGCGCGGATACCCACCAATCGTCTGTCGATCGTTGAGCAACACAATCGGCTGCCCATCCGGCGGCACCTGGATCGCCCCCAACGGAATCCCTTCGGAGATCAGCGACGGCCCCTGGTACTGCAACGGCGTGCCCAGCAAACGCATGCCCATGCGGTCGGCGCGGCTGTCGAGGGTCCATTCGCTGTTGAACGCATCGAACAGGCTTTGCCCGCTGAATTGGCCGATTTGTGCGCCGACGATCACATCCAACGCAGCTTTGGCCGGAAAGCCTGGATCGCTGAGCACTTTCATCGCGCCGCCGGCACCGGAATACGCCAGGCACCCGCCTTCAGCCAGCGCTTTGCCAAAACCATCCACCCCGCCCAGTTCTTCGCGCACCACCGTGGCGCAACTGCCGAGCACCTGCGGCGCGTCAAACCCGCCTGGCGCGGCGAGGTAAGCCCGCGCACCATTGAACGGTTGGGTGAAACGCAAACGCTGGCCCTTTTGCAGGATAAAACTGCGGCCGGGGCTGATCGCACGTTCGTCGATAAACGCCCCCAGGTCCGCGCCGGCCAGGGCCAACAAGCAATAGTCCTCGGCGTGCACGGTAAAACCGCCGAGGGTGATTTCCACCACGGGCGCATCCAGCGCATTGCCCAGCAGCCAGTTGGCCCAGGCCATCGACACCCAATCCAGCGCCCCGCCCTGGGTCACGCCCAGATGGCGCACGCCAAAGCGTCCGGCGTCCTGCAACAGGCACAGCGGCGTGCTGGCCTCGATCAATAAGCGGCTCATGCCTGCGCCTCCAACGGTGTGTCATCGCCACCCAGCTGGATGAATTCGGCGTGCTCGACCGGTTCGAAGCGCACCGTATCGCCGGGCTGCATCAGGCTGTAGCCGTCGCGCTCGCGGTCGAACAACTTGGCCGGGGTGCGGCCGATCAGGTTCCAGCCGCCCGGCGACACCACCGGGTACGCAGCGGTCTGCCGTTCGGCGATGCCGACGCTGCCGGCCGCCACGCGTTTGCGCGGAGTACTCAGGCGCGGCGTGGCGAGGATGTCCTCCACCAGCCCCATAAAGGCGAAACCGGGGGCGAAGCCGAGGGCGAACACCTGGTATTCGTGGGCGCTGTGGCGGCGGATCACCTCGTCGATGTTCAAGCCACTGCGCTGGCTGAGCAGGCTCAGTTCGGGGCCGACGCTCAGGTCGTACCACACCGGCAGCACGTGGCACTGGCCGCTGCCCTGGGTGTGCGGTTGCAGGTCGGTCAGCGCCTGGTCGATCAACTCGCGTGCCTGGGCCGGGCTCAATGCCGTGAGGTCGTAATGCACCATCAAGGTGGTGTAGGACGGCACCAGGTCGACCAATGCCGCGCCGAATCCGCTGCGCAAGCGTTGGGTGGCGGCAAGCATCCACGGCATGTTGGCTTCGGCGATGACATCAAACAGGCGCACCATCAGGCAGTCGATGGCCACTACTTCGATCCGTGGCTTCATGCGGGCTTCAATGCCTCGCGGATGCGCTGCACGGCGGCGACCGAGCTGGCGTTATCGCCGTGCACGCACAGGGTGTTGGCCTGCAACACCAGCGGGCTGCCGTCGCTGGCGACCAGCGCTGCGCCGCGGGAAATGGTCAGGGACTGCTGCACGATGGTGTCGGCATCATGGTGCACGGCACCGGGCAATTGCCGCGAAACCAGGTGGCCCTGGCTGTCGTAGGCACGGTCGGCGAACGCTTCGAACCACAGGGTCACACCGTACTCATCGCCCAAGGCCTGGGCCGCGCTGTTGTCGCGGGTGGCCAGCAGCATCAGCGGCAAGTCGCCGTACGCGGCCACGGCCTGGATCACCGCGCGCAATTGCGCCGGGTTGGCCATCATGTCGTTGTACATCGCGCCGTGGGGTTTGACGTAGCTGACACGTGCACCTTGTGCGCGGCAGATGCCATCCAGCGCACCGATCTGGTAATGCAGCAGATCCTGGATTTCCTGCGGCGTGTAGGCCATGGAGCGGCGGCCGAAGCCTTGCAGATCCTGATATGCCGGGTGCGCACCGATTTGCACACCGTGCTTGAGCGCCAGGCTGACAGTCTTGCGCATGATGCTCGGGTCGCCGGCATGGAAACCGCAGGCCACGTTGGCGCAATCGATGAACGGCATGACTTCGGCGTCCAGACCCAGGGTCCAGTTGCCAAAGCTTTCGCCGATGTCGCAATTCAATAGCAGACGGCTCACGGTGGGCTACTCCTGTAGGCTTTGTTTTTTTGTAGTGTGGGATTTTTTACGCAGAACTCGCAACTTGTCCTGACACCCCTACACGCTTATCGTGGAATAGCTCGATTTTTGGCGCTGGCCTGGTGCGGCGTCCAACTAATAAAAACCGATCCATGCATAAGAAAAAGTTGATCCCATGAATTTGAAGTTCCTCGAAACCTTCGTCTGGGTGGCCAAGCTCAAGAGCTTTCGCCTGACCGCCGAGAAGTTGTTCACCACCCAGGCCTCGATTTCCAGCCGCATCGCCGTGCTGGAAAGCGAGCTGGGGGTGAAACTGTTTCTGCGCGACTCACGCGGCGTGAGCCTGACCCCGGAAGGCGTGAAGGTGCTCGATTACGCCGAGCAGATGATGGTGACCATGCAAGGCTTGAAGCAGTCCCTGGAGACCAGCAGCAGCAAGGTCGGGCGCATCCGCATCGGTGCGATGGACACAGTGATCCACACCTGGCTGAGCCCGTTGGTCGCCGAACTGATGGACCATTTCCCGCTGGTGGAAATCGAATTGGTCGCCGATACCGCATTGAACCTCAGCGATCAGCTGCAAAAAGGCTTCCTTGACCTGATCCTGCAAACCGACCTGCTGCGCCTCGAAACCGTGCGCAGCCTGGAACTGGCCAGCCACCCGATGGCCTGGATCGTCGCCAGCCAGTCGATCTACCACCGCGACTACGCGTCCCTCGCCGAACTGGCCCAGGAACGCATCATCACCTACTCGAAAAACTCCCACCCGCACCAGGACGTGTTGAGCCTGATGCAAGCCAACGGCGTGGCCGCACCACGGATGAACTGTGTGAACTCGGTGTCGGCAATTACCCGCTTGCTGCGTGACGGCTTCGGGATTGGCGCATTGCCGCCGGTGCTGGTGATGGAAGAGCTGGAGCGCGGCGAATTGGTGATGTTGCCGATGGCGCAGAAACTGCCGAATTTGCAGGTGGTGGTGTCGTGGCGCGTAGGGGTGGAGTTGGTGGAGGAAATTGTCGGGTTGTGCCAGAAGGTGGTGGCTCGGTATGCGGTAGAAGTCGGCGAAAACAGAATGCAACTGACGAAACCCGATTAAAACTGTGGGAGCGGGCTTGCTCGCGAATGCGGTAGATCAGTCACAACATCTTTGACTGACACTCCGCTTTCGCCAGCAAGCCCGCTCCCACATGTGGATCTGTGTGCGGCTTATAAACCCTTCAGGTCGCGCTCTTCGATCGGCCGGCTCTGGCGCAGACGCTTGCCGCCCAACACCACCCAGTCGATCAACCGGAACAGGCATTCCAACCCGAACGACAGCAACATCGCCCCGCCCAGCCCCCAGCCCATGGCTTCGGGTGTCAGCAGGATCTGGTAGCTGTAGCCCTTCCAGGTCTCCAGGCGAATGTCCGGGTCGGCCGCCACCGCCACTTGCAGCGCACGGATGTACCACGGGCCTTGCATCGCCTGGAATTGCTTGTCCAACGCCACCTGGCGATCAAGCATCGCGCCCAGGCTGCTGGCATCGCTCTGGAACACCGGGTCATCACTGGCGCGGTAATGCGCGACCAGCGCCTTCAAATCGCCGTTGAAGAACTGCTGCGCCGTCGACTCAAACCCGCGCAGGCCGGTCTGGGCCTCGATCAGGTGGGCTTCGACGCGCTTGGCGTAGTCGTTGATAAACCCCGGCACTTGCACGCCGACCAACAAGCCAATGGCAAACAACACCAACCGCAGATAGCTGAGCAACATGGTCAATATCCTTACTCGGTGATGCCCTGGCTGACGCATTCACCGCGTCGCCACAGGCTCCATTGGCCCGGTACGTAGCGGGTCCAGTTTTCGTTGTCGGTCAGCGGCTCGGTGGCGATCACCGTCACCACGTCATTGGGGGTGGTTTCAGCCTGAAAATCGACGATCACGTCGACATCTTTCAAACGCGCCGGGCCAAAAGGCGCGCGACGGGTAATCTGCGCCAGCTTGGTCGAGCAGTAGCAGAACAGCCAGTCACCATCGCTGAGCAGGCAGTTGAACACGCCTTTGCTGCGGTACTCGGCACAGGCGGCGATCAGGTCCGGCAGCACCTGCTCGATGTCCACAGGTTCCGGGAAAGCCTCACGCACACGGTTGAGCAGATCACAGAACGCCGCTTCGCTATCGGTATCGCCCACCGGGCGATAGAAGGTGGCGCGCGGGTTGAAGTCCGCCAGTTGGCCGTTGTGGGCAAAACACCAGTTGCGCCCCCACAGCTCGCGCACGAACGGGTGGGTGTTGGACAAGCACACCTTACCGACGTTGGCCTGGCGGATATGGCCAATCACCACCTCACTTTTGATGGGATAACGCTGCACCAGCAGCGCGACTTCCGACTCACTGCTCGCCGCCGGGTCCTGGAACAGCCGCAGGCCACGGCCTTCATAGAAGGCGATGCCCCACCCATCACGATGGGGACCGGTGCGCCCGCCACGCTGCATCAGCCCGGTAAAGCTGAACACGATGTCGGTGGGGACGTTGGCACTCATGCCCAATAATTCACACATGCCAGGGCTCTCGCTACGTCGTTAAAGGCGCGGTTCGACGCGCATGCCACTGACAGGCGCCGGACGGCGAAAAGGTTCGTCATCCTCTTCTGGCTCGGCCGCCAATGCCGCATCGGCAGCGGCCTTGCGCTCACGGCGGGCGTTGGCCGCGCGTTCGATGGGCCAGCGGATCAACACGATGACGAGATACACGCCAAAGGCAATCATCGTGTACATAAACAAATCGGAAATGGCGCGCCATGCGTTGTTGCCGACCTTGAGCACCAGGTCCAGCGCAGTGATGGCCACGGCGGGCGCGAACTGGGTCTTGACCGGGTCGACGATGGTCGGGCTGAACAGCAGCACCGCCATCAGCAACTGCAGCGGCTCGCGCAGCCAGCGCCAGATCCAGCGGGTCATGCGCCACCACACCAACAGGCAGCCCAAAGCGGCGAAGGCGTAGAGGCCCCAAGCGGTCAGATAGTCGTTCTCGGTCATGGTGTCCATGGCAAGGTAGGCAAACAGGCGGCTATGATAACGGCTTTTGCGTGCCGCGGCTGCAATGCCTGCCACCGTCCGCCAGACAGGGATAGATACATGCCTTTATCATCCAACGCCCCGATTGCCCGCAAGGCCCCAGGCCAGGACCCTTACGCCTGGCTGCAGGAACGTGACAGTGCCGAGGTGCTGGATTATCTCAAGGCCGAAAACGCCTGGCAGGAAGCCCAGCTCGCCGACCAGCAGGCCCTGCGCGAAACCCTGTTCGAAGAGATCAAGGGCCGCATCCTCGAAACCGACCTGTCCCTGCCCTCCCCATGGGGCCCGTACCTGTATTACACACGCACCACCGCCGGCGACGAATACGCCCGCCACTACCGCTGCCGTCGCCCGGCCGATGACAGCAACACCGTGGACGAGAGCAGCGAAGAACTGCTGCTGGACCCGAACGTACTGGCCAATGGCGGCTTTTTTTCGCTGGGCGCGTTCAGCATCAGCCCTGACCATCAGCGTCTGGCCTACAGTCTGGATACCAACGGTGAAGAGATTTACACCCTGTTCGTGAAGGAATTGGCCAGCGGCAAGGTCAGCGAACTGGAGTTCGAGAACTGCGACGGCAGCATGACCTGGGCCAATGACAGCCTGACCCTGTTCTTTGCCGAGCTGGACGACACCCACCGCCCGCACAAGCTGTATCGCTACCGCCTGGACGGCACGGCGGCGCAGGAAGTGTTCCACGAGCCCGACGGACGTTTCTTCCTGCATTGCTACCGTTCCAGCTCCGAACGGCAACTGCTGCTAGCCCTGGGCAGCAAGACCACCAGCGAGATCTGGGCGCTGGACGCCGAGCAGCCACACCTTGACTTCAGGTGCCTGGCGCCACGGGTCGAAGACCATGAATACGATGTCGACCACGGCCAACTGAATGGCGCCTGGACCTGGTTTATCCGCAGCAACCGCGATGGCATCAACTACGCGCTGTTCGTGGCGACCGACATTGGCGACGTGCCGACCGAAGCCGAGTGGCAGAACCTGATCCCCCACAGCGACGCCGTGATGCTCGATGGCGTCAGCCTCAACACCAGCGCCATGACCCTGAGCCTGCGCATCGGCGGGCTGCCGGTGATCGAAGTGCATCCAGAGGGTCTGCCTGCCTACCGCGTGGAATTGCCCGACGCCGCCTACAGCCTCTACGTACAAAACAGCCTGGAATTTGCCAGCGACAAGATCCGCCTGCGCTACGAAGCCCTGAACCGCCCGGCCCAGGTGCGCCAGCTGGAACTGGCCAGCGGCGCGCAACAGGTACTCAAGGAAACCCCGGTGCTCGGCGTGTTCAACGCCGACGACTACGTGAGCCAGCGCCTGTGGGCCACCTCCGCCGATGGCACCCAGGTGCCGATCAGCCTGGTGGTCAAGCGCGACCAACTGGGCAAGCCGACACCGCTGTATCTGTACGGCTACGGCGCCTACGGTTCGAGCCTCGACCCGTGGTTCTCCCACGCCCGCCTGAGCCTGCTGGACCGTGGCGTGGCGTTTGCCATCGCGCACGTGCGCGGCGGCGGCGAGCTGGGCGAAGCCTGGTATCGCAACGGCAAGCAGGAACACAAGCAGAACACCTTCAGCGACTTCATCGCCTGCGCCGAACACTTGATCGCCGAGGGTTTGACCAGCGCCTCACAACTGGCGATCAGCGGCGGCAGTGCCGGCGGCCTGCTGATCGGCGCGGTGCTCAACCAACGCCCGGAGCTGTTCCAGGCAGCGATTGCCGAAGTGCCGTTCGTCGATGTGCTCAACACCATGCTCGACCCGGAGCTGCCGCTGACCATCACTGAGTACGACGAGTGGGGCAACCCGGAAGAACCCGAGGTGTATGCGCGGATAAAAGCCTACGCACCGTACGAAAACGTACGCGCCCAGGCCTATCCGCACCTGCTGGTGATCGCCGGCTATAACGACAGCCGTGTGCAGTACTGGGAAGCGGCCAAGTGGGTGGCCAAGTTGCGCGACACCAAGACCGACAACAACCTGCTGTTGCTCAAGACCGAACTGGGCGCCGGCCATGGCGGGATGAGCGGGCGTTACCAGGGATTACGTGACGTAGCGCTCGAATATGCATTTGTGTTCAAGGCGCTGGGGTTGATTTAGGAACTTAGCGCGGCGGTTCTGTCTGAACACAGAACCGCCCTACAAGATTGACGGACCAATACCTACGCCATGCCAGAACCGACCTTACTCAACAATGCAATCCGCGACATGCTCATGGACTGCGGCCTGTTCGACCCCTTGTTGCCGGAAGATTTTCACATCGCCGCCGGCTACTTCAACATCAGCAGCATGGCCCGGGACGAGGTGATCTTCCTGGAAGGCGATGCCGGCACCTTCATGTGCATCCTCCACAGCGGCCAGGTGGCCGTGCAGAAAGCCAACCCCAGCGGCCAGCGCGTGACCATCGCCACCCTGCGCAGTGGGCGGGCGTTTGGCGAAATGGCCGTGCTCGATGGCGAGCGACGTTCCGCCAGTTGTGTGGCCGCTTCGGAGTGTGTGCTGTTGAACCTGGGCAAGGATTCCCTGGAGAAAATGCTCAATGACGCGCCCAGGGTCGCGGCCAAGATTATCCGCGCCATCGCCATTGCCCTGTCCAAGCGCCTGCGCATGGCCGACGGGCAATTGCTCTCCCAGCAGTTTTAACCGCCCGGGGTCTTCGGTTTGCTGTCGTTCTGCTGCAAGCCGGGCACCGTCTGGTCTTTTGGCGGCGTCGGCAACACGATCGGCACCAGCGCGGGGGAACCGTTAGCCGTGGCCTTGGGCGCGACCGGCGGGGTGACCTGCGGATACAACGTCGGCGTGGGCGTGCCTGGTGCGCCTGGGGTTGGCGCCGGCGCAACCGGTACGGTTTGCAACTCCTGAGCCTGCGCCGCACCCAATGTGAGCGCGCTCAACACAATGACCGTTAGAATGCTGCACTTCATCGATGGCTCCATGGCCTGACCGGAATGTCGTAAGGCTACTCCCAACCGCGCAAGAATGCCCTTCCCAATGAGATTTCCATGAAACGTTTCGTTCTGCTGGACACCACCCCGATCCCCGACAACGGCGGTGCCTTGTGCCTGTTCGAATACGGCGAGGATTTTGTGATCAAGATCCAGGGCGGTGACGGCGGCCAACTGATGAACACGCGCATGCATGGCTCCGAAGACGCGCTGGCGGAGATTCCTTGCCGCAAGGTCGCCGGGCGCCCGGATTCACGGGTGCTGATCGGCGGCCTGGGCATGGGCTTTACCCTGGCCTCGGCGCTCAAGCATTTGGGCAAGACCGCCGAGGTGGTGGTCGCTGAATTGGTGCCCGGCGTGGTGGAGTGGAACCGTGGCCCACTGGGGGAGAAATCCGGCCGGCCGTTGCTGGACCCGCGCACGGTGATCCGCATGGAAGACGTGGCCAAGGTGCTGCAGGCCGAGCCGCAGGGCTTTGACGCGATCATGCTCGACGTCGACAACGGCCCCGAAGGCCTCACCCAACGCGCCAACAGCTGGCTGTACTCCGCCGGCGGCCTGGCGGCCTGCGCCAAGGCCCTGCGGCCCAAGGGCGTACTGGCGGTGTGGTCGGCAAGTGCCGACAAGCTGTTCAGCGATAAACTGCGCAAGGCCAGCTTCAAGGCCGAAGAGGTGCAGGTGTTCGCCCACGGCAACAAAGGCACGCGGCACACCATCTGGATCGCCGAAAAGCTCAAGGGCTAAATGCGCCGTGAACGGCTAGAATCAAGCCTTACCGTGACCACCAAAATATAGGAGCCATGATGAGCTCAACCAACCCGCCCTCCCACACCGCCAAGCTGGACCGCATCCTCGCCGATGCCCAGCGCGACCGGGAAATGGGCTATCGCGACAAAGCGTTGAAGATGTACCCCCACGTGTGCGGCCGCTGCGCCCGTGAATTCGCCGGCAAGCGCCTGAGCGAACTGACCGTGCATCACCGTAACCATAACCATGATGACAACCCCCAGGATGGCTCCAACTGGGAATTGCTGTGCCTGTATTGCCACGACAATGAACACTCGCGGTACACCGACCAGCAGTATTTCGGCGAAGGCTCCACCAGCAGCCCGACGATTGCCAAGGCCACGCACAACCCGTTTGCGGCGTTGGCGGGGCTGATGAAGAAGGACGACTGATAGTCCTGTGTTGTCGGTACTGGCCGCTTCGCGAGCAAGCCCGCTCCCACATTTGACTGTATTCACAGATAGACATCTGTGAACCCAATCCAATGTGGGAGCGGGCTTGCTCGCGAAAGCAATGGCCCAAGCACCACAGCCCTCAGCACCGTATAATCGCGTTTTTTTCCGCCAAGGCACCCTTCCCCGTGGGCAATAAACGCTACAGCTGCATCGGTCTGTATAACCCCAAATCCCCCGAAAACGTCGGCTCGGTCATGCGCGCCGCCGGCTGCTACGGCGTGGCCTCGGTGTTCTACACCGGCGTGCGTTACGAGCGCGCGCGGGACTTCATCACCGACACCAAGAAGGTCCACCACGACATTCCGCTGATCGGCATCGATGACCTGAAAAAGATCCTGCCCCTGGGCTGCATCCCGGTCGCCGTAGAGCTGGTGGACGGCGCCCGCCCGCTGCCCGAATACACCCACCCCGACCGTGCGCTGTACATCTTCGGCCCCGAGGACGGTTCTCTCGACAAAGAGATCCGCGACTGGTGTGAAGACGTGGTCTACATCCCGACCACCGGCTGCATGAACCTCGCCGCCACCGTCAATGTGGTGCTTTACGACCGCCTGGCCAAGGGCAACAACACCCGCTCGGGCCCCAAATACTGATTTTGCGGGAACATCCGGCGCCTGCCGGCAGTCAGCTACGTATCACTCGCCTTGTTGGAGACAGATCATGAACGACAGCAAAAACGTGCACGGCTTGGAACGCATCGGCTCCGTGGCCGGTGGCATGATGATGGTAGGCAAAGGCCTGCGCCGTGGCGGGATTTTTGGCCTGATCCAGGTGGCGATTGGCGGCGTTGTGCTGGCCCGTGGGGTAACTGGGCACAGTTCGCTCAAGGACAAGCTGGAGCAGGGCCGGCAGGAGATGAACACCATTCGTACAAAGATCGAACGCGTGGGAACCGAGTTGAAAAACCTCAAGACCCCGGCTGAAGTGGCTGCGGAAAAACCCACTGTCTGAACACGATCTATCAGATGTTGGAGATCCAATTGTGGGAGCGGGCTTGCCCGCGAAAGCGGTGGTTCAGCCAATACAACTGGCACAGATAGACCGCTATCGCAGACAAGCCAGCTGCCACATTGATCGTTGCCACATTGGGTTCAGCGTCAACGCAGTAATTTGCTGTCCAGCACTACCGACCCTTCGCCGATCACGCTTTCAGCCAGCTGCACAAACTCCGCTGTGGTAATGCTGTTGGCCCGCATCACCGCCTGGGCCAGGTCATCCAGCGAGCGCTTGTTGTGGGTCTTCACCCGAATCTCGCGATCCAGCTCCTGCAACACCACCACCGCCCGCGACACCGTCGCCCCGCTGACATGCTCGCCGCGCAGCGACGTCACGTCCTTGCCCTCCTTCACCAACCGCGCCTGGATCGCCTGATAACGCTCATCGGTAATCCCCCCGGCACGCCGTACCAGCTCGATGGCGTAGTACTGCGCCAACCCTTCGCTGATCCAGTCGCTGGTGTCGTGATCATTGAAGCGCCCAATCGCCTGCACCACTTCGCGGATCAACGGGCTGCTGCCGTTCTCGCTGACCAGCGGCGTGCGGCTGTTGAGGTAGATCGAATCGCGCGCGGCAAACGCGCCGCGGCGCATCGGGTCGCTGGCGCCGACCACCAGCAGCTTGGCTGGATGGCGTGGGAACGCCGCTTCCACTTGCGGCCAGACGAACGTCAGCAACGTCAGCACATCCATGCGGCGCATGGCCTGGCCCTTGGGCGAAGCCACGGTGACCTCGGTTTCGCCCAGGCGCACGCGGCGGCTGCCAAGGGTGCCGGCAAGCATCCAGCCGGTGGGCCGGTCGAACAGGCGCGAGACGTTGTCGATGCGGAATTTGTTTTTGCCGATACGCGGCCAGGCGGTCTCGACGCTTTTCCAGCCGGCGGGCAATTCGAAGGTCAGGCGCGAGACCAACTCGACGCCGTCCTGCTGGTCGAGCCGCGCAGTGGGCACCAGGTCTTCGCCACGAAACAGCGCCCAGCCTGGGGTCATGCGCGCTTCGTAGATCCCGGCCTTGCGTGCATGGCTCAGGCGTACGCGGTAGGTCAGGCTGACTTTGTCGGCGCCGGGCTGCCACACACCCCGCTGGCCTTTGACGCGCCATTGGCCGTCGGCCTTGAAGTCGCTGTAGTCGCCGTCACGGCCCAGGTCAAAGTCCAGGCTGCGCACCGCCGAACCCTGGGACAGGCTCACCCGCACTTCGGCCTGATCGCTCTGGGGCAGCAACTTGACGTGATAATCCAGATCGACTTTCTTCGCGCACCACCCCGGCCCGCTCAGCGCCAGCAACACCAGGGTGGTGGCCAGCTTGGCTGCGATCGTCATAGCGACTCCTTTATCAGCCTGCGCGGAAGATCAGGTAATCCTCCCAGTCGTCTTCGGGCACGCTGCCTTCGGCGAGCATGCGCCCGGACTGGGAAATACGTTCGTGGTGCACCGCGTCACGGTCGCCGCAGACCAGGTGGTGCCACAGCGGCAGATCCTTGCGCTCGCTGACCAGGCGGTAGCCGCAGGTCGGCGGCAGCCATTTGAACTGGTCGGCCTGCCCGGGCGTGAGCTGGATGCAATCGGGCACCGAGTCGCGGCGGTTGGGGTAGTCGGTGCACTGGCAGGTTTTCAGGTCGAGCAGTTTGCAGGCGATGCGCGTGTAATAGACGCTGTTGTCGTCTTCGTCCTCAAGCTTTTGCAGGCAGCACAGGCCACAGCCGTCGCACAACGACTCCCACTCCTCCTGATCGAGGTGTTCAAGGGTTTTGCGTATCCAGAAAGGTTCGACTTTGGCGGCCATGGCTCTACATCAGTATCGGTATGTTAAAAGGCCGCCAGTCTAGTGCCCAAGGCCCTTGGAACCAAGCGCTTACGACTGGCGGTGTAACAACACTTGTCAGTCTAGTGACCGCGCAGTAGCTTTGAACGCCGAATTGACCCTCAGGAACCGCACATGACACGTGTTGCCGATTACCCGATCCACCCCCAGTTCACCGACCGCTGGTCGCCCCGCGCCTTTACCGGCGAGAGCATCCCACAGGAAACCCTGCTGAGCTTTTTCGAAGCTGCGCGCTGGGCGCCATCGGCCTATAACTCGCAGCCATGGCGTTTTCTCTACGCACGCCGCGATACGCCGGACTGGGAACGTTTCCTCGGCCTGCTGAATGAGTTCAACCGTGGTTGGGCGCAACACGCATCGGCCCTGGTGATCATTGCCTCGAAGACCGACTTCACCGCCCCCGGCGCCAGCGAAGAAACCCCAGCGCTGTGGCACACCTTCGACACCGGTTCGGCCTGGGGCCACCTAGCGTTGCAAGCCAGCCTCAGCGGCTGGCACACCCACGGTATGGCCGGTTTCGATCAGGAGCTGACGCGCAAAGAGCTGAAGATTCCAGAAGGTTATGCGCTGCATGCCGCCGTGGCGGTGGGCAAGTTGGGCGACAAATCGACCTTGCCGGAATACCTGCAAGGCCGTGAAGTGCCGAGCCCGCGTCGACCGTTGAGCGAGCTGGTTTCCGAAGGCGATTTCAGCCTCTGAAGCTGAGGCAATAAGCAGGCTTGTGTGGGAGCGGGCTTGCTCGCGAAGGCGGTGGGTCAGCCAACTCATCAGGCGACTGACACACCGCATTCGCGAGCAAGCCCGCTCCCACATTTTTTACTGCGTGGTGTCAGTAGCCGCGGGCGAAATCCACTTCGCCGCGCAGCACTTCCTTGGCTTGATACGCCCGCACGTTCTGCAAGAACAATTCCACCATCAACTGCGGTGACGTCGGCGCCGAGCTGTGCCCGGTCAGCAACAGCCCCCAGGCGGTCCAGAACGGGTGGCGTTGCGGCAATGGTTCCTGGCGGCACACGTCGATCACCGCGCCAGCCAAGTGCCCTTCCTTCAGCGCTTCGACCAAGTCGGCATCGACCACAGCAACACCGCGCCCAACGTTGATAAACAAACCTGTCGGCTTGAATTGCTTGAACAGCGCCGCGTCGTACAAATCATGGGTGCTCGGCGTGTTCGGCAGCAGGTTGATCACATAGTCCACCTCGCCCACCAAGCGGCCCAACTGATCCAGACCGGCCACTTCGATAAACGGCGCCTGCTCGCGCGCAGTGCTGGCAATGCCGTACAGCTTGACGCCAAACGGCACCAGGAACTGCGCAACGCTCTGGCCGATATCGCCGGTGCCGACGATCAGCACCTTACGCCCCGCCAGGCTCTGGCCCGTGCGGCTGTCCCACTTGCGTTCCACTTGGCTGACCAAGCGCGCCAGCACTTCGCGCTCATGGCCGAGCATGTAGGTGAGGACAAACTCAGCCATGACCTGGCCATAAATGCCCACTGCGCGGGTCAGGCGATAGTCGCGGGTCAGGCCGTCGGCCAGCAGCGGCGTGATGCCCGCCCAGGTCGATTGCAGCCACTGCGGTTGATGGCCTTGGCGCAACAGGGTGGCCAGTAGATCGGGCTGGCCCAGCCATACCGGGCAATCGGCGGCCAGGCGGGACAATTCGGCCGAGTCGCCGCTGGTCAACACCTCAAGGTCCGGTGCCGCTTCGCCGAGCAATTGGGCGTAGAGCGGGTGATCCTGTTCAGCAATCAGAACACGCATGCTTAAAACCTTTCAAAAACAGTGCAGACGGCCGCCCGCATCCTTACGGCCACCGCCCACCAATACGATTGCATTGAAAAATGTGCCCGGAAGGGGGCACTGACCGATCACATCGGGTCGTTACGGCGCAGCAGTTCTTCGGGCAAGTGCTCGATGTACTCGTCCTCGGGCGGCGGCATTTGCAGGTGGTAGCCCTGCTTGTCGAGGTTTTCCAGGACCTGGGCGATGTCTTCCTGTTGCAGCTTGCGCTCAGGGGTCAGCACCAGGTTGAACGCGTGCACCGGCTTGCCGAACACCGCGAGCAGGCCTTCGGGCACACGTTCCAGCACATCGCTTTTAAGCACGTAAAGGTACATGCCGGCGCGTTTGGGGCTGCGGTAGATGGAGCAAATACGTTTCAAGGCTGTTCTCCGGCAGTGGCCAGGCTGTCGAGCAGCGCCTGGCCCATCAACTCGCGGCGCCAGCCACGCAGCGAGTCTGGCAATTGGTAAGGCCCATCGGGGTAGCCACTTTTGACCAGGGCTTCGAGGGTTTTCTTGCGCAGCATCAGTTCCGGCGCCATGTTCAGGCGTTCGGCTTCGGCCTGGCCCAGGGCACGCAGTTGCTTGATCAGCGCGGCGGCGTCCACCGGCAAGGGCTCGGCGACGGCGGGCGGCCACTGGTCAGCGGGCACACTGCCGGCACGTTTGATCAGGTCCAGCAGGAACTGGCCATCCTGACGCACGGTGCGCGGGTGCATGTCTTCGATCTTGCCCAGGGCGGCGAGGTTATCCGGCTGGGTCTTGGCCAGGGGCCACAGCGAGTGTTCGCGAATAATGCGGTTGCGCGGCAGGTCGCGGGCACGCGCCTGCTGTTCGCGCCAGGCGCACAGCTCACGTAATACCGCGAGTTGCGCGCGGGACAGTTTCCAGGCCAGCTTGGCGTCGCGGTACACCTCGTAGGGGTCGACTTCGCGGCGCAGGTTGGCCACCAGCTCGGCGCCGTCGTCCAATACCCAGGCGTATTTGTCGTCGGACAGCTGCGGACGCAGGCGGATGTAGACCTGCGCCAAGTGCAACGCGTCTTCGGCGGCGTAGCTGATCTGCGTCTCGGACAACGGCCGCTGCAGCCAGTCCGAGCGGGTTTCGCCCTTGGGCAGCTCAATGTCCAGCACGGCCTGCACCAGGCGCGAATAGCCCATGGAGAAACCGAGGTTCAGGTAAGCGGCCGCCAATTGCGTATCGAACAACGGCACCGGCAGGCTGCCGGTCAGGCGCAGCAGCACTTCGAGGTCTTCGCTGCACGCGTGCACCACCTTGATCACCGCCGGGTTTTCCAGCAAGGCGGCCAAGGGTTGCCAGTTGTCGATGGTCAGGGGATCGATCAGGTAAGCGCGTACGCCATCACCAATCTGGATCAGCCCGGCGATGGGATAAAAGGTGTCGACCCGCATGAATTCGGTGTCGAGGGCGACGAATGGCAACTGCTGCCATTCGGCGCAATGCTGGCCGAGGCTATCGTTGTCGCAGATCCAGTGAATATCGATGGCCACACGGCTCTCCCTTGAAGAATGGCGCGCAGTATATATCGCGAAAGGGCATTGCGAGCATCCGCAGTGCGTGCGCCACACGAAAACTCCCACAAGAGATAAAGAATAGTCCGATGAACGGGAGTTATCCTGCCTTACGCAGCACGTAGACCCGCCACAGCTTGGAGCCCGGCACGAATTCCTGGTGGTTGAGCACCTCGAAACCGGCCTGGCGAAACTCCGGCTCCACCGCCACCGCCGAATTGACCGAAACAATCACCGTGTCGCGACTGACCCGGTAAAACTCGCGCAGCAGTGCCAGGCGCCCGTCACTGCCGGGGACATGCCGAAACAGCTCCAGGCAGAAAATGCAGTCCACCGCGTTCGCCGACAGGCCGATGGAAAACGCCGAGCCCTGGAACGTCTTGATCCGCTTGAGCAATGCCGGGTGATGACCGCGGGCGTGGTCGAGCATGTCCTGGGAATTATCCGAGGCCAGGATCACGCGGTTGACGTGCTCGGCCAACACCGGCCAGAAGCGCCCCGAACCACACGCCAGATCCAGAATCAGCCCCGGCTCGCCCGCCGCGTTCAGTGCATGGCGCACCAGCCGCTGCACACGCCAGGCCGCCAGGCGCTGCAGCAGCCCGGGCGGACGCGTATCGCCGCAGACCCGCGCGTGCTCACGGCCACAGCGCTCGGCGAATTCGATCTCGATGGAGGATGGAGGTTGTGGCGACATCGCGAGCTCATGTAAGTGAAACGGGAGTGAACGACCTTGATTCGCAGCTTAACCACTGCAACGTGAAAAAAAGGTTGAAACCATCACTACCGTCGACTTGTTCAGGCCTGATGCAGATACCAGCGCCAATCCTGCGCGCCGACCTCGCCCATGAACTGGCGGTATTCCGCACGTTTTACCGCCAGGTACACGCCGAGGAACTCATGGCCAAACGCTTCTCGCGCCCAGCTTGAGCCTTCCAGCGCACGCAGGGTGGTCAGCCAGTCAGTGGGCAGCAACTCCTTGGCCTGGGCATAGCCATTGCCTTCCACCGGCGCGCCGGGGTCGCGTTGTTCGCGGATACCTCGATGGATGCCGGCCAGGATCGCAGCAGCAGCCAGGTAGGGGTTGGCGTCGGCACCGCAGATGCGGTGTTCGATGTGCCGGGATGGGGCCGGGCCACCAGGTACACGCAGGCTGACGGTGCGGTTGTCGACCCCCCAGGTGGCGGCTAGTGGCGCATAGCTGTTGCTCTGGAAACGCCGGTAGGAGTTGGCGTTGGGGCAAAACAGCAGCAGCGAATCGAGCAAAGTACTGAGCATGCCGCCCACCGCCTGGCGCAGCAGCGGCGTGCCGTCGGCAGCCTCACTGGCGAACAGGTTGTTGCCCGCTGCGTCCGCCAGGCTGACGTGCATGTGCATGCCGGTGCCGGCGAGGTCGTCGAACGGCTTGGCCATGAAGCAGGCGGTCATCCCGTGCTTGTGCGCCACGCCCTTGACCAGGCGCTTGTAGCGCACCGCCTCATCCATCGCTTGCAGGGCGTCGGCGCGGTGCTCCAGGGTGATCTCGACTTGGCCCGGGGCGTATTCGGAGATCGCCGTACGTGCCGGGATGCCTTGCAATTTGCAGGCGCTATAGAGGTCGGCGAGAAACGGTTCGATCTGTTCCAGCTCGCGCAGGCCGTAGACCTGGGTCGAACGTGGGCGGCCGCCGTCCATGTCCCGTGCCGGTTGCGGGCGGCCATGGCTGTCGGGTTGCTGGTCCAGCAGGTAGAACTCCAGCTCCGCCGCCATCACCGGGTAATAACCGTCGGCCTTGAGCCCGTCGATCACCCTGGCCAGCAAGTGCCGGGGGTCGGCCACCGTGGCGGGCAGGCCTTCGCTTGGGTGCATGCTGACTTGCACCGCCGCCGTCGGGATCAACCGCCATGGCATGCGCTGCAGGCTGCCGCTGAGGGGGTAGGCGCGACAGTCAATATCGCCCACGTCCCAGACCAGCCCGGAGTCCTCTACGTCGTCGCCATTGATGGTCAGGCCGAGGATGGTGCTGGGCAGCGGCCGGCCGCTGGCGTACACCGCCAGCAGTTCATCGCGGTGCAGGAGCTTGCCACGTGGCACGCCATTGTTGTCGAGGATAAACAGTTCGAACATCTCGATGTCCGGGTGCTGGTCCAGAAAGGTCTGGGCTTCGTGCAGGCATGCGAAATCGCTCATGGGCATTCTCATACGTTTGTGTCGGACAGGCGCGCAGGAGCACGCCCTACAGGGGGTGGATCAACGTAGAAGAAAGGCGTCTGGTGGGCGTGCGTGCCGGCAGTGGAACAGTGCCCAGAAAGCCAGCTCGGGGAGCGTATCGGCGGAACCGTCCATGGGCGATCACAGTGAGGTCGATGCCCGGCAGCGTCACACGCCGGCATAGGTGAATAAATTCAGGCTTGGCGGAGTTTGGGTGCAACTTGGCTAAACATTCGACGCCTTGGACTACAGCCGTCTACGCTCTTGGCACATCAACAAGAACGAGGAACGGACCATGAAGGCACTGCGCCACATCACCTGGCTGCTGTTGTTGTGTTTCAGCCAGGTGCACGCTGCAACGACTCAGGACGAGGACGCTCAAGCCGCCAAGGCACTGCTGGAAAAAGCCTTGGCGTATTACCAGAGCAACGGTGACAAGGCCTTCGCCGCGTTCAGCCGCCAAGGCGAATTCATCGACAAGGACCGCTACGTGTTCGTGCTCGACACCAAAGGCGTGCTGCTGGCCAGCGGCGGCCCCTCCTCCGCCTTGATCGGCCGTGATGTCAGTGAGGTGCTTGGGCCCGAGCTGCGCCAATCGTTCAAGGACGCCCTCAACGTGCCCGAAAGCCAAGGCATCCAGCAGGCCGACTATCGCTGGCAGAACTGGAACGACGGCAAAGTGGAACACAAGCATGTGTTCTATCAGCGCGTCGGCGAGCGCATCCTCGCGGTCGGCTACTACCTGCCACGGGCCACTCCGGAACAGGCGCGTGCCCTGCGCAACAAGGCCGTGAACGCACTGGTCAAGGACGAAGCCGGCACACTGAAGGCGATCAATTCGTTGCAAGGCGGCTTCCTGCAGGATGACCTGTACGTGTTCGTGGTCGACCTCAATACCGAGCGCTACGTGGCCCACGGCACCACCCTGCGGTTGATCAACACCGACTTCGGCAAGATCAAGGACCCGGACGGCAAGCCGGTGGGCGAGCCGATCCTCAAGCTGATGGCCGAGCAGGACCAGGGTGAGTACAAGTACCGCTGGAAAAACCCGGTGACCGGCAAGGTCGAGAACAAGCATGCGTACTTGCGCAAGAGCGGGCATTACATGGTCGCAGTGGGTTACTACAGCCCCTGAAACCACCTACAGGCGTTGCAGGGGGGTTAGTCGATGGTTTCGTAGGGTAGGCCTACGTAGTTTTCGGCAATGGTCCTACGCCCCGCCTCGGAGTGGATGAAGTAATCAAGCTCACTCTCGGCAATCCGCTGGCTGAAGCCATCCGCCTCTGGAAACTGGTGCAGCATCGAGGTCATCCACCAGGAAAACCGCTCGGCCTTCCACACCCGGCGCAGGCAGATCGCCGAGTAGTTTTCCAATAGGTCCACACGTCCTTCGCGGTACACCTTGAGCAAGATCCGCAACAGCGTGTTCACATCGCTGGCCGCCAGGTTCAAGCCCTTGGCGCCGGTGGGCGGCACGATGTGCGCGGCATCGCCGAGCAGGAACAGGCGCCCGTATTGCATCGGCTCGACCACGAAACTGCGCAGCGGCGCGATGCTTTTCTCGATGGACGGCCCGGTCACCAACTGCGCGGCCAGGTCGCCTGGCAGGCGGGTCTTCAGTTCATCCCAGAAGCGTGCGTCCGACCATTCATCCAACGGCTCTTGCACCGGCACTTGCAAGTAATAACGACTGCGCGTGGGCGAGCGCATGCTGCACAGGGCAAAGCCACGCGGGTGCTTGGCGTACACCAGCTCGGCGTGTACCGGCGGCGTGTCGGCGAGGATGCCGAGCCAGCCGAAGGGATACACACGTTCGAAGATTTTCAGCGACTCTTGCGGAATCGACTGACGGGCAACACCGTGGAATCCATCGCAACCGGCGATGTAGTCGCACTCCAGGCGATAGGGTTCGCCCTGGTGTTCGAAGGTCAGCCAGGGTTGATCACTTTTCAGCGCGTGCGGCTGCACATGGCTGGCTTCGTAGAAGGTGGTGGCGCCGGCAGCGACGCGGGCGGCCATGAGGTCGCGGGTCACTTCGGTCTGGCCGTAGACCATCACCGACTGGCCGCCGGTCAAACCCTTGAGGTCGATGTGGCTGAGCTTGCCGTTCAGCGCCAGTTCGAAGCCGTCATGCACCAACCCTTCGGCGTCCATGCGCTGGCTCACGCCCGCCTCGCGCAGCAGGTCGACCATGCCTTGTTCCAGCACCCCGGCACGGATGCGGCCACGCACATAGTCGGCGCTCTGGCGCTCTACGATCAGGGTCTGGATACCGGCGTTGTGCAACAGTTGGCCGAGCAACAGCCCGGAAGGTCCGGCGCCGATGATGGCGACTTGGGTTTTCAGGATTTTCATTATTTTTATCGCCTGCGTATTCCACTCGAACGGATAGAGTGAAAGAGTTGTCATTGATCTTGTTGCTGGCATTTTTAACTTGAGTGGCTGGCATAAGAAGGTGAAAACTGAGCCAAAACCTGCGTTTTTCGCCAATCGGGGCGATTACCGCACCACTGTCCTGAGTGTCGGATTGAAACCATGACCAAAACCGCGATTCCGGTCTTCAAGCTTTACGGGGAAAACCAGCAATGGCCGACCCCCGATTTGTTGCACTGCGAAACCATTTCCCGACGCAGCCGGGAATACCAGTGGGAAATCCAGCCCCACCGGCACGCGGATCTGTGCCAATTGCTGTACGTGCACAAAGGCCAGGCACAACTGGAAATCGAAGGCCTGCGCAGTACCCTCAACGAAGCGACATTGCAGGTGCTGCCGCCGCTGTGTGTGCACGGGTTCCGGTTTGCCGAGGATGTCGAGGGTTATGTGGTGACACTGGCGGCGCCACTGGTCAATCACTTGCAGACGCAACTGGGCGGCACGATGGACGGTTTGCAGGCGCTGGGCAGTTACCCGGCGGGCAAGGACAGTGGCTATCTCAACAGCCAGTTCGCCCGCCTGCAGGAAGAATACGCCGACGAACAACCGTCACGGGACATGATGATGCACGCCCTGGTCAGCGTGCTGCTGGTGTGGATCAGCCGCCAGGCGATTCAGCGTCGCCATCCGCGCGCGCCGCGCGGGCGCGAGTACTTTCGGCGCTTTACCCAACTGGTCGAGCAGCATTACCGCGAACATCCAAAGATTGAGGACTTGGCCCACAAGTTGGGGATCTCGGTCTCACACCTGAATGGGACGTGTCGGGAACTGGGCGGGCAACCGGCATTGCAGATCATGCATGACCGCCAGTTGCTGGAGGCCAAACGCCTGCTGACCTACACCAGCATGACCATCAATGAAATGTCGGAAGTGCTGGGTTTTTCCGACCCGACCAACTTCTCCCGACTGTTTCGCCGACGGGTCGGGTTTTCACCCAAGGCGTTTCGCGAGCAGCTCAAGGCTGAGACAACACCGAACTAAACAGTGGGAACAGGTCTATGTGAGAGCGGGCTTGCCCGCTCCCACATGGAATCTCCAGCGGACGGGTTCTAGCGCAAGGCGCTGAAACTGCCGGTGTGGGGGACACATTGGTCCTGATGGCAACTGATCGCAAAGCTCGGTTGCATACGGGTTTGCTCGACGCGGTAGGCGGCAGTCCCGTACAGCGCGCTGGCCAATGCGCTAAGGGTGAAAATCATCAGGTACTTTCTGGTTTTGATGCTCATGGCACAGACCTCTGAGCGGATCTACACAGTGCTGTTTAAAGCATAGGCCAGCCCGGGCAAGTTGCCATTATTGGCGCCTATTCAGTCTGTTTATATCGACTCAGAGCCCCTCGTCCCAAACAGGTGTTTGGGGAAACCTCGACACCAGGAAATCCAACAGGCTGCGCAGCGCCGACGGCATGTGCTTGCGTGACGCGTATACCGCATAGATGTGCATTTGCCGGGGCTCGGCCGCGGGCAGCAGACGCACCAGTTCGCCACGGCGGATGTAATCGCCGGCCTGGTAGCTGGGCAACATGCCCACCCCCGCCCCGGCCAGGGTCACGCGCAATAAGGTACTGGCCTCGTTGGCCGTGATGTTGCCGTGCACCGGCACCGAAACGTGTTCGCCGCCCTCTTCGAAATGCCACAGGCTTTTGCCGAAATAGGAATGGGTGAGGCAGTTGTGCCGCGCCAGGTCCTCGACTTTCTGCGGCGCCGGATGCTCCAGCAGGTACGCCGGGGTGGCACACACCACCGAGCGGCAAACCGTCAGGCGTCGGGCGATCAGGTTGGGGTCCAGGTCGGTGCTGGTGCGGATGGCCAGGTCGATGCGCTCATCCACCAGGTTCACCGTGCGGTCGAGCATTTGCAGGTCCACCGTCACCAGCGGGTAGCGCTTGACGTACTCGGCGATCGCCTCGGCCAATTGCGCCTGGCCGAACGAGGTGCTCACGCTCAGGCGCAGCAGGCCACGGGGCGCATCATCGGGTTCACTGACGGCGGCTTGCATGTCGCAGCTCAGCTCCAGCAACTGCCGGCAACGGGGCAGGGTTTCGCTGCCGGCCGCCGTCAGGCTGAGTTTGCGCGTGGTGCGGTGCAGCAGGCGCGCGCCGACCCAATCTTCCAGCTCGGCCAGATAACGCGAGACCACCGGGCGTGACAGGTCCAGGTGGTCGGCGGCGGCAGACTGGCTACCCAGGTCCACCACCGTGACAAACACGCGCATTGCTTGAAGCCGATCCATGATTTGCCCGCTTTTAGAAACAAACTATGTCCCAGCATCGCATTTTTAGTTGGGTTTGGTGCAACTAAGCTCTGTGCATCCTTTGAATCGACTGCTGGAGCTGCCCGATGTTGTCCACCCTCAAACGCTTGACCCTGGCGACCGCCGCCCTGGCCTTCGCCGCGCACGCCGCCGCAGCCGACCTGACCCTTGAGGTGTACAACCCAGGCGAAGCCGCGATCTTCCCGGTCAGCTCGGTGCTGGTCAGCGGCGCCAAGGACGCGATCCTGGTGGACGCGCAATTCGGCAAGGCCCAGGCCGAGCAGCTTGTGCAGAAGATTCGCGCCAGCGGCAAGCACTTGACCACCATCTACATCAGCCACGGCGACCCGGACTACTACTTCGGCCTCGACACCCTCACCACTGCATTCCCCGATGCCAAGGTGCTCGCGCCACAACCAGTGGTCGACCACATCAAGGCCACCGTGGCCGGCAAACTGGAATTCTGGGGCCCGAAAATGGGCGCCGACAAGCCGGCTAAAACCATCGTGCCGGACGTGCTGCCAGGTCATAGCCTGAGCCTCGAAGGCCAGCAACTGGAAGTCATCGGCCTGGACGGCGCGCAGCCGGATCGCAGCTTTGTGTGGATCCCTTCAATCAAGGCCGTGGTCGGTGGCGTGGTGGTCGCCGAGAACATTCACCTGTGGATGGCCGACACCCAGAGTGCCCAGTCCCACAAAGACTGGCTGGCGACCCTGCAGCGCATCCAACAGCTCAAGCCACGCAGCGTGATCCCGGGCCACTACCTCGGTACGCCGACCCTGAAATCGGTGGCGTTCACTGCCGACTACATCAAGGCCTTCGACATCGAAACCGCCAAGGCCAAAGACTCCGCCGCACTGATCGCGGCCATGAAAAAGCGTTACCCGACCCTCGCCGACGAAAGCTCGCTGGAACTGAGCGCCAAAGTCGCCAAGGGCGAAATGAAGTGGTGAATGGTTTTAACCCCCTGACTGACTGGAGAAGATCATGAGCAAGATTGCAATCATTGGTGCTACCGGCCGTGCGGGTAGCCAACTGCTGGAAGAAGCGTTGCGTCGTGGGCACAGTGTCACCGCCATCGCGCGTAATACCGACAAGATCGCCGCGCGCCCTGGCGTCACGGTCAAGCAGGCCGATGCGCTGGACGCCCAGGCCCTGCAGGCAGCGGTCAGCGGCAACGATGTGGTGATCAGCGCGGCACACTTCGCCACCCTGCCCGCCAGTGCGGTGATCGGGCCGGTGAAAAAAGCCGGGGTCAAACGCCTGCTGGTGGTGGGCGGCGCGGGTTCGTTGTTGCTGCCGGATGGCAGCCGTGTGATTGACAGCCCGGGCTTTCCGGCCGAGTACAAGGCTGAGGCCAGTGCCGGCGCTGAATTTCTGGCTGCGCTGCGTCAGGAGCAGGAACTGGATTGGACCTTCCTGTCGCCGTCGGCGGAGTTCGTGGAGACCGAGCGCACCGGCCAGTTCCGTGTGGGTCAGGATGATTTGCTGGTGAGCAGTGAAGGTCGTAGCTGGATCAGTTTTGCGGACTATGCGATTGCGTTGATCGATGAAGTTGAATCGCCAAAACACTCGCGCCAACGTTTCACTGTGGGCTACTGACACAACGCGGTAAAACCTGTGGGAGCTGGTTTATGTGGGAGCGGGCTTGCCCGCGATGGCGGTGGGTCAGCGACATCTGTGTTGACTGACAGGCCGCCTTCGCGGGCAAGCCCGCTCCCACAATTGGATCTGCGGTGTCAGGACGATTGTGCCTGGCTGACCAACCAATCCATTAACGCTTCAAGCCCTTGCGACGGCACCGTCCCAGGCGGATACACCAGGTAATACCCCATCCCCGTCGGCACCCTCAGCGCAAAGGGCATCGCCAATCGTCCCGCCTTCACATCCTCGCCAATCAACGCGCTGTCGCCAATCGCCACGCCCGAGCCTTGGGACGCCACGGTCATCGCCAGATCCAGCGTTTCGAAATGATGCCCCTGGGCCAGGTTGCTCAAGCGGGTGTTTGCCGCGCTCAACCACAACGCCCAATCCCGTTCGTCCCGCGTGGGGTGCAGCAGCACCTGTCGCTGCAGATCCGCCGGGCTGTGCAAGTCGCCGAGCAGCGTGGGCGCGCAGACCGGGGTGAGTTGTTCATCGAACAAATGCCGCGCCTCGGCCGGCTGCTCGGCGATGGGCGCATAGATCAGCGCCGCGTCGAACTGCTCGCGGCGAAAGTCCACGGTGTAGGCCACGGTGGTGGTGAGCTCCACCGGAACCTGCGGACGCTCCTTTTGCCATTGCATCAGGCGCGGCAGCAACCAACGCATCACACAGGTGGAAGCCTTGAGTTGCAGGGTCTGGCGACGGCCGCCGATCTGCTCCACCGCTTCACCGATCAGGCCGAATACCTGTTGCACCCGCAGTGACCATTCGCGGCCCTCGTCGGTAAGGCTCAAGCCACGCGCCTGGCGCTGGAACAGCGTGTAGCCCAGATGACTTTCCAGCCCGGCGATCTGTCGGCTGACAGCGCCTTGGGTGATGTGCAATTGCTCGGCGGCGCGGGTGAAGTTGCAGCACTGGGCGGTGACCCAGAAGGTGTGCAACGCGGGCAACGGCGGAAGGCGTTTCATTGGAGGCGCAGCCATGACGTGGAGACATGGCTAGTATGACTTTTTATCGATTGTTGCCGCTACCGGCCAGCCGCTCCAATACCGCCTCGAATCCATAACAAGAGCGACCTCAATGGCAACCTGCGGCGAAGTATTGGTCAACCTCCTCGAAGGCTATGGCGTGGACCTGGTGTTCGGCATCCCAGGCGTGCACACCGTGGAGTTGTATCGCGGCCTGGCCCGTTCCAGCATCCGCCACGTCACCCCGCGCCATGAACAGGGCGCCGGTTTCATGGCCGACGGCTACGCACGCACCAGCGGCAAGCCCGGCGTGTGTTTCATCATCACCGGCCCCGGCATGACCAACATCACCACTGCGATGGGCCAGGCGTATGCCGACTCGATCCCGATGCTGGTGATTTCCAGCGTGCAATCGCGCAGCCAGCTGGGCGGCGGGCGCGGCAAGTTGCACGAGTTGCCGAACCAGGGCGCGATGATGGCCGGCGTGGCGGCGTTCTCCCATACCTTGATGTCGGCAGCCGAGTTGCCCGGCGTATTGGCGCGGGCGTTCGCGCTGTTCCAGGCCGGGCGACCGCGGCCGGTACACATCGAGATTCCGCTGGATGTGTTGGTGGAAAACGCCGACGCCCTGCTCGGCAGCGAGCCGGTCAGCGTGGCGCGTGCCGGGGCGGCGCCGGCGGCGGTCAAGCAGATGAGCCAGTTGCTGGCGGCGGCCAAGCGCCCGTTGATCCTGGCCGGTGGCGGTGCCATCGATGCGGCCCCCGAACTGACCCGGTTGGCAGACGCGCTGGGCGCGCCGGTGGCCTTGACCATCAACGCCAAAGGCATGCTGCCTTCGGCTCACCCACTGTTGATCGGCTCGACCCAGACCCTGCTCGCCACCCGCGCCCTGGTCGCCGAAGCGGATGTGGTGCTGGCCATCGGCACCGAGCTGGCCGAGACCGACTACGACGTCACCTTCGCCGGCGGTTTCAAGATTCCCGGCGCCCTGCTGCGCATCGACATCGACGCCGACCAGACCGTGCGCAACTACCCGCCGCAAGTGGCGCTGGTGGCCGACGCACAGATCGCCGCCGAGGCGCTGCTGAGCGAGCTGAACCGCCAACCACTGCCCCCACGCGAGGCCCACTGGGGCGCACCACGCGTTGCCCGGTTGTGGGCCGAACTGGCGCCCACCTGGGACGCCGCTACCCGCGCGCAAACCCTGTTCCTCGACACCGTCCTGCAAGAACTGCCCGATGCCGTCATCGTCGGCGACTCCACCCAACCGGTGTACAGCGCCAACCTCACCTTGAACCTCGACCACCCGCGCCGTTGGTTCAATTCGTCCACCGGCTACGGCACCCTGGGCTACGCCCTGCCCGCCGCGATCGGCGCCTGGCTGGGACGTGGCACCGGGCAACCGGTGGTGTGCCTGATCGGTGACGGCGGCGTGCAATTCACCCTGCCGGAACTGGCCAGTGCGGTGGAGGCACGCACGCCGATCATCGTGCTGCTGTGGAATAACCAGGGCTACGAAGAGATCAAGAAATACATGCTCAACCGCGCCATCGAACCCGTCGGCGTAGACATCTACACCCCCGACTTCATCGGCGTGGCCAAGGCACTGGGCTGCGCCGCCGAGAGCATCCAGGGCATCACGCAATTGCGCGCCGCCTTGCGCGCGGCCGTTGATCGCCAGGGGCCGACGCTGATTGAAATCGACCAGGGACTTTGGATGCAGGAGGTGGCGGTATGAACGGCGTGTTTATCAACGGCGAATGGCTGGCCGGTGGCGAGATGCTGGAGGTGATCAACCCGGCCACCGAGGCGGTGTTGGCGCACGTCAGCGTAGGCAATGCCGCGGCGGTAACGCGGGCGGTGGACGCGGCCAGTGCGGCATTCGGCGACTGGTCGAAAAGCACTGGCAGGGATCGCGGCGCACTGTTGCGCAAGGTCGCCAAAGGTGTGGCCGAGCAGCGCGAACCGCTGATGCAGTTGCAATCGAGCAACAACGGCAAACCGCTGTTTGAGGCGGGTATCGATGTGGACGACGTGATCGCCACCTTCGAGTACTACGCCACGATTGCCGAGGACATGGACGCCGGGCAGGACCGTCCGGTCGAGTTGCCCACCACGGATTTCAGCGCACGCTTGCGCCGCGAACCGTGCGGCGTGGTGGGGCTGATTGTGCCGTGGAATTTTCCGATGGTGACCACCGCCTGGAAACTCGCGCCGGCCCTAGCCGCCGGCTGCTGCGTGGTGCTCAAACCGTCGGAGGTCACGCCGTTGGCCGAGCTGCAACTGGCGCGGATCATCGCCGCTGCGGGCTTCCCGGCGGGCGTGTTCAACCTGGTCTGCGGCACCGGCCTGGCGGTGGGTGCGCCACTGGCAGCGGACCGGCGCGTGGCGAAGATTTCCTTCACCGGCAGCAATGCCGTGGGGGTGCAGGTGATGCAGCGCGCGGCCGAAACCATCAAGGGCGTAAGCCTGGAATTGGGCGGCAAATCTTCGCTGCTGGTACTGGCCGATGCCGACCTCGACCTCGCCGTGGAGCTGGCGTGCGGCGGTGGCTTTTTCAACGCGGGACAGATCTGTTCGGCGACCAGCCGCGTGCTGGTGGCCGACAATTTGGCCGACGAATTCCTACGCCGTTTGCAGCTGCGCGCTGAAGGCATCCGCGTGGCAGATCCGTTTGCCGACGAGGTGGAAATGGGTGCGCTGATCAACCGTGCGCAATACCAGCGCGTACTCGGGCACATCAGACGCGGTATCGAGGACGGCGCGCGGTTAGTGTGCGGCGGTGAGCGTCCGGCGCAACTGACCCAGGGCTTTTTCATCCGGCCGACGGTGTTTACCGATGTGCCCTTGGATAGCGCGTTGTGGAACGAAGAGATCTTCGGCCCGGTGCTGTGTGTCAGACGCTTTGCCACTGAAGCCGAGGCAATCGCCTTGGCCAACGACAGCGATTTCGGGCTGGTGGCCAGTGTGGTCAGCAGTGATGCCGAAACCGCCGCGCGCGTGGCCAATGCGTTGCAGGCTGGGCTGGTGTGGATCAATGCACCGCAGGTGATCTTCCCGCAGACGGCGTGGGGCGGTTACAAGCAGAGCAGCATCGGCCGCGAGCTGGGGCCGTGGGGGTTGGCAGCGTTTCAGGAGGTCAAGCATGTGATCAGGCCCACCTGACACTGAAGTTCGCCTGTCGGCGCGAGATTGTGTGGGAGCGGGCTTGCTCGCGAATGCAGTGTGTCAGTCGCTGAAGGTATTGACTGATACACCGCTTTCGCGAGCAAGCCCGCTCCCACACAAGCCAGTTTCCGCATTTAGAGAGGTGGTGTGTGAGCGACCTGCATTTTTTCAATAGCGCCTGCGACTTTCTGATTTGCCCCCCTGCCCCGCCCGTGGCCTGATTCGCCCTTGTTCACTCAAGGCAGGCCCATGGAAAACGTTCACGCAAAACCCACCACCGCCGTTTGGCTGATGATCAGCGTGGTGCTGGTCGCCCTTAACCTGCGCCCCTCAATGGCGGCGGTCGGCCCGTTGTTGTCGTCGATACGCGGCGAGGTGCCGTTGAGTTTCAGCAGTGCCGCCTTGCTGACCATGTTGCCGGTGATGGCCATGGGGCTGGCGATGTTTTTTGGCATGGGCGTGGCCAAGCGCATTGGCGAGCACCGCAGCATTGTGTGGTCGCTGGTGGTGATTGGGGTGGCGACGCTGTCGCGGTTGTTTTTGGATTCGGCGCTGGAGTTGATCGTCAGCGCGATTGCCGCCGGGGTCGGGATCGCCTTGATCCAGGCGCTGATGCCGGCGCTGATCAAGTCGCGCTTCAGCGATAACGTCTCGCTGTTCATGGGCTTATACGTCACTGCGATCATGGGCGGCGCGGCATTGGCGGCGTCGTTCGCGCCGTTCGTGCAGGTGCAGACCGGCAGCTGGCGCATCGGCCTGGCCGTGTGGGCGCTGCTCGCGCTGCTGGCCCTGGTGTGCTGGTACACACAGCGCGCAGCATTGCCGCCATTACCCCACGCCGCTGCCGGCACGCAGGAGTCGTTTTTCGGCAACCGCCGCGCCTGGCTGCTGGCGGTATTTTTTGGGCTCGGTACAGCGTCCTACACCTGTGTACTGGCGTGGCTGGCGCCGTACTACGTGGAGCAAGGCTGGAGTGAACAGAACGCCGGTTTGCTCCTGGGTTTTCTGACGGCGATGGAAGTGGTTTCCGGCTTGGTCACCCCGGCTATCGCCAACCGTCGCCAGGATAAACGCGGTGTGGTCGCCGTGTTGCTGGTGCTGATCATCCTGGGTTTCTGCGGCCTGATCCTCAGCCCCCAACACCTGAGCCTGCTGTGGCCGTGCCTGCTCGGCCTGGGCATCGGCGGGCTGTTCCCGATGAGCCTGATCCTGTCGCTAGACCATCTGCACAACCCGCGCCGCGCCGGCGGCCTGACTGCGTTTGTGCAAGGCGTGGGCTACCTGATTGCGGGCTTGTCGCCGCTGATCGCCGGGATGATCCGCGACCAGTTGGGCAGCTTCGAATGGGCTTGGTGGTCGCTGACAGCGGTAGTGGTGGTGATGCTGCTGATCGTCACGCGCTTCGACCCCAGGCATTACGCCCGCCATATCCGCTGACGTCGTGTTGCCAACAGTATTTGTCTCACGCCAAACATAGAAACGCCCTACAGAGCTTTCTAATGGTACGGCCGTTCCGTTAAGCTTTTGCGCTGTCTTGTACTGAGTTCGGTACAACGGGTTTACGGACGAAACCGATGTTAAACAGTAACTTGCTCAGAAAGCTCGATATGCAGGACTTGATGGTGTTTATCGCCGTCTACGACCAGAGCAGCGTTACCGACGTGTCCGAAACACTGTTCGTCAGCCAGTCCACCGTGAGCTACAGCCTGAAGAAACTGCGCACCAGTTTTGAAGATGAGCTGTTTATCAACACGCGGGCGGGCATGCGTCCGACGTACAAGGCCACCAGCATGTATGGCCATGTGCAGAAGATCCTTGAAAGCATCAACCTGTGCCACGCCGGTGGCCAGGCGTTTGATCCGACGCAAAAGGCGGTGACCTTCAATGTGTGTGCTCCGGAGTATTTCGAGCAGTTGATCCTGCCGCGCCTGCTGAAGAACTTCGACCGCGCCGACCTGCCGGTGATCGTCAATGTGCAGAAACTGGAAACCGACATCCCGGCCGACGACCTGCGCGAAGGCCGCCTGGATCTGGTGATCTGCTTCGGCCCGCACTTTCACCGCGCCCACAAAGACTTCAAGACCCAGATGCTGCTGGAAGACGACCTGGTGTGCGTATTCGACAAGCGCTCGGCGCCGAAAGAGCCGGCGTTCAGCCTGCAATCCTTCATCGAACGGCGCCATGTGTTCCCCACGCCGTGGACCTCCGACACCAACATGATCGATGGCTGGCTCGCGCGCCAGGCCCACAAGCGCCAAGTGATTGCCCGCGCCAACAGCTATAGCGCCGCGCTGAAGATGATCACCGGCACTGACTTTATCGTCACCCTGCCGCGCCGCGTGCAGAAACTGCTGGCCCCCGCCACTGTGTTTGGCCACTGCGAGGCGCCCAACGGGTTGCCGGGGTTCACCCTGGATATGCAATGGAACGAAACCAGTGAGCAGGACAGTGCCAATACGTGGTTTCGTGAGCAGGTGGTGAAAGTCTGCGCTGACCAGGGCTTGCTATAACGCTTTGCGGTGAGGAAGCTTGCTCCCTCGCCACAAGGGGTTGTGGGTCAGCCGATGGCGACTTTACTGTAGGAATCGCGATCTATATCCAGCAGTTCGACGCTCAATTGAACCTGCACGCCTTCAGGCCACACGCTGAGCTCCTGCAACACAGCCAGCAGGCTTTCCGAGAGTTGCTTCTTGGCCTGCGGCGAACGCCCACTGAGCAATGCCAGGCGCACCGCAACAAACCCACGCTCGTTCAGGCCGGTGCCGACACGGAAATTCTCGACCTTGCACGCACGGCTTTTGATGTCGAACTCGGCGCCGAACTGACCGGAGGCCACCAACGCATGGTTCAGGCGCAACAAGGCCTTGTCGGTGTCCAGTTGCGTCAGGTTGGCGGTGTATTCCAGGTGCAGGTGCGGCATGGGTGTCTCCGAGGCTAACGTAGGAAGATTTCTAGATATATCACGGATAAACGCCTCAGGCTTGGGTTGCCAGGCCGCGGTCACTCATAAACGCTTCCAGTCGTGAACGCACCCAGCGCTCGGCCGGGTCGGTGTCCACGTGGCTGAGCCAGACCATGGACAAATCCAGGGTTGGCGTCTCGAACGGAAACGGCTCGCAGAACAGGTTGCCCGACACGGCCATGGCCTCGGCGGTGTAGTCCGGCAGGCTGGCGATCAGGTCGGTGCCGGCCAGCAGCGCCGGCAATGCGCTGTATTGCGGCACCGATAACACCACCTGGCGCTTGCGGCCGATCTCTGCCAGCCACTCATCGGCAAACCCGGAGACATTGGCGGTGTGGGACACCAGCACATGGGGCCGTGAGCAATATTCATCGAGGGTCAGCGGTGTGTCGGACGCGTCGGCGCGCAGGATACGCGGGCGGATATGGCGCAGCAGTTTGCGCTTGGCATTGGCCGGCAGGCCACGGGTCTGGGTGATGCCCACGGTGATGTCGCCAGACGCGAGCAGATCGGGGATGCGCCAGTAGTCGACGTGCTGCACCACGAACACCACCTTCGGCGCTTCGCTGCGCAGGCTGCGTAGCAAAGGCGGCAGCAGGCCGAACTCGACATCGTCGGACAGGCCGATACGAAAGGTCATGGAACTGATCGAGGGGTCGAAATCGTGGGTCAGGCTCAAGGCTGACGACAGCGAATCCAACGCCGGCGACAAGTGCTGGATGATTTCCTCGGCGCGCGCGGTGGGCTCCATGCGATGACCGACGCGAATGAACAGCGGATCGTTGAACAATGTGCGCAGACGGTTGAGCGCCGAACTGATGGTGGGCTGGCCAAGAAACAACTTCTCCGCGACCCGCGTGACGTTGCGCTCCAGCATCAGTGCTTCGAAGACCACCATCAGGTTGATGTCGGCCTTGCGTAATTCATTGCGATTCATCGGCGCCTGCCCTTTCCCCACGACAAGCCGCAGTGTAGGAAGCCCGCGGGGCTGCGTCTATGTGCACACTGTTCATCCGGCGGCTTTGGGACTATAAATCAGCGTTTGAAGGTCGCGGGAACACCATCGTGTGGGTCATTATCGCCTTGGCCATTGTCGTGGCCGGGCTCTGTATCTGGGTTGTTCAGTTCATCGCCTCCCCCACCGTGAGGACGCTACTGCGCGTGTTCATCGGTTTGTGCCTGGCGGCGGTGATCGCCTTTGTGGTGCTGGCGGCGGGGTTTCCGACGTCGTTGCTGGTGTAGTGCCCTTTTTGTCTGCTTGTGGAATGGATGCCCTGCTGTGATAAAACCAACCCTCTGCCTCGCCTCACTGCTGTTGATCGCCAGCTACCGCCCAGGGCTGCTACCTCTGCCCACTACCGACAAGGACCGCCAACCATGAAATTTGCCTACACCATCATCTACGTGCCCGACGTGGCCGCCTCCCTGGAATTTTTCGAAAAAGCCTTCGGCTTCAGTCGCCGTTTCCTGCATGAATCCGGCACGTATGGCGAGCTGGAAACTGGCGAGACCACGCTCTCGTTCGCTGCCCATGAACTGGGGGAGATGAATTTCCCGGGCGGCCATGTGCAGGCGCATGCCTCCAAGCAGCCCTTGGGCATGGAGGTGGGGTTTGTGACTGAAGACGTGCTCGTCGCCCATGCCAAGGCCCTTGAACACGGCGCGACCGAACTGTCGGCGCCGAGCGCCAAGCCGTGGGGGCAAGTGGTGTCGTATGTGCGTTGTCCGGATGGGACGCTAGTGGAGTTGTGCACACCTATCCAAGGCTGAACATAGAAACCCTGTGGGAGCGGGCTTGCTCGCGAAGGCGGTGGGTCAGTTGAAGTATCTGTAACTGACACACCGCCTTCGCGAGCAAGCCCGCTCCCACATTTGATCTTCACCGCCGAGGGATCAGGGTTTGAGCGGACGCTCCTGATCCCGTTCGGAAAGCTCTGTACCGTCGTCTGGATGCTTCCAGGTCTGTGGCTTTTCTTCCTCACGTCGCCGGGGTTGCTCACCCTGTGGCACTTCCCGTGGTTTCTGTTTGTCAGTCATGTCCATCTCCGGTCCTTAAAAATGGGTCGCACTTTCAAGCATAGAACAGCGTCGGCATTTGCGGCGGGGCCGGCCATTGACAACCAACGCGCATCAATCCATCCAAATTTGTCACTTTTCATTTCTAAATGTGTCAGCCACTATTCTAGGTCTTAAGCGAAACAAGCACTTTTAAAAGAACGCTGGAGACACAAAACCATGACTAGTCCGACCCGGCCCGACGCTGCCCACTCTAAAGTTGGCGCGGTATTTCGCGTGACTTCGGGTAACTTCCTTGAACAGTTCGACTTTTTTCTGTTCGGTTTCTACGCCACCTACATTGCTGCCGCGTTCTTCCCCGCCGCTAATGAGTTTGCGTCATTAATGATGACCTTCGCCGTGTTCGGCGCAGGGTTCCTGATGCGTCCGTTGGGCGCGATCATCTTGGGCGCCTACATCGATGACGTCGGCCGCCGCAAAGGGTTGATCGTGACCCTGTCGATCATGGCAAGCGGCACGCTGTTGATCGTGCTGGTGCCGGGTTATCACAGCATTGGCCTCTGGGCGCCGTTGCTGGTGCTGCTGGGGCGCCTGCTGCAAGGCTTCTCGGCCGGCGCAGAGCTGGGCGGTGTGTCGGTGTACCTGGCCGAAATGGCCACCCCGGGCCGCAAAGGCTTCTACACCAGCTGGCAGTCGGGCAGCCAACAGATCTCCATCGTGGTCGCCGCCGCACTCGGTTACGGCCTGAACGTGTGGATGGAGCCCTCCGTGGTCGCCGATTGGGGCTGGCGCATTCCGTTTGCCGTCGGTTGCGTGATCATTCCGTTCATCTTTGTGCTGCGGCGCAACCTGCAGGAAACCGAAGAGTTCGCCAACCGCAAGCATCGCCCGACCATGCGCGAAGTGCTAGCCACCCTGGTGAAGAACTGGAGCGTGGTCATCGGCGGCATGCTGATGGTGGCGATGACCACTACCGCGTTCTACCTGATCACCGTGTACGCGCCGACCTTCGGCAAGACCGTGCTGCAACTGAGCACGTCCGACGCGCTGCTGGTGACCTTGCTGGTGGCCGTGTCGAATTTTGTCTGGCTGCCCATCGGTGGCACCTTGAGCGACCGTTTCGGGCGCAAACCGGTGCTGATCGCCATGACGACGCTGACCGTTCTCACGGCTTACCCAGCACTGTCCTACGTGGTGAACGCCCCCAGCTTTGCCCATATGCTGGAAACCCTGCTGTGGTTCTCCTTCCTGTATGGCATGTACAACGGCGCAATGATCCCGGCCCTCACCGAGATCATGCCGGTGGAAGTGCGCGTGGCCGGTTTCTCCCTGGCCTATAGCCTGGCAACCGCGATCTTCGGCGGTTTCACCCCGGCGATCTCCACCTGGTTCATCCACATCACTGAGGACAAGGCTTCGCCGGCCTACTGGATGATGTTCGCCGCAGCCTGCGCGCTGTGCTCGACCCTGGCCCTGTATCGCCGCGCCAACAGTCGCGGCCAGGTGATGCAGGGGGCGGCATGATGAAGCCGCTGCTCAATACCCTGACGGCCCTGGCCCTCGGCGCGCTGGCGCTGGCGGCCCAGGCCGAGGAGCTCAAGGTGATGACCTCCGGAGGTTTCACCGCTGCCTATAAACTACTGGGCCCGCAATACGCCCAGCAGAGCGGCGACACCCTGGACACCATTCTCGGCCCGTCGATGGGCAAGGCGCCGGAAGCGATTCCCAACCGCCTGGCCCGTGGCGAACACGCGGACGTGGTGATCATGGTCGGCTACGCCCTGGATGACCTGATCAAGCAGGGCAAGGTCGACAAGGCCTCCCGCGTGGAACTGGCGGACTCGCGCATCGGCCTGGTGGTGAAGGAAGGCGCGCCCAAACCGGCGATCGGCACCGATGCCGAGCTCAAGGCAGTGCTGAGCAAGGCCAAGTCCGTGGCGTATTCGGACAGTGCCAGCGGTGTGTATGTCGAGAAGGAGTTGTTCCACAAACTCGGCATGCCGGCCAAGGGCAATATGATCGAACGCATCCCGGTGGCCTCGGTGGTCGCGAAGGGGGACTACGAAGTCGGTCTACAGCAGGTCGCGGAATTGTTACCAGTGCCAGGGGTGACTTACGTCGGAAAAATCCCGGAGGACGTGCAGTCTGTGACGCGTTTTGCGGCGGGTATTCCCGTCAATGCCGAACACCCGGCGCAGGCCAAGGCGCTGCTGCAATTCCTCGCCTCGCCCGCAGCGCAACCGGTGGTGCAATCCACCGGCCTGGACTCGGTGTCACGCTGACCGAAACGGCATCTCCCGCACCAATCGCTCCAACTCCAGCGCCGCCGGCGGCAACGTCCGTCCGCGGCGCTTGATCAAGCCCACGTTGCGCATCACCTGCGGTTCCACCAACGGCACGCTGACCAGCAGCGGGTGTTCGTTTGCCGGCATGGCAATCGAAGGCACCATCGCCACCCCCAACCCCGCCTCTACCAGCCCGATCATCGTGGTCACGTGGTGCGTCTCGCAGATGCTCGGCTTTTTCACCCGCACGCCTCGCAGCGCCTGATCCAGCAGGGAGCGGTTGCCTGAAGTCTTATCCACGGTGATGTAGTCATGTTCATAGGCCTCGGCCCAAGGCACGCTCTCACGCCCGGCCAACGGATGATCACGGCGACACGCCAGCACATAGCGCTCCTGCAGCAGCAACTCGAACTCCACTTCATCAGCCAGGCTGCCGCTGAAACTCACGCCAAAGTCCGCCTCGCCACTTTCCACGGCGTTGCACACTTCACCGGCGCTCGCGTCCAGCACGCGCAGGCGAATTTTCGGATACAGCTTGTGGAATTCGGAGATCACGTGGGGCATGAAGTAATACGCGGTCGACGGAACGCAGGCGATGGTGACATTGCCCATGCGCGTGGAAGCAACGTTGCTGATGCCCATCAGCGCGATGTCGAGGTCGTCGAGCATGCGCTCCACCTGCGGCAGGAAAGCGCGGCCGACCATGGTCAGGCTGACCCGCCGTGTGGTGCGCTCGAACAGCTTGACGTCGAGGGCGGACTCGAGCTTTTCGATACGTCGGCTGAGCGCCGGCTGCGAGATCCGGATCGCCTCGGCAGCGCCGCGAAAGCTGCCCTTGTCTACCACGGCGCGGAAGGCTTGGAGGTCGTTGAGGTCGAAGTTGATGATCACGAAGAAGGGCCAATGAGGTCGATTTGTCGGCCATTATCATACGAATGCAGCGGCAACAGGCCTGCGCGCATTTAAAAAAACCCCTCACCTGCGTAGTCTGCATGCCGAATCCTATCGACCGAGCGATCAATGACCTCCCGATTCCATAACAAAAACCCATTGCGTCTCTGGCGACTCGGGGCGTGCCTCGTCGGCGCTCCGGTTATCGCCGCCCTCGGTTTCTTCGCCTGGCAGAGCTTCTACCCCGTGAGTGCGGCGAGCGGTTGGAGCGTTCAGGTGGTACACCGCGACGTGGCGAAAGCGGCATCGCTGATGCCGTTGCCGAACGGCTCACTGATGGTCAGCCAGGAACTCGACAAAGGTCAGGGCAGCATCGTGCGCATCCACCCCGACGGATCGCGCGAGGTGGTGGTGGCCAACCTGTCAAAACCCGACGGCATTGTGCCAACCCGCGGCGGCTGGGTGTTCAGCCAGGAGTCCGCCGACCTGCCCGTCAGTTTCTACAAGGACGGCGTGGTCACCGAACTGTTCAAGGGTGACAGCGTGCAAGGCGTGTGGGTTGAGGGCGACGACCTCTACGCCATCGAAGATCGCAAGCCGGCCGGGCGCCTGCTGCGTTACCGCTGGAGCGACCAGTCTCTGACCGTGTTGCGCGACCAGGTGCAGGAAGGCGAAGCCATCGTGCGCTGCACGGACGGCCGCCTGCTCTACAACGAGAAGAAAAAGGGCGTGGTGCGCGAGCTGACCGCCGACGGCAGTGACCCGGTGGTGCTGGGCAATTTGAACCAGCCGACCTTCCTGATGTGCGACGAGCGCGGGCTGTGGATCAATGAAGATGCCACGCACCGGGCGCGATTGCTGCTGATTGATAAGCAGGGGCGCCAGCAGACCATTCTGTCGTTCCTCAAAGCCCCGCAGTCGATTGTGCCTACCGGGCGCGGGACTTATCTGGTGGCCGAGGGCGGGAGAAACCGCGTGCTGGAGCTGACGCCTGAGTAACATCTCCCGCGACGTAGATCACGGCCGCTGAAATCGCGATACCCGCGAACGACAATATTGAGAACGTCGAAAACTCCCCCCGAGTCGGTTTGAAATGGAAAAAACTCTAATCGCCTGCGTGCTGATCACTTGCCTGACCGGCTGTGTCGGTGCGCAACTTTCACTTCCCGAGCCAAAAAACGCAGCCGCTCCAGATCAGCGGGAATCATCCACGAAAGAAACCGAACGCCAATGGTGCGGCATGACGCTTTGGGTTGGGTTGCCACTGCCGCTGCAACTTCCCGTTTGCCAGTCACGCCCTCCTCCGTCCTACCTATACGCATGCGGCCCTTTCATGTTCCTGGGACCGATCATGCACAGCTACGAAGGTAATGCCTTGTGTGGAAAGTTTCTTTGAGAGCCATCGGCATACACGCACGCGGGGCACACCCCGGTGCCTGCCAGCGCGCCTGCCAGACGCTTCGCATCGATAGCACTGATGATTACTATCGAAACGAGCGCCTTCTTGATATTCGCAACCGATTCCTATAATCCCCTCCCTGACTCCCTCCCCTCGCCTGGCTTCAGGCGACATTCACCTCGGAACCCACCATCATGCCAAGCGCCAGCCAGGCCCCTAGCGGCCTTCCCGAACATAATCAGCAAAGCGTCAAACAGCAGTGGCTGGCCATTCTCTCAGTGGCCGTTGGCGCCTTCGCCCTGGTGACCAGCGAGTTTCTCCCGGTAGGCGTACTCAACGACGTCGCCAGCGACTTGGGTATCAGTGCCGGGCATGCCGGGCTGATGGTAACCCTGCCCGGCATCATGGCCGCCCTCGCCGCGCCTTTGCTGTCGGTGTTCATTGGCGCCATGGACCGTCGCTACCTGCTGATCAGCCTGACGCTGATCATGATCATCGCCAACTCGGTCGTGGCCTTTGCCAGCGACTTCAACCTGCTGCTGTTCGGTCGCGTACTGCTGGGCATCAGCATTGGCGGGTTCTGGGCCACAGCCATCGCCCTCAGCGGCCGCCTGGCGCCCAAAGGCGTGGGCGTGGCGAAGGCCACCTCGATCATCATGATGGGCGTCACACTGGCCACCGTGTTGGGCGTGCCCGTAGGCACCTGGCTCAGCGGCTTGATGGGCTGGCGCATGACTTTTCTGGTGACTGCACTGGTTGGCGTGCCGGTGTTGCTGGCGCAGGTCTTCCTGCTCCCACGGCTGACTCCGGAAAAAGCCATCCGCGTGAGTGACCTGCCGGCCTTGTTTATCAACCCACAAGCCCGGGTCGGATTGATCGCCGTATTGCTGATCGGTCTGGCGCACTTTGCCGCCTATACCTACGTCGCCCCTTTCTTCAAACAGAGTGCCGGTTTCGATGGGCCGACGATCGGCTCGCTGCTACTGCTCTATGGCGTGGCCGGCGTGCTGGGCAACATCTTTGCCGGTTTCGCCGCCAACCGCAGCGTGCGCAACACCCTGCTGCTGGTCGCACTGATGATCGGCACCAGCACCGCCCTGTTCCCCCATTTCGCCACTGGCATGACCGGCGCAGCGATGCTGATTGCACTCTGGGGCTTCGCCTTCGGCGCCTTCCCGGCCTGCGCCAGCATCTGGATGTTTGTCGTGGCACCCAAGGACGTCGAACGCGGCATGCCGCTCTTCGTCGCCTTGTTCCAGGTGATCATCGCCCTGGGCTCGTTCTTCGGCGGACGGATCGTCGATCAGATGGGCAGCTCGGTGTTGTTGAGCCTGGCCACGGCGTTGGTCGGGGCGGGTTTTGTGACGGTGCTGGTGCTGGGTCGCAAGGTGAGCAATAGCCTGGTGGCTCAACCGGCCTAAGCGGAAAGTCGTGGAAGCGGATCGGGTGTGACAATAATAGGGGGTAGCTCAATTCCATTTGTTGTAGAGATAAAAATCTTCATACTGACTTGGCATTGTTCAGAAATGCACAAATTTTTTATTTCAACAGCTCAAAGTAAGCGGCGTCCTGGTGTCCTATACAGCCCTGGAAACCAGGCACCAAAACTGTATATATAACCAGCTCCATGCATAACCCAAAATATGCACCAATGAATACTCTTTAATTGAGTAATTTCCTAGGCTGGAGCCGTTTACGGTGCCGGCGCAGTCCGAATCTTGGGAGGTTTGGCGACCTCTCGCCACAGGATGCGCGTCTATCTGTACGTCGATAGCGTCGTACAGGAGGTCATAGAAGGCGAAATAATCCATGAAGGTACGGATGTGACCCAGAAGCCTTCATAGAGGCTGCAAACGTCCTTCAGTTCGCGCTAGACGCTGCACAGCTGCTTGCTGACAGACATGCAAAAAAAGCGTCTCCAGACCGTGAGACGTAGGATTTGAGTAGTACAGCGGAGTAATGAAATCCGAAAACAAAAAAGCCCCGTAGACTTTGGTCTACGGGGCTTTTATTTGTATGGCGGAGAGATAGGGATTCGAACCCTAGGTACCGGTGAAGGTACAACGGATTTCGAATCCGTCCCATTCGGCCACTCTGGCATCTCTCCAACGGCGCGCATCATAACAGCGTGGTTCAGGAAAGCAAAGCTCGAAGCGAGATTTTTTTCCGTGCTATCAGATGCTTGCGTCGATTAAAGCGGTACGCCAAGACGATTGGCGACTTCTTCGTAGGCTTCGATAACGTCACCGAGGCCCTGGCGGAAGCGGTCTTTGTCCATCTTCTTCTTGGTGTCCTTGTCCCACAGGCGGCAGCCGTCCGGGCTGAATTCGTCGCCCAGGACGATGGAGCCGTCGTGGAACACACCGAATTCGAGCTTGAAGTCCACCAGCAGCAGGCCGGCGTCGTCGAACAGCTTGCTCAGCACGTCGTTGACCTTGAGGGACAACTCCTTCATGCGCGCCAGTTGTTCAGCGGTTCCCCAGCCGAACGCCACGACGTGGGATTCGTTGATGAACGGGTCGCCCTTGGCGTCGTCCTTCAGGAACAGCTCGAACGTGTAAGGGTTGAGCTTGAGGCCCTCTTCCACGCCCAGGCGCTTGACCAGGCTGCCGGCAGCGTAGTTACGCACGACGCATTCGACCGGGATCATGTCGAGCTTCTTGACCAGGCACTCGTTGTCGCCCAGCAGTTTGTCGAATTGGGTCGGAATGCCGGCCTCTTCGAGCTTCTGCATGATGAAGGCGTTGAACTTGTTGTTCACCATGCCTTTGCGATCAAGTTGTTCGATGCGCTTGCCGTCGAACGCCGAGGTGTCGTTGCGAAACAGCAGGATCAGGCGGTTGGCGTCGTCGGTCTTGTACACCGACTTGGCTTTGCCGCGGTAGAGTTCTTCACGTTTTTCCATGATGGGCTCCGCTTTGAGTGAGGTGGGCTAGGCGATGTGTCGCCAGTCGAGCCCTGAATCTTGATCGGCCAATTGCAGCCAGTCCGGGTCGCACCCGAGGGTGTCGACAAAACATTGCCGGGCAAGCGTCGGCAGGTTGTTCTTGCTGCTCAAGTGGGCCAGGACCAGGTGTTGCAGGTCTTGCCAGCCCAACTCATACACCAGGTATGCCGCCTGGTGGTTGTTCAAATGTCCCAGTTCGCCGCCGACCCGCTGCTTGAGAAAGTACGGGTAATGACCACGAGCCAGCAGGTCCCGACAGTGGTTGGCCTCGATCATCAACGCATCGAGGTCGCGGTAGCCGTCCAGCACCTTGGAGCAGTAGGACCCCAGGTCAGTGAGCACGCCGAAACGCCGCTCACCGCCACTGAAGACATACTGCGTCGGTTCCTGGGCGTCATGTGCGACGGCAATCACATCAATGCTCAACGCACCGATCTGCAGTTGCTCGCCACCGGCCAGGAAACCTCTAGGCTCGATAGGTTTGCGCATCCCGCGCAGGGTGCCGCGACTGAGGTACACCGGAAGATTGTAGCGCCGAGACAGCAAACCCACGCCATGCACGTGGTCGGCATGTTCGTGGGTTACCAGAATCGCGCTCAGCTGCGCGGGGTGTACCCCCAGGCGCAGCAGGCGCCGCTCGGTTTCTTTTAACGAGAAACCACAATCCACCAGCACATACGTGTCGTCATGTGCGACCAGCGTGCCGTTCCCTTGGCTACCGCTGCCGAGAACGGCAAAACGCATCGGATCAGCCCAGGTTGTCCTGAATCACGCCCAACACTTTGCGCGCTGTTTCAGCCGGCGCAACGGTGTTGATGTTCTTCTCGACGGTGACTTGCACGCTTTCGCCAACCTTGCTCAAACGAACCTGGTAACGCTCGGCGCGGGTCTCGATTTCTTCCTTGGTCGGTTTGCTGCCGAACAGCTTGCCGAAGAAACCTGGCTCGTCGTCTTTACGCTCGGCTTTTTCAGCCACGTTGATGTAGTACAGGCCCAGGCTGCGGTTGATGTCTTCAACACGCCAAGGGCCCTGCTCCAGGGCGCGACCAACACTGGCCCACGCACGGTCGAGGTCTTCGCCGAGGTTCAGCACTACGTTGCCGCTGCCGTCCTCGGTGAGGCTGACACGGCTCGGAGTATCGTAATCACGTGCGGCGAGCAGGGAGACCGAACCGCCCTTCTCGGAAATACGGCTCATGCTGGCCAGCATTTCGTCGACCAGTGCCGAATCAACACCGGTGTTGACCGAACGGTTGGTGAAATCAACGTTGGCGGTGCTGCCGGCAGGACGCTCGGCGCTGACCACATAGACTTCACTGGTATTACGCTGTACACCCGGCTCGATGCGCACACGCACACGGGTTTCGCTGTCGGAGGCTACGCCACCGGCCTGCAGGCGCTTGGCCATGGTGGCGGACAGTTCGTTGCCCTGCTGCCATGCCGTGGTGAATTCACCGGTCTGTGGACGCTGCTGGTCGATACGGAAACCGTTGTCCTGGAAGAACTGCACTGCCACTGGCCAGACTTCGGCGGGTGGACGCTGAGCAACGATCCAACGCGAATCACCGCTCTTCTGCAGGCTGTAGTCGCTGGCATCGGCCACGGCCGAGATCGGCTGTGGACGTGGCACGACGTACTCACCCTTGGTGGTGTCGTCGGCGACGTTGCGCGGGATCGGCAGCAACGGGTCAAGGCGCTTGGCGACGTTGACGTCCGGTGGCAGTTGCATCGGTTTGGTTGCTTGTGCTTCCAGGTAATCGCTGCCGCGGTCACGGAAGTAGCCTTCCGGGCCCCAGATCCAACCGCAGCCACTGGTGCTGGAGATAATCAAGGCAAGTGCGGAAAGTCCGGCCAATCGCTTCATGCGTAGTGCTTCCTCAATTAAACCAGGACGCCGGACTGGCGCAGGGCCTGTCGCAGCGGTTCATGACAGGCTTCGCTCAGACGGGTGAGCGGCAGACGGATACCGTCCGGCATCATGCCCATTTCAGTCAGCGCCCACTTCACGGGAATAGGGTTGGATTCGATAAACAGTGTCTTGTTGAGCGGCATCAGCTTCTCGTGGATCGCGCGGGCGGTCACGGCGTCACCGGCGATGGCGGCGGCGCACATTTCGCTCATGGCACGCGGGGCCACGTTGGCGGTCACGGAGATGTTGCCTTTGCCGCCCAGCAGCATCAGTTCGACAGCGGTGGCGTCGTCACCGGAATACACCAGGAAATCGCTGCTCACGCCGGCCAGGATGTCCTTGGCGCGTTGCAGGTCGCCGGTGGCTTCCTTGATACCGATGATGTTCGGTACGGTGGACAGGCGGATCACCGTCTCGGCCTTCATATCACACGCGGTACGACCCGGTACGTTATAGAGGATCTGCGGGATGTCGACCGCTTCGGCAATGGCGCGGAAATGCTGGTACAGGCCTTCCTGGGTCGGCTTGTTGTAGTACGGCGTCACCAGCAGGCAGGCATCGGCGCCGGCCTTCTTGGCGTTTTTGGTCAGCTCGATCGCTTCGCGCGTCGAGTTGGCGCCCGTACCGGCGATCACGGCAATGCGGCCCGCCACACGCTTGACCACGAATTCGATGACCTGGATGTGTTCTTCCACATCGAGGGTGGCCGACTCACCTGTGGTGCCGACCGCCACAATGGCGTTGGTGCCTTCTTGCAGGTGGAAGTCCACCAGTTTGCCCAGGCTGTCCCAGTCGAGATGACCTTGTGCATCCATGGGTGTGACCAGTGCCACCATACTGCCCGCAATCATGCAACCGCTCCTGCCGGAAAAAGAGAGCCGTAATGGTACTGGCGCCAAGATGCTTGCACAAGCAAAGTACCGCCTGAGGATGCGTTCTGGCGCAACTAAACGACAGGCAATGCCATCATTGGGCCAAAGGCTGCCTCCAAGCGCGTCGAAATCTGGCCGTTCACGTAATGAAAACGCCACCTCCTAGCCCTTGGCGACGGTTTTCGCTACCCTTCATCCTTTGATCGATACAGCCCACGCGGTATCGACCGCTCATCGCTTTAGGAAGGCTGCATGTCCACCCCCACAGTTCGCGAACAATTCCTTGTTATCAGTGCCCTCGGCGCCAACCCCATGGAGCTGACCAACGTCCTGTGCCGCGCCAGCCATGAGAACCGCTGCGCCGTCGTGACCTCCCGCCTGACCCGCCACGGCGAGTGCAGCGCGCTGGTCCTGCAGATTTCCGGCTCCTGGGACGCCCTGGCGCGCCTGGAAACCGGCCTGCCCGGCCTGGCCAAGAAACACAACTTCACCGTAAACGTGGTGCGCAGCGCCGCCCTGGAAAACCGTCCGCAGGCCTTGCCCTATGTGGCGTATGTCAGCTCGGCGTACCGTTCGGACATCGTCAACGAGCTGTGCCAGTTCTTTATCGACCACAACGTCGAGCTGGAGAACCTGACCTGCGACACCTACCAGGCGCCACAAACCGGCGGCACCATGCTCAACGCCACGTTTACCGTGACCTTGCCGGCTGGTGTACAGATCAGCTGGTTGCGCGACCAGTTCCTGGACTTCGCCGATGCCCTGAACCTCGACGCATTGATCGAGCCATGGCGCCCACAGAACCCTATGTAAGGAACGCCCCATGCCGGTTGTCATCGACACACCCGTAGCCGATTTCGAAGCTCAGGCCACCAGCGGCCAGACCTTCAGCCTCGCCGCCCTCAAGGGCAAGCAAGTGGTGATCTACTTCTACCCCAAGGACAGCACCCCGGGCTGCACCACCGAAGGCCAAGGGTTCCGTGACCACTACGCAGCGTTCAAGGCGGCCAACACCGAAGTGTTCGGGGTGTCGCGCGACAGCGTGAAGTCCCACGAGAACTTCAAGGCCAAGCAGGAATTCCCCTTCGAGCTGATCAGCGACAAGGACGAAGCGGTCTGCCAGCTGTTTGATGTGATCAAGCTGAAGAAGCTGTATGGCAAGGAATACCTGGGCGTGGATCGCAGCACGTTCCTTATCGACAAGGATGGCGTACTGCGCCAGGAATGGCGTGGAGTGAAGGTGCCTGGGCATGTGGATGCCGTGTTGGCCGCAGCACAATCCTTGAACAAAGCATGACTGTAGTGAGCGGGCTTGCCCCGCGCTGGGGGGCGAAGCCGCCCCAAATCTAGGCACCGCGGTCTTCCTGAAACACCGCGGCGTACCGTTTAGGGCGGCTTCGCCCCCCAGCGCGGGGCAAGCCCGCTCACTACAGCAGCCCGTTACAACAGTGGCGCTACCACGGGTTCTTGCCGAGGCCAGGCATCCAGCACCGCCTTGAACAGCGTCGCCAGGGGAATCGCAAAAAACACTCCCCAGAATCCCCACAACCCGCCGAACAACAGCACCGCGCAGATGATCGCCACCGGGTGCAGGTTGACCGCCTCCGAAAACAGCAGCGGCACAAGCACGTTGCCATCCAGGGTCTGGATGATCCCGTAGACCGCCATCAGGTAGATGAACTGATCACTCCACCCCCATTGGAACAGCGCGATCAGCGTCACCGGCACCGTCACCACCACGGCGCCGACATAAGGGACAACCACCGAGACCCCCACCAACAATGCCAGCAGCGCCGCGTAGTTCAGGTCCAGGGCGATAAAGGCGATGTAGGTCACGCCGCCGCAAATAATGATCTCGATGACCTTGCCACGGATGTAGTTGGCGATCTGTCGGTTCATCTCCTCGGCCACCCGCGTGATCAGCGCCCGCTCGCGCGGCAGGTAACCGCGCACCCAGCGGCCGATCATGGCGCGGTCCTTGAGGAAGAAAAACACCAGGATCGGCACAAGAACCAGGTAGATCATGATGTTGACCAACAACGGCAAGCTGGACAGGGAAAACGTCAGCGCCCACTGGCCGAACTTTCCGATCTCGCCGCGCGCCACTTCGATGGCCTGCAACACCTGCTCGTCCGACACCAGATGGGGATAACGCTCCGGCAACAGCAGCAACAACGACTGCCATTTGGCAAGCATGCCCGGCAGCTCGTTGAACAGGGTGATCAACTGATGCCACAGCAACGGCAACACCACCACGATAAACAGCACCAGCAGCCCCATGAACAAGGCAAATACTAACCCCACCGCCACACCGCCCGGCAAGCGCAACCGCTCAAGGGTTGTGACCAGGCCCTGCATCAGGTAGGCCAGCACCATCCCCGCCAGGACCGGCGCCAGCATGCCACCCAAAGTGAGCACCGCCGTAAAGGCCAGGAACAGCAGGACGGCCAGCACTACCGCTTCCTCATCGGAGAAGTAGCGCTGAATCCAGTCTCGTAACACTTTGAACATCAATAGACCTCAGGTGGTGGGGGCGAACGGTTCAGGCCTTGCGCAACCAGTAACGGTACACACCGGCGGCGTCCTCTTCGTGCAGCAGGGTGTGACCGGCCAGTTTGGCAAAAGTCCGGAAATCACGCTGGGAGCCTGCATCCGTGGCGATTACCTTGAGCACCGCGCCGCTGGCCAATCGATTGAGCTCCAGCTTGGCCTTGAGCAAAGGCAGCGGGCAATTGAGGCCGCTGGCATCGAGTTCGGCATCAAAGGCTACAGCGTCGGTCATGGTTTTACTCCGGGCACGGGTTTGAGCTGCTTAGAATATCTGGTCCGAAGCTCAGTGTCCGGCTACAGTAAGCTCTTTGTCGAAAGGCTCTGTGCATGACTTTTTTGCGCCCCACCCTGCTGACGCTGGCTTGCCTGCTGGCCTCCCCAGGCTTCGCTGACGACCTGCCGTCACTTGGCGACGCCAGTTCTGCCATTGTCTCGCCACAACAGGAATACCAGCTGGGCCGTGCCTGGCTGGCCTACTTGCGGGGCCAGGTCTCGCAACTGAATGATCCGCAACTCAAGGATTATGTCGAAACCAGCGTGTACAAACTGGTGGAGACCAGCCAGGTCAATGACCGGCGCCTGGAGTTCATCCTGATCAACAGCCCGCAACTCAACGCCTTTGCCGCACCTGGCGGGATCGTCGGGGTCAACGGCGGCCTGTTCCTCAATGCGCAGACCGAGGGGGAATACGCCTCGGTACTGGCCCACGAATTGGCTCACCTGTCCCAACGCCACTTCGCACGCGGCGTGGAAGCGCAGCAGCGCATGCAGATCCCGATGATGGCCGCCCTGCTCGGCGGCATCATTGCCGCTGCCGCAGGTGCAGGTGACGCCGGCATTGCCGCGATTGCCGGCACCCAGGCCGCTGCCATCCAGGAACAGCGCCGCTTCTCGCGCCAGAACGAGCAAGAAGCCGATCGCATCGGCATCCTCAACCTGGAAAAAGCCGGGTACGACCCGCGCTCCATGCCGACCATGTTCGAACGCCTGATGCGCCAATACCGCTTCGACGCCAAGCCACCGGAATTCTTGCTGACGCACCCTGTGACCGAATCGCGGATCGCCGACACCCGCAACCGCGCCGAGCAAGCCAAATCCGGCGGCAAGGAAGACAGCCTGCGCTATCAACTGATTCGCGCACGGGTGCAGTTGCAATACGAAGACACACCTGGTCTTGCGGCCAAGCGTTTCCAGGCGCAATTGGACGAGAACCCGAAAAACGATGTGGCGCGTTATGGCTTGGCCATCGCGCAGATCAAAGGCTCCCAGTTCAAGGAAGCGCGGGAGAACCTCGCCCCCTTGCTGGCCAAGGCGCCCAACGACATCACCTACAACCTGGCTCAAGTCCAACTGGACATCGACAACAACCGCCTGCCGGATGCGCAACAGCGTACGGATCGGATGCTCACGCAATATCCCGGCAACTATCCGTTGAATCAGGTGCGCGTGGACCTTCTGCTGAAACAGAACCGTACCGCCGATGCAGAGAAAGCCTTGGACGGTTTGCTCAAGTCCCGCCCCGACGATCCCGATGTCTGGTATCAGGTCGCCGAAACGCGCGGCTTGTCTGGCAACATCATTGGCCTGCACCAGGCACGCGCCGAGTACTTTGCGCTGGTGGGCGACTTCCAGCAGGCCATCCAGCAGTTGGACTTCGCCAAGCGCAGGGCGGGCAGCAATTTCCCGTTATCGTCACGCATCGATGCACGCCAGCGTGAACTGATCGAACAGGAACGCCTGGTGAAGGGGATGATGAGCTAACCCCCCCATCGCCCACAAAAAAGCCCCGCCCTCGTCAACCGAGGGCGGGGCTTTTTATTGAGCTAGCGGATTATTCGGCCAGCTTGAAGGTAATGAAGCTGGCACGCCCCTGGCGCAACACACGCATGGACACCGAACGATTCTTCGGCAACGCCTTGGCGATGTCGGTGAATTGCTTGGTGGTTTCAATGGCCTGGTTGTTCAGGTGAGTAATGACGTCGCCCGGTTGCAGGCCGATCAGTGCCGCAGGACCGTCCTGCACTTCCTTGATCACCACGCCGCTCTTGAGGTCGAAGCTTTTCTTCTGCTCGTCGGTCATCTCGACCACAGCAATACCCAGGCGGTTGCTGCTGCGCTCGGCACCAGGCTTGGCGTTGCCCAGGGCATCGAGGGTGGCGCCCTCTTCGGGGATGGCACCGACGGTCAGTTCAACGGTCTGGCGCTTGCCTTCACGAATCACTTCCAGCTTGGCCTTGGCGCCGGCCTTGAGCGCGCCGACCAGATGCGGCAGGTCGGCCGACATGACAATTGGCTGGCCATTCATGCTCAGAATCACGTCGCCGACTTGCAGGCCGCCCTTGGCTGCCGGGCCACCATCCTGAATCTGCGCGACCAGGGCACCGGCCGGCTTGTCGAGGCCGAAGGACTCAGCCAGATCCTTGTTCACTTCCTGGATCACCACGCCCAACCAGCCACGGCTGACCTTGCCACCGCTCTTGAGCTGATTGGAAACGTCCATGGCCACGTCGATCGGGATGGCGAACGATACGCCCATGAAACCACCGGAACGGGTGTAGATCTGCGAGTTGATCCCCACCACTTCGCCGGCCAGGTTGAACAGCGGACCACCGGAGTTGCCCGGGTTGATCGGCACGTCGGTCTGGATGAACGGCACATAGTTCTCGTTCGGCAGGCTACGCCCAATGGCGCTGACGATGCCTTGGGTCACGGTGTGGTCAAAGCCGAACGGCGAACCGATGGCGACAACCCACTGCCCGGCTTTCAAGTCCTGGGATTTACCCAGCTTGAGAACCGGCAGGTCCTTGCCATCGATCTTCAGCAAGGCCACGTCGGAGCGCGGGTCAGTACCCACCAGCTTGGCTTTCAGCTCACTGCGATCCGCCAGGCGCACGAGGATCTCGTCGGCATCGGCAATCACGTGGTTGTTGGTGAGGATGTAACCATCCGGCGAGATGATGAAGCCCGAGCCCAGGGACTGCGCCTCACGCTGGCCACCGCCACCGCGGGGCGAACGCTGTTGCGGCATGCCGCGCTCGAAGAACTCGCGCAGCATCGGCGGCAGGCCTTCCAGGTCCGGCATCTGCTGATTGGAGACTTTGCGGTCCGGCAGTTTCTGCGTGGTACTGATGTTCACCACCGCAGGCGAGGCCTGCTCAACCAGTTGGGTGAAGTCAGGCAACTCGGCCGCTTGCGCAGGCAAGGCCTGACCCAGCACCAATACCGTGGCGACTATGGATAGATAAGACTTCAAACGTGGTATCGACATACAGCTCCCGTTACGACGAGCAGGGTTGAGCGACAGGGTTCAAGAAACGCCGAAAACTGCGACCGACATTTTTGTTCCGCGAACAAAGCAAGGCCAGAGCCGACAAGCCCTGACCTATAAAAAACATGGGGGATTTTTGCAAGTGAAAATGCTGATCCATTCATTTCATGCTCTCGGCAACCGACCCGGCATGGGCTTAACATTGAAAGCTCAGGATGAACATAGGATTAACAACTCACGGCTGGGCGGCGGTCTTTTTTTCGCCGCGCACCGACAGTGCGATGCGTTCAGCAGTACCGATCGGAATTTCGCCGACAACCGTCACCATCATCTCTCCGTCCACCGTGTTCAGGCGCCGCGAGACGGCGACTGTAGGCCCCAATTGGGTGCGGGTTTCAGTGACGCTTGCATCGTTGATCGGCTCAAGAAATACCGAGAAGCGCGCCAGCCCGTCTTCATACATCAGGCTATCGACCGTTGCTTTCGTCTGGGTATCGGTGCGCGCTGCGCTATTGGTCAGTTGAAACCCCGGCGGCAACCATTCCATATGCCAGTTCTCGGTGGTCGGGACTTGCGGCGCGCTAGCGCCAGCTGCGGCGATAGGCGTGCATTCGCTGCTGGGTTGCAAATCACGATCACCCGGCACGGTCGACGTATTTAAACGCGTGAACTGAAAACGCTCCAGCAACTGCTCCTGGTCATTGAGCAGCAGGGACTTGAGTGGCAAGGCGGTATCACGGTCCAGGTGCAGCTCGAAGCCGTAACGATATTGGTCACGGGGCGTGATCGAGACGATCACTGCATTACGACCGGCCACGCGGGACTTGCCGATGACGGCCAGTTCATAGAATTCATTGAGTTTTTGCGGATCAAGCGCACGTGACGGTGCATCACGCGAATTGCCAAGGCCCGCGACAAGAGTGCCGCTGACACACTGAGTACGGCCGTCCAACCGCACGACTTCCTGGGCAGAGCCATCGAGCTGCAAGAGCCGCTCACGGACCTGGCCATCCTGGACACGATGCCAGATGTCATGGGTGGAAAAACTGCCGTTACGCTCGTAGACGAACGTACCTTGAAAGCTTTGCTGCTGCTCTGCACGCCCAAGTCGAGTCAGCCAGTCTTGGGCTTCATCGGCGTGGGCGGGGAGTGCAAACCAACTGCTGAGCAAAAGCGTAAGGAGCGGTATGGCGCGCATAGAGCTCCTTACGAATCAGCGGTTTTCCAGGCTTGCGGCGCGAGCATAAGGCAGCGCGCTTTCAGTGCCTTTCAGAGCCGATTCCTGTGCGTGTTGGCGCAGGTAGCCTGGAAGACGCTGGTCCTGCCAGCCGGATTGGCCTTGCAGTACACCGTTGGCCATCGGGCCGGTGGTGTCAGAGCTTTCCTTGTAGCCGGCCAATACCGCTGGGCCTTTGACTTGCGGACCGGCCATGACCGGCTGCTGGGTCTGCTGAGCCAGTTCGGCACCGGCGATTTCGTCCTGGTTGTACAGGCGAACACCCGCCAGCACTGCAACAGTCACCGAGGCAGCGACTGCCAGGCGACCCAGGCTACGCCATGGACCACGAGCAGCTTTTGCCGGAACGGCTTCATCAGCCAGAGCGGCAGAAACGGCCGCAGCAATATCCAGACGAGGGATTAGAAGATCCTTGTGCATCACCGCCCGAGCGACTTGGTAACGAGACCAGGTATCACGGGTTTCGGCGTCATCAAATGCGTTGAGCACTCGACGAAGTTCCAGTTCATCCGCTTCGTTATCCATCACTGCGGACAGCGATTCCTGCAGGGCATCACGACTCATGGCGGTTCCTCTCTTGGCTGTCGCCGCTGTCTTTAGTTCTCTTGCAACAACGGTTGCAAGGCTTTATCGATGGCTTCCCGGGCCCGGAAAATCCGTGACCTTACAGTCCCCACCGGACACTGCATGACGCTCGCAATGTCTTCGTAACTCAGACCATCGAATTCACGTAAAGTTAACGCCGTACGCAAATCTTCTGGCAGTTGCTGAATGGTGCGATGAACGGTGCCTTCGATCTCGTCGCGCAGCAATGCACGCTCCGGCGACTCGAGATCTTTGAGGCCGTGATCACCATCGTAAAATTCAGCATCTTCTGAACTAACATCACTATCCGGTGGGCGGCGTCCGCGAGAGACCAGATAGTTCTTCGCCGTGTTGATGGCGATGCGGTACAGCCACGTGTAAAACGCACTGTCGCCGCGGAAATTGCCTAGTGCACGGTACGCCTTGATAAAGGCTTCCTGTGCAACGTCCTGCGCTTCATGGGTGTCGTGCACAAACCGCACGATCAACCCGAGAATTTTGTGCTGGTATTTCAGCACTAGCAGATCAAAAGCTCGCTTGTCGCCGCGTTGAACGCGCTCGACCAGCTGCTGATCCTCTTCCTGGGTTAGCATGAACACTCCTCGTTGTACTTGAAGGAGGCTTGCATAACTAAACGATCAGGCTTGCAAACATAGACTCGGTCTTTTCGCAAAAGTTCTCCCCCTTCAAGCAAGTTTCCGGCACGCACTGATTTGGCACACACGAAAAACGCAGCGCGGGCAACGCCGGCTGCGCGAATAATCTTGTCGCCGGTTTTCTGACGCGTCCAATGCTCCCGACGGGCCAATAAACTCAACGTTTTCCCAGCTTTCGGGCAACCTGCTATTGAGTCGAGGCTTATGCAAAAAGTTCCCGCTTCAATAACCAGCTGATTCTACCCGAGCCGTGCACCGTAATCTCACATTGCCACGAATGCCCGGCTATTGTGCCGCTCCCCCCCTCTATATACTAGTAGCCCGTGTGCCCCTTTGATTCGCCGATCCAGGCGTCCTGTCTGCGCCTGCCCCTTGGATCGCTTTTTGCGGAATCCTTCTAATGAGCCAACAGTTTCAACACGATGTCCTGGTGATCGGTAGCGGCGCGGCCGGCTTGAGTCTGGCGCTGACCCTCCCCAGCCATCTGCGCATTGCGGTCCTGAGCAAAGGCGACCTGGCCAACGGCTCGACATTCTGGGCCCAGGGCGGCGTCGCTGCCGTGCTGGATGACACCGACACGGTGCAATCCCACGTCGAAGACACCCTCAACGCCGGCGGCGGCCTGTGTCATGAAGACGCGGTGCGCTTCACCGTGGAGCACAGCCGCGAAGCGATCCAATGGCTGATCGACCAGGGCGTGCCGTTCACCCGCGATGAACACGCAGGCAGCGATGACGGCGGTTTCGAATTCCACCTGACCCGCGAAGGCGGCCACAGCCACCGTCGCATCATCCACGCCGCCGACGCCACCGGCGCCGCGATCTTCAAGACCCTGCTCGACCAAGCCCGCCAGCGCCCCAACATCGAATTGCTGGAGCAACGCGTCGCCGTCGACCTGATCACCGAAAAACGCCTGGGCCTGGAAGGCGATCGCTGCCTCGGCGCCTACGTGCTCAACCGTGGCAGCGGCGAAGTCGACACCTACGGTGCGCGCTTCACCATTCTCGCTTCGGGCGGCGCGGCCAAGGTCTACCTCTACACCAGTAACCCTGACGGTGCCTGCGGCGACGGCATCGCCATGGCCTGGCGTTCGGGCTGTCGGGTGGCGAACCTGGAATTCAACCAGTTCCACCCCACCTGCCTGTACCACCCGCAGGCCAAGAGTTTCCTGATCACCGAAGCCCTGCGCGGCGAAGGCGCACACCTGAAACTGCCGAACGGCGAACGCTTCATGCAACGCTTCGACCCGCGCGCCGAACTGGCCCCACGGGACATCGTCGCCCGCGCCATCGACCATGAAATGAAGCGCCTGGGTATCGACTGCGTGTACCTGGACATCAGCCACAAACCCGAAGCTTTCATCAAGACCCACTTCCCCACCGTCTATGAACGCTGCCTAGCCTTCAACATCGACATCACCAAAGGCCCGATCCCGGTCGTCCCGGCCGCGCACTACACCTGCGGCGGCGTAATGGTCGACCAAAATGGCCGCACCGACGTGCCCGGCCTGTACGCGATTGGCGAAACCAGCTTCACCGGCCTGCACGGCGCCAATCGCATGGCCAGCAACTCGCTGCTCGAATGCTTCGTCTACGCCCGCTCGGCGGCGGCGGACATCCTCGAACAACTGCCACGCATCCCCGTGCCGGATGCCCTGCCCCGCTGGGACGCAAGCCAGGTCACCGATTCGGACGAAGACGTGATCATCGCCCACAACTGGGACGAGCTGCGGCGCTTCATGTGGGACTACGTGGGGATCGTGCGTACCAACAAGCGCCTGCAACGCGCGCAGCACCGGGTCCGGCTGTTGCTGGATGAGATCGACGAGTTCTACAGCAACTACAAAGTCAGCCGCGACCTGATCGAGTTGCGCAACCTGGCCCAAGTCGCGGAGCTGATGATCCGCTCAGCCATGGAACGCAAGGAAAGCCGCGGCCTGCACTACACCCTCGACTACCCCGAGATGCTGCCCGAAGCCCGCGACACTATCCTGGTGCCAACCACCTACGGCGACTGAACTTCAAGCGCACCCGCAGGCGCCGATGCACATCGGCTGCCTGCGAATCACCCGGCACACAGATCGAACGCACCCACCACTGCCCCGGCACGCGATAGCGCAGCACCACGATCAGCGGCAACGCCAGGCTGTCGGGGCGCAACTGCACGCTATGCCAACCCCGCTCGGCGCTGAACAGGTGCCAACCGTCTGCGTCGCGGCGCAGGCCACGAATCGACGAACGGTGAGTCAGCAGGATATGACGCGGCAAGACCCAGGCGGCATGCGCCAGGCACACCAACAGACCAAGGCTGGAATAGGACAGATCAAGCAACAAAAGCGCACCCAGTGCTAACGGCTGGGCAAGGAGATACGCCGCCAGCAACAGCCGTGAGGCCTGCCAGCGGCATTCAAAGGCGTGATTACTTGGGCTGGACACGATCCAGAATCATCCGAACCATGCGCTGCAGCTCCGGATCTTCAGATTCGGCGCGCTCCATGAACCAGCCGAACATGTCCTGATCTTCGCACGTCAACAGCCGCACATAGAGGTCGCGGTCCACTTGATTGAGCGTCGCGTAAACCTCTTTGGTAAAAGGCACCAACAACACGTCCAATTCCAGCATGCCACGACGGCTGTGCCAGTAGAGGCGATTGATTTCAACATCTTCGACCATGGAACGCTCCTCAAATAGGCGGCAAGTATACAGGCCCGGCCGCACCCGAACAGTCGGCTTTGGTCGCCCCATACGGAAACTATCCATTTGCCGGGCGCCCCTCTATGATGCACCCATGACTTTTTGACCTGCGATGACCCATGGCTGACTCCGCTTTCTTCTGCCCCCTGTCCCACGAAGGCGTTCTCGCCGTCCGCGGCTCCGACGCTGCCAAGTTCCTGCAAGGGCAACTGACCTGCAACCTCAACTACCTGAGCGATACCCAGGCCAGCCTCGGCGCGCGCTGCACGCAAAAAGGGCGCATGCAATCGAGCTTTCGCATCCTGCTGCAAGGTGACGGCGTGTTGCTGGCCATGGCCACCGAGCTGCTGGAGCCGCAACTGGCCGACTTGAAGAAATACGCCGTCTTCTCCAAATCCAAACTCACCGACGAAAGCGCCGCCTGGGTGCGTTTCGGCCTGATGGGTGCGGATCCGGCACTGGCCGCCCTCGGCCTTGAACTGCCAGCCGAGACCGACAGCGTTGCACGCACCGAGCACTTGATCGCCATTCGGGTTTCGCCCGAGCGCGCCGAGCTCTGGGTGCCCGTCGAGCACGCCGACACCGTGCGCGCCCAATTGGCTGCGCAAGCGCAAGAAACCGACCTGAACGAATGGCTGCTGGGCCAGATCCGCGCCGGCATCGGCCAGGTCATGGCGCAAACCCGCGAACTGTTCATCCCGCAGATGCTCAACCTGCAAGCCATCGGCGGCGTCAGCTTCAAGAAAGGCTGCTACACCGGCCAGGAAATCGTCGCGCGCATGCAGTACCTGGGCAAACTCAAACGCCGCCTGTACCGTTTGCGCCTGGATACGCCTGAAACACCCGAGCCAGGCACCCCGCTGTTTTCGCCCAGCCATAACAGCTCGATCGGCGAAGTGGTGATTGCAGCAAAAGCTGACCAGACGATTGAACTTCTGGCCGTATTGCAAGCCGAAGCTGCCGATAGTGGCGATGTGCATCTAGGCAGCCTTGAAGGCCCCGCCCTGCACCTGCTTGACCTGCCGTACACACTCGACCGCGATCGAGAGATCCAGCGTTAATCGCCGTACCTTTTGGCAACACCCTAGAGATTCTGAATGAACAAGCTGGCGGAAAAAGTCCAACAGGCTTTGATTACGGCCATCGGCAACGATGATCTGGTTCTGCCGACATTACCCGAAGTGGCGCTGCAAATTCGCCAGGCCGCTGAAGACCCGGAAATCAGCATCAGCCACTTGAGCAAAGTGATCGGGCGCGACACCGCACTGTCGGCGCGCCTGATCAAAGTGGTCAACAGCCCGCTGTTGCGTGCGACCCAGGAAGTCACCGACCTGCACACCGCCATCACTCGGCTGGGCACCAACTACAGCAGCAACCTGGCCATCGGCCTGGTGATGGAACAGATCTTCCACGCCCGCTCCGAAACGGTCGAACAAAAGATGCGTGATGTCTGGCGCCGCAGCCTCGAAGTGGCAGGCGTCAGCTATGCATTGTGCCGCAGCCACAGCCAGCTCAAGCCGGACCAGGCAGCCCTTGGCGGCCTGGTGCATCAGATCGGTGTGCTGCCGATCCTGACCTACGCCGAAGACCACTACGAACTGCTATCGGACCCGATCGCCCTCAACCACGTGATCGACAGCATCCACCCACTGCTCGGCGACAAGCTGCTGCACGGCTGGGATTTCCCGGAGATGCTGGCCAGCCTGCCGGGGCAATACCTGAACCTTGAACGTGACTCTGCCAGCCTCGACTACATCGATCTGGTGCAAATCGCCATGCTGTATTGCCACCGCGGCACCGACCACCCCTTGGCGGATGTGGTGGTTTCCACACTCCCCGCGCTCAAGAAGCTGCGCGTCGATCCGTACAGCGAAGCCCTGCGCGTCGAGCTGGATGAAGCACGCTCGATGTTCTACTGATCAACCGGCGATAAAGCTCACCCGCACCTTCAATCCCGCCAGTTCGCCATCGTGCAGGCTGATCTGCGCCAGGTGCGCGCGGCAGATCTCGCCGACAATCGCCAGCCCAAGGCCAGAGCCCAAGCCCTGCTGGCTACGGCGGTAGAAGCGCTCGAAGACCCGGTCGCGCTCATCCAGCGGGATGCCCGGGCCATCGTCCTCCACTTCCAGCACCGCCGGCGCCGTGACCCGCAAGATCACATTGCCACCCGGTGGTGTATGGGCCAGGGCGTTGTCCACCAGGTTGCTCAACAACTCGTTCAACAGCGTCGGCTCGCCGCGCAGCCACACCGGCTCATCGGCCTCCAACGCCAACGCCACACCGCGTGCATGGGCCAGCGGCGCCATAGCCATGCCCAGCTCCCGGGCCAATTGGCTGAGATCGAGCAGTTGCGCACCACCCTCGGCAATCGCCCGTGCACCGTTTTCGATACGCGCCAACGACAACAGCTGATTAGCCAGATGGGTCAGGCGATCCGTGCCCTGGGCCGCGCTTTCCAGGGTGCTGCGCCAGGTCGATGGGTCTTCGGCACGCAGGCCCAACTCCAAGCGCGCCTTGAGCGCCGCCAGCGGTGTGCGCAGCTCATGGGCCGCGTCGGCAATAAACTGTGCCTGGCGCTCGAACTGGCCACGCAGGCGTTCGGTGAAGTGATTGAGCGAACGCACCAACGGGCCGAATTCATGCTGCACTTCCACCAACGGCAGCGGCCGCAGGTCATCGGGTTGGCGCTCTTCCACGGCGGTGCGCAAACGCTCCAGCGGGCGCAACGCGGCGCTCACGGCAAACCACACCAACAGCAAGGCACCGACGGCAAGCATGCCCAAGCGCAGCAAGGTATCAGCCATCAGGCTGCGCGCCATGCTCACACGGGCTTCGTCGGTCTCGGCCACGCGGATCTCCGCCATGCCGTTCATGTTTGGCTCGGAGACCGCCTTGAGCAGGCTCACCACACGCACCGGCTGGCCCAGGTAGGTGGCGTCATAGAACCGCGCCAATGCCGGGTAATCATCGGTGCGCGGCGTGCCGGGTGGCGGGCCGGGAAGGTTTTCGTAGCCGGAAATCAGCTTCTGATCAATATCATTGACCTGATAGTAAATACGCCCGGCGCTGTCGTAGGCAAACGTGTCCAGGGCCACATACGGCACGTTGGCACTGAGGGTGCCGTCGACCTGGGTCAGGCCGGCGGCGATGGTCCGCGCCGAGGCGAGCAAGGTGCGGTCGTAGGCGGTGTCGGCGGCCTCGCGCCCGTTCCAGTAGGCACTCATGCCGCTGGCGAGCATCAACAACACCAGCAACAGCGCCAGGTTCCACAACAGGCGCCAGCGCAAACTGCTGGGTTTATGCATCGCGCGCTTCCAGCAGGTAACCGAGGCCACGAAAGGTCACGATGGAGATGGGCTGGCCATCGAGTTTTTTGCGCAGACGGTGCACGTAGATTTCGATGGCATCGGGGCTGGCTTCTTCGTCCAGGCCGAACACCTGGGACGCCAGCTGCTCTTTACTCATGACCCGCCCCGGACGTGCAATCAGCGCCTCAAGCACCGCCTGCTCGCGGGACGTCAACGTCATCAGTTCGCCACCCACCGTAAAGCGCCGGGTATCCAGGTCATAGACCAACACACCACACGCCTGCTGGCGCTCGCCGCCCAACACACTGCGCCGCAGCAACGCCTTGACCCGCGCTTCCAGTTCCGTCAGTTCAAAAGGCTTGGCCAGGTAATCGTCGGCGCCGAGGTTCAGGCCGTGCACGCGGTCCTTCACATCACTGCGCGCGGTCAGCATCAACACCGGCAGGTTTTTCCCACGCGCCCGCAAGCGTGCGAGCACCTCGAAACCGTCCATGCGCGGCAGCCCCACATCGAGGATCGCCGCCGCGTATTCCTCGCTGCTCAAGGCCAGGTCCGCGGCCACGCCATCGTGCAACACGTCGACGGTCAACCCCGTGCTCTTGAGCGCCTGGGCAACACTTTCGGCGAGTTGCAGGTGGTCTTCAACCAACAGGACACGCATGGATTTGTACCTCGTTCAGGGGTGGTCGACGCCACGCTTTGGCGGGCAGTTTACAGGCGCAACCTGCCCTGTGAAGCCCGAAAACATTGAAAGGTGGTTGAAAGGTTAGTGAAAGCTTCGCCCTTTAGCATCCAGACACGGTGGTCTTTGCCCACTGAGCTGCCTGAGCCGCAGCGCCCGAAAAACGCCTCGAAGCGTTTTCGCCAAAATAAGAACAATAACGGAGTACACCACGATGCTGTCGACACAGCCCCAGGCATTCTCGCCTGTGCGTTTTTCCCGCCTGACCCAGACCGCCCTTGCCAGCGCCGCTGCCCTTGCCGGCTTTTCGCCGCTTAGCCAGGCTGCCTTCTTCGAAGACAGTAGCGGTACCCTGGAAACCCGCAACATGTACTTCAACCGCGACTTCCGCGACGGCACCAGTGCACAGCAATCCAAACGCGACGAATGGGCCCAGGGGTTCATGCTCAACCTGCAATCGGGCTACACCGACGGCACCGTCGGCTTTGGCGTGGACGCGTTGGGTATGCTCGGCGTCAAGCTCGACTCCAGCCCCGACCGTACCGGCACCGGCCTGCTACCCACCCATGATGACGGCCGCGCCGCCAACGAATACGCCAAGCTGGGCCTGACCGGTAAAGTGAAGATCTCTGCCACCGAGCTGAAGATCGGCTCATTGGCCCCCGAACTGCCGATCCTCAAGCCCAACGACGGACGCATCCTGCCGCAAACCTTCAACGGCGGCCTGGTCACCTCCAAGGAGTTCAAGAACCTGGTGTTCACCGGCGGCCGCCTGGACAAAGCCAAGGACCGCGACGACACCAATTACGAAGACATCGCCCTCAACAACAAAAACAGCCGCTTCGTCAGTGGCGCCACCGGCAAGCACTTCAACTTCGGTGGCGTGGACTACAAGTTCGCCGACAAGATCACCGGCAGCTACCACTTCGCCCAGCTCGATGACGTGTACCGCCAGCACTTCCTCGGCCTGGTCGCCGCCCGCCCGATGGGCCCCGGCACCTTCTCCACCGACCTGCGCCTGGCCATCAGTGATGACACCGGTAGCGCCCGTGGCGGCAAGATCGACAACAAATCCCTCAACGGCCTGTTCAGCTATGCCCTCAATGGCCATAAGCTCAGCGCCGGCTACCAGCACATGTCCGGTGACAATGCGTTTCCGTATGTGGATGGCAGCGACCCGTACCTGGTCAACTTCGTGCAGATCAACGACTTTGCTGGCGCCGAAGAACGCTCCTGGCAAGCGCGCTACGACTACGACTTCGCCAAACTGGGGATTCCCGGCCTGAGCTTCATGAGCCGCTACATCTCGGGTGACAACATCCAGCTCAAGAACGGCGACACCGGCAAAGAGTGGGAACGCAACAGCGAGATCAAATACGTCGTGCAGAGCGGCACGCTCAAGGATGTGGCCGTGCGCCTGCGTAACGCCACGTACCGCTCCAACTATTCAGCCCGTGATGCGGATGAAATGCGCGTGCTGGTCAGCTACAGCATTGCGCTTTGGTAACAGCCACTCATAACAACAATGACGGAGATAGAAAATGACCCCTTCACTGCGTAAATTGGCCCTCGCCGCCGGCTGCATGCTGTTCGCCGGCCAACTGCTGGCCGCCGAAGAACCCAAGCGCCCGGAATGCATCGCCCCGGCCTCCCCCGGCGGTGGTTTCGACCTGACCTGCAAACTGGCGCAAAGCGCGCTGGTCAACGAGAAGTTGCTGAGCAAGCCGATGCGCGTGACCTACATGCCCGGCGGCGTCGGCGCGGTGGCCTACAACGCGGTGGTCGCGCAGCGCCCTGCGGATGCCGGCACCCTGGTGGCCTGGTCCAGCGGTTCGCTGCTGAACCTGGCGCAGGGCAAGTTCGGCCGTTTCGATGAAAGCGCCGTACGTTGGCTGGCAGCGGTCGGCACCAGCTACGGTGCCATCGCAGTGAAAAACGATTCGCCCTACAAGACCCTCGACGATCTGGTCAAAGCCCTGAAGAAAGATCCGGGCAGCGTCGTCATCGGTTCCGGCGGCACCGTCGGCAGCCAGGACTGGATGCAAACCGCCCTGATCGCCAAGGCCGCCGGGATCAACCCGCGTGAGCTGCGCTACGTGGCCCTCGAAGGCGGCGGTGAAATCGCCACCGCCCTGCTCGGCGGTCACATCCAGGTGGGCAGTACCGACATCTCCGACTCCATGCCACACATCCTCAGCGGTGACATGCGCCTGCTGGCGGTGTTCTCCGAAGAGCGCCTGGACGAGCCGGAAATGAAGAACATTCCGACGGCCAAAGAGCAAGGCTACGACATCGTCTGGCCAGTGGTGCGCGGTTTCTACCTCGGGCCAAAAGTCAGCGATGCCGACTACGCCTGGTGGAAAGATGCGTTCGACAAACTGCTGGCCTCCGACGAGTTCGCCAAGCTGCGTGACCAGCGCGAGCTGTTCCCGTTCGCCATGACCGGCCCGGAGCTGGACACCTACGTGAAGAAACAGGTGGCTGACTACAAAGTGCTGGCCAAAGAGTTTGGCTTGATCCAGTAAATGCCCTCTGTGGGAGCGCGCTTGCCCACGAAAAACGTCAACGATGACGCGTGCGGCCTGGATACACGCGGCGCCCTTGCATTCTTCGCGAGCCACTGCGCTCCCACAAAAGCGGCCTAGGAGTTTCCTATGCTTTTACAACGCATTTTCGCCAGCGTGATGCTGCTGGTCTGTGCCGGCCTTGCGCTGATGGCGTGGCCGTACCAGGCCGCATTTTCCTACGAGCCGGTCGGGCCGCGTGCCTACCCGCTGCTGATGCTCGGGCTGATGAGCCTGGGCCTGATCTACATGATCATCCGCCCACAGCCGACCAAACACACGGAAGAAGAACCGGCGCTGGACCGCGAGACCCTGATCAAGATCGGCATCTGCGTGGCGCTGCTCATCGTGTTCGCCGCCACCTTCGAGCCCCTGGGTTTCATCCTCAGCAGCATGCTGATCGGCATCCCCATGGCGCGCCTGTATGGCGGCCGCTGGTTGCCGAGCGTGGTGATCGTCAGCCTGATGGCCGTGGGCCTCTATCTGCTGTTCGATAAAGCCATGGATGTTCCGCTGCCCCTCGGCCTGCTCGACGTTCTGGAGAACTGATATGGATACTTTCAGCTATTTGGGCCAGGGCTTCGGCGTTGCACTGTCCCCGTACAACCTGGTGACCGCGCTGTGCGGCACCTTGATCGGCACCGTAGTCGGCCTGTTGCCGGGCCTGGGTCCGATCAACGGCGTGGCCTTGCTGATCCCGATTGCATTCGCCCTGGGCTTGCCGCCGGAGTCGGCGTTGATCCTGCTGGCGGCCGTGTACCTGGGCTGCGAATACGGCGGCCGGATCAGTTCGATCCTGCTGAACATTCCGGGCGAAGCCTCCACCGTAATGACCACCCTCGACGGTTACCCGATGGCCCGCAAAGGCCTGGCCGGTGTAGCGCTGTCGTTGTCGGCGTGGAGTTCGTTCATCGGCGCGTTCATCGCCACCTGCGGCATGGTGCTGTTTGCACCGTTGCTGGCCAAATGGGCGATTGCCTTCGGTCCGGCGGAATATTTCGTACTGATGGTGTTCGCGATTGTCTGCCTCGGCGGCATGGCCGGTGACAAACCGTTGAAGACCTTTGTTGCAGCGCTGATCGGCCTGTTCCTGTCGGCGGTGGGCATCGACGCCAACAGCGGTGTGTACCGCTTTACCGGCGACAACATCCACCTCACCGACGGCATCCAGTTTGTGGTGTTGGTGCTGGGTCTGTTCTCCATCAGCGAGATCCTGTTGCTGCTGGAAAAAACCCACCGTGGCCAGGAAGCCGTGAAAGCCACCGGACGGATGATGTTCAACCTGAAGGAAGCATCCGCTGTCTTCTTGGTGAATATCCGTTGTGGCCTGCTGGGCTTCATCATGGGCGTGCTGCCTGGCGCTGGCGCAACATTGGCCTCGGCGGTTGCCTACATGACCGAGAAACGCATGGCCGGTGCCAGCGGCAAATTCGGCCAGGGCGACATGCGCGGCCTCGCCGCCCCGGAAACCGCGATCGGCGCATCCGCCTGCGGTGCCCTGGTGCCGATGCTGACCCTCGGCGTACCCGGTTCGGGCACCACGGCGGTGATGATCGGCGCATTGTCGCTGTACAACATCACGCCCGGCCCGCTGCTGTTCCAACAGCAACCGGACATCGTCTGGGGCCTGATCGCCTCGTTGTTTATCGCCAACATCATGCTGGTGATCCTCAACATCCCGATGATCCGCATCTTCACGCGCATCCTCGCCGTGCCGAACTGGGCGCTGGTACCGGTGATCGCGATCATCACCGCGATCGGTGTGTACGCCGTTCACGCCACCACCTTCGACCTGTTCCTGATGGTCGGCATCGGCATCTTCGGCTACATCCTGCGCAAGCTCGACTTCCCGCTGTCGCCAGTCCTGCTGGGCTTTATCCTCGGCGGCTTGATGGAGCAGAACCTGCGCCGGGCGCTGTCGATTTCCAACGGTGCGCTGGACATCCTCTGGTCGAGCCCGATCACCTTTGGTGTGTGGGTGCTGACCGCGCTGATGCTGGCTTTACCGCTGGTACGGATCTATCGCAAACGTGCCCTGCAGCGTCGTGCCGTGGCCGATGTCTGAAGTCACCTTTAAACATTGGTGGGGAACACCGCTGGTCGGCCTGGCCGGCGGTTACCTGGCCAGCCTTGTCGGCTGGCCCTTGCCGTATATGGTCGGCTCGTTGCTGGCGATCATCCTGGTGCGCTGCCTCACGCCGTGGCAGTTGGCGGAGATTCCCGGCGGGCGCAAATGCGGCCAATGGGTGGTAGGGATTGGCATCGGGCTGCACTTCACGCCGTTGGTGATCGAGCAGGTGCTGAGCCATTTCGGGCTGATCTTCTTCGGCGCGCTGATCACCAGTCTTTCCAGCGTGGTCGGCGTCTGGTTGATGCGGCGCAGCGGTGAAGACCGCGCCACCGCATTTTTCTCCAGCATGCCGGGCGGTTCCGGGGAGATGGTCAACCTCGGCGCACGCAATGGTGCGGTGCTCAGCCGGGTCGCGGCGGGGCAAAGCCTGCGGGTGCTGGTGGTGGTGCTGTGCGTGCCGGCGATCTTCAAGTATGTGCTGGAAGGCGGCGCGCCACAGTTTCATCCGGCGCCGGTGAGTTGGCCGTGGCTGTTCGCGTTGTTTGCGCTTGGAGCATTGGTGGCCTGGGGGTGGCAGCGCTTGCGTCAGCCGAACCCGTGGCTGTTCGGGCCGTTGCTGGTGAGTGCGACCGCCAGCGTCGTATGGGATCTGCATATCGGCCTGCCCGATGGCGGCAGCCAGATCGGCCAGTGGTTGATCGGCAGCGGTTTGGGTTGCCACTTCAATCGTCAGTTCTTTCGCCGGGCGCCGTCGTTCATGGGGCGCACGTTGATTGGTACGGCGTTGACCATGGCGTTGGCGACGTTGGCAGCGGTGGGGCTCAGTGCGCTGACCCATCTGGACCTGCGCTCGCTGACGTTAGGCATGATGCCCGGTGGGATTGCCGAGATGAGCCTTACGGCCGAGACCCTGCAATTGTCGGTGCCGTTGGTGACGGCGATGCAGGTGATGCGGTTGTTGTTTGTGTTGTTTTTGGCGGAGCCGTTGTTCAGGCACTGGAACCGTCAAACCTGATCCGCCACCGAACAGTGGCCCCTGAGGGGCCACTGCCATTCGTCTGAACTGTCAATTCTCACAGCTAGCCGAACGTTCTCGTAACGAAGATCAATGGTGTGTACCTGACCATTGAGAGTTGTGATCATGCATACCTCGTCCGAAGATCAAAAAAACGATAACGAACCGGCTGCAATCATCAGAACGGTCCCCGTTCCAGGCTCTCCCAATCGCCTTGTGCTCAATAGTGATGGTTCGCGCCTCTACGTCGCCAGTGCAACACTTCCACACGGCATCACTGTTATCGATACCGCAAGCTTGAGCATTATCACCACGATCACCAATATAGGATCGCCCATCTGGCTCGCCATGAACCCAACGGCCCCTCGCCTTTATGCCAGCGACAACAGTCAGGCAAGCGATACGCCTATCACTGTGATCGACACCTCGACCAACACGCTCATCAATCAAATCAGGGGGTTCACCACCGTCCGGGGCATTGCATTGAATTCGACCGGTGCGCGCCTGTACGTCGCTGACCAAGGCGCTTCGCAAGTGGTGGCGATCGATACCAGCACCCATCAGCGAATCGCTGCGACTGCCGTGCGCCATCCCAGAGACATTTGTGTGGCGCCCGGCAACGCGCGCTCACATGTCGCCTCGACCCTCGATGACTGGACCAGCATCAACCTGGGAACCAACCGGGTCGTGTTCCAAACCAGCACGATTGCTGGAGAGCCCACCAGCATTGTGCATGCACGCTTCGCCGCTCGCGTGTACATCACCTACCGGGATCGTGGCGAGGTGTATATCGGGGACACCACCACCGCTCAGGCAAGCTCGACTCTCAGCGGGTTGCTCGGCCCTTTCCAGATCGCTTTTCACACGATGCTGGAGCGAGCCTACCTCACCGAAACCGATGGCAACCGAGTCAGTATCATCAATACCCGTACCCAAACCGTGATTGGCACGATCCCTGGCTTCGACAAGCCGCGCGGCATCGTTGTAGCGCCCAGCGGCCGATTGGCATACGTCGCCAATATCGGCAGTTCAACAGTGGCAGAAGTCCGCTTGTAAGGCACAGCGGCCGACATTAAAGCGACGGCAACCGCCACTCAATCGGCGTTTCGCCATTCTGCTCAAGAAACTTGTTGGTGCGGCTGAAATGCCCGCACCCCAAAAACCCGCGATACGCCGACAACGGCGACGGATGCACTGACGTCAGCACCAGGTGTTTGGTCGCATCAATCAACTTCTGCTTGCCCTGGGCATGGGCGCCCCACAGTAAAAACACCAAGTGCGGCTGATGCGCGCTGACCACTTCGATAATCCGATCAGTAAAAAACTGCCAGCCCTTGCCCGCATGCGCGTTGGCGTTGGCACGCTCCACGGTCATGGTGGTGTTGAGCAGCAGCACACCCTGATCCGCCCAGCTTTGCAGGCAACCGTGGTTGGGGATGTCGATGTTCAGGTCGCGCTTGAGCTCTTTGTAGATATTGAGCAGCGACGGCGGCGTGGGTATGCCCGGTTGCACCGAGAAGCACAGGCCGTGGGCCTGGCCGGGGCCGTGGTACGGGTCCTGGCCGAGGATCACCACCTTGACCTTGTCCAGCGGCGTCGAGTTGAGCGCGTTGAAGATCAGCGGGCCTGGCGGGTAGATCTCTTTGCCGGCCGCATGTTCCTCGCGCAGGAACTCGCGCAACTGGCTCATATACGGTTGCTCGAACTCATCGCGCAGGGCGTGCTTCCAGGTGGGTTCGAGTTTGATACGGTCGCCTTCGGTCATGATGCAATGGTCTTGTAAAAAAGAATGAGGCGAACCCTAGGAAAGCCGACCCCGCTTGTCAATTGATCTGACACACCACCGGCACTTTCCTACGAAGCGATCATACTAATCTTCTACCTTCCTGAATGAGGTCACGATGAACCTGCACTTCGAAGAGCTGACCGGCAGCGACGGTGCCCGCATCGGTATCGCCAGCCTGGACGCCGAAAAATCCCTCAACGCCCTCTCCCTACCGATGATCCTGGCCCTGGGCGAACGCCTGGACAGTTGGGCGAAAGACCCGAATATCGTGTGCGTGCTACTGCGCGGCAATGGGCCCAAGGCATTTTGCGCCGGTGGCGAAGTGCGCAGCCTCGCGATGGAGTGCCGCGAACAACCCGGCGTGGTGCCGGCGCTGGCCGCGCAGTTTTTTGCCGCGGAGTATCGCCTCGACTATCACCTGCACACGTACCCGAAACCGCTGATCTGCTGGGGCCACGGCTATGTGCTGGGTGGCGGCATGGGCCTGCTGCAAAGTGCGTCGGTGCGCATCGTTACGCCAAGCAGCCGCCTGGCAATGCCGGAGATCAGTATCGGCCTGTACCCGGATGTGGGCGCCAGTTGGTTCTTGTCGCGCATGCCGGGCAAACTCGGCCTGTTCCTCGGCCTGACCGGCGCGCATATCAACGGTCGCGATGCCTTAGACCTGGGCCTGGCCGACCGCTTCCTGCGCGACGACCAGCAGGACGAATTGATCGAAGGCCTGCTGCAACTGAACTGGCAGGAACAAACGTCGATACAACTCAACAGCCTGCTCAAGGCGCTGGCCCAGGAAGCCGTCAGCCAGCAACCCGAAGCGCAGTGGCTGCCGCGCCGGACGCAGATCGACGCCTGGCTGGATGTGGGTGATGTACGCGGAGCCTGGCGCGCCTTGAGCCAGTTGCGCGAGCACAACGACCCGCTGTTCAGCCGTGCCGGCAAGACCTTGAGCGAAGGCTGCCCACTCACGGCGCACCTGGTGTGGGAACAACTGCGCCGAGCCCGTCACCTGTCCCTGGCCCAGGTGTTTCAGATGGAATACACCTTGAGCCTCAACTGCTGCCGTCACCCGGAGTTCAGCGAAGGCGTGCGTGCGCGCTTGATCGACAAGGATCAGACGCCGCACTGGCATTGGCCGGACATCAACAGCCTGCCGGACGCGGTCGTACAGGCTCACTTCCACAAGGTGTGGGAAGGTCGCCACCCGCTGGCGGATTTGTCCGAATACTGAGTATTTCGCGCAAAAAAAAGCGGCGCTTCCTGCGCCGCTTGCCTTCAAGTCCTGTCAGCGATGACCGCCGCGGCCGCCGCCATGGTCGGAACCGCGACCACGTCCATCATGCCCGCCATGATCGCCACGATCACCCCAGCCCTGGTTCGGATAGGGCCGGTAACCGGCACGCGGGCCGTAGTAACGCGGGGCCGGCTGGTAATAGCGCGGCGCCGGGTAGTAGCGCGGTTGCGGCGCGTAATAACGCGGTGCGGGGTAGTAATCACGGCGGTATTGGTAAGCGGTGCCACCCCCGTAGTAATACGCCGGCGCCGGTGACGTATAGACCTCGGATCGATAGTAACTCTGGCCTCCATCGTAGTAGGGCACACAGGCTGAAAGGGTCAGACCAAGTAAAGCGCTGAGCAGCAGTCGTCGATACATGGCGGCCTCCTGGACCGCGAAGGAGCTCCTCCAGCGACGCTGGGGGGCGGCACTCAGCTTTCACCGAATGACGAAATATCTGACAACAAAAACCGAATCTGGTGCGTTTTGGTTACAACTAGACACAACTACACAGGTTGCCGATACACGCCCTTCGCAGCGTACTCACGCATAAGGTTTATCCATCATTGGGCTGTATCGATTCAGTAAATTTATCTGGCCCGAAACTTTGTGGATTGCGATGATGTCACTATGACATCGCACCAGGCCAGGGAGGCTCTAGCGTGCGTCATTCGCCAACTCCCTCGGATTCGAGCCATGAAAATTTCAACCAAGCTTCTCCTTTCATTTCTACTCTGTGCACTGGTCACACTTGGGGTCGGTACCCTGGGCATCAAAGGCGTGGTCCGACTCGCCACCGCGCTGGAACTGACGTTCTCCAACAATCTGGTTTCGGTCAGCACCACCGCCGCCACCCTCAACGGCCTGGTCGCGCACAACCGCGGTTTGTACCGGCTGATGGATGCCAGCAACGGCGACGTCTCCCAGCAAGACCGCGACCGCGTGCGCCAGGACATTGCCGCCGAACTCAAGCGCAGCCAGGCCGCCTACGCCACCTACCGCGCGACGCCGCTGGAAGACGACGAACGGGCGGCGGGCGACAAGCTTGACCAGATCTGGCCCACCTATATCAGCAACTCCGAACGCATCATGGCCATGCTCGACAGCGGCCAGCTCGAGCAGGCTCGGGCCCAGCTCAACAGCACCAACAACGAACTGTTCCGCCAGGCACGCGAGCTGATCCGCGTGATCATCGAGTCGAATAACCGCCAGATCAAGGAAGGCGCCGTGGCCGCCGAAGAACTGCGCAGCAGCGCCATGGCCTGGATGATCGGCGGCATCGTGATGGCCTTCCTGATCGCGATCATCATTGGCGTGCTGATCACCCGCCTGATCACCCGCCCTATCGCGCAAGCGGTGCAGAGTGCGCAGCGCATTGCTCGTGGCGACCTGACCCACGCCATCCTCACCGAACGCACCGACGAAGCCGGGCAACTGCTGATGGCGCTGTCGGACATGCAAGGTGGCCTGAAAAGCACCCTGCTGGAAATCGCCAATGCCTCCGACCAGTTGGCCTCCGCCGCCGAAGAACTGAGCGCGGTCACCGAAGAAAGCAGCCGTGGGCTGACCCGCCAGAATGACGAAATCCAGCAAGCCGCCACCGCCGTGAACCAGATGACCGCCGCCGTGGACGAAGTGGCCAGCAACGCCGTGTCCACCTCGCAAGCCTCGCTCAAGGCCACCGACGAAGCTGAAGACGGCCGCCAGCAGGTGGCGCAGGCGGTGTCCGGCATGAGCGCGATGGTGGTCGAGATCAACGATTCAACGCAGTCGGTCGCAGACCTCGCCGGCCAGGTGCGGGAAATCGGCAAGGTGATCGACGTGATCCGCGGCATCGCCGACCAGACCAACCTGCTGGCGCTCAATGCGGCCATCGAAGCGGCCCGCGCAGGCGAGCAAGGCCGTGGTTTTGCGGTGGTGGCCGATGAAGTGCGTGCGTTGGCTCATCGCACCCAAACCTCCACGGTCGACATCGAAAAAATGATTGGGGAAGTGCAGGTGGGCGCCGACGACGCGGTGGCCGCGATGAACAAAAGCCTGACCTGGGCCAACAACACCCAGACCCTGGCGCAAAATGCCGGCGAAGCGCTGCAGCGCATCACCGACAGCGTGGCGCTGATCAATGAGCGCAACCTGGTGATCGCCTCCGCCTCCGAGGAGCAAGCCCAGGTCGCCCGTGAAGTCGACCGCAACCTGCTCAACATCCAGGACCTGTCCACCCAGACCGCCGCTGGCGCCCATCAGACCAACGCCTCCAGCCAGGACCTGTCGCGCCTGGCCACATCGTTCAACGTACTGGTCAGCAAGTTCCAGCTGTAAGTAGCCTGCGTCGGGGCAGCGCTGTATCGTGCAAGGCACACCGGGACTCACCGGGACCTTGCACCCTTTCAGCCTGAACCGACCGATGACCACGCCAACCCTCTGCCCCGCCTGCGGCGCCCGCAACGACTGCGCCCTGGCCGACCCTCGCACCGTCGACCAGGCCTGCTGGTGCTACAGCGTCACCATCGACCCGGCGGTGCTCGAAGCGCTGCCCGATGATCTGCGCAACAAAGCCTGCCTGTGCCCGCGCTGTGCCCAGGTGGATGCGCAGCTACGCGGACTTGAGCAGCCGTAATGCGCGTCGATCGTTTCCTCAGCAACCTGCCACGTTTCAATCGCAAGCAAGTGCGTCTGCTGCTGGTTGAACGGCGTGTGACCGTCGACGGCGTTGCAGTCAGCGATCCGCACCATGAAGTGCGCGAATTCAGTCGTGTATGTGTTGATGATGAGGTTCTGCAGGCGGGCAAACCGGCGCGGTATTTCATGCTGCACAAACCGCAGGGGTGCGTGAGCGCTACAACAGACCCGCAACACCCGACCGTGCTCGACTGGCTCGATGAACCGGACAAGGACGAGCTGCATATCGCCGGGCGCCTGGACTTCAACACCACCGGCCTGATGCTGATCACCAACGACGGCCAGTGGTCACGGCGCCTGACACAACCGCAGACCAAGCTGCCCAAGGTCTACCTTGTCGACACCGAACAGGACATCGGCCCGCAATACGCGCCGACGTTTGCCGCAGGCCTGTACTTTGCGTTCGAAGACCTCACCACCCAACCGGCCGCACTTGAGTTGCTGGGGCCGAGAACGGCGCGGCTGAGCATCGTTGAAGGGCGCTATCACCAGGTGAAACGTATGTTCGGGCATTTCGATAACAAGGTCATCGGCCTGCATCGCGAGCGGATGGGCCCCTTGGTGCTGGATGCCGCCCTGGCGCCGGGCGAGTACCGGGCGCTGACCGATGACGAAATCCGACAGGTTTGACGACCGTTCGGCCGGTGATGGCAAAAAACCGTTTTATAACCTTGCGAGGTGGCAGGTCTGCTGCTTGAATCCAAATCACCAGCCAAATTATGACTCGCGAGTCGCCTATAACTTCCAAGAAACACCTTGCCCCCGCCCGCGCTTGATCTACGGGCCTTCCAGGCAAAACTGCCCGCCATAACAACACCCGTCGGCCAGCCGTCAGCGGATCGACATGGGCGCTCATTTTCCAGGCGTATGCCTACCTGTCACAAAGCTCGTGCAGAGTTACCTGCGCGCCCTACCCGCTTGCCAGGAGTCTTACGACATGAGGCCAGAAATCGCTGTGTTGGATATACAGGGTCAGTATCGGGTTTACACGGAGTTCTATCGCGCGGACGCTGCTGCAAAGACCATCATCATGGTCAATGGCTCCATGGCCACCACGGCATCCTTCGCTCAAACCGTCAAAAGCCTGCACCCGCAATTCAATGTGGTTTTGTACGATCAGCCCTACGCTGGCCGTTCCAAAATCCATAACCGTCATGAGCAAATGCTGACAAAGGACGTCGAAGGCCAGATCCTCCTGGAACTCATCGACCACTTCGCCGCCGAACACGTGCTGTCATTCTCCTGGGGTGGCGCCGCCACCCTGGTCGCCCTCGCCCACCGCCCGCGCCGTGTGGAGAAGGCAGTGATCAGCTCGTTCTCACCCGTGATCAACGCGCCCATGCGCGACTACCTTGAACGCGGCGTTGACTACCTCGGCAACCTCGACCGCGACCGCGTCGGCCACCTCGTCAACAACACCATCGGCAAACACCTGCCATCGTTGTTCAAGCGCTTCAACTACAAGCACGTGAGCAGCCTGGCCGAGCATGAATACGGGCAGATGCACTTTCACATCAGCCAGGTGCTCAACAGCGACCGGCTGTGCTACCTCAAGGCAGCCAAGCAGATCGACATTCCAGTGCTGTTCCTGAACGGCGAATGGGACGAATACACCAGCGCCCACGACGCCAAGCTGTTCGGCCAACACGTGGCCAACAGCAGCTTCAGCACCATCCAGGCCACCGGGCACTTCCTGGATATGGAGCACAAGGCAGCGTGCCGGGACAGCCGGGACGCGGTCGTCGGGTTCTTGAAATCAGAGCGGCCAGCCAGCCGATTGCGGTACCACCAAGGCCAGACACAGCATGCATTTGCAATCTGAAATGCGACCCTGTGCAGGAGAACGTCAGTGATTGAACGCAGACTTGCTCCTGCACAGGCTCCGTCCATCGGTTTATCCGACGCACGCAACCTGCACATTTTCCAAAGAAAAACTTCAAATCCCGATGAACATCTGGTACAAAGTCAGCCGCTCTGAGCGGGTATAGTTTAATGGTAGAACAGTAGCTTCCCAAGCTTCCGACGAGGGTTCGATTCCCTCTACCCGCTCCACTTAATTGTTGGTCCAACGTCAGGATGGTTTTGACGGGGGATGCATGAAAAAACCGGCCCTGGTGGCCGGTTTTTTTGTGCCTGAAATAAGGTGATTCGATAAGGGTGGCAGCTGCGCGCGGATAAATGCACCGGGTAGCTTTCGGGATACCGGCGCACTCGAGTGATACCGCGCACAGCTGCCGTCGAACGCCGAGGCTGACGATGCCGCCGTTGGAAAACCATAAATAGCTCACACAGCGAGTACAACCCGCGCCGTTCCGATGGGGGTGTAGGCAACGTCGCAAGATGAACAATCACATCACCGCTCGTCTACCATCCCCCTCTCCACCCACCACGCCAACGGCAACGTCAGCAACAACACTGCCGCCAACACCATCGCCGCCACCGGCACGCCCAGCGCATCCCCAACGCTGCCAAACACCACGGGCGCCAGCGCCCCGCCGCCGATCGTGCCAGTGTAGAACAGCGCAAACGCCTGCTCCCGCCTGCCCGCACCGGCCAGGTCCGGCACGGCGCCGTACAACACCGAAGATGTGCCGTTGAGCACCAGGCCAAGCAGCGGCAACGTCAGCATCAAACCATTCAGCGGCAGGTACACCGCCGCCATGATCAGCAGCGCGGTGGTGGTTTCCGTCAGCCACACGGTCTTCATCATGCCAATGCGTGCTCCGAGATAACCGCAGAGCAATTTGCCGAACGCGCCACCGACAAATAGCAGGCTCAGGGCCAGGCCGACACCCGCCGTACCTGCACCTTTGGCTTGCAGCAGGAACGGCAGGAACGTGAGAAAGCCCATGCGTACGGCGCTATCGAGGGTGCCGGTGCAGATCAGTGCGCGCAAGCCGCTGGCGGAGCCGATTCCACTGGAGGGTCTGGCCGTTTTCGTGGTGGCAGGTGCTCGCGACGGCGTAGGAATCAGCCACCACAACAGTCCCGCCGCCGCCAAACCCAATAGCCCCAACAAGGTGGCACTGGCGCGCCAGCTGATGACGGTGAGCAGCAGGCCAACCAAGCCGGGGATCAGGGTTTTGCCGATGTCCCCGGAGAAATTGTACTGAGACAGCACCTGCTTGATCCCACCCCCCTCCTCATAGGCATCGCTGATCATCGACGACGCCAGCGGGTGCTGCGTACTCGCGCCCAGGCCGCCCAATAGCAAGGCCAGCAGCAACAGCACCAGCCCGGTGGCTTGCCCAACCATCAAGTAAGCAATACCCGCCAGCGCAGTCCCCCCCACCAGCAACGGTGTGCGCCCCCAGCGTTTGGCGGCACGACTCGCCAGCAGTTGGAACACAGCCATCATCCCGGAATAGGCGCCGCGCAGAAGCCCGATCTGCGCGTAGGACATGGCGAACTGCGCCTGCCAGATGGGTAGCAGCACATAGATAACGTCGGTCAAGCCATCGTGTACGGCATGGGCGCTGCACCCGGCGATCAACGAACGACGGCGGGCAGAGCATTGGGAAGCGGGTATAACGACGGTGTCGGTCATGGCGTAGGAATCTGCTCAGGCTCAAGGCGCTTGCAGCCGGTCAAGACAGGCGCGACGTCATGAAACCTCTCGTTTTATGTTGTGAGGTCTTTATAGAATGCCCGGCAGGTCTTGAACCAATACCGAATTCACACCGATCAATACCCGAGGGCCAGGATGCTCGACCTACGCAAGCTGCGATACTTTCTGACGGTCGCCGAAGAATTGCACTTCGGTCGAGCAGCCATTCGCCTGCACCTGGCCCAGCCACCGCTGACCCGGCAGATTTCGGCGCTGGAGGCCGAGTTGGGCTTCAAACTGTTCGATCGCACCAGCCGCACCGTGACACTTACCGCTCAAGGCCGGTCGTTCTTGCCCTATGCGCGGGGTGTGCTGGAACAGGTGGAGCTGGCACAGGTGATCGCCGGCAAACTGGCCGCAGGCACCGCTGGGCAACTGGCATTGGGGTATGTCAGTTCGATTGCCTTGTCGGACCTGTTCAGCCAGGTGATCCATGCCTTTGCCCAACGCTTTCCCGACGTGCAGCTGACCCTGGTGGAATGCGCCTCCGGCAGCCTCGGCGCGCAGGTGGCGGACGGGCGCCTGGACATTGGCTTGAGCCGCCGGTTGCCGCAAAGCAGCGAAGTGCAGGCTCTGTCGCTGGGCCAGGAACCCTTGGTGGCCGCGTTGGCCAGCGACAGCCCGTTGGCGCGCCAGGCGCGGGTGAGCTTGGCGCAGCTCAGTGCTTATCCGCTGATCCTGTTTCCGGCGGATCATGGATCGGGACTGAACCAGTCCATCGAACAGCTGTACCGCGAGCATGGGCAGCCCCTGCGCGCGGGGCCGACCGGCCGACAGATCACCTCGATCATTGCCCTGGTGGCGGCAGGGCAAGGCGTGGCGTTGGTGCCGCAATGCGCGCAAAGCTTGATGCACAAGGGCGTGACGTACAGGCCTTTGGTGGAAGTGGATGCGTGTGCACAGTTGTTGGTGCTGACTCGTGATGTAGAAAAAAACCTATCAGTCCAAGCCTTTATGAGGGTGATAGGTGAAGTGGCAGACGCTCGATAGCAAGCAGAATGTTTACGAAGGATGCTTAGAGATCATTGCCGAAGAAGCCGCGGCGGCGGCGCTGACGTTTCTGCAACAAGACCGCCAGCGCCACTTCAGCAAAGTCCGACTGTGGTGACGAGTTGATCTCTAAATGATGTCAGCTCCTCCCCCCTGACACCGAGATCACGCCCATGCTTGAACCCCAGCAACACACGCCAAAGGCCATACGACGCCAGGTGGTCGGCTGGGTACTGGTCTTGCCGCTGCTACTGTCGTTTATGAGGCTGCCGTTTTTCATCGGACCGGTCATCGCGGCAGGATCGATCGTCGCGTCGGCTTATGGCATACGGTTGGCCAGGCAACATGCCAACCGACGCTTGACCGTGTTCGCCTCCATCATCACCGCGTTCAATGTCATTTCTCTGTTACTGACGGGAACAGCCTCATTTCTTAAGGCTTTGTATTCCATTTCCTGGATTTACTGGTATCCGCTCTACGCCAACTGGGTGTACTGGAACTTCTAGGCCCAGGAAAATTCAATCGCAAGAAACGTAGTTTCCAACCGGGCGGATACAATTACAGTGGCGCCATGACGTTCGCCCACAGGAGCCCACCCATGCCCTACGAATACAAACTCATGCCCTCCCCGGTCGGCCAGCTCACCCTGGTGGCGCGCGACGGCAAGCTCAGCGCAATCCTGTGGGAAAAAGAGCGCGCCAACCGTGTACGCCTGGGGCAATTGCAGGAGGCCAACAGCAGCCCGGTGCTGTTGGAAACCGAGCGCCAGTTGCAGGAATATTTCGCCGGCACCCGTAGTCAATTCACCCTGGAGCTGGACTTCAGCGGCACCGACTTTCAGAAACAGGTCTGGCAGGCACTCCTGACCATCCCCTTCGGTGAAACCCGCAGCTACAGCCAGATCGCCCGGCAGATCGGCAACCCCAAGGCCGTGCGCGCCGTGGGCGCGGCCAACGGGCGCAACCCGATCTCGATCATCGCACCGTGCCATCGGGTGATTGGCGCCTCGGGTGAACTGACCGGGTTCGCCGGTGGCCTGCAAGCCAAGCAATACCTGCTTGCGCTGGAAGGCACCGGCCAGGCGGAAATGGCGTTCTAGAGCGAATAAAAAACGGCGGTTGGAAAGGCTCCAACCGCCGTTTTTCAGTTCCGGCCAGACACTCAACCGTCGCCTTGATGGCCTTTACCGTAGGTCGACGCCAGGGCACGGGCCTTTTGCAGACGCTCCTGCAACTTGGGCAACGTCTCATCCACCAGCGCCTTGATTTCCGGCACATCCGACGCCGCACCTTCCTGTTTGAACAGGGCAATGGCGTCTTCGTTTTCCTTGACCTGTTGCGCGGTGTAGGCGGCGTCGAAGGAGTCGCCGTCCTTGAGCTCGGGCATCAAGGTTTCGGCTTTGTCGACGATCTTTTCCCGCGGCGCCACCGGCAGCTCCAGCTTCTTGGCGATGGCCGCCAGGTGCTGGTTGGCCAGGGTGCGTTCGTTGATCACCTCGATGGTGTAATCCTTGATTTCCTGGGACGAGGTCTTGGCGTGGGCCATGCGACTGGTTTCGATATCGGCCATCCCTTTGGCCGAGGCCTGCTCGATGAATTCAGCAGGCGACTGGGCGAAAGCATTGCTGGCGCCGAGGCCCAGCAGCATCGCGAAACTGGCGGTGCGTAACCGGATAGCCATGCGGCTCATGATGGGTTCCTCCAGGGCAAAATTAGGCGAGGGGGAATACACCCCGCCCTGAATTCGAATTTTCAGGGCGGCAAAGGTTTAGAAAAAACTTGCCAGTGCGACGAACGGTCGTGATTGCGTCACGCCGGTTTACTGGCAAACAAACCCGGCAGCGCATGGGCCAACGCATTGATGGCAAAGCCGATAAACATCACCCCACAAAGCCTGGTGATGAGGATTTCATGCCGCTGATACACCGTGCGCACCCGCTGGGCGCCGACCACGCCAATCAGGATCGCGTAGGCCAGCACGCCACCGACGAAGCTGAGGAAGATCAGCGCAGGCAACATCGACCACGTCAGCAACTCGGCACGACTGGACAACAACGCCGTAAAGGTTGCAACCGCCACCGGGTACGCCTTGGGATTGGTCAGGCCGAACAGGATGCCGTGCCAGAACGGATGCCGCGCAGCGCCTTGCGGTGCATCGCTGCTGCGGCGCTGGGTGCGGATCGCACGCCAGCCGAGCCAGAACAGATACAGGCCGCTGAGCACGCCCAGCACATCAAATGCACCGCTGCCCACCTCCCGCGCACCAACGATGGCGATCAGCGCCGTGCTGCACCACACCACATCGCCCAACAAGTGCCCGCACAGAAAACCCGCCCCGGCGCGACGGCCACGGGCGGCGCCGATGCCGAATACGGCGAGGACGCCTGGGCCCGGGGTGATACCGTAGATAAAACCTGAAGCGAGGACGGCGAGCAGCAAGGAGGGGGTCATGGGCGCGACTCTGACGGACGGTTAAGGGTGGAAAGATTCTGCATGTTCTACCTCGCAGCGCAATGCTGAACACACTTCTATATCAGTCAATACACCCCGCATCCGCCCCAGCAACCACTGCAACCCCGAATCCCCACCCCGCCGCACATGCCACGCCAGCTCAAACGCGAACGACGGAATATGAAACGGCGGCGCCACGGCCACCAAATGCCGGTGATCGATGTTCAGCAAGCCCCGCGACGACACCGTCAAAATCAGATCCGTGCCCTGGATCAACTGCGGCGCCACGCCCCAGTGCGGCAGGCTGATCGCCACATGCCGGCGCTCACGGATTGCCGTCAATGCGCGCTCGATTTCCGGCGTGCCGCTGCCTCGCATTTCCAGCAACACATGGGGGCGCGAGAGGTAGGTGGGCAGGTCCAGTGTGCCACCCTCCGGCAAGCTGTTGCGGTCCACCAGGCAGGTGTAGTGCTCTTCAAACAGCGGTGTAGTCCGCAGTTCCGCCGGCATGTCAGGAAAGACCCCGGCAGCCAGGTCGAGATCGCCATTAAGCACCCCATCCACCATGCCCTCGCGGCTGGCCTGGATGATTTGCAGGTCAATACCCGGCGCTTCACGGCGCAGCATGCGCACCAAATCAGGTAGGAAAATCGCCGCACTGTAGTCCGACATCGCCAGGCGAAACCGCCGCTTGGCCGACGCCGGATCAAATTGATTGGGCGCCAGCAACGCCTGTACCTGGGCCAAGGCTTCGGCCAGTGGCGCCGCCAACTCCAAGGCGCGCGCGGTGGGTACCAAGCCGCCACCCTGGCGTACCAGCAACGGATCGCCGAGCACATCGCGCAAGCGCGCCAGCGCATGACTGACCGCCGGCTGGCTCAGGTGCAAACGCTCGGCGGCGCGGGTGACGTGTTGCTCGCTGAGCAAGGCGTCGAGGATCACCAGCAGGTTGAGATCGATGCGGCGCAGATCATTCATCAGCTGCATGCTCGGCATAAGAACTTGGAATTTAAATTTGCGCGACGAATACCTTAGAGTCCAGCAAAACCTTTGGGAGATTCATGATGACCACGTTGCATTGGCTGGGTTTATTGGCGCTGGCAGTGATCGCCGGGGCAGTGGTGCCGTTTCAGAGTGCGATCAACGCCAACCTCGGGCGCGGGCTCGGGCACCCGTTGTGGGCCACCCTGGCGTCGCTGCTGGTAAGCATTGTCGTGTTGCTGCCGGTGATTGTGGCGCTGCGCTTGCCCCTGCCGAGCCTGGGTTTTATCAGCAAGGCGCCGTTGTGGATGTGGGCCGGTGGCGCATTTGGCGTGTGTTTTATTTCCCTGGCGTTGATGCTGTTGCCCAAGCTCGGTGCGTCAGGATTTATTGCACTGGCCATGGCCGGGCAGATGCTCGCCTCGTTGCTGCTCGATCACTTTGGCCTGTTTGGGCTGGCGGAGCGGCAACTGACAACGCCCCGGGTGCTGGGGGCGTTGTTGTTGATTGGCGGGGTGGCGTTGATTCAGTTTAGCGCCACGCCAGCCAAGGCCTTGGCCGCAGCGTGATAATTCGTCAACGCTTGTCGGACGTACGCAGCTTTTGTGGCAGCCCCCACAACAACAGCGCAGCGGCGATCAACGCACACACACCAATCACGTAGAGCGCCGGGGTGGTGCTGCCGCTGATGTCCTTGATCCGTCCAACCATCACCGGGCTGACAATACCGCCCAATTGTCCCAGGGTGTTGATCAAGGCAATCCCGCCCGCCGCACCGGCACCCGCGCCGGCCAGCAGTTTGGGCGGCAAGGTCCAGAAGGTCGGGATGGCAGCGATGATCCCCGCACCCAACAGGCCCAGCGCCACGATCAGGAACGTGGTGTGGTCGTCAAAGATACCGGCACAGAAAAACCCTACCGCGCCCAATGCCACCAACCCACTGACAAACTTGCGGCGTTCACCGGTGGCATCCGACCAGCGTCCTACCAGCACCATGGTGATCGCACCACAGATATAGGGGATGGCGGTCAGCAAGCCGATCACCACCGAGCTTTCGATACCGGTGCTGCGGATCAATTGCGGCGCCCAGAAGTTAAGGCCGTAGGACGCTACCTGGATCAGGAAGTAGATCAGCCCCAGCATCAGGAAACCGGGAATTCGCAGGGCCTGGAGCAGCGAGCCCTTCTTGTGGACCTCATGCACGGCGATGCGGCTGGAGAGCAAGGTTTTTTCTTCGGCGCTGAGCCACGGCGCATCTTCAATACGGTCCTTGAACTGCGTCAGCACCATCCACGCCAAGACCACGCACGGCATACCACCGAGCAGGAACAGCCAGTGCCAGCCGCGCATCTGCAGCACACCGTCCATGTGCTCCAGCACCAGCCCGGAGAACGGCGCCCCCACCAGCCCGGCAAACGCCGAAGCTAGGAACAGCATCGAGGTAATACGCCCACGGAAGTCCTGGGGAAACCACAGCGTCAGGTAATACAGCACGCCCGGCGCAAAGCCTGCCTCCATGGCGCCAATCAGAAAGCGCAGCACGTAGAACTGCCACTCAGCCGTGACAAACACCATAGCCGCCGTCGCCAGCCCCCAGGACACCATGATCCGCGCGATCCACCGACGAGCCCCGACCTTGTAGAGCATCATGTTGCTCGGCACTTCGAAAATCACATAGCCAACCACAAACAGCCCAGCCCCCAAGCCGTATGCGGTGTTGCTCAGGCCAAGGTCGGCCTGCAGCTGGAACTTGGCGAAGCTGATGTTGATACGGTCAAAAAAGGCGAACAGGTAGCAGACCATGATCAATGGCATCAGACGCCAGGCGACCTTGTTGACCACGGCTTTGATCGGATCGACTTCACCTGCCGGGCGCGCGCCGGCCTCTAACGGATTAGTGCTCATGTTTTCTCTCCAGCGGGCTGCTCACGGGCGCCCGATTGTTTTTGTTGTCTGGTGCGGGGTTACAGCGTGGCGATGTACGCCGGTGGTGGATGCAGGTCGCAATTGCGCCCGGCCTTGGCCACCTGGCCGGGCAGTTCGTGCCCCAGCAAGGCCGGCAATTGGCGGGACAGGTGCAGCAGGTGCGGCAAGTCGATCCCGGTGTGAATGCCCACTTCTTCGCACAGGTTGACCAGGTCTTCGGTGCAAATATTGCCCGACGCCCCCGGCGCAAACGGGCAGCCGCCAAGGCCGCCGAGGGCCGCGTCAAACCGCCGGGCCCCAGCCTCGTAGGCCGCCAGCACGTTGCACAACCCCAGGCCGCGGGTGTTGTGGAAATGCAGGGTCAGGTCATTGGCGGGCACACGCTCCAGCACACGCTTGACCAGGCGCTCGACCTGACGCGGGTTGGCCATTCCGGTGGTATCGGCAAGGCTGATGCCCTGAATGCCCAGCTCGCGATAAGCATCGACAATCTGCAGCACGCGATCCTCATCGATCGCTCCTTCGAACGGGCAACCAAAGGTGGTGGCGATACTGGCGTTGAGGCGCACGGGATGGTCGGCGGCAAAGCTGACAATATCGCCGAACGCCGCCAACGACGCCTCGCATCGCATGCGCATATTGGCCAGGTTATGGGTCTGGCTGGCAGACATCACCAGATTCAACTCATCGGCGCGGGACTCGATGGCGCGTTGGGCGCCCTTGAGGTTGGGGATCAACGCCACGTAGATCACACCGGCCTTGCGCTGGATGCCCTGGAACACCTGCTCGCCATCGCGCAATGCGGGAATGGCCTTCGGTGACACGAACGAACCGGCTTCGATCCGCGAAAAACCGGCCAGTGAAAGCTGGTCGATCAGGGCGATCTTGTCGGCGGTCTCGACCCAGGTCGGCTCGATTTGCAGGCCGTCCCGCGGGGAGACTTCCTGCACGATCAGCGGGTCTGAATAGTCGTGAATCATTGCACCACTCCGGACGTTTTCAGGCGTTGAATATCGGCGCCGGTAAGACCCAGGCTGCCAAGAATGTCATCCGTATGTTGGCCCAGGGCCGGACCCGACCAGTTCACCCCGCCAGGCGTTTGCGAGAGCTTGGGCACGATGCCGGGCATCTTCACCGACACGCCGCCGGGCAGCTCGGCGCTGAGCAACATGTCCCGCGCCTGATAGTGCGGATCGCTGACGATGTCCGCCACGGAATAGATGCGGCCGGCCGGCACTTCGGCGGCTTCCAGCGCGCTGAGTACCTGGTCGATGGGCAGGCTGCTGGTCCAGTGGGTGATCGCCGCATCGAGCAGCCCGCTCTTGGCGGCGCGGCCATCGTTATGGGCGAACTCCGGCGCTTCGCCCAGGTCGGCGCGACCGATGGCGCTCATCAGGCGCTTGTAGATCGGGTCGCTGTTGCCGGCAATCACCACGTAGGCGCCATCGGCGGTCAGGTAGGTGTTGGACGGCGCGATGCCGGGCAAGGCGCCGCCGCTGCGTTCACGCACATGGCCGAGCATGTCGTATTCGGGCACCAGGCTTTCCATCAGATTGAACACGCTTTCGGCCAGCGACACATCGACGATCTGCCCATCGCCCTGCCCGGTCTTGACCCGCAACAGCGACATCAGCGCGCCGATCACACCGTGCAGGGACGCGAGGGAGTCCCCCAGGCTCACCCCGACCCGCGCCGGAGGCGAGTCCGGGTTGCCGGTGGTGTAGCGGATGCCGCCCATGGCCTCGCCAATGGCACCGAAGCCAGGACGGTCGCGATACGGGCCGGTCTGGCCATAGCCAGAGATGCGCACCAGGGTCAGCTTGGGGTTGAGGGCGTGCAACACGTCCCAGCCCAGGCCGAGTTTTTCCAGGCCACCGGGACGCAGGTTTTCGATCAGCACGTCGGCATCGCCGAGCAGTTGCTTGATCAGGTCCAGGCCTTCGCCGGACTTGAGGTCCAACGCCAGGGACTTCTTGTTGCGCGATTGCAGGTACCACCACAGCGACGTACCTTCATGCAGCTTTCGCCATTTGCGAAGTGGATCGCCCTGGCCAATGGCTTCGATCTTGATCACCTCGGCGCCAAACTCGGCCATCAGCCGGGCGGCGAACGGCGCGGCAATCAGCGTGCCGATCTCGATCACCTTGATACCGCTCAGGGGACCCGTCATGGTGTGGACCTCTTATTCTTGGAATATGGGGCCAAGACTAGAGGGCCAATACAGGAGAAATCCAACCGTCAGTTGGCAAGTAGCGTTCGCGAAAGGCGAACGATCGAAGAATTATCTGTAGGACTCAGACGTATTGCTCAGGTAATCAAAGAGCAAACGACTCACTGGCGACAGTTGCGCCTCATCACGTACCACCAGGATCAGGCTGCGATCCGACCAGGCATCCGTCAGCGGCACAGCATGCAAACCCAGGGCGCGGCCGAACAATTCGTACGCCTTGCGCGGCAGAATGCCGATGCCCATGTTCGCCTGGACCATCCGGCACATCGCATCAAACCCCGGCACATGAATACGCAGGCGCAACATCTTGCCCGCCTCCCGTGCGGCGGCGTGGGTACGCATATTGATCGAGCTGGCGGCGTGCAGGCCGACATAGTCGCTGTCCAGGGTTTCGGCGAAGGCCAGGCTATCGCGGGCTGCCAAGGCGTGATCCGCGGGCATCAGCACCACCAGTTTGTCGAGGCGATAAATCACGCTGGGCAGGCCTTTGATGTCGGTGTCGCTGGAGCAGATGCCCAGGTCCGCCACGCCATCCAGCACACCCTGGACCACGCCGTTGCTGGGGCGCTCCTCCAGGTCGGTTTTGACCTGAGGGTGCAGTGCGGAAAAATCCCGCAGGTCTTCGGGAAGGAACTCAATGATCGCCGAGAGATTGGCCAGCATCCGCACATAGCCGCGCACACCATGGCTGTGTTCGCCGAGTTCCAGGCCCATTTTCTCGACGTTGAACAGCATCTGCCGTGCATGGTGCAACAGGGTTTCACCGGCGGCCGTCAGGTCCATGCCCTTGGCCCGCCGCACAAACAGGCTGACGCCCAGCACCTGCTCCAACTCCATCAGCCGCTTGCTGGCAGCCGACACCGCAATGGCTTCGCGCGAAGCGGCACGGGTCAGCGTGCCCTCTTCAAACACCGCGACAAACAGTTGCAAGGTGATCAAATCCAGGCGGCGCACCAGGCTCTTGTGCAACATCAGCGGCGCTCGCCGGCCAGTCGATTGATCTCGGCCTGCTCCACCACCGGTTGTGGCGCGCCCTGGCTCGCCGCCTGCAACATCGCCCGGCCAACAGTCTCGGTGCTGACAACCCAACTTGGCTTGACCTGGCGTACAAGCGACAGCAACGGCCCGAGCACGGCATAAAACCCTTGGTACAACGGCGTCTTCGACCGCACCCCGTGCAGCGGCTGGATCACCCCTGGCCGGAACAGATACACCGCCTTGAACGGCAAGCGCAGCAAGGCATTCTCGGTCTTGCCCTTGACCCGCGCCCACATCGACTTACCCGCCTCGGAACTGTCCGTACCGGCGCCGGACACATAGATAAACGTCATCTGCGGATTGAGCCGCGCCAACGTGCTGGCCGCGACCAACGTCAGGTCGTAGGTGAGGTGGGTGTACCGGGGTTCACTCATGCCCGCCGACGAAACGCCGAGGCAGAAGAAGCACGCATCAAAACCTTGCAGCAGGTTTTCCAGGGGTTGGAAATCCAGCATGTCGCTGTGCAACACCTGATGCAGCTTGCCATGTTCCTGGGTCAGGGGCGTGCGGCCAACCGCGACCACTTCCTGCACGTCAGCGGCCAGCAGGCATTCACGTAGAACACCTTGGCCGACCATGCCGGTGGCGCCGAATAACAGAACTCTCATAGGGGGACCTCAGCGGCAAGCCGCAAGCTCAAGCTTCAAGTTGAATGCGATTTCACTTGTAGCTTAACGCTTGCGGCTCGTCACTGCCCCGCTAGAAAGCGCTGCGAAAGATCTCTTCTATCTGCCTTTGATCCGCGCGCCGTGGGTTGGTCAGCCCGCACGCATCCTTCAAGGCGTTGGTGGCGAGCAGCGGGATGTCCTGCAACTTGGCGCCCAGTTCACGCAGGCCAGCGGGGATGTCGACGTCCTGGGACAAACTGCGAATCGCCGCGATGGCCGCCTGGGCGCCCTCTTCCACGGTGATGCCCTTGACGTCGGCGCCCAGGGCGCGGCCCACGTCGCACAAGCGTTTGGCGCTGACGCTGGCGTTGAAGCTCTGCACATGGGGCAGTAGGACAGCGTTGCACACGCCGTGGGGCAAATCGTACAAGCCGCCCAGTTGGTGGGCCATGGCGTGTACAAAGCCCAGCGACGCGTTGTTGAACGCCATGCCGGCGAGGAACTGCGCATACGCCATGTTTTCCCGCGCGGCCTTGTCGCTGCCGTCGCGCACGGCCAGGCGCAGGTTGGCACTGATCAGTTCGATGGCCTTGATCGCGCAAGCATCAGTGATCGGCGTGGCGGCAGTGGACACGTAGGCTTCGATGGCGTGGGTCAAGGCGTCCATGCCGGTGGCGGCGGTGAGGCCCTTGGGCATGCCGACCATCAATGCCGGGTCGTTGACCGACAGCAGCGGCGTGACGTTACGGTCGACGATGGCCATTTTCACGTGGCGGGTTTCGTCGGTAATGATGCAGAAACGGGTCATCTCGCTGGCGGTGCCGGCGGTGGTGTTGATGGCCACCAGCGGCAGTTGCGGCTTGCTCGATTGGTCGACCCCCTCGTAGTCGCCGATATGCCCGCCATTGGTGGCGCACAGGGCGATGCCCTTGGCGCAGTCGTGCGGCGAACCGCCGCCCAGGGACACCACAAAATCGCAGGCGCTCGCCTGCAAGAGCGCCAGGCCGTTCTCGACGTTTTCCACGTTGGGGTTGGGTTTGGCGCCGTCGTAGATCACCGAGTCGATGTCCTGCATCGCCAGTTTCTCGGCGATCATGTGGGCCACGCCTGCCTTGGCCAAGCCGGCGTCGGTGACGATCAGCGCCTTGCGAAAGCCGTAGTTGCGAATGGCAGTCATGGCTTCGTCGAGGCAATCAGTGCCCATGATGTTGACGGCGGGAATAAAGAAGGTGCTGCTCATGGCGAATCCTCAGAGGCTTTATGCCTACAGAATCAACCCGTGGCGCGCAGCGCATCTTGATCAGGATCAACGCCCGCTCGTGATAAAGTCACCGCCCAGCCGATTTCGAGTAGACCCGCCGCAATGAAGGATTTCCAGGATATTGACGCCCACCTTGAAGACTGGAGCGCCCTGCGCAGCGCGATCGACTTCAGCGGGATTCTGATCGGCAACGGCGCCAGCCGTACGATTTGGGAAGACTTTGCCTACGACTCGCTGTTCGAAAACGCCCGCACCGTCGAAGAAAAGCCCCTGAGCCAATCCGAGCTCAGCGTGTTCGATGCCCTGCAAACCCGCAGTTTCGAGCAAGCCCTGGGTGCCCTGAAAACCACCAGCCGGGTCAACAAGGCGCTGGCAGTCAGCTCGGCGGCGCCGCGCAATCGCTACTACGCGATCAAGGAAGCGCTGATCAATACCATCCACGCCGTGCATATCCCGTGGCGTCTGGTGCAACCGTCGACATTGGCGACGATCAACCGCGAACTGGCAAGCTACTCCACGGTATTCACGAGCAACTACGACTTGCTCAACTACTGGGCGATCCTGCACGCGCCGGGCATTGACGACCTGTTCCGCAGCGCCGACGCCAGCTTCGACCTGCGCAACACCCGCACCGACGCCACGCGCATCCTCTACCTGCACGGCGGTCTGCACCTGGTGCGCAACCTCGACGGCACCGCACGCAAGCTGCCGACCACCGACAGCACCTTGCTCAGCAGTTTTGCGATCAACAACACGATCAAGACCCTCGACGATGTGCCACTGTTTGTCAGCGAGGGCAAGGTTGAAGAGAAGCTCAAGACCATCCGCAGTTCGGATTACCTGTCGTTCTGCTATGAGCAATTGCTGACCCATGAAGGGGCGTTGTGCATCTTCGGCCACGAATTGGGGGCACAGGACAAACACTTGGTGGATGCGATTCGCCAGGCGGGATTGACCACCTTGGCGATTTCGGTGTCGGGACGCAGTGATGGGTTTATTCGTCAGCAGAAGCGGCGGTATTCGCAGCTGTTCGAGGGAACCGATGTGGAACTGAGGTTCTTTGCCGCGCGTACCCATGCGTTGGGCAATCCTGCGCTGTCCGTGCCCGTCGAACGCTGAGAAAAATGTGGGAGGGGCGTGGCCCCGATGCCGGAGTGTCAGCCACTGCATGCGTTGGCTGAACCAGGGTCATCGAGGGCAAGGCCTCTCCCACTTTTTTAGAGACAAATAGCAATGGTTCTCGATACCATTCGCGACTTTCCTACGTCGCGCTTCGTCAAGAAGGATATTCATGTCTCGCCCCAAGCCCGACCCGCTGTCGGCCGATGCCTTTCGCGGATTCTATACAGATATTCTGTATTTCCTGCGCAAACGCACGGACAACGCCAGCGACGCTGCGGACATGACCCAGGACGTCTTCACCCAATGGCTGGACTACCGCGACCGCGCCAAGGTCGAGCAGCCGCGGGCGTTTCTGTTCCAGATGGCACGCAACCTGCTGCGTGATCACTGGCGCAAACAGAAGGTGCGCCATACCGTCCACAGCGATCAGGCCGAACGGGATGCCGAGCCGGTCACCGACGAGCACAACGAGCCCATGGCCGCCGTGCAGCGCTTGCAACGCCTGGAACAGTTGAAAGAAGTCCTCGCCGAGCTCTCGCCCCGCCGCCGAGAAGCCCTTATGCTGCACCGCTTCGAAGGCCTGAGCCAGGCGCAGATCGCCGAACGCATGGGGATTTCCACCAGCATGGTGGAAAAACACATCGCCTTCGCCCTGCTGCATTGCAAGCGACGCCTTCAATACGAACCCGGCACGGAGCAGCCAGAATGAACCGCCTGAGCGACACAGACGCAATGGACATCGAAGAGATCGACTCTATCGACGCCCAAGCCGCCAGTTGGTTTACCCGCAACCGCAACGACCCCGACCGTACCGAGCGCAAGGCCTTTGCCGCCTGGCAGGCCGAGCCTGCGCATGCCCGCGCCTATGCCGAGTTCGAGCAACTGTGGGCCGACCTGGCCCAATTGCAGCAACTGAACAAACCCGTGGCGCTGCCCAAGCGCAAAGCGCCGATGTGGCGCCCGGCTCTGGCGGTGGCCGCCGCGTTGGTCTGCGCCGTGCTGGCCAACAGGATCGACACGCCACGCGAGCTTTTTCACACCCAGGTTGCCGCCCACGCCAAGGGCATGCGCACCTTGAACCTGCCCGATGGCAGCACCTTGTATGTAAACGCCAACACCCGCGTGCGCGTGGATTTCAGCGCCTACCAGCGCATTCTTCACCTGGACAAGGGCCAGTTGTACATAGAGGTCGCGCCTGACAAGGAACGCCCACTGTTCGTACAAGCCGGCGCAGCGAATGTACGGGTGGTTGGCACCGGTTTTGACGTGCGCCGCAGCCAGCAGCAACTGGTGGTCAGCGTCGCCCATGGCCAGGTCGCCTTCGCACCCGATGCCAAAAGCCCCGTCGCACTGCTCGGAGCCCAACAACGCGCCACCTTCAACTACGCCAAGGGCACCCTGCAGCAGCAAAGCCTCACCGGCGAAGAAGTCGCCGACTGGCGCAGCGGGCACCTGGCATTTCGCAATCGCGAGCTGGCCAGCCTGATCGACGAACTGGGCCTTTACCGCCCGCAAGCCCCGATGCAGGTCAGCCATGCCGTGGCGCAACTGAAGGTCTCGGGCAACCTCGACATAAACGATCCGGACGCCCTGCTCAGCGCCCTCCCGGCCCTGCTGCCGGTAAAAACCGTGACCTCAGCCGATGGCATCATCAGGATCGAAGCAAGCAAATAACACCTATTTGAGAATATTTTGCATTCGCAGGTGTGGATTTATTTACCTGCCCCGTCTTCCTCCGGTCTGCACTTGATACGCACACCTTTTGGCTAGTTAGCCGCACCGGGGGATTTCATGTTTCGCGCGCCTTGCCACGCTTCGCACCTGTTTCTTCGACCGACCCTCATCGCCAGTTGCCTGGCGTTCAGCCTCAGCGCCCAGGCGGATTCGCTCAGGCTGCAACTGCCCGCCCAGGCGCTGGCCACGTCTCTGAGCCAAGTGGCGCAGCAGGCTAAAATCCAGCTGCTGTTCGATGAAACGCTGCTCAAGAACGTGCAGGCGCCAGCGCTCGACGGCGACTTCACCCCGGAAGTGGCCATTCGCACCCTGCTCAAAAACGGTGAATTTACCCTGATCAGGGTCGGCAGCACCTACGTGGTCAAGCCCGAAGACCCCAAGACCACCAACAGCGGCGCGGTGCAACTGGATGCCCTGAGCGTGATCGGCACCGGCAATAAGGTCGACTCCACCACCGTCGGCCGCTCAACCCTGCGCCAGGCCGACATCGACCGCTACCAGCCCAACAACATCCCATCGCTGTTGCAGACCCTGCCAGGCGTGTTCATGGGCGGCTCGTCCAAGCCGGGCGGGCAGACCATCAACATCCGTGGCTTCGGCGAGGCCGAAGACGTACCGATGTCGGTGGATGGCGCGACCAAGAGCGGTTTTGAGCGCTACCAGCAAGGCACGGTGTTTATCGAGCCCGAGCTGATCAAGAGCGTCGAAGTGGAGAAAGGCCCCTACTCGGCCTTCACCGGCAACGGCGGCTTTGGCGGCTCGATCATCATGGAAACCAAAGACGCCCCCGACCTGCTGGAAGACGGCCGCAACGCCGGAGCCATGCTCAAGTACGGCTACGCCAGCAACGACCACGAGCAGGTCTATAGCTCAGCCGTCTACGGCCGCACCGACGACGGCCGCTTCGATGCGCTCGCCTACCTGACCCAGCGCGACGGCGGCGACATGAAACTGGCCGGCACCCCGCCCGATCCCGACAACAAGTTCCCGATCAACCCCAAGCGCCTGCCCAACAGCGCCCAGGATGTGGACGGCAAGCTGTTCAAGGTCAACGCGCACTTCACCGATGAACACAGCATGGGGTTGTCGTACTCGCGCGCGAGCAGCGAGCGCTGGACGCCGTTCTCGGCCAAAAGCTATCCCACACCGCCGCTGCAATCGGCCATCGACCGCTATGGCTACGAGGGCGCACTAAAGCGCTTCCTGGCCAACCGCACCACCGTCGACACCACCTACTCCGGCAAGTACGTCTACCAGCCGCTGGACAACCCGCTGATCGACTTGAAGCTCAGCTACTCGGTGTCCCGCACCGACCAGACCGACGAGCGCAACGAGGACGCCTCGTTCAGCCTGGCCACCGGCGGGCGCAAGATGGACACGGCCTATGGCGACAAGATCCTGGAGTTGCGCAACACCAGCCTGTTCATCACCGGGCCGCTGGAACACGCGCTGACCACCGGGGTGCAGATCCGCAAGCACAAGCGTGAAACCGAAAGCTGGATGCCGGGCGCCACCTACAACACCGCCAAGTACAACTACGGGCATTTCCAGCCGTACTTCATGCCCCACGGCAAAGTCGACACCCATTCGTTCTACGTGCAGGACGCGGTGACGATCGGCGACGTGACCATCACCCCGTCCCTGCGCTATGACCATGTGCGCAACCGTGGCGAAGCCAACGACGCGCCGTACTACAGCAACCCCGATCCCAGCATCGGCCACGACTACAGCGACAAAACCTACACCGGTTGGTCGCCGCGCCTGGCCGCCTACTGGGCCATCACCCCGGATGTGGCGATGTTCGCCAGCTGGAACAAAACCTGGCGCGCCCCGGTGATCGACGAACAATACGAAGTGCAAGGCCTCGGCAGCCGCACGTCCACCAGCCTCAACCTCAAGCCGGAGCGCATCACGGCGATCACGGCGGGTAACGTCACCAACTTCTCCAACCTCATCGGCCATGGCGACAACCTGCAACTGCGCACCACGCTGTTCCATAACCGCATCGAAGACGAAATCTTCAAGGCCACGGGCATCGGTTGCGACCGGCAAAACAGCGTGTCCGGCACCATCGACAGCGTCTGCACCAGCGCCGACATGGCGGCCAAGACCAACTACCGCAACGTCGGTGGCATGACCATCAAGGGCTTCGAGCTGGAAGCCTATTACGACTCGACTTACGTGTTCGGCTCGGTGACCTACTCCTGGGCCACCGGCAAACGCGACAACCCCTACACCAACCCGTGGGCCACCAGCACCCACGTGTACGCGCGAGATATTCCACCGGCCAAATGGGTGCTGATGATGGGCAACAAGATCCCGGCGTGGAACGCGCAGGTCGGCTGGACCGCGCAGTTCGTGCGCAAGACCGACCGCCTGCCCAGCGACAAATACTCCAGCGGCTTCAACAGCAGCGTGGGCGACACGTTCTACGACCAATACGCCAACGACGACTACGCCAGCATGGGCCTGTTCGCCAACTGGAAGCCGCAGCAAGCCGGCCTGAAAGGCACCGAGGTCAACTTCACCGTCGATAACCTGCTCAACAACAACTACCGCCCGGCACTCAGCGGCGACCGCGCCTACAGCGAAGGGCGTAACGCGAAGATCAGCGTTACGCGGTTCTTCTAACCGAGCGAGCCGGTCGAGTGGGAGCTGGCTTTTGTGGGAGCTGGCTTGCCTGCGATAGCATCACCTCGGTGCAACAGGCATACCGAGGTGCCTGCATCGCGGGCAAACCCAGCTCCCTACACACACCCGGCTCCTCCAGCATGCAACTGTACGGATAAATCCGCACCCAGCTGTAGGCCCTTGATCGGCGGGGGTTGTGGCTAGATGGGCTTCCCTTGAAGCCCTATCGATTTCGGTCCCACTCCATGAGCTCGCGCGAAAACACCGGTATGGCCCTTGGCCTGCTGGGCGTCATCATCTTCAGCCTGACCCTGCCCTTCACCCGCATCGTGGTGCAGGAAATCCACCCGTTGCTCAACGGCCTCGGCCGTGCGTTGTTCGCGGCGATCCCGGCGGCAGCCTTGTTGCTGTGGCGCCGTGAACAGTGGCCGAGCTGGCGCCAGGTGCGCGGGCTGTGCCTGGTGATTGCCGGGGTGATCCTGGGCTTTCCGGTGCTGTCGGCGTGGGCCATGCAAACCCTGCCGGCGTCCCACGGCGCGCTGGTCAACGGCCTGCAACCGCTGTGTGTGGCGCTGTATGCGGCGTGGCTGTCCCACGAGCGGCCGTCAAAAGCCTTCTGGGCCTGCGCGGCGCTGGGCAGTGGGCTGGTGTTGAGTTATGCCTTGATCACCGGCGCGGGCAGTATCCAGGCGGGCGACTTGCTGATGCTCGGCGCCATCGCCGTGGGCGGCCTCGGGTATGCCGAAGGTGGCCGCCTGGCCAAGGAGATGGGCGGCTGGCAGGTGATCTGCTGGGCGCTGGTGCTGTCGACGCCGCTGTTGATCGGCCCGGTGTGGTACTTGGCGGCGCAGCATCAAGGCGCGGTGTCGATACGTACGTGGTGGGCGTTTGGGTATGTGTCGCTGTTCTCGCAGTTCCTGGGGTTCTTCGCCTGGTACGCCGGGTTGGCCATGGGCGGCATTGCGCGGGTCAGCCAGATCCAGCTGTTGCAGATCTTCTTCACCATCGCGTTTTCGGCATTGTTCTTTGGCGAACACATTGAGCCGATTACCTGGGTGTTTGCCTGTGGGGTGATTGTGACGGTGATGCTGGGGCGCAAGACTTCGGTGCAGCCTGCGCCTGCTCTCAAGCCAGACACGGTCTAAATGTGGGAGCGGGCTTGCTCGCGAATGCGGTGTGTCAGTCACACATTTTTCAACTGATCCACCGCGTTCGCGAGCAAGCCCGCTCCCACACACGCCCACTCCCACAGGGGATAGCTGTTCAGTTCAGGTAGCCATCCGCACGCAGCAGGGTTTCCAGGCAGTGTTCGGTGATGTGGTAGAACGCCTTCAGCTCCTGGATTTTTTCCAGCAACTGCGCGTTATCCAGCGGCTGCTCACGCTTGACCGCCAGAATCATCTTGTTTTTGTTGGTGTGATCCAACGAGATGAATTCAAACACCTTGGTTTCATATCCGCACGCTTCGAGGAACAACGCACGCAAGCTGTCGGTCACCATCTCGGCCTGCTGCCCCAGGTGCAAGCCGTATTGCAGCATCGGCTTCAACAGCGCCGGGCTCTGGATCTGCAGGCGGATCTGCTTGTGGCAGCACGGCGAGCACATGATGATCGACGCGCCGGAACGGATACCGGTGTGGATCGCATAGTCGGTGGCGATGTCGCAGGCGTGCAGGGCAATCATCACGTCCAGTTCGCTCGGCGCCACGCTGCGCACATCGCCACATTTGAACACCAGCCCCGGATGTTCCAGGCGCGCGGCGGCGCTGTTGCACAACGTCACCATGTCTTCGCGCAACTCGACGCCCGTCACCTCGCCCTCGGCCTTGAGGGTGTTGCGCAGGTAATCGTGGATGGCGAAGGTCAGGTAACCCTTGCCCGAGCCGAAATCGGCGACGCGCACCGGGCGGTCCAGTTTGAGCGGTGAGCTGGTCAGCGCATGGCTGAACACTTCGATGAACTTGTTGATCTGCTTCCACTTGCGCGACATCGACGGGATCAGCGCCTGCTTGGCGTCGGTCACGCCCAGGTCAGCGAGGAATGGCCGGCTGAGGTCGAGGAAGCGATTCTTCTCACGGTTGTGCTCGGCGCTCGGCGCCTCGCGCAGTTGCTGCGGTTTGCTTTTGAACAGCGAGCTTTTGTTCTTCTTGCTGTATTCCAGCTGGGCTTCGTCGGTCAACGACAATAAGTGCGCGTTCTTGAACTGCGCCGGCAGCAGCGCGGCAATCGTCGCCACGCCCTCGGCCACGGGGAAGTTCTTGGTGATGTCGCGGGTTTTATAGCGATAGACGAAGGACAGGCACGCCTGCTCCTTGACCGTCACCGCCTTGATGATCAGGCGCTGCAACTCGGCTTCGTCACCGACGTACTTGGCCAGCACCAGCTTGATAAAGGCGTTCTGCGCGAGGCTTGTGCCGAGCAGTTCGATGAACTGGGCGTGGTGGTCGCTGACAGGTTGAGCGGTGACAGACATGAACAAAAACGCCTCGGGCTGGGAATGCCGGGCATTTTAGGGGGGACGGGGCTTCAGGGCACGGGGTTATTTGACTAACGGTAATTGTATTGCCGACACAACACCCAATATGGGAGCGGGCTTGCTCGCGAATGCGGTGGATCAGACAATGAATCTGTTGACTGACACACCGCATTCGCGAGCAAGCCCGCTCCCACATTTTTAGTTGAGTACGATCAGGCGATTGGGCAATTCATTGCGGGTTTGCGTCACCGGCACATGCACCTTCAACAACTCGCCACACGCTTCGATGCAGTCGATAAACCCCGCCAGCGTCTGCCCCTGCTTCACCTGTTGGGTAAACGCCTGCACGATGGCATCCCAACTGCTGTCATCCAGGCGCTTGGAAATCCCGTCATCCACCAGGATCTCCACATACCGCTCCGCCTCGCTGACAAAAATCAGCACGCCGGTGCTACCCAGGGTGTGGTGCAGGTTCTGCTCCAGGAACTGTCGGCGGGCCAGGTTGGATGCGCGCCAATGGCGCACCGAACGCGGGATCAAGCGCGTGGTGACCTTGGGCAAGCGGAACACCAGGCACAACACGATGAATGTCGCCCACTGCGCCAGCAGCAAGGTGTACATGGTCATGTAGCCCGACAGGTAATGCACCACGCCGGGCACCACCAGCGCGATCAGACTGGCCCACAACAGCGGGATGTAGGCGTAATCGTCGGCGCGGGCCGCCAGTACCGTCACCAGCTCCGCGTCGGTGGTTTTCTCCACCCGGGCGATGGCTTCGGCGACTTGGCGCTGCTCGTGTTCAGTCAGTAATGCCATGGTTATCGTTGCTCTCTCATTATTATCATCACCAGCCGCCCGAAGCCCCACCGCCGCCGAAACCACCACCGCCGCCACGGAAACCGCCGCCGCCACCGCCGCCACCACCACGGCCGCTGCTGCTGAGAATCGCCAGCAGGATCGCGCCCACCGGCAGGCCCAGGCGATTGCACAACCACAACACGCCGATCAGCAGGATAAACAAGCCAATGGAAAACCCGGGATTATCCTTGGCAAAGTTGGCATCCGCCACATGCGCCGGCACGGCCAGCGGTTCGCCGCCCACCACCTGCAGCAGCGCCGCCACGCCGTCGCTGATGCCCTGGCTGAAGTTACCAGCCTTGAACTTCGGTGCGATCACCTGGTTGATGATCACCCACGCTTGCGCATCGGTGAGCACACCTTCCAGGCCGTAGCCGACTTCGATGCGCAATTTGCGCTCATCGCGGGCGACGATCAGCAGTGCGCCGTTGTCCTTGCCCTTCTGGCCGATGCCCCAGTGGCGGCCCAATTGGTAACCGAAGTCTTCAATGGGCACGCCTTGCAGGTCGGGCACGGTGACCACCACGATCTGGTCGCCCGAGGTCTGCTCCAGCGCCTGCAATTGCTGGGTCAGCCGCTCGCGCGTGGGCGCGTCGAGCATCTGGGCGTTATCGACCACCCGCCCGGTCAGCGCCGGGAATGTCAGCGCCGCCTGGGCCACGCCCACGCAAGCCAACAGCCACAGCGCCAGGCCTATCCTTAGTAAACGCATCGACACCTCAGTGCAGCTTTACTTGAACTTCACTTGCGGCGCTTTATCGGCGTCGGCGCTGGTGGCTTCAAACGAGGCGCGGATCGGCAAGTCGCTGTACATCACGCTGTGCCACAGCCGGCCCGGGAAGGTGCGGATCTCGGTGTTGTAGGCCTGCACCGCCTGGATAAAGTCGCGGCGCGCCACGGCGATGCGGTTTTCGGTGCCTTCAAGCTGGGATTGCAGGGCCAGGAAGTTCTGGTTGGCCTTGAGGTCCGGATAGCGCTCGGACACCACCATCAGGCGGCTGAGGGCGCCGCTCAAACCGTCCTGGGCTTGCTGGAACTGCTTGAGTTTTTCCGGGTTGTCGAGGGTGCTGGCATCCACCTGGATCGAGGTGGCCTTGGCCCGTGCTTCGATCACCGCGGTAAGGGTGTCCTGCTCATGGGCGGCGTAGCCCTTGACCACTTCCACCAGGTTGGGGATCAGGTCGGCACGCCGTTGGTACTGGTTCTGCACCTGGCCCCAGGCGGCTTTGGCCTGTTCGTCCAGTGTCGGAATATTGTTGATGCCGCAACCGCTGAGCACGCTGCTGATCAATAACAATGCCGCGGCTTTCAAGCCCCAGCGGTAACCCTGTGCTGCTTGCATGGTGTTTCTCCTGGCGAACTTTGATGGAATTTGGCAACCGTGAGGCATAATCCGCTACCACGACTGGATTGCATCGAATCAATCAGCTAAAAAGATGCCCACCGCAAACAAGAGTTCCGAAGTGTGCGGCATTTGTCGGTATAACACTCGAACAACAACGTACGCTCCCCACATTTTGGCAGAACAGCGCATTTTCGCTGTGCAGTGAGCCGAAAAAGGATATTCATGAAAAAGCTGTGTTTGCTCGGCCTTGTTGCCACTCTGGCCAGTCACCCCGTATGGGCAGAAACAAAGCCTGCTGCGCTTAAGGACAAGGACGCCTTCGTCAGCGACCTGCTCAAGCAGATGACCCTCGATGAGAAGATCGGCCAATTGCGCCTGATCAGCATCGGCCCCGAAATGCCCCGCGAGCTGATCCGCAAGGAAATCGCCGCCGGTCGCATCGGTGGCACCTTCAACTCGATCACCCGCCCGGAAAACCGTCCGATGCAGGACGCGGCGATGCGCAGCCGCCTGAAGATCCCGATGTTCTTCGCCTATGACGTGATCCACGGCCACCGCACTATCTTCCCGATCAGCCTGGCACTGGCCTCCAGCTGGGACATGGACGCGATCCACCGCTCCGGGCGCATCGCCGCCCAGGAAGCCGCCGCCGACAGCCTCGACATTACCTTTGCGCCGATGGTCGACATCTCCCGCGACCCGCGCTGGGGCCGTACCTCCGAAGGTTTCGGCGAAGACACCTACCTGGTTTCGCGGATTGCCGAAGTGATGGTCAAGGCGTTCCAGGGCACCAGCCCCGCGAATGCCGACAGCCTCATGGCCAGCGTCAAGCACTTCGCCCTGTACGGCGCGGTGGAAGGCGGGCGCGACTACAACGTGGTCGACATGAGCCCGGTCAAGATGTACCAGGACTACCTGCCGCCGTACCACGCGGCGATCAAGGCCGGTTCCGGCGGTGTGATGGTGGCGCTGAACTCGATCAACGGCGTGCCCGCCACCGCCAACACCTGGCTGATGAACGACCTGCTGCGCAAGGACTGGGGCTTCAAGGGCCTGGCCGTGAGCGACCACGGCGCGATCTTCGAACTGATCAAGCACGGCGTGGCCAAGGACGGGCGTGAAGCCGCCAAGCTGGCAATCAAGGCCGGTATCGACATGAGCATGAACGACTCGCTGTACGGCAAGGAATTGCCAGGGCTGCTCAAGTCCGGCGAGATAGAACAGAGCGACATCGACAACGCCGTGCGCGAAGTACTCGGCGCCAAGTACGACATGGGCCTGTTCAAGGACCCGTACCTGCGCATCGGCAAGGCCGAGGATGACCCGGCCGACACCTATGCCGACAGCCGCCTGCACCGCGCCGAGGCGCGTGATATTGCCCGGCGCAGCCTGGTCTTGCTGAAAAACCAGAACAACACCCTGCCACTGAAAAAATCCGCGACCATCGCCCTGGTCGGCCCGCTGGCCAAGGCACCGATCGACATGATGGGCAGTTGGGCCGCCGCCGGGCGCCCGGCGCAATCGGTGACCCTGCTGGACGGTCTGAACGCGGTGATCGGCGAAAAAGGCAAAGTGATCTATGCCCGCGGCGCCAACATCACCAACGACAAGGCCGTGGTCGACTACCTCAACTTCCTCAACTTCGATGCCCCGGAAGTGGTGGACGACAAACGCGCACCGCAAGTGTTGATCGACGAAGCGGTGAAAGCCGCCAAGAGTGCCGATGTGATCGTGGCAGCGGTGGGTGAGTCCCGTGGCATGTCCCACGAATCCTCCAGCCGCACCGACCTGAACATCCCGCAGAGCCAGCGCGACCTGATCAAGGCGCTGAAAGCCACCGGCAAGCCGCTGGTACTGGTGCTGATGAACGGCCGCCCGTTGTCGATTCTCGAAGAGAACCAGCAGGCCGACGCGATCCTGGAAACCTGGTTCGCCGGCACCGAGGGTGGCAACGCCATCGCCGACGTGCTGTTTGGTGACTACAACCCATCGGGCAAGCTGCCGATTACGTTCCCACGTTCGGTGGGGCAGATTCCGACCTACTACAACCACCTGACCATCGGCCGGCCGTTCACGCCGGGCAAGCCAGGCAACTACACCTCGCAGTACTTCGATGACACCACCGGGCCCTTGTTCCCGTTTGGGTATGGCCTGAGCTACACCACGTTCAGCCTGTCGGACATGGCATTGTCGTCCACCACCTTGAACAAGACCGGCAAGCTCGACGCCAGCGTCACCGTGAAGAACACCGGCAAGGTCGACGGCGAAACCGTGGTGCAGCTGTATATCCAGGACGTGGCCGGTTCGATGATCCGCCCGATCAAGGAGCTGAAGAACTTCCAGAAGGTGCTGCTCAAGGCTGGCGAAGAACGCACGCTGCACTTCAGCATCACCGAGGACGACTTGAAGTTCTACAACACCCAGCTCAAGTTCGCGGCGGAACCGGGTGAGTTCAATGTGCAGATCGGGTTGGACTCCCAGGATGTGCAGCAGCAGACGTTCGAACTGCTCTAAAAGCGTACGCAGTCAAAAAATGTGGGGGCGGCGGTCTGGTTAACCGCGTCGGTTGAGCACGTTGACCACCAACCGATCAATCCACCCCCACACCCGCTGCTTCACTCGCCGCCACAACGGCCGCGACTTCCATGCCTCCAGGCTGACCGCCAGGCTCTGGGCAAAATCCCGCTCGAAACTGCCCGCCACCGCTTGCGTCAACTCTGGGTCCAACGCTTCCAGGTTGGCATCGAGGTTGAAGCGCAGGTTCCAGTGATCGAAGTTGCACGAGCCGACACTGACCCAATCGTCCACCAGCACCATCTTCAAGTGCAAAAAGCATGGCTGGTATTCAAAGATCTGCACCCCCGAGCGCAGCAGGCGCGGGTAATACCGGTGCCCGGCATAGCGCACGGACGGATGGTCGGTGCGCGGGCCGGTCAGCAGCAAGCGCACATCCACCCCGCGCCCTGCCGCCCGGCGCAATGCGCGGCGCACGCCCCAGGTCGGCAGGAAGTACGGGGTCGCCAGCCAGATACGTTGCTGGCCGCCGTTCAAGGCGCGAATCAGCGATTGCAGAATATCCCGATGCTGGCGGGCGTCGGCGTATGCAACACGTCCCAGCCCCGGCCCGGTGGCGGGCATTCTGGGCAAGCGCGGCAAGCCGAAACGGGTCGCGGGTTTCCATTCGCGGCGGGCGGCGTTGGCGTGCCATTGGCGGTCGAACAGCGCCTGCCAGTCCTGCACCAGCGGGCCGCTGATCTGCACCATCACTTCGTGCCAGTCGGCCGTGTCGTGGCCCGGGTTCCAGAATTCATCGGTAACACCGGTGCCGCCGACGAAGGCGCAGCCCTGGTCGACCAGCAACAGTTTGCGGTGGTCGCGGTACAGGTTGCGCATCCAGCGCCGCCAGTTCAGGCGATTGTAGAAACGCAGTTCCACACCGGCATCGGTCAGGCGTTTGCGCAGCCCGAGGGTAAACGCCAGGCTGCCGTAGTCATCAAACAGGCAGCGCACCCGCACACCCCGTTCAGCGGCAAGCACCAACGCCTGCACCATGGCCTCGGCACAGGCGCCGGCTTCCACCAGGTACAACTCCAGTTCAACCTGCCGCTCGGCACGGGCAATCTCCACCAGCATCTGCGGGAAGAAATTCGGCCCGTCGATCAACAACTCGAAGCGGTTGGCGCTGCGCCACGGGAACACTGCGCCGCCCACGGTCAGCGCGCCGTAAAGATCAGCACCGCACCCACCGGCACCGACAAGCTGATCGACGCCAAACCGGCCGCCTTGCGCAACGCTGCCACGCCGGGCATCAAATCGAAGTCCTCGGCATGCATCACCACCGGCTCCAGGGTCACGACCTGGAAGCGCCGGTCATCCAGGCGCGTGGCAAGCAGTTCGGCGTTGTAGGTCTGGGTCTTGCCGTGCAAGGTGACGCGCAGCGGCAAGCGCAGTTCCAATTGCGCGCCGGGGGCCAGGTCATTGATGGGTTGCAGGTTGATCTGCGCGTTGATCAGCGCGTCGGGAAAGGTCTTGATTTCGAACAGGTCATTGCGCATACGCTCATCGCGCAACGGAATGCCGCTGTTGATCGACTCCAGCTCCACTTCGACCTGCGCCGCGCCGTTGCCGTCGACTTTGCCATGCAACACCAGAAAGCGCTGCACTTCGGCGATGTCAGTGTTTTTGCTGGTGACGAAGGACAGGCGTGAGGATTCGTTATCCAGATACCAGTCGGCATGGGCAGGCACGGCAGCGGCGGCCAACAGAGCGAAGGCCAGGGGTTTGATCAGCATTAAAGACTCGTAGGGAGAAAAACCTGCACGAACCTTAAGCGCAATGTCCCAAGCGGCGCAAATCCAATCTGGGCACGGGTTTGAGTGGAGTGGCGCTTGTGTGGGAGCGGGCTTGCTCGCGAAAGCGGTGGGTCAGTCAACTATTCAGTGGCTGACATGACGCTTTCGCGAGCAAGCCCGCTCCCACAAGGGATATGAGGCGTATCAGGGATTGAGGCGGCAGCCCTGGCGGTCGCCAAGCCAGCGCGCCGTGTGGGTACGCCCCATCCCGCTGGCGGTAACTTCGCTGCGCTCGGGGTTATCGCTGAACGCACTGGTGGGCACGTATTGCTTCACGTAACCACGGCAATACTCGGCGGGGTTGTTCGCCACATAACGGCACGAACAATATTCCTTGGCGGTATACGCCGCGATGATGTCGGGAAAGGCTTGCAGGTTGACGCGCTCGTGCCAGGCCCAGCCCAACAGGGCGAGCAACAGCACGATCAGCAGGCTTGTAAACGGCCGACCACGGATCATGGCTGCACCGCCGCGAGCACGCGCTTGAGCAGTTCGTTGTGGCGGTAACTGCCGTCGCGATCATCGCCGTAGCGCACGATCACCAAGTGTTCGTCGGGCATCACATACAACGCCTGTCCCCAATGGCCCAGGGCGGCGAAGGTATCGGCGGGCGCATCCGGCCACGGCCTTTGGGCGCCTTGATTGAGCCACCAGTGCCCGCCCGGCACGGCTTCATCCTGGCCGGCCTGGTAGTGGGCAAACGCCTGGCGATTGAAGGCAATCCATTCCTTGGGCAGCAACTGCTGCTCGCCCCAGCGACCGTCCCGCGCCATCAACAGGCCGACGCGCGCGAGGTCGCGGGCAGTGAGGTAGGCGTAGGACGAGGCGACATAGGTTTCATCGGCATCGGTTTCCCAGGTCGCGTTGTGAATGCCCAACGGCTTGAACAGCGCATCCCACGGGTAACTCATGTAAGCCTTGTGGCCAAGCATGCCCTTGAGGGCGGCGGACAGGATGTTGCTGTCGCCGCTGGAATAACGGAACACCTGGCCCGGCGCGTGGGCGGCGTCGGTGTCGGCGGCGAACTCAGCCATATCGCGATGTCCACGGGTGTAGAGCATCGCCACCACCGAGGATTTCAGCGGGGCGTATTCGTAGTCCTCCTGCCAGTCCAGACCCGAGGCCCAGTGCAACAGGTCGGCCATCGTCACCGTGGGGTGCTGCTTCATCGGCGGATAAAACCGCGCAGCCGGGTCGGTCAGTTTGAAGCGGTTTTCACCGTAGGCCACGCCCAACACCGTCGCCATCAGGCTTTTACTGACAGACCAAGTGAGGTGCGCAGTGCTGGCCGTGGTCGGCGCGGCGTAGCGTTCGTAGATGACCACGCCATCACGGACCACCAGCAGCGCATCGGTGCGAATGCCTTGGCGGGTGGCATCGTCGCGCGGGGGAAATGCGTAGGCGTTCAAGGCATCAAGCGCGGGGCCTTCGATTTGCGAGCCCCTGGCCCACTCCTTGGCAGGCCAGGTTTCGGCGTGGGCGGTAACGGTGACTGACAGCAGGGCAACACACAACAGGCCTCTGACCATGGACGCGGACTCAAGGGGGGCATTCAAGCCCGCGAGGCTAGCGCAGGGCAATGACAGATTTGCGACAGGGCAGCCTGTCATCCAAGCGTCACCATAACTTCATGGAGATGACACCGGGCCTCCATAGCCTGAGTTTGGACAACAAAGTCGACCGGCCGAAATCGTGGCCGGCACTCGGAGACTCGCCATGACTCAGATCGCCCGCATCAGCGACACCGGCAATGAACGCCGTCTGCAAGCCGAACGCCTGGTTGGCGCGCAGGCATTGCAGGAAGCCCAGGCCTTGCGGTTCAACGTGTTCAGCGGCGAATTCAACGCCAAGCTGAAAGGCGCGGAACTGGGTCTGGACATGGATGACTATGATGTTCACTGCAGCCACATCGGCGTGCGGGACTTGAACAGCGGTCGTTTGGTGGCCACCACCCGCTTGCTCGACCACGCGGCCGCCAGCACCTTGGGTCGGTTCTACAGCGAAGAAGAATTCAGCTTGCATGGCTTGCTCCACCTGCAAGGCCCGATCCTGGAAATCGGCCGCACCTGCGTCGACCCGGCCTACCGCAACGGCGGCACCATCGCCGTATTGTGGGGCGAGTTGGCCGAAGTGCTGAACCAGGGCGGCTACAGCTACCTGATGGGCTGCGCGAGCATCCCGATGCACGACGGTGGCATCCAGGCCCACGCGATCATGCAGCGCCTGCGCGAACGCTACCTGTGCAACGAACACCTGCGTGCCGAACCGAAAAAACCACTGCCGGCGCTGGACCTACCGTCCAACGTCATCGCGGAGATGCCGCCGCTGCTCAAGGCCTACATGCGCCTGGGTGCGAAGATCTGCGGCGAGCCGTGCTGGGACGAGGATTTCCAGGTGGCCGACGTGTTCATCCTGCTCAAGCGCGATAACTTGTGCCCGCGCTACGCCCGCCACTTCAAGGCGGCCATGTGATGAGCCGCCTGCGGGTATACGGGCGCATTGCCCGCGTGCTGGTGGTGGTGGCGCTGGGCTTGAGCATGGCCAGTGTGTTTGGCCTGTTCGAGCGTTTGGGTATCGCCAATTCGATGCCGCGGCGCCAGCGTTGGTCGCGGTTTTTCATGGCGCGGCTGAGCAACGCCCTGCCCTTTCGCGTCACGGTACACGGTGAGCTGCCGACCCAGCCGATGCTGTGGGTGAGCAATCACGTGTCGTGGACCGACATTCCATTGCTGGGCGCCGTGGCGCCGATGTCGTTCCTGTCCAAGGCCGAAGTGCGCACCTGGCCGGTGGCCGGTTGGTTGGCGGCGAAGGCCGGCAGCTTGTTCATTCGCCGTGGTTCGGGCGACAGCCAGTTGATTCGCAAGCAGATGACCCGCCATCTGGAGCAACAGCACCCGCTGCTGATGTTCCCCGAAGGCACCACCACCGACGGGCGCAGCCTGCGCACCTTTCACGGGCGCTTGCTGGCCAGTGCGATTGATGCGGATGTGGCGCTACAACCTGTCGCGATCCGCTATCTGCGCGAGGGTCAGGTGGACGCATTGGCGCCGTTTATTGGCGATGATGATTTGCTCTCGCACCTGATGCGCTTGTTTGCCAATGATCAGGGCGATGTAGAAATTCATCTGCTCAAGCCGATTGCGTGCGCCGGGCAGGAGCGTGCGGCGCTGGCGTATCAGGCGCAGCAGGCGGTGCAGAAGGCGTTGTTCGGGCCGGTGCCGGAGGCGGAACAAGTGGATGCTCGGCCTGCATTCGCCGCTTAAAGCGGGCGCGGTCAAAAAAATGTGGGAGCGGGCTTGCTCGCGAAAGCGGTGGATCAGTCAGCACATCGGTAACTGACAGACCGCTTTCGCGAGCAAGCCCGCTCCCACATTTAGACCTCATTAATCAGGTGGTTTTGTGCAAAGGCTTGCAGTTCGGGATAGAACAGACGGAAATCCTGGCTCAACGGCTCATACAACTCACCCAACTCCTGCATCGCAAATCCCAGCTCCTGCGGCTGCGTCAACCGCCGCGAAATCCCCCGCAGCACCTGCTCCATCACTGCAAACTCACGATACGAACCCAACCAGTCATCGGCCGCCATATACGGCGCAATCTGCGCCAGCCGCCCCGGCAGTTGTGGCTCGGCCGCCAGCACGCGGTACACCTGCGAGGTGAAGCGCTCCAGCGGCTGGTCGGCATACAGCGCCCAATCCCGCGCCAGGCAGTGGTCGAAAAACACATCGAGGACGATCCCGGCATAACGCCGGCGGGTCAGGCTGAAGCGCGACAACGCCTGCCCCACCAACGGATGACTGTCGGTAAAGCGGTCGATGGAACGATGCAGCTGGATCGCCGCCTCGATTGACGGGCTGAACTGGCCTTGCAGGCGGCCTTTGACGAAGTCGCCATAGAGGCTGCCCAGCAGTTGCGCAGGAAGTTGGCCGCCCAGGTGCAGATGTGCGAGATAATTCATGGCGCGCAGTTTAGCACTGCCGCCAACGTATCGTTATAACCCGATATACCGATTTGGCCTGTCCTCAGAGCAAAATCATATTGGTATATCGGGATATAACGATTTAAGGTTCGCCTCATCGCGATATAACGCTTCAAGACACCGAGCACCTGCCATGTCCATCGACCTCGACGAAATAATAAAAGCCCTGGCGCACCCAGTACGGCGAGACATCCTCAACTGGCTGAAAGACCCGAAAGTGCAATTCCCCGAGCAACTGCACAACCACGAATACGGCATTTGCGCCGGGCAGATCGACCAACGCTGCGGCTTGTCCCAGTCGACCGTGTCGGCCCACCTGGCGACCTTGCAACGCGCGGGTTTGATCAGCAGCCAGAAGGCCGGGCAGTGGCACTTTTTCAAACGCAACGAGGACACCATCCAGGCGTTCCTCGATGCGCTCACTACAGAACTCAGCGCACCGCTGTAAAGGAACCCCAATGCCCCTCTCGCTACTCATACTGGCCCTGAGCGCCTTCGCCATCGGCACCACCGAGTTCGTCATCATGGGCCTGTTGCCCGATGTGGCGGCGGACCTCGGTGTGTCGATCCCCGGCGCCGGTTGGCTGGTCACCGGCTACGCCCTGGGCGTGGCCATTGGCGCGCCGTTCATGGCACTGGCCACCGCCAAGCTGCCGCGCAAGGCCGCCCTGGTAGCGTTGATGGGCATCTTTATTGTCGGCAACCTGCTCTGCGCCCTGGCAAGCGACTACAACGTGCTGATGTTTGCCCGTGTGGTCACCGCGCTGTGCCACGGCGCGTTCTTCGGGATCGGTTCGGTGGTCGCCGCCAACCTGGTGCCGTCCAACAAGCGCGCATCGGCCGTGGCATTGATGTTCAGCGGCTTGACCCTGGCCAACGTGCTGGGCGTACCGTTGGGTACGGCGTTGGGCCAGGCCGCCGGCTGGCGTTCGACGTTCTGGGCGGTGACCGTGATTGGTGTGGTCGCGCTGATCGGCCTGATCCGCTTCCTGCCGGCCAAGCGTGACGAAGAAAAACTCGACATGCGTGCCGAACTGGCGGCCCTTAAAGGTGCTGGTATCTGGTTGTCGCTGACCATGACTGCGCTGTTCTCCGCGTCGATGTTCACCCTCTTCACCTACATCGCGCCGCTGTTGGGCGACGTCACCGGCATCTCGCCCCAAGGCGTGACCTGGACCCTGCTGTTGATCGGCCTGGGCCTGACCCTGGGCAACATCGTCGGCGGCAAGCTGGCGGACAAGCGCCTGGCCGCGACCCTGATCGGCGTGTTCATCAGCATGGCGGTGGTGTCCACCGCGCTGAGCTGGACCAGCATCGCCGTGATCCCGACGGAAATCACCTTGTTCCTGTGGGCCACCGCCGCGTTCGCCGCCGTGCCTGCGTTGCAGATCAACGTCGTGACCTTCGGCAAAGCCGCGCCGAACCTGGTGTCCACCTTGAACATCGGTGCCTTCAACATCGGCAACGCCCTTGGCGCCTGGGTCGGCGGCAGCGTGATCGCCCACGGTTTCGGCCTCACCAGCGTGCCATTGGCCGCCGGTGCCCTGGCGATCCTGGCGCTGCTGGTGACCCTGATTACTTTCCGTCAGAACGGCGATGCCGACCTGGCCCCTGTGACCAACTGATCAACTTCAAAGAGAAGGTGTTTTCCCATGACGACTATTTTCGATCCGATCAAACTGGGCGACCTGGAACTGTCCAACCGCATCATCATGGCGCCGCTGACCCGCTGCCGTGCCGATGAAGGTCGCGTGCCCAACGCGCTGATGGCCGAGTACTACGTGCAACGTGCTTCCGCCGGGCTGATCCTCAGCGAAGCCACCTCCGTGACGCCGCTGGGCGTGGGTTACCCGGACACCCCGGGCATCTGGTCCAACGACCAGGTACGTGGCTGGGCCAACGTCACCAAGGCCGTGCACGCCGCGGGCGGCAAGATCTTCCTGCAACTGTGGCATGTGGGGCGCATCTCCCACCCGTCGTACCTGAACGGCGAAACCCCGGTGGCCCCGAGCGCAATCCAGCCTAAAGGCCATGTCAGCCTGGTGCGCCCACTGGCCGACTACCCGACCCCACGTGCCCTGGAAACCGCGGAAATCGCCGACATCGTCGACGCCTACCGTACCGGCGCCGAGAACGCCAAGGCCGCCGGCTTCGACGGCGTGGAAATCCATGGTGCCAACGGCTACCTGCTCGACCAGTTCCTGCAAAGCAGCACCAACCAGCGCACCGACAACTACGGCGGCTCCCTGGAAAACCGTGCACGCCTGCTGCTGGAAGTGACCGACGCCGCCATTGAGGTCTGGGGCGCAGGACGTGCGGGTGTGCATTTGGCACCACGTGCCGATTCCCACGACATGGGTGACGACAATCTGGCAGAGACCTTCACCTACGTCGCCAGCGAACTGGGCAAGCGTGGCATTGCGTTCATCTGTTCCCGTGAAAAAGAAGGCGCGGACAGCCTCGGCCCACAACTGAAAAAAGCGTTCGGCGGCACCTATATCGCCAACGAACGCTTCACCAAGGACAGCGCCAACGCCTGGCTGGCCTCGGGCAAGGCGGATGCGGTGGCCTTTGGTGTGCCGTTCATTGCCAACCCGGACCTGCCGGCGCGCTTGAAGGCTGATGCGCCGCTGAACGAAGCGAATCCGCAAACCTTCTATGGCAAAGGCCCGGTCGGCTACATCGACTACCCGACCCTCGCGCTGTGATGTAACAAGCTGAAACGAAAAAGCCCCGGCTCGCAGGAACCGGGGCTTTTTCATGGGGGCCAGGAAACATTCCTTCACACCCCTGCAACAAAATCCCTACAAAATACTTAGCCGGCTACCTATCAACCCCCGGCCAGCGCGTATATAAAGTCACCCCACAAATACGGCACAAGGACGATTGACCATCCTTAGGCTTTACTGTTGACACAACCGGATGCAATTACGCATTTTGTCTCAATTGCGCAGGTTGGGGCTCAAGCGCAGCATGTCGAGCCCTATATCAACCCAGCGCTCAGCGTCCTGATGCAGTTGGAAGCTGTCGGGGACCAGCAACCATTGGCCGATCAACCCGTTGATATAGGCATGAATGCACACTGCACCACGGGTGGTGTCGAGGTTTTCCGGCAGTTGACCACGATGCACTGCATTGCGCAGGGTCAAGCCGATACGCAGATTGCACTCCAGGCTGTGAGTCTGGCGTTGACGGCGCATGTCGCACATTTCATCGGTGAATTCGCACTTATGGAACAAGATCTCATTGATGCGCCGGGTTTTCGGGTCAAGGGCCACCTGATGGTACAAGTGAATCAACAGCTTGCGCATGCAGCCCAGCGGGTCGAGTTCATCCTCGCTTTCACTGGCCCGGGCCAGTTCGTCCAGGGGTTCGTGCAGGGTGTCGAGCAACGCCTGGAGCAAATCGGATTTGTTACTGAAATGCCAATAGATGGCACCCCGCGTCACGCCGGCCAGCGCAGCGATATCCGCCAGAGTGGTGCGTGCCACACCGCGCTCATAAAAGGCCTGCTCGGCGGCTTGGAGAATCTGGCTGCGCGTTTCCTGAGCTTCCTCTTTGGTGCGACGAACCATGGCAGTAAAACCTCAATCAGGACACTTGAGACTATCGTTAACGCAGAATTAATAGCCGTTGACGATCATCTGAATATTTGTGGGACGGCACCATCGTGGGTGCCGAACGTAATGAAATCGAGGCTTTGGGCACTGCTTTGTCAACATTACGCGAAGCCTGTCAAGAGTTTACAAACAACCGTGAACGTAAGTATATTGCGTAGCAAGCTACTTATCTACTCACAGCTTGTTTTTCACCCTTCCACATTTCTTGTGCGCATCCTGCGCGCCTGACCCGAGGATCTTCATGCAACTTAAGCCAGCTGTTACCGCTCTGGTCACTGCCGTCGCCCTGGCATCGCTGCTCAGCGGATGTAAAAAGGAAGAAGCGGCTCCGCCCGCCCAAACCCCTCAGGTCGGCGTGGTCACCATTCAACCGCAAGCCTATACCCTGACGTCCGAGCTGCCAGGCCGCACCACCGCCTACCGCATTGCGGAAGTTCGCCCACAGGTCAACGGCATCATTCTCAAGCGCCTGTTCAAGGAAGGCGGCGACGTGAAGGAAGGGCAACAGCTCTACCAGATCGACCCGTCGGTGTATGACGCCACCCTGAAAAGCGCGCAGGCCAGCCTGACCCAGACCAAGTCCATCTCCGATCGCTACAAGCAGTTGGTCGATGAGCAGGCCGTCAGCCGCCAGGAATACGACACCGCCGTCGCCAACCGCATGACCGCGGAAGCCAACGTGCAAACCGCCCAGATCAACGTGCGTTACACCAAAGTGTTCGCTCCGATCTCCGGGCGTATCGGCCGTTCTTCGGTGACCGAAGGCGCGCTGGTCAGCAATGGCCAGACCGATGCCATGGCGGTGATCCAGCAACTGGACCCGATCTACGTCGACGTCACCCAGTCCTCGGCTGAAATGCTGAAACTGCGCCGCGACCTGGAAAGCGGCCAACTGGAAAAAGCCGGTGCCAATGCCGCCAAGGTCAAGCTGACCCTGGAAGACGGTAGCGCGTACGGCCAGGACGGCAAGCTGGAATTCTCCGAAGTGTCGGTTGACCAGACCACCGGTTCGGTAACCCTGCGCGCCGTGTTCCCCAACCCTGACCACACCCTGCTGCCCGGCATGTTCGTTCATGCCCAGTTGCAAGCCGGTGTGAACAGCAAGGCCATCCTGGCGCCACAGCAAGGCGTGACCCGCGACATCAAGGGCATCCCGACGGCATTGGTGGTGAACAAGGACAACAAGGTCGAGCAACGCACCCTGGTTGCCAACCGCACGTCCGGCGCCTACTGGCTGGTGGAAAAAGGCCTCGACGCCGGTGACCGCGTGATCACCGAAGGCTTGCAATTCATCAAGCCGGGCATCGAAGTCAAGGTCAAGGACGCCGACAACGCCAAGCCTGCCGGTTCAGCTCCCGCTCCTGCCGCCGCTGCTGGCCAGGGGGAGTAACCCATGTCGAAATTTTTTATCGACCGTCCCATTTTCGCCTGGGTAATTGCCCTGGTGATCATGCTGGTCGGGGCACTGTCGATCCTGAAGTTGCCCATCAACCAATACCCGGCCATCGCGCCAACCGCCATCGACATCCAGGTGACCTACCCAGGCGCGTCCGCACAAACCGTGCAGGACACCGTGGTGCAGGTCATCGAGCAACAGCTCAACGGTATCGACAACCTGCGTTATGTCGCCTCGGACAGTAACTCCGACGGCAGCATGACCATCACCGCGACGTTCAACCAGGGTACCAACCCGGACATCGCCCAGGTTCAGGTGCAGAACAAGCTGAACCTGGCGACCCCACTGCTGCCGCAAGAAGTGCAGCAGCAGGGTATCCGCGTGACCAAGTCGGTGAAGAACTTCCTGATGGTGATCGGTCTGGTGTCGGAAGACGGCAGCATGACCAAGGACGACCTGTCCAACTACATCGTGTCCAACATCCAGGACCCGATTTCCCGGACGGCGGGTGTCGGTGACTTCCAGGTCTTCGGTTCGCAGTACGCCATGCGTATCTGGCTCGACCCGGCCAAGCTGAACAACTACCAGCTGACCCCGGTAGACGTCAGCAGCGCCATCGCCGCGCAGAACGTACAGGTGGCCACCGGCCAACTGGGCGGCCTGCCTGCCCTGCCCGGCACCCAGCTGAACGCAACCATCATCGGCAAGACCCGCCTGCAAACCGCCGAAGAGTTCGGCAAGATCCTGATGAAGGTCAATGCCGATGGCTCGCAGGTTCGCCTGCGCGACGTTGCGCGTATCGAACTGGGCGGCCAGAACTACAGCATCAGTGCACAGTTCAACGGCAAGCCGGCGTCCGGTATGGCGATCAAGCTCGCCTCGGGTGCCAACGCCCTGGACACCGCCAAGGCCATCCGCGCCACGGTTGCGTCCCTGGAACCGTTCTTCCCGCCAGGCATGAAGGCGGTGGTGCCGTATGACACCACCCCGGTTGTGACCGAATCGATCTCCGGTGTCGTTCACACCCTGGTCGAAGCGATCGTGCTGGTGTTCCTGGTGATGTTCCTGTTCCTGCAGAACTTCCGCGCCACCATCATCACCACCATGACCGTACCGGTGGTATTGCTGGGTACGTTCGGCATCCTCGCGGCGTTCGGCTTCACCATCAACACCCTGACCATGTTCGGCATGATCCTGGCCATCGGCTTGCTGGTGGACGACGCCATCGTCGTGGTGGAGAACGTCGAGCGGGTGATGGCCGAGGAACACTTGTCGCCTAAAGAAGCGACGGTCAAGTCCATGGGCCAGATCCAGGGCGCCCTGGTGGGTATTGCCCTGGTACTCTCGGCGGTACTGCTGCCGATGGCGTTCTTCGGCGGCTCCACAGGTGTGATCTACAAACAGTTCTCCATCACTATCGTTTCGGCGATGGCGTTGTCGGTACTGGTTGCCCTGATCTTCACCCCGGCCTTGTGCGCCACCATGCTCAAGCCGATCGACCCGGAAAAGCACGGCCAACCCAAGCGTGGTTTCTTCGGCTGGTTCAACCGCACCTTCGACCGTGGCGTACTGAGCTACGAGCGCGGCGTGGGCAACATGATCAAGCACAAATTCCCGGCGTTTTTCGTGTACCTGGTCATCGTCCTCGGCATGGTCTGGTTGTTCACCCGCATTCCAAGCGCATTCCTCCCGGAAGAAGACCAGGGCGTGATTTTCGCCCAGGTGCAGACCCCGGTCGGCTCGTCGGCTGAACGCACGCAGAAAGTCATCGACGACATGCGCGCCTTCCTGCTGCACGACAAGGAAGGCGAGCCAGGCGAAGGCAAAGCCGTCAAATCGGTATTTACCGTAAACGGCTTCAACTTCGCCGGCCGTGGCCAGAGCTCGGGCCTCGCGTTCGTGATGCTCAAGCCGTGGGATGAGCGTGATGCTTCGACGTCGGTATTCGAAGTGGCCAAACGTGCCCAGGGCTACTTCTTCGGCGCCTTCAAGGACGCCATGGTGTTCGCCATCGTGCCGCCTTCGGTACTCGAATTGGGTAACGCCACCGGTTTCGACGTGTTCCTGCAAGACCAGGGCGGCGTTGGCCACGAAAAGCTGATGGAAGCGCGCAACCAGTTCCTTGGCATGGCAGCGCAGAGCAAGATCCTTGCTGGCGTGCGTCCCAACGGCGTGAACGATGAGCCGCAGTACGAGCTGACCGTTGACGACGAGAAGGCCAGTGCCCAGGGCATCACGCTGTCGAGCATCAACCAGACCCTGGCGATTGCCCTGGGTGGCAGCTACGTCAACGACTTCATCGACCGTGGTCGGGTGAAGAAGGTGTACGTGCAGGGCGAGGCCGCTGGCCGGATGTCGCCTGAAGACCTGGACAAATGGTTCGTGCGCAGTGACTCCGGGAAGATGGTGCCGATGTCGGCCATTTCCTCGGGCAAGTGGATCTACGGTTCGCCGAAACTCTCGCGCTACAACGGTGTAGCGGCGATGGAAATCCTCGGGACCCCGGCACCGGGCTACAGCACCGGCGATGCCATGGCTGAAGTCGAGCGCATCGCCAAGCAATTGCCGGCGGGTGTCGGCTACGCGTGGACCGGTCTGTCGTACGAAGAGCGTCTGTCCGGCTCCCAGGCGCCGGCGCTGTACGCACTGTCGCTGCTGGTGGTCTTCCTCTGCCTCGCGGCACTGTACGAAAGCTGGTCGATCCCGATTGCGGTGGTGCTGGTCGTACCGCTGGGTGTAGTCGGTGCGTTGATCGCCACGAGCATGCGCGGCTTGTCCAACGACGTGTTCTTCCAGGTGGGCTTGTTGGTGACGGTGGGCCTGGCGGCGAAAAACGCCATCCTGATCGTCGAGTTCGCCAAAGAGTTGCACGAGCAGGGCAAAGGCATTGTCGAGGCTGCCATCGAGGCGTCTCGCATGCGTCTGCGGCCGATCATCATGACCTCCATGGCGTTCATCCTTGGCGTATTGCCGCTGGCGATCTCCTCGGGCGCCGGCTCGGGCAGCCAGCACGCGATTGGTACAGGCGTGATCGGCGGCATGATCACCGCGACTGTTCTGGCGATCTTCTGGGTACCGCTGTTCTTCGCAACCGTGTCCGCCGCGGGCGAGCGTAAAAAGACTGAACCTACTGACATCCATAAAGAGGCTGGCCAATGAGCAAGTCGCTCCTTTCCTTAGCTGTCACGGCATTCGTGCTCAGTGGCTGCTCGCTGATACCTGACTATCAGCGCCCCGAAGCGCCGGTAGCCGCACAGTTCCCGCAGGTGCCGGCGTATTCGTCGGCCCAGGCGCCGAGCCAGGCCGCTGCCGAACAGGGCTGGAAGCAGTTTTTCCATGACCCTGCCCTGCAACAGCTGATCCAGGTTGCCCTGGAGAACAACCGCGACCTGCGTGTCGCGGCCCTGAACATCGACGCCTACGCCGCGCAGTACCGCATCCAGCGTGCCGACCTGTTCCCGGCCGTCTCGGCCACGGGCAGCGGCAGCCGCCAGCGCGTACCGGCACGTGCCTCGCAAACCGGCGAGTCGAGCATCAACAGCTCGTACTCGGCCACCCTCGGGATCAGCGCCTACGAGCTGGACCTGTTCGGCCGTGTGCGCAGCCTGAGCGAGGAAGCCCTGCAGAAGTACTTCGCCACCGAAGAAGCCCGCCGCAGCACGCAGATCAGCCTGGTCGCCAACGTGGCCACGGCCTACGTGACCTGGCAGGCTGATAAAGAGCTGCTCAAGCTGACCCAGGACACCCTCGGTGCCTACGAGCAGAGCTTCAAGCTGACCTCGCGCAGCAACGAAGTCGGTGTGGCCTCGGCCCTCGACCTCAGCCAGGCGCGCACCTCGGTGGAAAACGCCCGGGTTGCCCTGGCGCGTTACACCCGCCAGGTGGCCCAGGACGAAAACAGCCTGACCCTGCTGCTGGGCACGGGCCTGCCGGCGAATCTGGTCAGCAAGCCGCTGTCGGATGACCTGCTCAGCGACGTACCGGCTGGCTTGCCGTCGGACCTGCTGCAACGGCGTCCCGACATCCTGCAAGCCGAGTACAACCTCAAGGCTGCCAACGCCAACATCGGCGCGGCCCGTGCGGCGTTCTTCCCGAGCATCAGCCTGACGGCCAACGCCGGCACCCTGAGCCCGGACTTGGGCGGCCTGTTCAAGGGCGGCTCGGGCACCTGGTCGTTCGCCCCGCAGATCAACATCCCGATCTTCAACGCTGGCAGCCTGCGCGCAAGCCTGGACTACGCGAAGATCCAGAAAGAGATCAACGTGGCGACCTACGAGAAGGCGATCCAGACCGGCTTCCAGGAGGTCTCCGACGGCCTCGCCGCACGTGAGACCTACAAGCGGCAACTGGAGGCCCAGCGTGGTTTCGTCGCCGCCAACCAGGACTACTACCGCCTGGCCGAGCGTCGCTACCGCATTGGTGTCGACAGCAACCTGACCTTCCTCGACGCCCAGCGCCAACTGTTCAGTGCCCAGCAATCGCTGATCACCGACCGCCTGGCGCAGCTCACCAGCGAGGTCAACCTGTACAAGGCCCTCGGCGGTGGCTGGAATGCGCAGACTGCGAAAAACGAGGCGTTGAAAGAAGAAGCACCGGCGCTGAAGCTGTTCTGATCGCACCGCTGTGAACAAACCGCTTCCCTCACCGGAAGCGGTTTTTTTATGCCCTGAATGTGGCGCATGTAGGCGCTGGCTTGTGGAGCCTCGCTTTTGTGGGAGCTGGCTTGCCTGCGATAGCATCGCCGCGGTGCAACTGACACACCGAGGTGCCTGCATCGCAGGCAAGCCAGCGCCCACATTGGTCTAGCGGCGCTTGGTCAAACCCCATCAGCCCCCCCTAAACCCGCCGCCTTGCATTTCGCTTAACCTTTCAGGATAAAATTGGTCACAGATTCTTACAGACCACAGAGGGAGCTTGTCGTAATGATCGTAGGAATCGACCTGGGGACCACCAACAGTCTCGCCGCTGTCTGGCGCGGTGATGCCGCCGAAATGGTGCCCAACGCCCTTGGCGAGTTGCTGACCCCAAGCGTGGTCGGCCTGGATGACCAAGGCCGCATCCTGGTAGGCCAGGCCGCCAAGGAACGCCTGCACACCCACCCGCACCTGACGACCTCGCTGTTCAAGCGCTACATGGGCAGCGCCACCGAAGTGCGCCTGGGCGACCGTTCGTTCCGTCCCGAAGAACTCTCGGCACTGGTGCTCAAAAGCCTCAAGGAAGACATCGAACGCACCTACGGCCACACCGTCACCGACGCCGTGATCAGCGTGCCCGCGTATTTCAGCGACGGCCAGCGCAAAGCCACGCGTATCGCCGGTGAACTGGCCGGGCTCAACGTCGACAAACTGATCAACGAACCGACTGCCGCGGCCCTCGCCTACGGCCTGCACCAGCGCGACAAGGAAACCTCGTTCCTGGTCTTCGACCTCGGCGGCGGCACCTTCGATGTGTCGATCATCGAGCTGTTCGACGGGGTCATGGAAGTGCGCGCCAGCGCCGGCGACAACTTCCTCGGCGGCGAAGACTTCGACACCCTGCTGCTCGAACACTTCGTCGACAGCCAGCGCAACGCCGCCGACTTCCCGCCCACCAGCAGCGTGTTGCACGCCCTGCGCCGCGAAGCCGAGCGCGTGCGCAAAGCCCTGGGCCAGGACGACAGCGCCGAGTTCGCCCTGCGCGTCGACGGCCGCCAATGGGTCAAAACCATCACCCAGCAGGAGCTCGCCAAGCTCTACACGCCGCTGCTCGAACGCCTGCGGGCGCCAATCGAACGGGCCCTGCGCGATGCGCGGATCCGCGTGGGCGACCTCGATGAAATCCTGCTGGTGGGCGGCACCACGCGCATGCCGCTGGTGCGTAAACTCGCCGCCGGTTTGTTCGGGCGCTTCCCCTCCATCAGCCTCGACCCGGACCAGGTGGTCGCCCACGGCGCCGCGATCCAGGCGGCACTCAAGGCACGTTCGGCGGCGCTGGAAGAAGTGGTGCTGACCGACGTCTGCCCCTACACCCTCGGCATCGAAACCTCGCACCAATACGGTGGCCATATCGAAAGCGGCCACTACCTGCCGCTGATCGAACGCAACAGCAGCGTGCCGGTGAGCCGGGTCAAGACCGTCGTGACCCTGCACGACAACCAGAGCCAGGTGCTGCTGAAGATCTACCAGGGCGAAAGCCGGCTGGTCAAAGACAACATCGAACTGGGCCAACTGGACATTGCCGTGCCCAAGCGCAAAGCCGGTGAAGTGTCCCTGGACGTGCGCTTCACCTACGACAACAACGGCCTGCTCGAAGCCCAGGTGAAGATCCCGCTGACCGGCGAGCAGCACTCGCTGGTGATCGAGAACAACCCTGGCGTGTTGAGCCCGGACGAGATCCAGCAACGCCTGCAAGCCTTGGCGCTGCTCAAGGTCCACCCGCGCGACCAGCAGGTCAACACCGTACTCAGCGCCCGCCTCGAACGCCTTTACCAGGAAAACCTCGGCGAGCTGCGCGAACAACTCGGCCATTGGGCCGCGCAGTTCCAGCAGGTGCTCGACACCCAGGACGAACGCCGCATCCGCGAGGCCCGCAGCGAACTGACCCGTCAACTTGAGCAGCTCGACAACGGGTTCTGGCGCTAAGGGAACAACCACATGGATTGTTGGACCGTACTGCAACTGCCGCAAGAGAGCGACGAACGCAGCATCAAACGCACCTATGCGCGGCTGCTCAAAAACTGCCGCCCGGACGATGACGCCGAAGGCTTCCAGCGCCTGCGCGAAGCCTACGAAGAAGCCCTGGCCTACGCACGCTGGCGGGCAGACTGGGAAGAAGAGGCCGAGACCGTACCGGCCGCCGTGGCCGAATCGGCCTACGGCAACGTCAACGACCTCGCCGAACTGATGGACGTCAACGCCCGCCCTCCTGCCCCGCTTGCAACGCCCCGACCCGACCCGGCCCAGGCGCTGATCAACGGCCTCACCCTGCACAACCTGGACGAACGCTGGGCCCAGGCCCAACAACAGGGCTGCACCGAGGCGTTCCAGGCCGGCCTGTTGCGCCACTGCTTCGAAAGCCCAGGCGAGCGCGCCGCGATTACCCGTTGGGCGGTGCAGCATCTTGAATGGCTGACACCCTGGCAACAGGTGGCCATGACCCCGTGGCAGCACGACGCGCTGAGCGGCGAGTTGTTGCAGGATTACCGGCGCACCTTGCAGGAGCTGCTGGAGCAGAAGGCCGAACGCGAGTTCATCACCCAACTCACGCAAGTGACCAGCCAACCCTGGCTGCGGGTGTTCGACCTGCAACAACAGTGGCAACGCATCGTCCTGCACCTGCTGCATGACACCACCTGGAGCGTGCCGCTGTTCGAGCGCGTGTGCCAGGCGTTCGGCTGGGACGACCAGGCCGGCGTGTTCCCGGAACCGGCCTGGATGTGGCGCGAACTGGTCACGCGCTGTGAACAGGAGAGCTTTTTCGAACACTTGCAGGCCAAGGCCGAGGACCGCACCTGGAAATCCGCCGATGCCATGGCGGCGCGCCTGCTGCTGACGCCGATGTCCAAGACCCAGCAAAACTGGATGACGGCGCAGTTCAGCGACAACGACTGGCACGCCTGCCAACAGCTGGCCCAAACCCTCAACTGGCGTTACCCGCAGTTGTTGGAACGCCTGCCCCAGGCCGACGTGTTTTTCTGGCGTAAATTCCTGCCACGCCCGGTGTCCCATCGCAGCTGGATAAGGGTGTGGGGCGGTTTGGCCCTGGCCGCGGCACTGGCCGTCGCGCCCGAGACCAAATCGGAGATGATCACCGAAGCGGTGATGGTGGTGCTGCTGACGCTCATTCCAGCGTTCATCGCTATCCGTTCCACACAGCTATGGGCCGCCCTGACCTCTCGCTTGATCATCCCCGACCTGTGGCTGACAGAGCGCCTGCTGCCCGAACGGTTCAACCCGCATCAGCAGTGGCTGGTATTGCGCCACGGCATCCCGCAATTGGGCATGTTGTGGATGTTTGGCCTGCTGCTGGGGGTGATGGGCATGCTGGGCTACCTGGGAATGATCCTGATCCACCTGCTTCACCGCAGGCGCATCGGCCAACCCAGCGAGAACTTCGAGCAGCTTTACCCGTGGATCAGCGGCCTGCACTGGGCCCACTGGAGTCCGTTGCAGGTGGCATTCCTGGCGGTGATGGTGCCCGCTACGCTGCTGTGCCAGCGCTATTTGCCCGAGATCCCCTGGACCAGCCTGATGCACGTGCTCTAGGCGCATAAACGCCGGGCGCCACTGCCCGGCAACTTGCGTGCGATCACCGCCCACAACCCGCCTCCCCCCGATTGAACCGCCTGCACACCGCCCCGCACCATGGCCCGCACCTGCACACCTCCAATAACAATAGGTTCAACGCCATGAGCACGTTCCACCCTCGCCAGCTGTTGCTGGCTGCCGCCGTCACCAGCCTTGCCTTGCCCGTCGTCGCCGAAGAGCACGGCTTCCTGGAAGACGCCAGCGCCAACCTCAACCTGCGCAATTTCTTCTTCAACCGCAATTACACCAACCCGACCAAGACCCAGGGCGGCGCGCAGGAGTGGACGCAGAGTTTCATCCTCGACGCCAAGTCCGGCTTCACCCAGGGCACGGTGGGTTTCGGGGTGGATGTGCTGGGCATGTATTCGTTGAAGCTCGATGGTGGGCGCGGCACCGGCGGCACCCAGTTGTTGCCACTGGACCACGATGGCCGCCCGGCGGACGAGTTCGGGCGCCTGGGCGTGGCGTTCAAGGCGCGGATCTCGAAGACCGAGCTGAAGGTCGGCGAATGGATGCCGGTACTGCCGATCCTGCGCGCAGACGATGGCCGCTCCCTGCCGCAAACCTTGCGCGGCGGGCAGATCACCTCCAAGGAAATCGACGGCCTGACCCTGTATGGCGGCCAGTTCCGCGCCAACAGCCCGCGTGACGACAGCAGCATGAACGACATGTCGATGGTCGGTAAAACCGCCTTCACGTCCGACCGTTTCAACTTCCAGGGCGGTGAATATGCGTTCAACGACAAGCGCACCCAGGTCGGCCTCTGGAACGCCCAGCTCAAGGACATCTACCGCCAGCAATACGTCAACCTGATCCACAGCCAACCCCTGGGCGACTGGACCCTGGGCGCCAACCTTGGCTTCTTCTACGGCAAGGACGACGGCAGCGCCCGCGCCGGCAGCCTCGACAACAAGACCTGGTCCGGCCTGTTCTCGGCCAAATACGGCGGCAACACCTTCTACGTCGGCCTGCAGAAACTCACCGGCAACAACGCCTGGATGCGCGTCAACGGCACCAGCGGCGGCACCCTGGCCAACGACAGCTACAACTCCAGCTACGACAACGCCCAGGAAAAATCCTGGCAAGTGCGCCACGACTACAACTTCGCCGCCCTCGGCGTGCCGGGCCTGACCCTGATGAACCGCTACATCAGTGGCAGCAACGTGCACACCGGCACCATCACTGACGGCAAGGAGTGGGGCCGCGAAACCGAAGTGGGCTATACCGTGCAAAGCGGTGTGGCCAAAAACCTCAATGTGCGCCTGCGCAACTCCAGCATGCGCCGCGACTACAGCAACAACGAGTTCGATGAAAACCGGTTGATCGTCAGTTACCCGATCAGTCTGCTGTAAACCGTCATCGACCTTGCTGTATGGTGCGCGCCTGCCGCTGCTGAGCTGAATCAGCAGCGGCTTTTTATTCGAGCCCGTGCACACCATGAAATCCTTTGCTTTAGCGTGCGCCCTGCTAGCCCTGGCCCTGAGCCTCAGCGGCTGCATCGGCGCACCCATTGCCCTCACGCCGCAGACCGAGCAACGCCTGCAGAGCATGGCGCCGATCCGCTTCCTGCTGACCTTCGATGACGGCCCCAGCGCCTCGGGCTACAACAACCCGAGCCGTACGGTGATCAACGACCTGGCGCACAACCCGGTGTTACCGGGGATCAAGGCGGTGTTCTTCCTGCAGACCGAATCCTCACGCTCCGGCGGCAGCTCCCGCGGGCGCAAGACCATGGAGCGCGAGTACGCCGGCGGGCATGTCCTGGCCTTCCACACGGCCACAACGTTCCACACCAACCATCGCTGGCTGAACGATACCGAACTGGAAAGCACCCTAACCCAAGGCGCGGCCGACATCGCTTCGATCACAGGCCGCCCGCCCCTGCTGGTACGTCCACCGTTCTGGAACTACGACCGCCGCACCTTCGCCGCCTATCAGCGTCATGGCATGCACGTGCTGCTCACCGACTTGAGCGCCAACGACGGCAAGATCTGGGGTTTCAACGGCAGCCCGCGGCGCCGCGCGAATTTGTATCGCCAACTGTCGGTGGTGCGCGAGCGCATCGCCCTGGGTGAATTGCCGACGGTGGACGGGGTGATTCCAGTGGTGGTGACGTTTCATGACATCAACCGCTATACCGCGCGGCATATGCAGGAGTACTTGCAGATCTTGCTGGACAGCGCACGGATCAACGGCGTGAGGACTGCCGCTGAGCCCTTCTACACCGATACGGCCCAGCTCGAACGCGCCGCGCTGGCCCGCACGGTGAAGGATGTGAGCGAACCGGTGCACCTGCCGGGCGTGTGGAATTGGGTGTGGGACGCGGATTCCCACTGACACACAAAAATCAATGTGGGAGCGGGCTTGCTCGCGAATGCGGTCTGTCAGTACCAGATGTATTGGCTGATCCACCGCATTCGCGAGCAAGCCCGCTCCCACACTTTTTACTGTGTTTCAGGTTCAGGAGGGTTGACGGGATTCCACGCCCAGTTCATCCCACACCGACTCCGCCAAGTGGAACGTCGCATTCGCCGCCGGTATCCCGCAGTAGATCGCGCTCTGCATCAGCACTTCCTTGATCTCGGCACGGCTCACGCCATTGCTGGCAGCTGCACGCAGGTGCAGCTTCAACTCGTCATTGCGGTTCATGCCGATCAGCATCGCAATGGTGATCAGGCTGCGGGTGTGCCGAGGCAGGCCCGGACGGGTCCAGATGTCACCCCAGGCGTGGCGGGTGATCATGTCCTGGAACTCGCTGTTGAACTCGGTCAAGGCATTGAGGCTGCGATCGACATGGGCGTCGCCCAGCACTTCGCGGCGCACTTGCAGGCCGTCGGCGTAACGTTGTTTCTCGTCCACAAAAGACTCCTCAGTGGGCCAGCAAAAATTCGACAACCCGGTCGCTGAACGCTGCGCCGGCCTGCACATTGGACAGGTGCGCCGCATAGAACTCGGCGTATTCGGCACCCTGCACATGGTTCTGGATAAAGCGGCTGCCCTCTGGTGGCGTAACAGCGTCGTCGGTACCGGCAATCACCAGGGTCGGGGCCTTGATCAACGCCAGTTGCTCGCGAAAATCCGCATCGCGCACGGCGGCGCAGTTGGCGGCATAACCTTCGGGGGATGTGGCGGCCAGCATGTCGGTGATCTGCTTGGCCTGGTGCGGGTTGGCCGCCGCAAAGTCGGCAGTGAACCAGCGCGCAATCGACGCATCACGCAGGGCGACCATTGCCGCCGTGCCGTCGCGCAGGACCATCTCGATACGCGGGTTCCAGATCTGCGGCGTGCCGATCTTGGCAGCGGTGTTGCACAGCACCAGGCGATGCAGGCGCTCCCCCGCATGGATGCCCAGCCACTGGCCAATCAAGCCGCCCATGGACAAGCCACAGAAATGCGCGCGTTGGATATCCAGCGCATCCAACAGCGCGATCACGTCGCGGCCCAGTTGCTCGATGCTATAGGGCCCTGGCGTGACCAGGGATTTGCCATGGCCACGGGTATCAAAGCGCAGCACACGAAAATGCTCGGTGAACGCCGGGATCTGGATGTCCCACATGTGCAGGTCAGTCCCCAGGGAGTTGGACAACACCAAGACCGGCGCGCCCACGGGGCCGTCCAGTTGGTAATGCAGTTCGCCATCGGCGAGTTGTACAAAGGCCACGGTGGTCTCCTCAAGAGAAATGTTCGGTTACGGCGCGGCTGACCCACGTGTGGGCCAGCCCCAGGTAATGGGCAGGGTCGAGCAGGCGGTCGAGTTCGGCCGCTGACAGTTCGGCGGTGACCTGGGGTTCGTCCGCTAGCACCGCACGCAAGTGCCGCCCTTCGGCGACCGCGCGTTTGCAGCAGTGCTCCAGCAGATGGTGTGCGGTCTCACGGCCCAGGCGCTGGGCGAGCACGATGCTCACGGCTTCGGCCAACACCAGGCCTTGGGTCAGATCGAGGTTTTGCGTCATGCGCTCAGGATCGACCTCCAAACCTTCACTCACCAGCAACGCCTGTTGCAGCGCGCCGGACACCAGCCGGCAGATCTCCGGCAGGGTTTCCCATTCGGCATGCCACAGGCCCAGGCTGCGCTCGTGTTCCTGAGGCATGGCGCTGAACATCGTCGCCACCAGCCCGGGCACACGGGTGGCGGCGCTGATCAGCACGGCAGCGCCCACCGGGTTGCGTTTGTGCGGCATGGTGGACGAGCCACCTTTGCCCGGCGCGGAGGGCTCGAACACCTCGGCCGCTTCGGTCTGCATCAACAGGCTGAAGTCGCGCCCCAGTTTGCCCAGGCTGCCGGCGATCAGGCCCAGCACGCTGGCAAACTCCACCAGGCGATCGCGCTGGGTGTGCCAGGGTTGTTCGGGCAGGCTCAGTTGCAACTCATCGGCCAGGGCTTGTGCCACCGGCAGTGCCTGCTCGCCAAGCGCCGCCAACGTGCCGGAGGCGCCACCAAACTGCAGCACCAGCAAACGCGGTTTCAATTCGGCCAGGCGTTGCCGGCTACGGGTCACCGCCCCCAGCCAACCGGCGATTTTCATCCCCAGCGTGACCGGCGTCGCATGCTGCAACCAGGTGCGCCCGGCCAGTGGCACGTCGGCATAGCGCTGGGCCTGGGCGGCCAGAATATCGCCCAGGCGCGCCAGGTCCGTTTCGATCAGCGTCAGCGCCTGGCGCAGTTGCAGCACCAGGCCGCTGTCCATCACATCCTGGCTGGTGGCGCCCAGGTGTACATAACGCTCGGCACCGGCGTCTTCACTGGCGATCAACTTACCCAGGGCCTTCACCAGCGGAATCGCCGAGTTGCCCGCCGTGGCAATCGCCACGCCGAGGGCATCGACGTCGTACAGCGAGGCCAGGCACGCCTGGGCAATCGGCGCAACGGCGGCCTGCGGGATCAACCCGACCTTCGCCTCGGCCCGGGCCAACGCAGCCTCGAAATCCAGCATGCCCTGCAAGCGTCCTCTGTCGCAGAACACCTCGGCCATGCTGCTCGCCGTGAAGTAAGCGTCGAACAGTTGATTGCTCGTGCGCAATGTCATAACCCGTCCCTTACAGATCGTGGTGCAGATACGCCGCCTGTTTCGGCAAGCGCAAGCTGAACAGGAAAGCGATTGCCATCATCGCCGTGACGTACCAATAAAAGCTGTTTTCCATGCCGATGGATTTGAGGCTCAGCGCGACGAATTCCGCCGAGCCGCCAAAGATCGCATTGGCCACCGCATACGCCAGGCCTACGCCCAACGCACGCACCTGGGGCGGGAACATTTCCGCTTTGACCAGACCGCTGATGGAGGTGTAGAAGCTGACGATCGCCAGCGCCAGGGTGATCAGCACAAAGGCCAGGAACGGGCTGCTGACGGTTTTCAGGGTGAGCAGGATCGGCACGGTGAACAAGGTGCCAAGGCCGGCAAACCAGAGCATCGAGTTACGGCGGCCGATCCTGTCTGCCAGCATGCCAAACACCGGCTGCATGCACATATACAGGAACAGCGCGCCGGTCATGATGTAGCTCGACGTCTTGGCGTGCATGCCGACCGTGTTCACCAGGTACTTCTGCATGTAGGTGGTGAAGGTATAGAAAATCAGCGAGCCGCCAGCGGTGTAGCCCAGCACCGTGATAAACGCCGCCTTATGGTCGCGAAACAAGGCGGCAATGCTGCCGGCGTCCTTGTCTTCGCGCATTTCCTTGCTGGTGGTTTCTTTCAAGGTGCGGCGCAGCAGCAACGAGATCACCGCCGCAACGGCGCCGATCACAAACGGAATCCGCCAGCCCCAGGCACGCAACTCTTCCTCAGTGAGGATCTGTTGCAGGATCACCACCACCAGCACCGCCAGCAGTTGACCGCCGATCAGGGTCACGTATTGGAAGGAGGCAAAGAACCCGCGCTGGCCCTTGAGCGCGACTTCACTCATGTAGGTCGCGGTGGTGCCGTACTCGCCGCCCACGGACAAACCCTGGAACAGCCGCGCGATCAACAGAAGGATCGGCGCCCACACGCCGATGTCGTTGTAGGTGGGCAAAAACGCGATGACCAGGGAGCCGGCGCACATCATCAGCACCGAGATCATCATCGAGTTCTTGCGCCCGTGTTTGTCGGCCACGCGACCGAACAGCCAGCCGCCGATGGGGCGCATCAGGAAGCCGGCAGCAAACACGCCAGCGGTGTTGACCAGTTGCACCGTGGGGTTGTCCGAAGGGAAGAAGGCCGGGGCAAAGTAGATGGCGCAGAAGGCGTAGACGTAGAAGTCGAACCATTCGACGAGGTTGCCGGAGGAAGCACCGACAATCGCAAAAATCCGTTTGCTGCGTTCTTCTCCGGTGTAGTGACTGGTGGTTGTTGTCATGATTTTTCACTCAGTGGGAACGGTTATAGCCTAGACATACTTTGCAACAAGCTCGTTCCACAACAAGACCTTTAGAGGTGGGGTGGCCGAACCGGCCCTATCGCAGGCAAGCCAGCTCCCACCTTTGACGGTGTTCACACATCAAGATGTGGGAGCTGGCTTGCCTGCGATGAGGCCCTCAAGACCACTTCAATAATCGAAGAACACCGTCTCCTTGTCGGTCCCCTGCAAAATCACATTCCACTGATGCACACCCTCCGCATCCTGCTTGGCAATCAAAGTCTCACGCCGCTCAGCAGGTACACACGCCAACAACGGGTCATCCCCATTCATTGGCTCGCCCTCAAAGTAGATCCGCGTAAGCAAGTGCTTCACCAGGCCCCGCGCAAACACCAGCACCACCAGGTGCGGCGCCTGGGTCGTGCCCTTGAGCCCCGGCACTGCGCCCGGTTTGATGGTGGTAAAGCGAAACCGCCCTTCCCCATCCACGGGTACGCGGCCGAAGCCTTCGAAGTTCGGGTCGACGGCCTTGTCCTGCTCGTCTTCCGGGTGGTCGTACTTGCCGGCGGCGTTGGCCTGCCAGACTTCCAACATAGCGTCGTTGACGACTTCACCGTTGCCGTCCAGCACTTGCCCGCTGATTGCCACGCGTTCGCCGAGGGTGGCGGCGGTGGTCAGGTCTTCGCGGTTCAGCCAGGTCAGGCCGATGTGGTAATACGGCCCGACGGTGTGGGACGTGGTCGCGTTGAGTGTCATCTCATTTCTCCATCGGCGTGGCGTCGCGGCCGCGCAGGACGATGTCCCAGCGGTAGCCGAGGGCATAGGAAGGAATGGTTTTTTCCAGGTCGAAACGGGCGATCAAGCGTTCCTTGGCGCGGGTGTCCGGCACGCAGTTGTAGATCGGGTCGTATTCCAGCAGCGGGTCGCCGGGGAAGTACATCTGCGTGACCAGGCGCGTCAGCACGCTGGGACCGAACAGCGAAAAGTGGATATGCGCCGGGCGCCACGCGTTGTGGTGGTTGCCCCACGGGTAGGCGCCGGGCTTGATGGTCTGGAACTGATACCAGCCATCGGCATCGGTGACGGTACGGCCGGTGCCGGTGAAATTCGGGTCCAGCGGCGCGTCATGCAGGTCGCGCTTATGGTTGTAGCGCCCGGCGGCGTTGGCCTGCCAGATTTCCACCAGAATGCCCGGCACAGGCAGGCCGTTTTCGTCGAGCACGCGGCCGTGAATGATGATGCGTTCGCCCTGGGGCTCGCCGTCATGTTGGGCGGTCAGGTCGTTGTCCTTCGCGTTGATCCGCTCGGCGCCGATGGTCGGGCCGGTGATTTCCGACAAGGAATGGGGCAGAAACACCAACGGCTGGGACGGCGAACGGACGTTCGTCGACTGGTAGGCCGGGTGCAGGTAATCAGGTTGAGTGCCCGCTTGCGGGCGCCGGTATCCAGGCTTGTCACTCATGGTGCAGTCCTCTTTTATTAGATGCGTTCAATCGCCAGGGCCAAGCCTTGGCCGACGCCCACGCACATGGTCGCCAGGCCTTTGCGGCCGCCGGTTTTTTCCAATTGATGCAAAGCCGTCAGTACCAGGCGCGCGCCGCTCATGCCCAGGGGATGGCCGAGGGCGATGGCGCCGCCATTCGGGTTGACCTGCGGCGCATCGTCGGCAATGCCCAGTTCACGCAGTACCGCCAAGCCTTGGCTGGCGAAAGCTTCGTTGAGTTCGATGACATCAAAGTCGGTGACCGCCAAACCGAGGCGCGCCACTAACTTGCGTACCGCTGGCACCGGGCCGATCCCCATTACACGCGGCGCGACACCGGCGCTGGCCATGCCCAGGACGCGGGCGCGGGCAGTCAGGCCGTGTTTTTGCACGGCCTCGGCGCTGGCCAGGATCAAGGCGGCGGCACCGTCATTCACACCGGAAGCATTGCCGGCGGTGACGGTTTTGTCCGGGCCGTTCACGGGTTTGAGCTTGGCCAGGGCTTCCAGGGTGGTGTCCCGTGGATGCTCATCGTGTTCTACCAGCGTCTCGCCTTTTTTATGGGCGACCCGTACCGGCACGATTTCTTCGGCGAAGAACCCGGCGGCTTGTGCGGCGGCGGTGCGTTGCTGGCTGCGCAGGGCGAAGGCGTCCTGGTCGACGCGGGAAACCTGGTAGTCATCGGCAACGTTGTCGGCGGTCTGCGGCATCGCATCCACGCCGTACTGGGCCTTCATCAGCGGGTTGATAAAACGCCAGCCGATGGTGGTGTCTTCCAGTTTCATCGTGCGTGAGAACGCCGCGTCGGCCTTGCCCATCACGAACGGCGCCCGGGACATCGACTCGACGCCGCCGGCAATCGCCAGCTCCATTTCGCCACTGGCGATCGCACGGAACGCGGTGCCGATGGCGTCCATGCCCGAGGCGCACAATCGGTTGAGGGTCACGCCGGGAATACTCTCCGGCAGGCCCGCGAGCAACAGCGCCATGCGCGCGACGTTGCGGTTGTCTTCACCGGCCTGGTTGGCGCAGCCGAGAAATACTTCGTCGACGGCATTCCAATCCACCGACGGGTTGCGCTCGATCAGCGCCTTGATCGGCAACGCCGCCAGGTCATCGGCGCGTACCGTGGCCAGGCCACCGCCGAACCGGCCGATGGGCGTGCGGATCGCGTCACAGATAAATACGTCACGCATCAGGCTTCTCCAGGCGCTTGGCCGTGGGCGGCCGCCGTGCGCGCTTCGAGGTCACGCAGGGCGCTCAGTTCCAGGTCGGTCGGTGCGGCGGTGGTGCTGACCTGGTCGGCAAACCGAATTGCCCAACCAGTGGCAGCCACTACTTGCTCGCGGGTCACGCCGGGGTGCAGCGCGGTGACCACAAACTCATGGGTGCCCGCTTCCGGTTCCATGATGCACAGGTCGGTAATAATCCCGACAGGACCGGCGCCCGGCAGGCCCAGACGCTTGCGCGAATCGCCGCCCTCGCCGTGGCCGACCGAGGTGATGAAGTCCAGCTTGTCGACAAACGAACGCGCCGATTGTTTGAGGATGATCAGCACGCTCTTGGCCGAGCCGGCAATTTCCGGTGCGCCACCGGCACCCGGCAGGCGCACTTTGGGCTGGTGGTAGTCACCGACCACGGTGGTGTTGATGTTGCCGAAGCGGTCAACCTGCGCTGCGCCGAGAAAGCCGACGTCGATGCGCCCGCCTTGCAGCCAGTAGCGAAAGATCTCACCCGTGGGCACGACGGTGTCGGCGGTTTCCGCCAGCTCGCCATCACCGATGGACAGCGGCAACACGCTCGGCTTGGCGCCAATCGGGCCGGACTCGTAGATCAGCACCACGTCCGGCGAGGAGGTCAGGCGCGCCAGGTTGGCAGCCTTGGACGGCAAGCCGATGCCGACGAAACACACGGAGCCGTTCTGGAGACGGCGCGCGGCAGCGACGGTCATCATTTCATTGGTCGAGTAAGCCATTACTGGGCCTCCTGCTGTGTGGTCAGCTTGGCCTGGAATTCACTGAAGTCGGCAGTGCCGTGGATGTATTCATCGATCCAGGCGGTAAAGGTCTCGCGGTCACGGGCGATGGGGTCCCACGCCTGGTAGAAACGGTTGTCGCGCTCGTTGTAGCCGTGGGCGTAGGACGGATGCGCGCCACCGGGTACATGGCACACGGCCGTCAGGGCCCAGGTCGGCAATACGCAGCTGTTCATCGGTGCATTCAGGTCATCGACGATTTCTTCCACGGTGACGATGCAGCGCTGGGCCGCCAGGGCCGCCTCCTTCTGCACACCGAGAATGCCCCAGAGCAGCACGTTGCCCTTGCGGTCGGCCTTTTGCGCGTGGATCACGGTCACGTCCGGGCGCACCGACGGCACCGCCGCCAGCACTTCGCCGGTGAACGGGCACGTCACGCTCTTGATCAGCGGGTTGACCTTGGGCAGGTCGGAACCGGCGTAGGCACGCAGCACCGCGAACGGCAGGCCGGAAGCACCGGCGACGTAGGCATTGGCCAGGTCGGCGTGGCTGTGTTCTTCGATCTCCAGCGGTTGCGGCCATTGCTTCTCGACCGCGTCGCGCAGGCGGTGCAGGGAACCCACGCCCGGGTTGCCGCCCCAGGAGAAAATCAGCTTGCGGGCGCAACCGGCACCGATCAATTGGTCGTAGACCAAGTCAGGGGTCATACGCACCAGCGTCAGGTCTTTCTTGCCCTGACGAATGATTTCATGACCCGCTGCCGTAGGGATCAGGTGGGTAAAACCTTCGAGTGCAACGGTATCGCCGTCGTTCACGAAGCGCTTTACCGCGTCGGTCAGGGTGAGCATTTCAGCCATGGGGTTGGGCTCCCGGTGTGGATCAAAAAAGGCGCGGAGGTGGCGCCGAAGTGCTTTGAAGGTTAAGTCGGGGGAATGCGCCAAACAATCCGATAATCGACTCAGTGTTCGATTATCGAACCGATTGTTGTCTAGCTAATCTTTTCTCCATGCAGGCCTAAAGTGGGCACGGCCCCC